>CAZJVS010000035.1:0-51936 GCA_964549445.1 uncultured Planctomycetaceae bacterium
GGGCGCTTGAAGTGATTCTGGCGGCGAACGGATTCGGGTTCCGGCGCGACGGCGACGTGATCTATGTCCACACGCAGGTGGAGCTGGACGAGATCGGCAAGACCGAACGCCAGCCGATCGTGCGGGTGTTCACGCTGCGCTACGTCAACGCGAAAGATGCGGAGGGGCTGATTACTCCGCTGTTGAGCTCGATCGGGAAGATCGCGCGGACGCCATCGTCGAGCGAGGGGCTCGCGAGCTCGACGCCGAACGGCGGCAGCACGCAGGGAACAAACATCGGCGGCGACGCACATGCCAACGCCGAAGCCCTCGTGGTGGTCGATTACCCGTGGAACATCGAGCACATCGCGAAGGTGCTGCGGGAGTTCGACACCCGACCGCAGCAGGTGCTGGTGGAAGCGACCATTCTGCGGGCGACGCTGAATGAATCGAATGCGCTGGGCATCGACTTTACGACGGTCGGCGGGATCGATTTTGCACAGCTCAACAGCGTGAGCCCGGCGGCCCAGTCGATCGCGACGGGCCTGACGCCGACCAACATGCTGAACGATACGACGTTCACGGCGAGGACCAATTTCAATCAGAACGTGCCGCCGGGCGGATTTACGTTCGGCATTATCAAGGACACGATCGGTGTGTTCATTCGCGCACTCGAGCAGCTCACGGACGTGACGGTGCTGGCCAACCCGAAGATCCTCGCGCTGAACAAGCAGAAGGGCGAGGTCATCGTCGGCAGCCGCGATGGCTATCTCACCACCACGATCACCGAGACCACGGCGATTCAGAACGTGGAGTTTCTCGAGACGGGCACGCGGCTTCTATTCCGGCCGTACATCTGCGGGGACGGCACGATCCGGATGGAGATTCACCCGGAAGATTCAACGGGCGGGCTGACGGCGTCGAATCTGCCGTTCAAACGTACGACGGAAGTGACGACCAACATCATGGTTCGCGACGGGCACACGATCCTGATCGGGGGGCTCTTCCGCGAGGTGAGCAATTCGACGCGGAGCCAGGTGCCGTTCCTGGGGAACATTCCCGGCGCCGGCTCGCTGTTTCGAAGCACCGACGATTCGCTGACGCGCGAAGAGATCATCATTCTGTTGACGGTCCGGATTGTGAAGGGCGAACCGGAAGAGAAGGCGGGCGAGGAGCTGCGCGACGACACCGAGCGCTACCGAATCGGGCAGCGACGCGAGGCGGTCTGGATGGGTCGCGAGCGCGTCAGCCAGGCGTATTACCACTGGGCCCTGGAGCACCTGTCGCGGGGCGACACGCAGAAGGCGCTGCGCGACGCAAAGATGGCGGCGCGGCTGGATCCGCATCAACTCGAGGCGATGGAGCTGAGCGATGAACTCGAGGGTCGCCGGAGCTGGGACGAGGAGGCGTCGGCGGTGCGCCACCTGCTTTACAACCTGATTAATGATGAGGGCGGGAAAGAGAAGCCGGACTTCGGCCGCCCGGCTCCGCCGTTCAAACTGCCGGAAGGATTTGAGGGGCCCGCGGGATGTGACGAGCAAGGCGGTGATAGTGACGCGGGGACTCAGGGTGCTGCGGCGCCCGGGTCCGGAGGCGCGAAGCCATGACTTCCGATCGACTGCGGATGGCGATTCTTGGCGCGATGATTGCGTCGTTGCCGGCCGGATGCGCCGATCCGGGACGGTTATTCAAGATGCACACGGCGCCTGACCGGCGCGCCGACGCAGAAAAATCGTGGCGCGGGGTGCGGGCGAAGGTGAAACTGCAACTCGCACAGGAACTGCTCGACGGCGGGAATCCGAAGGAGGCGCGGGCGGCGCTGCAGGAGGTCGCAGGGGCGTCGGGTGATGACGCGGCGGTCCTGCTGATGCTTGCCAAGATCGAACTGGCGGATGCGCACCTCGCATCGGCGCGGCAGGCAATCAGCTCCGTCCTCGCGATGCCGCAACCGAGCGCCGAGGCGTATTACGTCGCCGGGCTGATCGACGAGCGATACGAAAACTACGCCGACGCGGCCAAGGCCTACGAGAGCGCGGCCCTGAGCGCGCCGCAGGAACCGGATTATGTCGTGGCACGGGCCGAAGCCCTGGTGAAACTCAATCGGCCCGTCGAGGCGATCAAGTCCGTCGAGGAGCGATTGGCGGACTTTCCAGAGTCGGTCGAACTGCGGTTGTTCGTGGCGGACACGAATCAGATGCTGGGCCTGAAGGACGCCGCGGTGACGGCCTACCGGGAGGCGGCGCGGCTGTCGAACGACGATCCGCGCGTTCGCGCGCAACTCGGGCTTGCGCTCGAGGGGGCGGGCAAGGACGAGGAAGCGATCCGGGTGCTGTTGCCGCTGGTCGGCGCATCGGGGACGGCGGGCGGTCAGCGGTCGGCGTCCCGCGATGGCGGTCGCTCGGGGAGTCGCTCGGCCGATGCGAAACGGCGCGGCGAGCCGAGCGATGCGAAGCCGGGATCGGAGAATGACACCGCGGCGCCATCCAAACTCGTCCGCCGGGCACTGGCGCGGGCGCTGCTGCGGAATGGAATGCCGAAGCAGGCGCGCGTCATCCTCGCGGGCCTCCTCGTTGACGAACCGAAAGACGTCGAGGGCTGGGCGCTGATGACGCGCGTGGCGTTCGCGCTGGGTGATGCGCAGCTGGCACGCGAAGCGGCGGAGCGCCTGGCGGCGCTCGACGGCAATCCGCATGGCTGGCTGCTTGGCGCGTACGCGGCGATGAAAAGCGGCGATTCGAAGGGCGCCTTGCGAAATGTATCGGAGGCGCTGAACAACAATCCGCGCGACGTCATGGCGCTTTGCATGCTCGCATGCGTCCAGGCGGAGGCCGGGGAGAAGACGGCGGCAGCGCGGACGCTGGATCATGCGTTGCGGATCGACCCGGATTGCGGACCGGCCGTGCAATTGCGGCGGCAGCTTACTTCCGACCCGCCGGCGGCGGCGCCGATGCCGCGCGAAGTATCGCGGCAAGATCACGATGGGGCGCACGAGGAGGGGGCGCGATGACGCAACTCGACGTGCGACCGTGGTCAGCGAGTGATGACGGAGATGACGTCGCCGCCGTCGATTCGGCGTGCGCAGTGATCGAGACCGTTCGCCGCGAAGCGGCGTCACCGGAGCGAAGCGCGGAGGCGCGGGCCAAGGCGGCGGTGGGCTGGCGGCTGAATGCGCGTTGGGCACTGGTGCCACTGGCGGCGGCAGCGATCACGGCAATGTGGACGCTGATCTGGCCATTGTCGTCGCGACCCGATCTGGCGCGGGTGCACTCGGTGTTCGTATTAATGCTGGTCGGGACCGGAGTGCTGGTGCTGCTGCAGGCGGAGCGCGTGCGGGCGGCGGAGTGGACGGAGCTGGTTTCGGCGCTGTCGCGGAGCTTTCGGGCCGTCGATTCGACGGCGAGCGGTCTCAGTCGCGAAGTGCTGCCGGTGCTCGACATCGTGCGCGACCATGTGCGCGGACTGCAGGAACGGATGACAGAACTTTCGCAGGCCCAGCAGCGATTGAATCTCGAACGACGAGTTGCGGACATCCATAAGCGGCAAATTGAGGCGATCATCGACAATATCAGTGACGCGGTGCTGGTGACCGACGAATTCGACCGGGTGATGCTGCTAAATCCGGCGGCGGAGGGCGTGCTGGGGTTGACGCGGGCCGACGCGACTCGACGCCCGATCGGAGAGCTGGCGATCGATCCGGAAATCGTCCGGCACATCCGACAATGCCGGGAGGCCGAGCACGCCGTGTCACGCCGAAATATCGAGCGCTCGGCGGGCGAGCGCGATTTCGCGGTGACCCTGTCGACGATCGTCGGGCAGTCGGATGAGGGGAAGTCGGCGGGGGTGCGCGGCGTGGTGGTGGTCATGCGCGATGTGACGCGGGAGCGACAAATCGCGAAGACCAAGAGCGATTTTGTGTCCAAGGTTGCGCACGAGCTGCGGACACCGCTGTCGTCGATCAAAGCATACGTCGAAATGCTGGTCGATGGCGAGGCGACCGACGAAAAGACGCTGCGCGAGTACTACGAGATCATCCATACGTCGAGCGACCGACTCTCGCGCCTCATCGACAACATGCTCAACATCAGCCGGATCGAGTCGGGTACGGTGCGCGTGACGAAAGAGCCGGTGTCGATGGCGGTGGTC
Source organism: uncultured Planctomycetaceae bacterium (assembly GCA_964549445.1). GTDB lineage: Bacteria > Planctomycetota > Phycisphaerae > UBA1845 > UTPLA1 > SpSt-539. Next base: position 4,123 of record CAZJVS010000035.1, read on the forward strand.
GTCAAAGAGACGATCGACGTTGTCATGCCGCAGGCGGAGGCAAAGAAGATCGAGCTGCAGGCGAACCTGACGCCGGTATTTTACCAGGTGCTGGCGGACAAGGACCTGCTGGCACAAGCGGTGCTCAACTTGCTCAGCAATGCCGTGAAGTACACGCCGGACGGCGGCCGCGTCGAAGTGAGCATGGCGGTTCAAGAGCAGGATCGGACGGTCGTGGTCGCGGTTCGCGATACGGGCGTGGGGATTCCGAGCCAGGATCTGCCGAAGCTCTTCGAAAAGTTTTTCCGGGTCGAGGCGAACAGCAAGATGGCGAAGGGCACCGGTCTGGGCTTAAACCTGGTCAAGCACATTGTTGAAACCGTTCACGGGGGACGAATCGCAGTGACGAGCACGGTCGGGGAAGGAAGCACCTTCTCGATGTCGCTGCCGTTGCACGGATAGTCCTCATCGGGAGATCGAAAATGGCGAGTAAGGGTCGGGCGACGATTCTGGTTTGCGATGACGAGCCGCATATCGTGCAAGTTGTCGCGGCAAAACTCCGCAACGCCGAGTATGACGTTGTGACGGCGGCCGACGGCGAGGAAGCGCTGGAGAGCGCGATGCGCGACCGACCGACCCTCGTTGTGACCGACTACCAGATGCCGGGGTTTTCGGGGCTCGAACTGGCGCGGCGCCTGAAGCAGTGTCCCCAGACGCAGACGTTGCCGCTCGTATTGTTGACGGCGCGAGGGCTGTCGCTGGATCGTTCGGAACTGGCGGACACGAACATCCGGGTGATGATGTGCAAGCCGTTCAGTCCGCGTGAAATTCTCGCGACGGTTCAGCAGATCCTTGGGGAAGCCGCGGCTCCTGCGGGCAATATGGCGGGGGCGGGCACGGTCTAGTCCTGTGGCGAAAATGAACGCGACCACCGAGCGAGCAGCGACCGGTTCGAGACCGCCGGGATTTCCGGCGGCCGAGGCCTTTGAGGAGCTCTGCGCCGGTTGGCGACGGATGGGCGCCTGGCTTTCGCTCTGGGGCCGCGACGGGGCGGCCGTCCAGGTTGATGATGGGGCACCTCGATTCTGGACATCTCTCTGGAACACGGATGGCGTGTTGCGGACTTGGCTTGGGGCCATCGCTCGACGCGAACACGACGGGGGGAATGAGACTTCTTGGGTCGTTGCGATTTCGGCCGATTGCCCGGGGGTCGTCGGTGTTGTCATCCCGCTTCGCCAACGGCGCCAGGCGACGGGTGTGTGCATCGCCTGTTGCCTGACGGAGCAGGCGAGTGACGAAGATGCGTGGCGGCGATTCTGCGATCGGCATCAACTGGATTTTTCGGTCATCCGCGAGCTCGGTGGGCGCATCGCGAAGCGGACGGCGACGGAGCTGGAGGCACTCGGCGAGATTCTCGGGGCGGCACTGAGGCAGGCGGTCGTTGCAGCCGGTCGCCAGGCCGAGCTCGACGATCTCGTGCGGAGTCTCGACAGCGCGTACGAGGAAATCAACCTGCAGTACCGACTGAGCGGCGAGTTGAGCTTGTCGGCGGAGACGGAACCACTGTTGGAACGCGTGGCTCGTGAGTGCCTGCCGGTCTGCCGGGCGCGGGGCGTCGCGTTTCTTGTGACGGATTCGGGCGGCAACGGGGATTCGGCCGTTGTGGCGTCGGGCGTTTCGACATCCCGAATGAAACTGGTGACGGTTGGGTGCGAGGACGCGCCGCCCGATGAGGTGCGCCGGCTGGCGAACCAGATTCTGGAGGAATCGCGCGAAGATACCAAGCTCGTGATCCACAACGACGCTGCGCAGATTGCAGAACTTGCATGGGCGTCGGGGTGGCTGCGTCACGTGGCGGCGCTTCCGATGCAGCATCGGCGCCGGCGTCTCGGGGTGTTGCTGGCCATCAACTGCGTGGACGACGGCGACTTCACGTCCGTCGAAGTGCAACTTCTGCGAAGCGTGGCCGATCGCGTGGCATCGTTCCTCCACAAGCAGCGGCTTTACGACGATTTGTCGGAGCTGCTGCTGGGATTGCTCGATTCCCTGATCAACAGCATTGATGCGAAGGACCCTTACACCTGCGGCCACTCGGAACGCGTCGCTTTCCTGAGCCGGCGGCTGGCGGAGGCGGTCGGGCTTGGGCCGTTCGAGGCGCAGCGCGTTTATCTGGCGGGGCTGCTGCACGACATCGGGAAGATCGGAGTTCCGGACGCGATTCTGATCAAGCCGGGGAAGCTGACCGGCGACGAGTACACGGTTTTGAAGCAGCACCCTGAGATCGGTGCCCGCATTCTTTCTAAGGTCCCGCACGTCCAGGATCTGTTGCCCGGCGTGCTGCACCATCATGAGCGAGTCGATGGGCGCGGATATCCGCATGGACTGGCGGGATCGAAGATTCCGCGGCTGGCCCGGATTCTTTGCCTTGCGGACAGTCTCGATGCGATGACCACGACGCGGACCTATCGATCGTTTCTGCCGGCGCGGGTCGCGATCTCCGAAGTACGTCGATGTGCCGGGACACAGTTTGACCCACAACTGGCGGAAGTGCTGCTGGGGATGAACGTTCCGGCGCTGCTGGCCGAAGCGCATGAGTTCGCGGGAAGCACGCTTCCGTCGCATGACGCGGCGTCGGGGATGCCGACATTGCCCGGCGTGCGGCACGGGAGCTTTGCCTCGCGACCAATCTTTACACGCGAGATGTTTGCGGCACAGGTGACGCAATGGTGACGGCGACACACTACGGACCCGTTACGGTGCTGACGGTCAAGGGGGAATTGACGAGCGATACGCTCGACGACTTTATCGAGCAGCGCGAGCAGGCGCTGGGGCAGGGGCGGTGCCAGTTGATCGCGGATTGCAACGCGACGTCGGCGTTTGACTCCGCGGGGCTCGAGCTGCTGTGCACGACGCGCCGGGCCTGCGAGCAGCGCAAGGGCACGCTGAAGCTCTGCTCGTTGGATGAGATTGCAAAAAAGATCTTCGAGATCACGCGGCTGGACCGCAAGTTCGAGATTCATGAGGACCTCGATTCGGCTGTGCGGAGCTTTACGTAAGGCGGGCGGGATTCGATCATGCCGCAGGCGGTGGTGAACAGTTCGACGCGCAAGCAGCTCGGGCAGATTCTGCTCGCGGCCGGACGGATTACCCAGGAGCAACTCGATCACGCCATCGAGGAACAGCGAGTCCGCGGGCATGGCCAGCTTCTGGGCGAAGTGCTGATCGAACTGGGCTACGCCAAGGAAGACCAGATCGTCGAGGCGCTGGCGCAGGCGTACGGCATTCCGTATGCGAAGCTGACGCCGCGGCTGGCAGACGCCCGGGCGGTTGAGCTGCTGCCGCGCGAGTTCTGCGAGCGATACCCCGTGCTCCCCTTGTTTCACGTCGAGGGGGTGCTGACGGTCGCAGTGAGCGAGCCGACGAACGTCTTCCTTATCGAAGAGATCGAGCGCGTGACGGGGGCGACGGTGCAGGTCGTTGCGACGTCGGCGTCCGACATCCTGGCGATGCTGAACCAGCACGTGCCATCGGCTAACGTGTTCGTGATCGACGACATCATCGACAACGTCGGGACGCAGTCGTTCGAGCTGATCGAGACGAAGGTCGACGATATCGCGTCGCTCGAGGGGATGGCGGGCGACTCGCCGATCATCAAGCTGGTCAACTATCTCATCTATTCGGCGGTGAAGGAGGGGGCGAGCGATATTCATATCGAGCCGGATGAGGGGCACCTGCGGGTTCGGTACCGCGTGGACGGCGTGCTGCATGAAAAAATGAATCCCCCGATCAAGATGCAGCCGGCGATCGTGTCGCGCATCAAGATCATGGCGTCGATGGACATTGCGGAGCGGCGGCTGCCACAGGACGGCGGCATTCACGTCATGATGGAGGGGAGGCCGATCGACCTGCGGGTGTCAACGCTGCCGAATCAGTTTGGCGAGAAGGTCGTCATTCGAGTTATCGACAACGCACGGGTGCTCGTGAATCTGGAGCGGCTGGGGTTCTCGGTTGAGATGCTGAAGGAATTCCGGGCACAGATCAGCCAGCCGCACGGGCTGGTGCTGGTCACCGGTCCGACGGGCAGCGGAAAGTCGACGACGCTGTACGCGGTGCTGGCGGAATTGAACTCGCCCGAGGTAAACATCTGCACGGTTGAGGACCCGATTGAATACAACCTGCGAAGCATCAACCAGTTTCAGGTGAACGAGCGCATCGGATTGAAGTTTCCGGTGGTCCTGAGGTCGCTGCTGCGTCAGGATCCGGACATCATCATGGTCGGCGAGATTCGCGACGACGATACGGCAAGGACGGCCGTGCAGGCGGCGCTGACGGGGCACCTCGTGCTGTCGACGCTGCACACGAACGACGCGCCGTCGGCGATTACGCGGTTGTGCAACGTGGGCGTTGAGTCGTATCTGATCGGGGCGTCGGTCGTTGCGGTGCTGGCTCAGCGGCTCGTTCGCAAGACGTGCCCGCACTGCAAAACGGAGTACGAGCCGCCCGCCAATGTACTGCACACGATGGAAAAGGCCGGCATGCCCGTGACGCACCTCGTGCGCGGACTTGGGTGCCAGAAGTGTCACAAGACGGGTTACCTCGGCCGAATTGGCATCTACGAGCTGTTCGTTCCGACGGACGCGGCGCGAGAGTCAATTTCGAATGGGGCCAACCTGCAGCAGCTCCGCGAGCTGGCTGTGCAGTCGGAGATGAAAACGCTGCGGCTGGACGGCCTGGCGAAGGTGAAGGCCGGGATCACGACGATCGAGGAGGTCTTCCGGGCTTGCGCCGGATGACGCCGCGAGTGCCGAGGGGGTTGATAAGCCATGCCGCAATTCGCATTTGTCGCGCGTGACGCCAACGGGGCGATGGCGCAGGGGACGCTTGCCGCGGCGAACCCGGCCGACGCGGCGCGGATGCTGCGGAGCGAGGGGAAGTTTCCGGTTCGGGTCGCGCCGGCGTTTACGGCAACTCCCGCTACGACCGCTGCTTCTGCGGCACCCAGCGTGCTGACGCGCGAGCGATTCCGTTCGGAGGACGTCATCTTCTTTACGAGCCAGTTGATGGTGATGGTCGAAACCGGCGTGTCGCTGGCCGACGCGTTGAAGGGATGCCGCAGCCCGAAGAACTCGCCGGCTTTCGCGAAGGCCCTGGACAGCGTTATCGAACAGGTGGAGGGGGGCAGCCGGTTCTCTGCGGCCATGGCGGAGCATCCGCGGATCTTCACGCCGCTACTGGTAAGCCTGGTTCGGGCGTCGGAGGCGAGCGGCGCCATGGGGACGATGCTGCAGCGAGCGAGTGAGTATCTCGTAGCGCAGCGCGACCTTGCCAAGAAGATCCGCGGTGCGGTGACTTATCCGATCGCCATGCTTCTCTTCGCAGGGGGCGTGACGGTATTTCTGATGACGTTTGTGCTGCCGAAGTTCGCGGCGATATACGCCGGACGCGAGGCGGCGCTTCCGAAGGCGACGCAGTTTCTGCTCGGTCTAAGCGGGCACATCAAGTCGAGCTGGCCGTATGTCCTGGGCGGGCTTGTCGTCGTGAGCGGCGGATTGGCTTGGCACCTTCGGACGGCGAAGGGGCGGCGGCATCTGGACTGGGTGAAGCTGCATCTTCCGCTGATTGGTGGGATGTTTCAGCGAACGTACCTGGCTCGAAGTCTGCGGACGCTGGGGACGATGATCAACAGCGGCGTCACAATGCTCGAGGCAGTTGAGCTGACGAAGGCGGCGTGCGGCAACGCTTTTTTCGAGGATCTGTGGGGAAAGGTGCACGGCGAGTTGCAGCACGGCAAGTCGTTGTCGGACGTGCTTGGCGAACACGCGTTTGTGCCGGGATCGATTGTGCAGATGATCCGGGCCGGTGAGCGGAGCGGAAAGCTCGGGCCGGTGCTCGAGCGGGTGTCGAACTACAGCGAGGCGGAGTTGGCGGTGGCTGTAAAGGCGGCGACGGCGATGCTGGAGCCGATCATCATCACGGTGCTGGGGGCAGTTATCGGCGGACTGGTCATTTCGTTGCTGCTGCCGATCTTTACGATCAGCCGGGCGTTTCGGCCACACTGACGATCTTGTCGGCGGCGGCTATTCGGGCGACTTTTCTTCGTAGCTGACGGTGCGGGAATGGCGAGCGATCCGGCCGGGGTCGAAGTTTGCGCCGCATTCGGGGCAGCGGGGCTGGGGTAGATTCACCAACAGGTATCCGCAAGCGTCGCAGCGCAGCGGGGTGTCAGGCGGGCCGACGTCGCGCCAGGGGCGGACAAGGGCGGCGGTGAGGAGTCCGACGGCGGCGTAACCGACGCACGCGGCGGCGAGGATGGGACTCATGGAGCCGAAGATGCCCATGAAGGTCCATTGCCAGAAGCGTGGGTTTTCGACGGCGCGCGAGCCGATGTGGAAGGCGAAGGTCGCGAGCGGCGCGCCGGCGGCGGCACTCAGGAGGCGTGGGTATAAAAACGCGAGTGAGGCCGCGAGGAGCGGCATGAGGAGGTTGACGTCGAGGGCGGTGCCGATGCCGGGGTGCTTGCCAAGCTTTACCAGAGCGGCACGGAGGAGTGGCTGGGCGAGTCCGAGGAGAAGGCCGCCAACCAGGTAGGCGGGGAGGATGATTCGCCAGCGAGTGGGGGGGACGTAGGTCATATCGGTTCGCGCGATTGACGGGTCGGGACGATTGTAGGCGCGGTCAGTCCCACGGCAGCATGCGACTATCGTAAAGTACGAAGCGAAAGATGGGCGGGTTGCACGAGATCACTTCGATTGAGTTCGCCGCGGCGAAGGCGGCACAGCCAGCGGCGGGTGCGGTCGTCGGAATGAAGTAGCCTTCGTGCGCGGCGGGGCCACCGCCGTCCATCTGGAGGATGATGCCGCGGCGGCCTACGTACACGTCCTTGGGGTGAAGGGATCGGATTTCCGGGGGAAGACCGGCGTACTCATCGGGGTAACCGTCGCCGACCCAGTAGCCGGGCTCGTGCCGCTTCTTGGAAGTGAAGTCGGATGCGAGTTTCGCGCAGCCTGCGCTGATGGCGGTCAGGTTGGCTTCCCGATAAGCGCGATCGCGGCCGGCGGAGAAGGCCGCGCGCATGATTTGGAAGGCGGCAACGCCGATGATGACGCAAGATGCCAGGGCGAGAATGGACACGATGGTTTGACCGATGCGTTTTGACTGTCGAGCGATTAAGAGCGCGATGCAGCACAAGAGTGCCGCGGTCAATGCGGTCGGGGCAATGTAGACGAGCGAGATCACGAAGCCGAAGGCGTGAAGGCTGCTTTCGAAACTCAGGCCGGCGCGATACTGGCTGCGCGCGGCCAGGAAAACCGGGACGGCCGCAAGGGTGATGGCGGCCGCGATCAGAAGCCAGAACGCAACGGATGCACGGCGACGTGGTGGTGATTGTTCGGTCATGCGAGCGCACCTGCGTGCAGCGAGAGATGACGGCGCGCGCGGAAGCGTTCGGCGCCGACGGCGATCAGTGCGACGGCGAGGAGTTGGTAGGTTGTGATCGGGCCCCAGAGGCGCGGGGTGTCGCGGTAGAACTCGGTGAGGAAGCGGAAGGTGCCGTAAGTGATCAGGTAGATGTGGAAGAGCTGGCCCCGAAGGGCGGGGCGGCGGTGGAGGAACCAAGCGACGGCGGCAAAGGCGAGGTTGAAGGCGATTTCGACGGGGACGGCGGGGAAGCGGGTGACGCCGTTGGCGTCGGTGAGGGCATACCAGGCTGGTGAAGTGGGACGGCCGGGGCAGCAGCCCTGGAGCCAACAGCCGACGCGGCCGATAGCGAGGCCGATCGGGACGATGAGGGCGAAGGCATCGCCGGTGGGTTGGGTGTAGTTCGAGAGTCTCTTGCCCCACTCGACGCCAAGGTAGCCGCCAAGGAGTCCGCCGAGGATGGTGCGCCCTGCGAGGATGTTGACGGCCAGGTGGGGCTCGTGGAGGCGGTAGGGGAGTTCGCAGAGGAGGTAGCCGAGCTTTGCCCCGAGGATCGCGCCGATGAGGCCGCCGACGAAGACCAGGAGCGGGATGGGCCGGTTTCGGCTGAGGCGCTGCCAGAGGAGCGCGGAGATCGCAAGGCCGGCGAGCATGAGGAGGCCGTAGGACGGGTTCGTGGGCATCGGCAGACCTTGCTAGGCCTTCATCGCGTAGTGGCGGCAAAAGGATTCGAGCTTTCCGTTTTCGCCGATGACGTGGACGCAGCAGCGATCGATGCGATCCTGGTCGTAGGTCCAGACGTCCATGAAGGGCTTGACGAAAAGGCGGAAGACGTTGTCGGGGCCAATCTCGAGGTCGCGGAGGATGCGGCCGAGGGGCTCGGATTCGCAGCCGCACTTGGCGAGGTCATGAATGTTGAAGTCGACGCGGTCCTTGAGGAAACCCTGGACCTGCGAGAAGTCGATGAACTTTGAGACGGGGAGGGTGAGGCCGTTGCGGCGGAGCAGGTAGCCGATGGAGTGGCAGTTGGGGTCGCCGCATGGCAGCGGGGTGAAATCGCGCTCGCTGAGCAAGTCGGGGCTTTGTTCGATGAGGCCGAGCACAACATCAGCCACGTTGAGGCGGCGGATCGATGCATGGAGTGGAAGGTGCGTGCGGCCGGAGCGGAACATGGGCTGAAATGTGATGCCGCGGACGCTTGGACGCGACAGTCCGAAGCGGAGAGTGTCGCCGAGGTGCGACCGGTTGTCGTCGGTTACGGTCATGGCGAGCGTGGTCGGGATCCCATGCGCGGCGGTGCGCTCGATCGCCAGGTCTCCGCCGCGTCCGAGACCTGGCGGTGCGCTCGATCGCCAGGTCTCGGACGCGGCGGAAGTCGCCGCCGCGCAGGGCCAGCTGTCCGGCTTCCTGTGTTCCGTCGAACTGGAGGTAGATTTCAAACTTGCGGTGCTTGCGGTGGAGATCGCCGAGTTGGGCGACGAAGCGGTCGTCGCGAGCGAGGCGGACGCCGTTGGTATTGATGAGCGTGTAGCCGATACGGCGATCTTGGAGAACGGCATCCAGTAGTTCGACGAAATGCGGGTGGATGGTGGGCTCGCCGCCGGAGAGCTGGAGGATGTCGAGTGGGCCCTTGCGGTCGATGACGGCGTTGACGCGGGACCAGAACTCGGCGGACGTCAGGCATTTGAGTTCGTGCGATTCGCCGAGGGGACTGGCGGCGTAGCAGGTGGGGCAGCTCAGGTTGCAGGACTCGACCAATTCGATGCGGGCGATGCAGGTAGCAGCGGTTTCGATCATGGCTTCGGAGTGGCCGGGTGTGGTCTGGCAGGCGCAGCCGGCGCCGCAGGATTCGTAGTAGAAGCGGCGGTCTGAGTTGATGAGGACGTCGAAGTGACCGTGGTCGGGGCAGGATTTTCGGAGAAAGACGCGACCGTCGGATTCATATACCTCCGCGGCGATCTGGCGCTTGCAATGTGGGCAGAGACTGGTGGTCTGCTTGATTGCGGGCCGGGACGTGAGGGGGATTAGCATGGTGGTTTAGAAAATGGCGTTTCCGACCATTACGGCGGCAGCGCAACCGCCGAAGCCGATGGCAAACTGGCATAACCAGAGTCCAGCGGAGACGAAGAAGACGAACGCGGAACGCTCGGAGTCGGTTCGGGTTCGTTCGGCACGGAGGTCGTGGTTGGCGGCAAGTCGACGGGCGAGGTTGATGGCATTTGCGAGGCCGGCGATCAGCCAAAAAAGACCGGCGAGCACTGAGACGACGACGCCAATGGGGATCAATGCTTCGATGTGGGTTGACGATAATAACCCCAGAATCAGCAATCCGATCAAGAATACACCGGGAGGCATCGCGAGGCGGAAAACGAACTCACGGAGTTGGATCGGGCGCATGCCGGAACGTGTCTGGGTGATAAGTTTAGCGCGGTCGAACGGCTTGCCACACTCGGGACAGCGATCTTCGGGCAGGTTGGACAGGTTGTAGCCGCAGTGCGGACAGTGGAGTGTGGACACGAGTACGAGCTCCGATCGGGCAAACTCAGGCCGTGGTTTCGGTAGTCTAGCGTCGATACTGTCGAAACTTCACGTGCGGGCAATAACCGACTGCGCCCGGTGTAAAATGCTGATCTGCATCGAATTTGGGGCATAATCGCATTGACGAGTGTGAAGACGGAAACTAACCTTAGGGTTGAGAAAGCTCGCATCGGAGCGGTTTCTTAGAGTGCGTATGGAAACAACATTCGCGTGGACGACGTCCGGACGGCCCCATCGGCTGGTGTGGTCACCGTCGCGCACGCATGGCCGGTGGCTTTTTCTCGCATTGATGGGCCTGAACATTATGGGGCTGGCGGGGGGGACGACGCCGGCCCGAATTCTGAATCCGACGACGACCGGACCGGTGTGGCCGACCGAGGAAGAGGAATCGCATCCGACGGGCAAGGCAAAGTCGGAGACGGTGGCGGTCGAGCATCGGCGGCATCATCGTCACGAGACACTCTACCGGCCGGCGCCGGGCGGACCGGCCATCGAGATTTCTCAATATCGCAGACTGGATCGACCTTCGAGCATCCCGAACGTAATCAGCGCTGAATCAGACCGCATGAACGGTCTCGGCGCGCCCCTTCTCTGCTGATTCCGCAGCGATTTCACACCCTAGTTGCGCAACTCGGCCGTCCGCATGACGCAGACGGCGATTGGAAACAGTATTCAAATTTAGAAGCATTTGCAGTCAATGCCGCGCCATTGCGCGGCCTGGAGATTTCGCATGGAGAAGATCATTCGCGGCGTAAGGATGTTCCAAGAACACGTATTCCCGAAGCAGCGGGAATTCTTCCGCAAGCTGTCGAAGGAGCAGCAGCCGAACGCGCTCTTCATTACCTGTTCCGATTCACGGGTACACCCCAATTTGATTACCCAAACGGATGCCGGCGAATTGTTCATTCTGCGCAATCCGGGAAACATCGTTCCGGCGTATTACCCGATCCCGAACAGCGAGGACGCGACGATTGAGTATGCGGTGGAGGTATTGCGGGTTCCACACATCATCGTTTGCGGGCATTCGGATTGCGGGGCCATGCGGGCGCTCCTGCACAAGAGCGCACTCGGCAACCTGCCGGCCGTGTCGTCCTGGCTGCAACACGCCGAGAGCACATTGCGCGTGGTTCGAACCTGTTGCTCCGAAGGGTCGGAAGCTGACCAGTTGACGTCGGCGATTGAGAAAAACGTGCTCGTTCAAATCGACAATCTGAAGACGCACCCCTCGGTCGCCGCGCGAACGGCGTCTGGAGAGCTCGAGCTGCACGCCTGGGTCTATGACATCGGTGAAGGGACGGTTACGCGATATGACGCGCGCGAGGGTCGATTTGTCTCGCTCGTTCAGTCAGCCGAACCCGTGACAGCGTAAAAGTCGCTACTACCGCGTCGATGAGAGCGAACGGAGCTGAGTATGGCCACGCCACTGAATCATGGGAAAAGCGCCAGTTTTGCGGATGCTTTGCGCCACGACTTTGCGTCATCGATCGTGGTTTTCCTCGTCGCGCTGCCGCTGTGCATGGGCATTGCGGTGGCGTCCGGGGTGTCGCCGGCGGCCGGTTTGGTGACCGGGATCGTCGGCGGGATCGTCGTTGGACTGATCGGCGGCTCGCCGATGTCGGTGAGCGGTCCGGCAGCTGGCCTCAGCGTGCTCGTGTTCGAGCGGCTGGAGAATTATCGGCAGACCTTCGGCGAGGAACGTGCATTAGCGCTGCTCGGGGTGACCGTGCTGCTGGCGGGGGCAATCCAGGTCGCAGCGGGCGCCGCGCGGGTAGGTCAATGGTTTCGAGCCGTCTCGCCGGCAGTCGTGCACGGGATGTTGGCCGGCATCGGCGTCTTAATCATGGCGAGCCAGATCCACGTGATGGTTCACGACTCACCGCGGCCGAGTGGGCTTGCGAATCTGCTTTCGATTCCGGAGGCGATTCGCAAGGGCATCCTGCCGTTTGACTGGTCGGTGCATCACAAGGCCGCCTACACGGGGCTGCTGACGATTGCGACGATCCTGCTGTGGCCAGTGATCGGCCGGGGGCGGTTGAAGGTCATTCCGGCGGCATTGATTGCGGTGCTGGTGGGGACGGTAGCGGCGGATTTGCTGAAGCTACCGATTGACCGGATCGCGGTTCCGAACACCATTCGGTCGGCGATTAACATACCGGCGTGGGAGATCATCACGTTTGGGCTGACGCAGCGGGCGGTCATCCTGGGGGCGCTGGCGATGGCGCTGATCGCGTCGGCAGAGACGCTGCTGTGCGCGGTGGCGGTCGACAAGATGCATACGGGGCCGCGGACGAAGTTTGACCGTGAGCTGTTCTCGCAGGGAATCGGCAACATGACCTGCGGGATCCTCGGCGGGCTGCCAATGACGGCCGTGATTGTTCGCAGCGCGGCAAACGTAAATGCGGGTGCGAAGACGCGGCGATCGGCAATCCTGCACGGGGTGTGGCTGCTGTTGGCGGTATCACAGTTGCCGTGGCTGCTCGCGCACATTCCAGCTGCAGTCCTGGCGGCGATCCTGGTGTACACGGGCATCAAACTGGTCAACATCAAAGGGCTTCGCGAGCTGTGGCATGTGAGCCGCGGGGAGGCGGCAATCTATGTCGCGACGATGGCGATTATCGTGTCGTTCGACCTCCTGATTGGCGTCATGACCGGCGTGGTGTTGGCACTGCTGAAGCTGCTTTATACGTTCTCGCACCTGAAGGTCGAGGGACGGCGATCGCCTGACGCGAATCGGACGGACATGGTGCTGAGCGGTGCGGCGACGTTCATCCGGCTGCCGAAGCTGGCGGCAGCGCTCGAGGAGATTCCGCCGAACCACGAACTTCACGTGCACTTTGAGGAGCTGACATATGTCGATCATGCGTGCCTCGACCTGTTCATTTCGTGGGAGAAGCAGCATGAAGCGGTCGGCGGGCGGCTCGTGATCGACTGGGAGAACTTCACGGCACGATTCCGGCAGGTGACGCTGGCGGCACCAAACGGGCACGACGACGATGACAGCGAGCCGGAGGCGCAACCCAAACCGAAGCGAGCAACCGTTCACGTGTGAGTGAAACGCAAGGCGTTTCAGCGGCCGGGGTCATCGTCGAGGGCGAGGAGGAAGGCGACGAGGTCGGACTGCTGCGCGCGGGAGAACCCGGCGGCTGGGTCGACGAAGAACTCGTGGCCGATGCCTTCGACGCCGTTGCGCGCGAGGTCGGGCGCGACAGCGTGATTGGCGAGGAGGATGGCGCGGAGGTCGCGATCAAGCAGGACGCAGAGCGAGTTGGCGGCGTCGATCGGACGGTTGATCTGCAGCGTTCCGGGCAAGCCGATGCTGGAGGCGGCTGCGATCTGGTAAGAGCCATCGGCGGCGAACTTGAGCGCGTCAATGCCTGCGGCGATGCTGCCGTCGTGAAGGTAGGGGGCTCTCAGGTAGATTCCGAGCAAACCGGCGACCTTGTAGCCGCCGTCGGGGTTGTCGAGGCCGGGCGGGAGGACGAGGTTGCTCGCTGCATTCGGGGTGGGCGGAAGTGTGAGCGTGGTTGCGCCGGGTTGGAGGGGGACAGCCTGATCGAATGTGGGTATCACTGCATCGGTGAGGCGGCCGTCGAAGATGCGGCGGGCTTTCGCACGGCGAGCACCGGCCTTGATGATGTTATTGGGGATGATCGCACCGTTGGTAAAGAACGGGGGGGCGTGACAGGTATGGCAATTCGCAGCCGCGAAGACCTCGGCGCCGCGCAGGACGGCGCCGCTGGCCAGGTTCAGACGATTGGCAATTGAACGATTGGGCGGGACGCCGAGACTTTGCTGATAGGCGGCGAGGGCGTTGGGCGTGTACATGAATGTCTCGCCGGGAGGACTGAAGGCGAGGCCGTTGAGCGAGAAGAGCGACGGAGTGGGATAGCCGGGGAGCGTGAGGATGCTGTTTTGCTCCGGTCGCGGGACTCGTTGGCCGAGCCATTCGGACGGACGCACGCCGTCGGGGATTCGCAGCGCGGAGTCGGCGGCGTTCTGCAGGACCAGTCCCAGGTAGATTTCGGGGTCGAGATCGGCGACCAGCCGACTGAGGGACTCCGGGCCGAGAAAGTTTATCTCGAACGAATGCACGGCGCTCGACAGCGCGGCGGCACCGCCGAACGGGCCGATCTGAAAGCCGCCGTCGTAGCCCATTCCGCCCTCGCCGAAGATGAAGACGTCGGGAATCCGAGTTTCGGCGGTCGTGGCGTCGGCGGCGGCTTCGAAGTTGCCGCGCGGAATACTGATGACGAGGTCGTCGACGGCGTCTTCGAAGGCGGCAGGGTCGGGGAGCTGCACGGGCGTACCGTTACTGTCGAGGATGCGACGGCCGGTTTTAGGGAAACGCGGTTCGAAGGGGTCAATGTCGGCGCTGTTGAAGCGGAGAAAGGCGGCGGCGGTGTTGCTGACGGTGGCGAGGAAGAGGCCGATGTTCAGGTCGCTATTTGGCGCACCGACGACGACCCGTCCGGTGCCGGGATCGACGGCCGCGTGGCACGCGGCGCAGCTCAATGCGCCAGTTTCGACACCGACGGGGAGGGTCTGGCCGACGGCAACGTCGAGGCCGGTGTCGATCGTGCTGCCCGCGGGCCAGAAGTGCGAACCGACGCGGAGGTCGGCGTCGAGGCGGACGCGGACGTTCGTGGTGGCCAGGCGCGGACGAGTGAGCAGGGTCAGTACGAGCGAACGGCGGAGGGCCCGAGCGCCGTTGGGGTCTTGCGCAGGGTCGATCGACTGAAGTGTATCGATGCCGAGCGTGACTTCGCCGCGGAGGGAAAAGATGCGACCGAGTGAGTCGGGATCGCCGAGCGGCTGGCGAAAGAAACGGTCGCGGCCGTCGGCGATGAGCTGGTCGGTGACGTGAATGAGTCCGAGGCGTGCGAAGTGGGCGGGGTTGGCCGGATCGAGGCCGGCGGCTAGGACGATCGCGCGGGCCTCGTCGGGGGTCTTGGACGCGCCGAAGTAGTCGTAGTTGCCGACGGTCAGTCGCGGCACCGGGGCGAGGAAGGATTGGATGAGTGGGTCGTCAGTGGTCGGGATCGGTCCGATCGGTAGATCGAGGACATCGCAGCCAGCGGCCAGCGCGACGAAGAGGCCGCAGAGCGCCCCGAGCGAACGAACCGGCATTGAATCGGTGGCGCGAAGCATCGCTGGTCCTGCGAGCGAGGCGCCATTCATCTTAGCAGGAATGTGAGCGCGGATGTGTGGATTTTGGAGGAACTACTTCTTCGTGCGGCGAAACGTTCGATGATGGCGGTCTTTGATCACGCCGGGGAACTTGAGGGCCTGATTGTGCATGACGCAGTAGACCCCGGGAGGGAGAATGCGGCAGGCGAGCAGGGCCTCGGTGATGTTCTGATAGGCGTCGGTGTCGCGGAACTCGTAGGGACGGAATGCGCCGGTCAACACCACCGGCTTCGCCAGGGTTGGCAGGTGCGTGTGCAGGTACTCGCCGGTTACGGAAAGCGTATCGGTGCCGTGCACGACGAGCACCGCGTCGTTGTCGGCGATCGCGTCGCGGACGGCGGAGAGAATCCGCGCCCGGTCGGCATCGGTCATCTCGAGCGAATCCTTCGACATCACTGGGACGTGCTGGGTCGTCAGATCCGGGAGGCGCATGCGGATCAGGATGTCCTGGAGTATCGAATGAACGTTTCGAAGCGAGCCGTCGGTTTCGTCGAATACCTTTTCGATCGTTCCGCCGGTTGTAAGGATCGCAATATGCATGGACTTCCTTCGTCTGTCCGCGTAGCGCCCTTTCCAAGAACGGGCAGGAACGCAGACTTTATTGCCGAACGGGACCAAACGATCAAGCGGGCGATTTGGTTGAGGCGTCGCGCGAGGTGAGTTGTGAGACAACACTGCGGCGGCGCGCGCGGTGGATCCACACCACCGCGCGCGGACGGAACAGCGGCCTGCGCCGTGCCGACGCCGGAAGCGGAGCTATTCGAGCACGTTGATATGTCGATTGCGACACATCTCCTTCAGGATCCGCGGCCAGACCGTCACACTGACCTCGCCGAGGTGGGCCTTCTTGAGCAGCAGCATGTAGGTGCGGGATTGCCCGATCCCGCCGCCAATGCTGAGCGGCAGCTCGTCCTTGACGATGGCCTGATGGTATGGCTGCTTTAGAAAGTCCTGCTGGCCGGTGATCTCGAGTTGCTTCCGCAGCGTCTGTGCGTTGACTCGGATGCCCATCGACGTCAGCTCGTGTCGTCGGCGAGTGATGGGGTTCCAGACGAGAATGTCGCCGTTGAGGCCGTGCATGGGGCGGCCGTCGCCCGTACGGGTTTCGGTGACCCAGTCGTCGTAGTCGGCGGCACGCATTTCGTGCGGGAAGCCATCCTTGAGGATCCAGCCGATGCCGATGATGAAGACCGCCGGGTGCTTCTGTAGGATGGCGGTCTCGCGCTGCTTGCGTGGCATGTCGGGGAACTGATCGAGGAGATCCTCGGCGTGAATGAATATCAGTTCCTCCGGCAGGTTTGGGTACTTCGTGGACTTGAGCTGCGGGAAGAGCCGCTGTACGTGCAATTCAGCGCCGCGCAAGACTTTCCAGATCTTGCGAACGACGTCTTTCAGAAATTCGAGGTTCCGCTGCTGGGGAGTGATGACGCGCTCCCAGTCCCACTGATCGACGTAGACGCTGTGATCGTGGTCGAGGAAGTAGTCCTTGCGGACGGCGCGCATGTCGGTGCAGAGCCCCTCGCCGACTCCCATGTTGAACTGCTTGAGGGCTACGCGCTTCCACTTCGTTGCAGCTTGAACGATTTGGGCATCGATCGGGTGCTGTTCGTGGTCATTGGAGATGTGGAATTGGATGGGGGTGCGCGAGCCGTCACGGTCGAGCATATCGTTGACGCCGCTTTCGGCATCGACGATCAGGGGAACCTGGACCATCATGAGGTTCAACTCTTTGCAGAGGTTTTCCTCGATGAAGGCCTTCGCGGCGAAGATGGCCCGCTGCGTGTCCTTCGGATTCAGCAGCGAGCGATAGTCTCCGGGCAGGACACGTTCGAGCTCGTTGTAGTCGCCGATCCCCGGACCGGCGAGATCCGCGCGTTTGTCCATTGTGAGCATGGGTGGGTCCTCCAGAAATGCACCGCGACCGACCGCTGAGACGGGCCGGGCGCGCGGCGGTCGTCCGCGCGACCCGCCGGAGTCTTTCGAGCAAGCGGCGTACCGGGATTGACCGCCAAACGTGGACCGATTGTTCGATCATGCCAATGCTGGACTTATGAATCGATCGGGTTGGCTTCTGCGTGAGGAACCGTCGGGAGGGAAGCGAGATTGCGGAAAATTCCTTGCGGCGCCGTGCGGGTTTGTTATAATGTAAGTGTACGCTTACTTAACCGGAGCGCTCCGATGCCGCGGCCGAGTCGAGTTCGAGAGAGACGCCAAGAGCTGCTTCCGGTACTGGCGGATGCATTTACGGAGCTGGGGTACCGGCGGGCGACGACGGCGGCGATCGCGCGGCGATGCGGCGTACGAGAGAACATTTTGTACCGGCTGTGGCCGGACAAGAAGGCGATGTTTGTTGCAGCGATCGACTACGTGTACGACTTTTCGGAGCAGACTTGGCTGCGTCTGCTGGGGACGGCGCGCGGCAGCGGAAACGCGGCGCGGACTATTCTGGAGTACGAAGCGGCGCATCATGGTGAGTTCGGCCACTATCGGATCGTGTTCAACGCGCTGGCCGAAGCAGATGACCCGGACGTCCGAGAGGCGCTGCGGCGGATGTTCGCGCGGTTTCATCGATTCCTGGAGAGCCAGATCGCATCGCAGCGTCGCTCGGAGCGACGCGCGAACGGCGTTCCGCCCGAGCTGGCAGCGTGGGCGGTCATCGGATTGGGTACGGCGTGCAACATCGGCCGGGAGGTCGGCGCGCTGCGGGACGGTGATCGGAAGCGACTGATCGGAGTTGTCGGGCGGGTGTTGCTGGAAGGCGGGGCGTAGGCGATGTGGTGCGACGGTCGCGTGTGATTTTGTGCATTATGTAAGTACGTGCTTACATTCAGTGGATCTTGAACAAGGAGAAGGACCATGTCTTGCAAACCGTTACATTTCGTCGTGCTTACTTTGGGGTCGATGTTGCTCGCTCCGGGCTTGAGCCAGGCGGGGGAGCCGACGGATGCGGCGATGGCCGAACGGGTAGCGGCACTGAAGGCGGCAGGGCCGGGGGCGAAGGTGATGATCTACCCGGTAATCGTCCAGGGTAGGCCGAATCGAATGGTTGCGGATGCGTTGGGGCTCGTGCTCGAGTCGTACGGGATGGGGAGCATCGACGCGGTCGATGGCAATTTCATGCCACAGGCGGGCCAAGCGTGGGAACAGACGGCAATCGCGTTCGGTGAATATGTCAAAGAGCACCCGGCAGAGGGCAACTATGGCCTCCTCGCGGAGTACCTGGGCAGCCCGAATACAGGGCCGACCGAGGTGCGATGGCTGATCGTGGACCGGAGTGGCAAGCTGGTGCTCTCGGATCGACAGCAGAAGTCGGACGCAGACTTCAAGCGAACCGCCGCGCGCGATCCCGACCCGATGGGATGCTCGGTGCTCGTCGGCGAGCGAGTCTTTTCGCGAACGGGGTGGAAGAAGAACGAGTCGGAGAATCCCAATGGGCGATTCGCGAAGCTCTGGGCGGAGAAGTCGGGCATTCCGAGCGAGGCGGAGCGTGATGCCATGAAATCCCGCGCGGCCAAGCTGAAGACGGGTATCGGGACGGCGAACGTGAGCGTCTATCCGACGCGAGCGGCGGGAACGAATGACCGCGCGAGCGGGGAGCGGATCGCCGCGGCGATGACGAAAAGGCTCGGATGCCGGGCAGTGTGCGTCGGGTCACCGGTTGAGATTCGGATGAATCCGTCGCCGAACGAGCAGAAGCTGCTTTGGGACTTTGCGCGAGGATTTCGCGACCATGTTCGCAGCCATCCGCCGGAGGGGGAGTACGCGGTGCTCGCCGATTTCCTGATGAAGTCGCCGAACGGGCCGGTGGGCGGCGTGCACTTCGTCATCTGCGACAAGGCCGGTGAGTGGGTGATCGTGGATTTTCAGAACAACCAGTGGCCAGACTTTCAGCGGATCGATCCGAAGAACATCGAGGACTGCGAGCGGCTGGCGGTTGAGCGGATCGATAAGAGGGTGCGGGAGGGACGATGATTCGACATCGTCACCGATCCGACGGTTGGGCGATCGGCCGTGCAACCGAACCGCGAAGGTGGACGGGCCGTAGTTGCCGATAGATGAGACTGGGCCGGCCGGAGTAAGTCATGCGAATTGCGTCTTGGATTTGCCTGGTGGCGGGCGTTGCGGCGGCTGCCGGATGCGAGAGGTTGTCGTCACCGCAGCAGCCGAACAGCCCGGCAATTGGTACGGAGGCGCCGGATTTCACGCTCAAGGCGCTGACCGGCCAGATGGTGACGCTGTCGGACCTGCGCGGCAAGGCGGTGCTTCTTTCGTTCGGGGCGGTGGGGTGCGGGCCGTGTCGGCTCGAAGCGCCGGAGTTGAGCGCCCTGCAGGAGCGGTTCAGCGGACGCGGGCTGATGGTGCTGTCGGTGAATGCATGGAATGAGCCGCGGAAGACGGTGGAGAAGTACGTCAGCGAGAACGGGCTGAAGCAGACGATGTTGATGAATGGCCTTGAGATTTTCTCAAAGCGGTACGGGTGCAAGTATGTGCCGCAGGTGTACATCATCGACAAGAAGGGAGTCATCCGGTATTCGCATGTGAACTTCAGCCCGGGGGATGAGAAGGAGTTTGATGCGGAAGTGTTGAAGGTGTTGTAGCGGAGCGAGGTCGATTTCGGCTGGCCCGAGTCCGGCGAATCCGTGTACCATGGGATCGGCCGCCGTTGGTCGGCCGAGGATTTCCGTGGTCCCTTCGTCACATACGCCTCAACCCGACGGAACCGCATTGATCGGCATCGATCCATGGCTTGCGCCGTATGCGGATCGATTGCGGCGGCGGCATTTGCGGTATCGGGACGCGGTGGGGCGGATCGAGAAGGCCGAGGGGTCGCTCGAGCGGTTCAGCCGGGGGCATTTGTACTATGGATTGAATCGAGGGGAGCGTGACGGGCAGGCGGGGGTGTGGTATCGCGAGTGGGCGCCGGGGGCGTCGGGGCTGTACCTGATCGGCGATTTCAACGAGTGGGACCGGCGCGGGCATCCGATGGCGCGCGACGAGTTCGGCGTGTGGAGCATCTTCTTGCCGGACTCGGCGTATGCGGAGCGGCTGCGGCATGGCGGACGGGTAAAGGTGCATGTCGTGTCGGCGGCCGGGGCGATGGATCGGATTCCGGCGTACATCCGGCGGGTGGAGTTTCGGAACGAGGGGCGCGAGTTTGCGGGGCAGTATTGGGAGCCGGCGGCGGCGTACGCGTGGAAGCACGCGGTGCCGGTGATTCGTGGCGGTCTGCGCATCTACGAGGTGCATGTCGGGATGGCGCTGGAGGAGCAGCGGGTCGGGACGTACCGGGAGTTCACGCAGCACATCCTGCCGCGGATCGCTGAGGCGGGATACAACGCGATCCAACTCATGGCGATCCAGGAGCATCCCTATTACGGATCGTTCGGATACCAGGTGAGCAGCTTTTTCGCGCCATCGTCGCGCTTCGGGACGCCGGAGGAACTGAAGGAGTTGATCGACTCGGCGCACGGGCGTGAAATGGTTGTGTTTCTCGATCTCGTGCACAGCCACGCGGTGAAGAACGTTAACGAGGGGTTGAACCTGTTCGACGGGACGGACCACCTCTATTTTCACGCCGGGCCGCGCGGGCAGCATCCGGCGTGGGACTCGCTGTGCTTCGATTATGGCAAGTGGGAGGTGCAGCGGTTTCTGTTGTCGAATGTGCGCTACTGGCTGGAAGATTTCCGGTTTGACGGGTTCCGGTTCGACGGCGTGACGAGCATGATGTACCTGCATCATGGCCTGGGGCGGGATTTCGGGCACTACGACGACTACCTGGTCCGCGATCTTGATGAGGACGCGATCACCTATTTGCAGCTCGCGAATCGGCTGGCGCATGACGTGCGGCGGACGGCGGTGACGGTGGCCGAAGATATGTCGGGGATGGTGGGCTTGGCGCGGTCGATCGGCGAGGGCGGGATCGGGTTTGACTATCGACTGTCGATGGGTGTGCCGGACTACTGGATCAAGATTCTGAAAGAGAAACGGGACGAAGACTGGTCGCCGGGGGAGATCGGGCACATGCTGCTGAACCGGCGATTCGGGGAGAAGCACATCGCGTATGCGGAGAGCCACGATCAGTCGCTGGTCGGGGACAAGACGATCGCGTTCCGGCTCATGGATAAGGACATGTACTTTCACATGAGCAAGGGGACGCAAAACCCGATCATCGAGCGCGGGATGGCGCTGCATAAGCTCATACGGCTGGTAACGTTCGCGTTGGGCGGGGACGGATATCTGAACTTCATCGGGAACGAATTCGGCCACCCGGAATGGGTGGATTTTCCAAGGGTGGGAAACAACTGGTCTTACAAATATGCACGGCGGCAGTGGCACCTGGCCGATGATCAGTTGCTACGGTATCGAGATCTGGCAGAGTTTGACCGGGCGATGATGCGACTGGATGCGGATGGCGGACTGCTAACGGCGCAGCCGATCGAGATGATCGAGACCGACGAGGCACGAAAGACGCTGGTGGCGCGGCGCGGGCGGTTCGTCCTGGCATTTAACCTGCATCCGACGGCGTCACATGCAAACTACCGGGTTGGTGTTCCGGAGGCTTCAGACTACCGCGTTGTGCTGAACACCGATGACCTGTGGTTCGGCGGGCACGCGATCGTCTCACCGGGACAGATCTATCCGGTGCAGCGTGTTGCGAGCCAAGGCAGGCCGCAGAGTACTCAGATCTACCTGCCGGCGCGGACGGCGCAGGTCCTCGTGCCTGTGGGGTAGTCGCTTGCGGGTGCGCGCTGGCTGGGTTCAGCGACTGCAATTCAATCGCCGTTCATTCGTTGTGGTCCAGCGGCAGAGTCACGGTCACGATCGTGCCTTGGCCGGGCTGGCTGAAAAGCTCGATTCGGCCGCCGTGGGCCTCGGCGATTGAGCGGCAGATCGGTAGCCCGAGGCCGGCTCCGTGTTGCCGGCCTGCGGCTCGGGACTGGTCGACGCGGAAGAATCGGTCGAAGACACGATCAATCGCCTCGGCGGGGATTCCGACGCCGGTATCGCGGACCTTGACGACGGCGGAGCCGTTGGCTTTTGAGAGGGTGACTTCGACTTTGCCAGGCGGATTGATGTACTTGATCGCGTTGTCGAGCACGTTTCCAAAGAGTTGCCGAATGCGGCCGGCGTCGGCGTTGATCCAGAGCGGCTCTGTGGGCGCGCAAGCGACATCGATGTGGCTCTCGCCGGCCAGCGGCGCGTAGAGATCGATCACATCGGTGACGGCCTTGTCAAGGCGGATTTGCTCGCGCGCGAGGACGGCGGCGCCGGCGTCGACGCGCGCGAGAAAGAGCAGACTGTCCGCGATGCGGGACAAGCGGTCGTAGTGATCGATGCTCTCCTCCACGACTGCTCGCAGCTCCTCGGGCGTTCGACTGCGGGAGAGCGCAACTTCGGCGCTGCCGCGGAGGGCGGCCAGTGGCGTTCGGAGCTCGTGAGAAGCGTCCGCGGTGAATCGTTGCAGGCCGGTCACGTACTGCTCGATCCGGTCGAGCATTTCGTTGAGCGTGGCGGCCAGTGCGTCCAACTCGTCGCTGTTTCCGGTCCGCGGCAGTCGGTCATTCAGGCGCTTCACGCCGATCTGGCGGGCCGTGGAAGTCATGGTCGCAATCGGCAACAAGCTGCGCGAAGCGAGAAAACGGCCGCCCACCACGGCGATGACGGCGACCAGCGCCAACGCAATGAGACAGATGCGACGAAACTGGTCGAGTGATGACGTCAGGCGGTCGAGCAAGTAGCCCGCCTGAGCCGCGCTCAACCGCCCATCGCTCAACCGCACGGGCTTACTGCAAATTCTGAACGGAAATCGGCTCCCGGGTGGTCGAATCGTATCGAAGCGGATGGCGCTCGTGTTCTTTCCCCAGTCTGGCGGCAGGCGCCAATCAATTGGCGACTGGTCCTTTGTGCGGCTGCTGACCTGGACGACTCCGTCGGAATCGACGAGGCGGAAGAACAGATCTTCTCGAGATCGGCTGCCGAGTTCGAGGCGAACCGCTTGCTCTACCGCGGAGAAGTCGTCGCTGCGGTGGCGAAGGATGGCGAGGAACTCGTGGACCTCTCCTTCCAGGAACGCGTCGACCTCGCCTCGCAAGGAGTAAAAAACGGCCAGATAGAGCGTTACGCACATCAGCGAGCATACCAACAGTGTGACCGCCGTGCCCCAGAGCGTGAGGCGCAGTCCAATCGTGTTGAATCGGCGCTTAGGCTTCGTCGGGGCGGAGGACATATCCGACTCCGCGGATAGTGTGGATCAGCGGGCGCGAGTGGCCATAGTCGACCTTTCGGCGCAATCGGTTGATGTGAACATCGACGACATTGGTGAGGGGGTCCTGATTCATGTCCCAGACTTTTTCGAGGATCATCGTGCGCGAGAGGATCTGGCCGGCGTTGCGTGCGAGGTATTCCAAGAGGGCATATTCGCGGGGCGAGAGATCGATCCGCCGGTTGGCGCGGTAAACGCTGCGGGCGATCAGGTCGATGGTCAGGTCGGCAACGGCCAGCGTGGTCTGTGTCAGCTTGTGGCCACGGCGCAGCAGCGCGTTGATCCTCGCCAGCAGTTCCGAGAAGCTGAACGGTTTTGCAAGATAATCGTCGGCGCCGAGGTTGAGGCCGCGCACGCGGTCGTCGACGGAATCTCGCGCCGTCAGGCAGAGGATCGGCGTTTCGACGGCGTCGTCTCGCAGCTCACGGATGATGCTGAAGCCATCCTTGCCGGGCAACATGAGGTCGAGCACGATCGTGTCGTACTCGCCCGTTGCAGCCAGCCGGAAACCGTTCTGTCCGTCGGCGGCGACATCGACGGCGTAAGATGCCTCTCGCAGTCCTCGTTTCACGAACGCCGCTACGCCCGGTTCGTCTTCGATGACAAGCACACGCATGGCATGAACCCGCAGGGACAGCGTTCCAGACTTCGCCGGGTCGCCGATCTCCTCGGATTCTACTCCGGACTGTCGCGGACGGCACGAGGTCCGATCCCATCGCGGTGATTCCCCATGGCCGGCCAATTTGCACCATCGCTGTGATTGAATGAACGGTTTGTAACTGACTTGTCATGCCGCTAATAGTCAGGGGAGGATTATGATTCGCGCGCCCGTTTCGAGCGATTGCGTCTCAACGATGGCAACGCCCGTACGCGTGGCGCGGGAGCGAACTCATGTGCGCGAACACACGATTCCAATCAGTCGGTGTTCTGGTCGGCATGGTATCGATCTTCGGGACGTCGGTCTTCGCTCAATCCAATCCGTCGCGCGAGTCGCGGCCTGAAACCGTGAATACGTTGAGCTTGACCGATACGGAAGAACCGTCGACCGCGCCGAATGAGCGACCTGAGCGGCGCAAGAAGTACCAGGAGCACCGCCTCGAGGAAGACCCCGTCACGCGGAGGCAATCGGTCGACGCGTACACCACACTCGAAGATGGGCAACCCGGCGCGCCCGGCGAAATCCAGCTTCAAGTTGACGCCGGGTGGGAAACGCGTTCGAACGAGCACGACGAGTTCCAGCTTCGGCCGGAGATTCAATGGACCCCGGAAAATGGGGAGTTCTGGCGGAATTTGCAGTTCACACTCGCCGTGCCAATGGATCTTGGCAACGGCGCAGTCGACGGTAACGCGGACCTCAATTTCGGCTGGCAGCAACGCTGGGTGAAGGAAGAGGGCCTGATGCCAACGATGTCAACGTTGGCGGAGATTCGAATCCCGTCGGGGTATCACTCCGCGGGAGTTGACGGACGGCTGACGGGCATCGTTGCGAAGGATGTGGGGCCGGGCACGTTGTACCTGAATGTGTGGATGGAAACCGTCAACGGGAACAATTTCGACATTGGCCAGGAGACGACATTCCTCGGTTTCACCCAGGAGGGCGAGGGCATTCGTCATTTTCGATGGGGTTCCCGCCTCGGCTACAAGTGGCGGATCAACGACACGTTTTCCTTGATCGCCGATGTTCGCAATGAATCAAGCGAGCAGAAAGGTGTCGGTGACATTGACGCCTTCGAGCTGTCCGGTGAATGGCACGTCAACGAGCGCATTACCATCGGCCCCGGCATCATCGTTGGGCTGGATGGTCACGATGAGACACCCGATTTCGGGGCCGGCATCCGGTTTCTTTACGCGTTTTGATTCAAACCACCTCAGGAGCGGAGTCGAAACGACCGGCCGCGCCTGTATATCCGCAACCATGACACCTTTGTAATGTTCGTTTCATCCGACTGAGACCTTCGCGTCCATACAATGCCGCTCGACCCGCCGGATGCGTACGTCGGCGGTGCCGGGCGACTCGGACCGCGAAACCGGAATGCTCACACGTTGCGCGACGATGACGATGGCCGGTCTCGGTGTGCTCAGTTGTGCCGCAGTCGGCTGTACTGTCCGTCCGCAATTGGATTACGAGCGAACCGGCGACATGGTGAAGCGCCATACCGGCAGCACGGAAGTGTATGACCCGGCAGCCGATGCAATGATTAACGACCGCGTGTCGTCGCTCCTGCATGACGGGCTGACCGTGGAGGAGGCGGTTCGCGTTGCGCTGTTGAAGAATCCGGAATTTCAGGCGTTGTTTGAACAAATCGGGGCATCCCGCGCGGATGTGGTGCAGTCGGGGCTCTTGAGCAACCCGACGGTGTCGTTGGCCGTTCGATTCCCTGAAGGAGGCGGACTGGCCGATCTGACGCTCGGATTGGCGCAGGAGATCGTCGATCTGTGGCAGATACCGGTTCGAAAAGAGGTGACCGGAAACGAGTTGGAGCAACTTGTCCTGAACGTGGTGCAGCGCGGGGTAGAGATCGCGGGAGAGACTCGCATCGACTGCTACCGATTGCTGGCGGCCCGAAAGGCGGAGGAAATTGCACGCGAAAACGTGGAGCTGGTCGAGCGTTCGCTGAAACTGACGGAGAAGCGTGTAAACGGGGGAGAAACAAGCCGCATCGATGCCGACCTGGTTCGCGCGACGCTTCTGGCCGCGAAATTGGCGCTCCAAACCGTGCAGCGCGACCGACAGGTTGCCTGGGCTGCACTGGCGAGGACCATCGGGCTCAGCCGATGGGCGCAACCGTGGGAGCTGGTCGATGTGCTTCCGGCGCCGGCCGCGATAAGTAATGACGACGCGGGGCTGCTGGCGTACGGGCTCGTTGAGCGCATGGACGCGCGGGCGAAGGAGAAACAAGTTGCGGCGGCCGAAGCGGAATTGAAGCGACAGTGGCTGAACATATTTCCGAGCATACAGCTGGGTGCGGAGTTGGAACGATTCGAGCAGCGCGCTCTGCCGGGGAGAACGATTCCGGCGGACACGGCGCGGGCTAGTGTTGCGGCCGGGCAACTCACGGCTCCGACGATCGAGTCTCGCGGCCAGCGGGCCTTGGCGCGACGGCAGATCATCGATTCGATTGTGGGTCCGTCGATTCAGGCGACGCTTCCCATCTGGGACCAAAACCAGGCGCAGATCGCAAAAGCGGGCTACGTAGTGCAGCAGCGGCGAAAGGAGTACGAGTCGCTGCTGGACGCGGTTGCGAGCGATATCCAAGAATCTGCGGCCATTGCTCGGGTGGCGGGGCAGCAGGTTCGATTCTACGACGACGAAATCCTGCCGCAGGCCGATTCCAACGTTCGCGTCTCCGAGCGGGCCTATGAAGCGGGCGAACAGGGTGTACTGGTTCTGCTGGAGGCCCAGCAGTTCCTCGTGAATCAGCGGCGTGAATATGTGAACTTCTGGAGAGACTACGCCGTGGCGTACGCGGCGCTCGAGCGGGCCGTCGGCGGGCGAATGCCGGGAATGATCGAGCCGGCGACGACGCAGTCGGCCGGGACAAACTGAACGAGCCGGAGAGCGAAATGAATTCATCAACGGACTGGATTTCGATGCTGACAGACGCGTTTGTGCAGGCGATCGGGCTGCTTGTCGGGTTCTTCGTCGACTTTTTCCGGCAGGGGCTTGCGGCGTTTCTCTTTTAGCGTGTAAGCGTGAGTTGCTGATGCGAAGAGTATTCCCCTGGATCGCAGCGGCTGCTTTGTTCGCCGCAGGCGTGCTGGCCGGCCGGGCGTTATTCGGCGGCGACGGCATGCGCGAAGATCATGACGAGGGAGAAGAACACGAGACGGCAACGACGTCGCATGTCGCGCGCGATGCGGCGGGACATTCGGTCGTCAACCTTGACGCCGAGACACAGAAGCGGCTTGGACTCCGCACCGAGGAGGTCAGAAGCGAGTCCCTGAAGCCCGAAGTGATCGGCTACGGGATACTCGAGGTTGATCCGACCGCGATATTTACGCTGCGCGCTCCGGTGGCCGGGTCGCTTCGCGCGCAGCCCGGCCGGGAGTGGCCCAGACTTGGCGAGGACATCCAAGACGGCAGAATTGTGGGATTGATTGAGCCGCGCCTCTCGGCGGTCGAACGGGCCGATCTTGCTTCGCGGCTGGCTACGGCGAAGGGCGAGGTGGAAGAGGTCAAGGCGGATCTCGATGCGGTGCGCATTTCCTACGAGAACAAGCGTCAGTTGAACGCCCAAGGACGGATCGTCTCGGATCGCGCGATGGAGGAAGCGCTGGCCAAACTGAAGTCGGATGAGGCGCGTCTCGGCGCGGCCAAGGAAACCGCATCGCTGATCGAATCGGCACTTGCGGCTGCGAGCGGGCCTGCTGGACCGCTGCCGCTTGCGCTAACTCGGGGAGGTGAAATCGTCGACGTCGGGGCACAGTCCGACGAGTCGGTCGAGGCCGGACATCCGATATTGCGCGTCGCGCGGTTTGACCGACTCCTCGCGCGGATAACCATTCCCGGGGGCGAGTCGTTCAGCGGGCCGCCCGGGAGAGCGCGGATCGCACCGATCTCGATGCCGGGACGCATGTTCGATGCGGAGCCGGCGGCGGTCGGTGCATCGATCGACCCAAGGATGCAAGGCCACGTTCTGATCTTCAAACTTGCCACCGCGGGATCGTCATTGCGCCCGGGAACGGCGGTCCATGCGTACATACCGCAGCCCGGCGAGGCGGTTTCCGGCGTCGTCCTACCGAATGAAAGCGTGATTCGATTTGGCGGAACGACGTGGGTATATGTCGAACAGGAGTCGGGAAGATTCGCTCGCCGCCTGGCGATTCTGGAACGGCCGGTCAGCGGGGGCTGGTTCACGTCTCGCGGTTTCCACGCCGGCGAGCGCGTGGTAACGACTGGTGCACAGTCGCTGCTGTCCGCCGAGCTCAAATCACAATTCGAGGAGGCCGAGGAGGAATGATGCGCGCGACGTTCCTTAACGGCCCGGCGACCGGCGTGAG
Organism: uncultured Planctomycetaceae bacterium; assembly: GCA_964549445.1. Classification (GTDB taxonomy): domain Bacteria; phylum Planctomycetota; class Phycisphaerae; order UBA1845; family UTPLA1; genus SpSt-539. The sequence continues at coordinate 32,507 of CAZJVS010000035.1, forward strand.
CTGACTTCATGCTTCAGCATCTCGTCAGCTTCTCCATTCGCTCACGCAGCGTGGTCATCGCCCTAGCTGCCGCGGTGATGGCATACGGCATATATGTCGCCGACCACGCCAAGCTGGACGTTTTTCCCGACTTCGTTCAACCCCAGGTGGTTGTTCAAACCGAGGCGCCGGGGCTTTCGCCGGAGCAGGTCGAACAGCTCGTTACCCGGCCTATCGAAGGCGTGGTGAGCGGCGTCATGGGGCTGGAGTCGGTGCGATCGCAGTCGATACAGGGGCTCTCGATCATCACGGTCGTCTTTCACGAGGGGTCGAATATCTTTACGGCGCGTCAGATGCTGTCCGAGCAGCTATCGTCCGTGGCCGGGAACCTGCCGGATGGTGTCAAGCAGCCGCGCATGACGCCGCTCACGTCGGCGACGATGGATCTGCTCAAGCTCGGCCTCGTGTCGGACAAGATGTCGCTGATGGAGCTGCGGACATTCGCCGACTGGACGCTCCGGCCGCGGCTTCTGGCCGTGCCGGGCGTTGCGTCGGTCGGCATCATGGGCGGCGAGACGCGTCAAATTCAAATCCAGATCGACCCCGCGCGGCTCCTGGCGTTCGGTCTCGGAATTGAAGACGTCGTTGCGGCGGCACGAAAGGCGACCGGGGCGCGCGGCGCCGGATTCATTGAGACGCCGAACCAGCGCATCATTGTTCAGACCGAGGGACAGGCCATTCTGCCCGAGTCTCTGGGAGCGGCCGTGGTGACCCACGTCAACGGCGCCGTTGTTCGGTTGTGCGACGTAGCGGATGTCGTGGTCGGCGCGGAACCGAAGTTCGGCGACGCGAGTATCCAGGGGCGCCCGGGCGTGCTCGTCAAACTACTGGGGCAGTACGGCGCCAATACACTGGACGTCACACGATTGGCCGAGGCCGCACTGGACGAATTGAAGCCGGTATTCGAGGCCGAGGGAATAACAGTCTTTCCGCGGCTCCATCGTCCGGCGACGTTTGTCGAGACGGCGATCCATCACGTGACGGTGGCGCTGTTGATCGGCGGCGTTCTGGTCTCGGCGGTGCTGTTTCTGTTTCTCTTTAACTTGCGATCGGCGTTTATCTCCATCACGGCGATTCCGCTCTCCTTGCTGACAGCGGTGATCGTGCTGGACCGACTCGGCCTGACACTCAACACGATTACGCTCGGCGGACTGGCGATCGCGATTGGCGAAGTCGTCGATGATGCCATAATCGACGTGGAGAACATCTTCCGGCGCCTCAAGGAGAATCGACGGCTCGCGTCGCCGCGACCGGCCGCTGACGTCGTACTCGGTGCGTCGCTCGAGGTGCGAAGCGCCGTTGTCTATGCGACGTTTGTGGTCGTGCTGGTCTTCGTGCCGGTGCTGACGATGTCGGGATTACAGGGGCGGATGTTCGCCCCGCTCGGTGTGGCGTACATCCTCGCGATTCTTGCGTCGCTGCTGGTTGCGTTGACGGTTACGCCCGCCATGTCGGTCATTTTGCTGCCGAAGGCGGCCGAGGTGGCGATCGAACCGGGGTTCCTGCGCATACTCAAAGATCGCTACTCCGCTCTTCTGTCGCGACTGATTAAGCACCCGGGGTCGATTCTGGCGGCGTGCGGGGCGATGGTGCTTCTGGCGATCGTCATGCTCATGCGATTCGGCGGAGAGTTTCTGCCCGAGTTCCGCGAGGGACACTTCGTCGTGCAGATTACGGTCGCGCCGGGTACGTCATTGACGGAAATGATGCGGCTTGGCGGGCGCATCGAAAAACAAATGCTGGAAGACGTTCTCGTCGACGGGAAACCGGTCATCGACACGGTCGAGCTTCAAGCCGGCCGGGCCGAATTGGGCGAGGATCCGTGGGGGCCGCACCGGGCCGAGATTCACGTTGAGTTGAAGCCGGACACCCCTGGGGCTGTGCAGGCGAGCGTTCAGCAGCAGATTCGCGAAGTCCTCGAGGCTTATCCGGGAGTGGTGTCGGAGACGATGACGTTTCTTGGCGATCGCATCAGCGAGACGATGACGGGCGAGACCGCCCCGGTCGTCATCAGTATATACGGCGACGATCTCGACGTGCTCGACGAGCAGGCCCGGCAGATCACGGCGGCCGTGTCCGGCGTCCGGGGAGCGACGGACGTAAGAATCGCATCGCCACCCGGGGCGCCCTATCAATATGTTCGACTTGAGCGTGGGCGATTGATGCAATTCGGATTTCAGCCGACGGAGGTGTTGGCGGCGATTGAAACTGCCTGCCAGGGAACCCGCGTCGCGCAGGTGTACGAAGGCGACCGCGTCTTCGATGTGCTTGCGATCCTCGCTCCGCGCTTTCGGAGTGATCCAGAGTCGATGGGTTCACTCTTGATGCGGAACGGAAACGGCGGGTTCGCACCGCTGCACGATCTTGCCGATTTGTCGGCGACGACCGGCCGTTATGCGATTTCGCACGATGGCGCCCGGCGGCGGCAGTCGGTCGTGTGTGGCGTGCATGGGCGCGATCTGGCTGGCTTTGTTGGGGAGGTCAAGAGGCGAGTCGCGGAGCTGCCGCACGCCCCGGGTACCTACGTCGAGTTCGGCGGCGCGGCCGAGGAACGCGCGGAGACGCGTGCCGAGCTCTTGTTGCATTCGGGTATCGCGGGACTCGGCATTATCCTGCTGCTTGCAACGGTGTTTCACAGTGGCCGAAATCTACTGCTCGTGCTCGCCAATTTGCCATTCGCGTTCGTCGGCGGCGTGGCTGCCGTGGCCCTGACGGGCGGGTCGCTTTCGATCGGCTCCATCGTCGGATTCGTAACGCTGTTCGGCATTACGATGCGCAATTCGGTCATGATGGTTTCACATTACGAGCATCTGGTCGTCAGCGAGGGCTGCGCATGGGGGCCAGACACGGCCATTCGCGGGGCAACGGAGCGAATTCTCCCGATCTTGATGACCGCGCTCGTCACCGGGCTTGGCCTGCTCCCAATTGCGCTCGGCAGCGGCGAAGTCGGCCGCGAGATCGAGGGCCCGATGGCGATCGTTATTCTCGGAGGACTTGTGACGTCGACTCTGCTGAATCTGCTGGTACTTCCGTCGCTCGTGTGCCGCTATTTCGCGACGTCGCTTCGGACCGCGACCCCTTCGTAGCGCGCGGCGGGATCCAGCTCGTCCGCTGACCCGGGCGTGAGAACCGCCGCGGGTTCAACTGCTGACAAATTGCGGGATGGGCGATACAGGACTCGAACCTGTGACACCCTCGGTGTAAGCGAGGTGCTCTGGCCAACTGAGCTAATCGCCCGCTGGCTGAATCATAATCGGCCGCGTGGATGCGGAAAACTGTGCATTTGAGCGCCTTGTGAAGCGTCGAGATGCCACTTTCAAGGGCAGACTTGTTTCGGCTATCCTCTGGACATGAATCTCAACCGCGCAGCGGTCATTGACGAGAATTTCGTGACGTTTCTGCGGGAGTGGCAGGCGGCCGATCCGACCGCCGTCGCCTCGGCCGACCTCGACGGGCTGGTACGCGACGATCACTCGCTCTCGGGGCGGGAATTCCTCGAGCTATTTGATTCGCAGATGATCTGCCGGCATCTCGATTTGATTGCTCGCGAATTGCGCGGGCGGGACCAGGGGTTTTATACGATCGGGTCATCCGGGCACGAAGGGAATGCGGTCGTCGGTCGCCTGACACGGTACACGGACCCGGCCTACCTGCACTATCGCAGCGGGGCATTCATGGTGCAGCGGTCGAAGCACCTGCCGGGGTCGACGCCGGTGTGGGACACTCTGTTGTCACAGGTGGCGTCGGCGGAAGATCCGATCGCGGGTGGGCGGCACAAGGTCTGGGGAAGTAGGCCGTTGTGGGTGTTGCCGCAGACGAGCACGATCGCGAGCCATTTGCCGAAGAGCGTCGGAGCGGCGATCTCGCTCGAGCGGGCGCGACATCTGCATCTTAAGCCGCCCGTGCCGGAAGACAGCATCATCGTGTGCAGCTTCGGAGACGCGAGCGCGAATCACAGCGTGGCCGCGGGGGCGTTCAACACGGCGAGTTGGGTTCGACATCAAAATATGCGGTTGCCGATTCTGTTCGTGTGCGAGGACAACGGGATCGGCATCTCGGTAAACACGCCGGATGGATGGATCGAAACAGCGTTTCGCGAGCGCCCGGGGTTTCGGTATTTCACGGCGGATTCGCTTGACCTCGTCGAGACGTACACAGTCGTATCAGAGGCGGTCGCGTACTGCCGACAGCACCGCGCGCCAGTGTTCCTGCACCTGCGGACGATTCGGATGCTCGGTCATGCGGGGAGCGATATCGAGACGGAGTACCACACGCTGGAAGAGATCGCCGCGATCGAGGCGCATGATCCGCTTTTGTATTCGGCGCAAACGGCGCTGGAGGCGGGATTGGTGACGGCACTGCAACTCCTGGAGATGTACGAGACGATTCGCGGTCGCGTGCGAGCTGTGGCGGAAGAGGCCGTGCGGCGTCCGAAGCTGGTCGCGGCGGGGCAGGTCATGGCGCCGCTGGCTCCGTATCACGCGGACGAGGTCAACGCGGAAGCGGTGCGGCCGGTGGATGTGCGGGAGCGCGTCGCGGTATTTGGCGACGAGTCGAAATTGCCGGAGGCGCAACGGCCGCGGCACTTGAAGGTGCTGATAAACCAGGCGCTGCACGATACGTTCATCAAGTATCCCGAGGCGGTGCTGTTTGGCGAGGATGTGGCGAAAAAGGGCGGGGTCTACAACGTCACGACCGGGCTGACAAAGACGTTTGGACCAGCGCGGTGCTTTAACACCCTGCTGGATGAGACGACGATCCTCGGACTGGGGATTGGTTTTGGGCAGATGGGGTTTCTGCCGTTGCCCGAGATTCAGTATCTCGCGTATTACCATAACGCGGAGGATCAGGTCCGGGGCGAGGCGTGCTCGCAGCAGTTTTTCTCGCAGGATCAGTTTCGCAATCCGATGGTAGTGCGGATCGCGGGGCTGGCGTATCAAAAGGGATTCGGTGGTCACTTTCACAACGACAACGGCCTGGCGGTTCTACGGGACGTGCCCGGGCTTGTGATCGCGCTGCCGTCTCGCGGGGATGATGCGGTCGGGATGTTGCGAACCTGCCTGGCGCTGGCGAAGGTGGATGGGCGGGTGTGCGCGTTCATCGAGCCGATCGCGCTCTACATGACGAAGGACTTGTACGAACCCGGTGACGGGGAATGGCAGTTTGCGTACCCGGCGGCGGATTCATCGGTTGCGCTGGGTGAGGGCCGAACCTATTTCCCCGATTCGAGCGATCTGACGATTATCACGTATGGCAATGGCGTGTATCTGTCGCTACGTGCCGCGCGAGTGCTTGCGAAGGAGCATGCCATTCGTGCTCGCGTGGCGGATTTGCGGTGGCTTGCGCCGCTCAACGCCGAGTTCATCGCGGCCGAGGCGGCCGCCACCGGTCGGGTGCTGGTAGTCGATGAGTGCCGGCGAAGCGGTGGACCGAGCGAGGCGATCATCACGGCGATTGTTGAGAAGTGCGGGGATCGTGTGGAGATCGGGCGCGTGACGGCCGAGGACACGTATATCCCGCTCGGCAAGGCGGCAAACCTGGTGTTGCCGAGCGAGGAGAGCATTCTGGCGGGGGCGCTGGAGTTAGTCCGGCGGGACGGATCGGGACGCGCGAGAGACGAGGTTTCCAGCACACGGGGCACTCGGTCGGGCGGCACCGGAGGCCGGCTGGCACAGTCATCAGCACGGCGGGGCTGAATCATCCGTGACGCAATCAGACGCTTTCAAAGCGCCGCACGCAGTAGTTGATGACGCGTCAAGTGTGATTTCGACGCGTGCGGCGCTGGGAGTTGCGGCACTCCTGCTTGTTGTGGCCTTTGCCACCACACTCAGAAACGAGTTTGTGTGGGACGATGATCGGCAGATCGTTGACAACTTTCTCATTCAAGACCCGCAGTACTTCGCTCAGGCGCTGAAGTCGGACGTTTGGGCATTCAGGGCGGAGCGACCGGGGGCGGCGAGTAACTATTGGCGACCGGCTACCGTGCTGTGGATGATCGTGCTGCACGGGCTGTTCGGTTTGAATCCAATCGGATGGCACGTTGTCAGTGTCGTGGCTCATGCCGCGAATGTCGTACTGGTTTTCTATCTGGTAAAGCGGCTGGTTCGCGATCGCGACGCCGCGGCGGTCGCAGCGTGGCTGTTTGCTGTGCATCCAGTGCACGTCGAGTCAGTCGTATGGCCGTCCGCGTCGGTCGACATTCAGATGTGCCTGGGCGTGCTGCCGGCGCTCTTGATTTACCTCAAGCATCGGGACACGTGGCGGGCGGGATCGATGGCGATCTCGGCGCTGTTTTATGCGTTTGCGATGTTCTCCAAGGAAACATCGGCGATTTTTCCGGCGCTGGTATTTGGCTGCGAGTGGGGCTTTGCGCGAGGCGAGGGCGCTTCGGTTTCGGTACGGACGCGGCGCGCGGCGCTCGCGGCGCTGCCGTTCGTAGCGGTCGTCGCGCTCTATGTGGGGCTTCGGCTGTTCGTTGTGCGGATATCCGTTCAATCGCCTCCACAGCAGATGGGCATGCGGGCGTTCGCGGCGTTCGTGCCGGAGGCGCTCTTATTCTATTTGAGGCAGACCATGTTGCCGATCTTCCTTTCGCCCATTCATTCGCTGCGGACCGTGGCGGGGGGATTTAACGCGTGGATCTGGATTTCGCCGGTGGCGGTGGCCGGAGTACTGCTTGCTGTGCGACATGGGTGGCGACGGGGTGGAATCGACGCGCTGGCCGTGCTGATCTTTATCCTCCCTCTTTCACTGGCGATTTGGGGCGGTCGGAGTTTTCCGCCGGATGAGCGGGTTCATGATCGGTATCTGTATCTTCCCGTACTTGGCGTGATCCTATTCATCGTATCTCGATTGGCCGGGCGCGGGCGGGCGATACTCATCGGCGGCGGAGCAGTATCGCTCGCGTTTGCGGGCTTGAGCGCGGCATATGGGCGGGAGTGGCGCAGCGATCTGACGCTCTGGGAATGTGCGGTGCGGCGAGCGCCGAATGCACCGGTTGGGTACGTACATCTGATCGACGAATACCGACGAGCCGGGAGACTGACTGAAAGTCGGACGCTCGTGGAGCGGGCGCTGGCGATCGATCCAAACCATATTGAGACGGTACTGTCGGCCGGGATGGTCGCCGCGGAGATGGGTGACTACGGCGAAGCGGAAAAGCGCTTCCGGGCCATCCTCGATTTTGACAAGCAGTTCCAAGTCGCGGCGGATCAACTCGCGCAGGTCTATACGAAACAGGAGCGATTCAGCGAGGCGATCGGGGTGTTTGAGGAGGCGCGACGATCGTTTCCGCTGTTGAAGGTGAAGTACACGACGAACATCGCTGTCGTGGCGTTTATGTCTGGGCAGCTGGCGCGGGCGGCGGCGGAGCTTGAATCGGTGTCGGATGAACTGGACCGTCAGCCCGATCGTAGTTTTAGGCGGTTTCATATGAATCTCGCGGAGCTCTATGCACGGCTTGGGCGGCCGCAGGATGCGATTCGTGAGGTTCGGCGATTCATCGACGCGACCGAGGACGCGAGCGATGAACGGACTCTGGCCGAGCGCCGGCGGGCGATTGTCCTGCTCGATGAACTCGGTCGCAGTGGCTCCTGAACGATCCGAGCCACGGTTGCGGGTTGCAATCAGCGAATCGTTCGTTCGACAATGACTGCGAGCCGGCCGGGTTCGAGTTCCTCGAGTTCGTAGGTGACGCGAAGGGCGGGCTTGTTGATCTTCAGCATCCGAGCGAGGTCGATCGGCGTTCCAATCAGGACGAGGTCGCAATCGACCGCATTGATGGTTTGCTCCAATTCGTGGATCTGCCTTTCGCCATAACCAAGAGCCGGGAGCACGTCGGTCAGGTGATTGTACTTTGCAAACGCCTCCTTGATTGAGCCAACCGCGGCGCGGCGCGGGTCGACGATCGACGCAGCGCCGTATTTGCGGGCGGCAAGATGGGCCGCTCCGAACGCCATCTCGCCGTGGGTGACGGTGGGGCCATCTTCAACTGCGAGCACTCGCCGGCCGCGGATTCGGTCGGGACTGGAGACCGACACCGGTGAGTTGGCTCGAATGATATCGGCATCCGGGTTAATCGAGCCCGTGTTCCGGGCGACGCATTCGATATCCTGCTGGCGCGCGGAGTCGCACTTGTTGATGACGACGCAGTCGGACATCCGGAGATTTGTCTCACCGGGGTAGTAGCGAATTTCGTGACCGGGACGGTGGGGATCGAGGACGGTTATTAGCAGATCGGGCTTGAAGAACGGCAGGTCGTTGTTGCCGCCGTCCCAGAGAATGACGTCGGCCTCGGCTTCGGCGGCCGCAAGGATTCTTGCATAGTCGACGCCGGCGAATACCAGGTTGCCCGCCGAAATGTGCGGCTCGTACTCTTCGCGCTCCTCGATCGTGCATTCGTGGCGGTCGAGGTCGTCGAGCGACGCGAATCGCTGGCAGATCTGCCGGGTGAGGTCGCCGTAGGGCATCGGATGACGGACGGCGGCAATGCGCTTTCCTCTGTCCCGAAGGATGGATGCGACGCGCCGGGTTGTCTGACTCTTTCCGCAGCCGGTGCGCGCGGCGCAGACGGCGACGACGGGCTTGCGGCTCGGGAGCATTGTGGCGCGATGGCCGAGCATGATGAAATCGGCGCCGGCGGCATTCGCGCGAGCGGCCTTGTGCATGACGACTTCGTGAGGGAGATCGGAATAAGCCATGGCCACGAGCGTCACATCATGCCGAGAGATGAGTTCGTCGAGTTGCTCTTCCGGGTAGATTGGGATGCCCGCCGGATAGCGCGGCCCGGTCAGCGCGGGAGGGTATGTCCGCCCGGCGATATTCGGAATCTGGGCTGCGGTGAAGGCGACGATTTCTGCGGTGGGGTGGTCACGCCAGTAGACGTTGAAATCGTGAAAATCACGACCTGCGGCTCCGAGAATGATGACCTTTTGCCGGGCAGGGTACATCGGGAGACTCCTTTGGCCTAATGAATGAAGGCGTGCAATCGGCGTGCCAGAAGACGACGCAACTTGTTGGGGGTGATCATTCGACCGCGAATCGAGCAGTGGTAATATGATCGGCGTGCCGCGGGCATCGCCCATTCGGAGCGCTCGCCATGTCCAAGATCTTCGAAGAACGGAATCAACTGCCGCCGGGGCTCCTCGGCGCGTGCAGGCCGATGCCATTGCCGAATCGGCTGCTGATGTGCCCGCCGCTGCATTTTGCCGTTGTGGATGTGAAAAATCCGCACATGGAGGGGCAGATCGGGCGGGTCGACCGGGCAGCGGCAGGACGCCAGTGGGAAGCGGTGCGGGCGGCGTTTGAGCGGAGCGGGGCGAAGGTCGAACTGATCGACCCGCTCGCCGGTTGCGAGGACATGGTTTTCTGTGCGAATCAGACGTTTGTCGGACTGGATGCGGCGGGGCGGCGGGTTTGCCTGCTTTCGCGGATGAAACATGAATCGCGCCGGCGCGAAGTGCCGGCGTTTGCGCGGTGGTTTGAGCGGGCGGGGTATCGAATTGAGGAACTCAAAGTGCGCGGAGGTTTTGAGGGCAGCGGCGATGCAATCTGGCATCCCGGGCGGGCACTGATCTGGGGTGGTTGGGGGCATCGCAGCGACGGGGGCGTGTATGAGTCGGTGAGTGCGCTGTTCGACGTGCCGGTGTTACGGCTGAAGTTGCTGTCGGATCGGTTCTACCATCTCGATACCTGCTTCTGCCCGCTGAGCGAGCAGGCGGTGCTGGTCAATTCGCGTTCGCTCGAACCGCGCGGGATGGAGATGATCCGGGCCGTATTTCGCACGGTGATCGAGTGTCCGGTCGACGAGGCCGAGCAGGGCATGGCCTGCAACGCGACGGCGATCGGCGGAAAGCACGTCGTGATCCAGCGCGGCAATCCGCGGACGGTGGCGCTGCTCCATCAGCATGGGTTCAGCGTGCACGAGGTCGACACGTCAGAGTTTCTCAAGAGCGGCGGCAGCGTATTCTGCATGAAGATGTACGTGTTCTGATTTCCGCTCAATCCGTCTCAGGCTCGCCAGTGTAAACGACTTCGAAGTCGCGACCTTTCACACTACTCAATGAACTGAGCTCATCGTCATTCCAACGCGAGTCCGGCGCGCCGGAGATGTACCAGCTGGACCCGTTATCGGCGACCAGCATGCCGTAGCGTTTGAGTCCGCGGAGGATGACCTGGACGCAGGGCGGAAAAGGCGTGACATCGAAGTCGGCGCGGAGGCGGACGCGCAGACCCATGGGCGGGTGGTTCGGATTCGTGGATGAGCTGGCCTGGTGACGGGCGGGATAGATGTACGCGTTTTGAGTGCGTGAGACGGTGAAACGGAGGGCGTGGCGGAGCTCGCCCTGCTCGACGATTTCGTCGTAACGTGCGAGGCCGGGGAAGATCGGCAGTCCGGCGGCGTCGGCGGAGGTCCAACCAGCGGGGCGGACGGCGTTTGAATTGAGATTGAAGATCGCGCCGGAGCCGCAAGCCCAGCCGGGGCCATCGGGCCAGGCGTCGTACAACTCGTAGAGCATGTGGTTGTCGGCGTCGATGATGAGGATGTGACGGTCGCCGTCGGAATTTGGGCCGCCTTCGATCGGGGCGTTAGGCGGGACGGGGTAGGGGCCGGGGTCGCTCTGTTCCTGGTAGTAGAACGAGACGGGGACGCGCGGCTGATTGCCGCCGACGATGACGTACGGGATTCCGATCGGGGCGCCCTCCCAGACGGTGCCGAAGTCGGGGTGGAGGCCGCGGTCGGCGCCGATGGAGCTGATGAAGTTGGCGGAGTTGGGGTGAATCGGCAGCGACGAAACGTCCTGATTCCACGGGTTGTCGGGCGGGAAGATCTGGAGCGAACTCGGGGCGATGGGGGCGGGGTTCAGCTGGGCATCGGTCGCGTTGATCGGATCGCCGGTCGACTGCAAAGACGGAAGGTCACTCAGGGGGAGATCCGCACTGCACGCGATCAGAAGCAGCGCGCAGCACGTGGACGCGTGCGCAATAGAGCGGGTGCGACGGATAGCTGTCATGCTGCGTGCGACCCTTGGACCGAGCCCCCTCTTGCTGTATCTCATATAAACACGCGGAAGGCAAAGCGGCCGATAGACGGGCGAGTATAGGCGCGGGCTAAGCCGGTTTTTGCGGGCGGAGTGGACTGATCGACATGGTGTCGCTCGACGATGCGCCGCCGGAGAGGATGGCGGAGAGGGCCTGGTCCATGGTCCAGTCGGTGGTGCTGACCTTTTCAATCGGGACGAGTTCCATGTAGCCGGAGGTCGGGTTGGGGGTCGTCGGAATAAAGACGGTTGCGTAACGCTGCCCGGTGCGTGTGTCGGTGATGGTGTTGGTCATGAAACCGAGCACTCTCAGCGGCGGATACGGGAACTCGACGAGGACAACGACCTGCTTGTCACCGTCGCCGCCGGGCGGGCCGGAGAGGGCGTGAAGCGTCCGCTTGACCGCGCCGTAGACGGTGTCGATGAGGGGGATTCGGCCGAGCAGGGCTTCGGCGAGGGCGATCAGTCGCTGGCCGACGACGTTTGAGCCGAGGGAGCCGAGGAAGTAGAGGACGCCGGCCGTGAGCAGGACGGCGACAACGTTCTGGGCCGTGGCGCCCGGCGTGGGGATTTGGTCGAGGCGGAAGACGAACTTGAGGCCGACCATCGTCCAGGCGAGCAGCGGCTTGCCGACCCAGAGGGCGGCATTGAAGACCCAACGAACGACGAGCACGGTGATCACGAGCGGGGTGATGATGAGCAGGCCGGCGAGGAGCCGTCCGCGGAGAGAGCGCGGACCGACGCGCTTTCGCTTCTTAATAACGGGCGGCGATGGGGCGGGGTTTGTGCTCATGGCATCGCGTGTGCTCGACTATGGGCGGGCGGGGCGGGGTTCGCAAACTTTTCCTGTGCGGCAAGTGACGGCGTCATGGTTTGTACTGCCAGGCGGCGACGGCGAGGCCGGCCCAGCCGACGAGGAAAGCGACGCCGCCAAACGGGGTGACGATTCCGAGGCGGCGAATACTGGTGATGCAGAGTGCATAGAGACTGCCCGAGAAGAGGACGATTCCGATCGTAAAGGCCCAGCCGGCGACAGTCACGCCCGGGGCGGGGGCGACCCGGGCGAGGCAGGCGACGGCGAGCAAGGCCAAGCCGTGATACATCTGATAGCGGACGGCGGTTTCAAAGACCGCGAGGGTGTCGGGAGACATTCGCTTCTGGAGACTGTGTGCGGCGAAGGCGCCGGCGGCGACGGCGATTAAGCCGTTTGCGGCTGCGAGCAGAAGCCAGCATTTCGGCATTACGGTCTCCGGATTCCAGGAAGCGGGCGAATATTCCCCAAGGGTGGGTGAATCCGTCCGACGGGGCGACTCATGGGGGCCATCATCGCCGTGGCGGGCGGGAATTCAACTGTCAACGGGCGCAGGGACATTCGGTTTGCGACGACCGAGGAGCCGTTGAGGGTGTGGAACTGATTCTGATCGGATGGGCACCCCTGATTTTGCTGAGAATACCTGATAATGAGCCGCGCGAGTCGGCGCGGGGAGTCTCCGTCGTTCGTGCGCTGGGTCCGTCGTGGTTGGGCGCAAGGATCGCCCGCTTTGTGTTCGGTGTATCAGGTAGCCGATCCGGCGGAGTCCAGCAATCGTCGCTGGTTTTTCTGTGGGGTGGTGAGCGGACGCCCGATTCGGGCGGGCGTCTGCAGTTGACGTATTGGATGGCCTTCTGGTTGCCCGATTTGAAGTAATCGACGACGCAGCGCCGGATAGAGGCGGGGTGGGAGAGATTCGGAGCAAGGGTGGTCGGACGGTCATACTGGTTCTGTTGGCATGTAATTTCGGGGGCGGGGACGGTAAGGAGCTTGGGATCCACACGGTGATCGGGAGAGGGGGGTCACGAAAGCAGCGTCCGCAGCAGCCAGATGCCCGCCAATCCGCAAGCGGCCGTGCCGCAGGCGGTCGTCAGCATCAGCTCCCAGCGGAATCGCGGCGCGTCCATGACCGTTTCGCCGAACGGATCGCCCGGCTTCCAGTTCGGCCGTCCCGACGAAAGCTGACCGCTGCCGACCCGGATCGGGGGCGCGGCCCTCAACTCCTGCGGGACGACCGGCGCCGAGATCCTCTCGACAACCGGCTGCTCGACCACCGGCGTCTCCATCGCGGCCGCCTCAGCGATCGGTGCTTCGACGTCGGGCAACTCGTCGACAAGCACTTCGTCGAGCGCCGATTCGTCGTCGGCCGCGTCGATCTTTGCAACTTCCATCGTCGCCGGCTCGACCATCCGCAGGGTCGGCGTGACGACGTCTTCGACCGCCTCGGGTTCGGCTTCGCGCTTCGTCGGGCGAATCGTCTCCGGAATCGGATCGTTCGGGGCAAAGTAGCGCGAAGGCCGGCTGATCGGCTTGAGGGCCGCGGTCGAAAGCACGAATTCCTCGCTCAGCTCCTCGTCGGTGATCTCCGCCGCCGCGCGCAGCTCGCGCGGCGCCGTGTGGATAGTCACGGTCTCGGTACGCGTTGCCGCGCTCGCATTCCGCGCCGCCGACAGATCCTCCTCGATCGCCTCTTCGAATACGTCTTCGGTCGCCGGCTCCTCGCCGGCGAGGCCGCTTTCTTCGTCGTCGCGCAGCATGGCCGCCGGCTCCTCATTCGCAGCCGGCGAGACTTCCGACACCGCCGACTCCTCGGGCAGTACGAGCGTCAGCGACGGTGTGTCGGGGGCGTTCTTCCAGTGATCGGTCGGCTTGGCCTCGTCCGGCTCAAACAGCGTCGACGCAAAGTCATCGTCCGCGTCCTTCTGTCGGGCGTTGTGGTTGCCTTGCAGACTGCCGAGCGATGGGACCGGTTCACCGGACATGGCGGCCCTTCCTTTCAAACACAATGGCCGCCGAATCCAGGTCGGCGGCGGGTGGCTCAGACTCCATCCTGCTAGCGCTATCGACCTCTCGTCCCGCGATCTTTATCGGAAGTACCGATATTTGCAGGTGTTCCGGCCGATTGTGCTTGCTGTATCGTCCAGGTGTGCGTTGACTGTAAACTGTTTATAGAAATTATGTTATGACAGTCGCGGTCGCGGTGCCAGACGCGCTGCGGTGTTGCACTTCCGCAGACTCCGCCTCGCAGCCGTGAGCCAAACAAAAAGCGTCGCGCGGCCCTCGCAGGTCGCGCGACGCTTGGTTGGACTACCTGACTTGGCCCGTTCGCCCCTTCGTTACTTACCCGGCGTCACCGCACCGGCGTCGGAGATAGATCCGCCGGTCGTCTGGAACCCGCCGCCCGGCCGGCTGCCGATCGGACGCTGGCTCGGCGGCTTCGGCTCGGCCGGCTTCTGAGGGCGAACGCCGTTCTGCCAGGCCGTGATATCCGCCTGGTCGATCCAGCCGTCGCCGGTCAGATCGGCCGGGGCGATGTCGCCCATTCCGATCTTCGCCAGATCCGATACGGCGATCCTCGTCACCGGCCCGCCGTTCGACCCGTCGCCGGCCACCACGGTCGTCGTGCTGCCGTCGCAGTTCGGATCGCGGACCTGCAGGAAGTTGTTCGCTACAAAGCCAAAGTCGATCGAATCGACGATGCCGTCGCCGTTCGCATCGGCATGCCGCGTCGGCGGAACGATCGAGCAGCTCGTGTTCGGCCCGACCCCCGTCAGATCCTGGATCGTATAGACGCCGAAGTCGAGAATATCGATGAACTTGTCATCGTTGAAGTTTCCGCCAATCAGCTTTTTCGCTCCAGTGAAGTTGGCGGTGTAAACGCCGCCCGGACTCGGAATCGGATTGATCGTCCGCCGCAACGTATGCAGCCGGTCCCGGGCCGTGATGCACGAGTACGGCCCGTTCGCGCAGGGCACGAGCAGCGTCTGCGGCGCAATGTTCCCGTTCGTAAACGTGTACATCTGCGACGTGCTGTAAGTCATCGTCGCGCCGTTCCAAAGCTCGAACGTAATGCATCGGTCGTAGCTGCCCGTGTCCATGACGCCGCCGCCCAGCTCGACATCGACGGCCACCTCGTTCATGCCGTCGTTCGTCACCGTGAATTGACACTGCGTCGGGTTGCCGCAGCCGTCGGTCGCCGTCATGGTCACGGTCGTCGTTCCCACTGGGAACTGCGTCCCGCTTGGCGGGCTGAATATGATGCTCGCCACACCGCTGCAATCGTCCGTCGCCGTTCCGGAGTACGTAACCCCCGCCGACAGACAGCCGCCCGCCGCGGCGTGCACCTGGATATTCGGACCCGGACACGACGTAATCGTCGGCCCGGTGGTATCGGTCACCGTGATGATCTGATCGCACGAGGACGAGTTGCCGCAGCCATCGGTGGCGGTCCACGTGCGCGTGATCACGTAGTTGCCGGCGCAGCTTCCCGCCGCAACCGAGTCGCTGTGAGTGATGCTCGCCACGCCGCTGCAATCGTCGGTGGCCGTCGCCGTGCCAGTCCCCGCCGGCTGCGTCGTGGCGGCGCAATCGACACTCGCGTCGGCCGGACAAGTGATCGACGGCCCGGTCGTATCGGTCACCGTAATGGTCTGCACGCACGTGTTCGACGGGTTGCCGCAATTGTCAACGGCCGACCACGTCCGTGCGATCGTGTAATTACCCGCACAGCTTCCCGGCAAAATCACGTCGCTGTGGCTGATGCTCGCCACGCCGCTGCAATCATCGGTGGCCGTGGCCGTGCCAGTGCCTGCCGGCTGCGTAGTCGCCGTGCAATTGACGGACGTATTCGCCGGACATGTCACCACCGGCCCGGTCGTATCGGTGACCGTGATGGTCTGCACGCACGTATTCGACGCATTGCCGCAGCCATCGACCGCCGACCACGTCCGCGCGATCGTGTAATTCCCGGCGCAGCTTCCCGGCGTAATCACGTCGCTGAAGCTGACGGTCGCACCGCTGCAATCGTCCACCGCGGTCGCCATGCCGGTATTCGCCGGCTGGGTCGTGGTGCAATTAGTGGTAGTGTCGGACGGGCAGGTCACGACCGGCCCGGTCGTATCGGTGACCGTAATGGTCTGCACGCACGTGTTGGACGCATTGCCGCAATTGTCAACGGCCGACCACGTCCGCGCGATCGTGTAATTACCCGCACAGCTTCCCGGCGTAATCACGTCGCTGTGGCTGATGCTCGCCACGCCGCTGCAATCATCGGTGGCCGTGGCCGTGCCAGTGCCTGCCGGCTGCGTAGTCGCCGTGCAATTGACGGACGTATTCGCCGGACATGTCACCACCGGCCCGGTCGTATCGGTGACCGTGATGGTCTGCACGCACGTATTCGACGCATTGCCGCAGCCATCGACCGCCGACCACGTCCGCGCGATCGTGTAATTCCCGGCGCAGCTTCCCGGCGTAATCACGTCGCTGAAGCTGACGGTCGCACCGCTGCAATCGTCCACCGCGGTCGCCATGCCGGTATTCGCCGGCTGCGTGGTGGTGCAATTGGCGGTCGTGTCGGACGGGCAGGTCACGACCGGCCCGTTCGTATCGGTGACCGTGATGATCTGATCGCACGAGGACGAGTTGCCGCAGCCATCGGTGGCGGTCCATGTCCGCGTAATCACGTAGTTGCCGGCGCAGCTGCCCGGCGCGGTCGAATCGCTATGCGTGATGCTGGCCACGCCGCTGCAATCGTCGGTGGCCGTCGCCGTCCCGGTGCCGGTCGGCGACGTGTCGCCGTCGCAATCGACCGTCGTATCGCCCGGACACGTGATCGTCGGCCCGGTCGTATCGGTGACGGTAATGGTCTGAACGCACACATCGGTGTTGCCGCAATCGTCCGTCGCCGTCCACGTGCGAGCGATCGAATAGTTGCCCGCGCAGCTGCCCGCCGTGACGGAATCGCTGAACGTCACCGCCACGCCGCCGCAGTTGTCGGTGGCCGTGGCCGTGCCGGTGTTGGACGGCTGGGTCGTGGCGGTGCAGGCGACGGTCGTGTTGGCCGGGCAGGTGATCTCGGGCGGAGTCGTGTCAATCTTCACCGGCCCGAGGTTCACCGTGTTCGCCGTCACCGGGTCGCCGTTCGGATCGCTCAGTTGGTTGATCGCCCCGTTCGGGCCGCTCGCCCGCCACCACACCAGGTTCGGCGTCAGCGTGCACACATCCTGCAGCACGTTGAACGAGAAGTACGCCATGGCCCGGTTGTCCGACGTCCCCATCCCGCCGTCGACGATGCCCGTCGCATAGTCGATGATCCCGGCCGTCGGCACGCAATCCATCGGCGGCGGCTCGACCGTCGAGCACTCATAGACCTGCCGCGTAAACGGCGGGTCGCCCGGGCTCGCCGAAACCAGTTGCAGCACCGACGGGTTGTACGCCAGGAAGTACTGCCCGCCGACCACCGTCGTCGTCGCCCCGGTCATGCTGATCGCCACGACCAGCTTGCTGCCCGTGTGGCATCCCGGCGGAACCGTCAGCGTCAGCGTCGCCTCGTTATTGACCGTGAGAAGGGCGGGTGCGCTCGTGTCGCTGCCGCAGTTGTTGCTGACGACGCACGAGTAGTTGCCCGCGTCGCCCGGGACGACGCCCGTGATCGTGAGCGTATCGCTGTCGGCCCCGGAGATGGTCCCGCCGTTGCTGAGCGGATTGACGCCGTGATACCACTGATAGCTCAGCCCGCCGCCGGTCGCCGCCACCATGAACTGCACATTCGCCCCGATGCCCACCGTCGCGTCGATCGGGTCGAGCGTGACGACCGGCGTGGTGTTCACCGTCAGCGTCGCATCGCCGCTCGTCGCCGGCGGACTGCACGCCCCGCTGACCTCACAGTGATAGAGACCCGTGTCGCCCACGATGAGCGGGTTAATCGTCAGCGTGTCCGAATCGACGCCGCTGAACCGGCCGCCGTTCACAAGCGGGCTCGCGCCGTAATACCACTGGTAGAGCAGCGGCCCGCTCCCGCTCGCCATGATGGAGATGCTGGCCGAATCGCCCGCGCACTTTGTCTGGCTGGCCGGCGTCGGCCCGCTGCCGATCGACGGGGCGATGGTGACGGTCAGGGTGGTCGAGTCCTCATCCGGGACGCTGAAGCTGTCGAGGACTTCGAGCTTGACGGTGTGCAGCCCGGGGCCGATGCCGAGCCCCGAGAGCGTCGCCCACGTGACCGTCGGCGTCGCTCCGAACGCGTCGTCAAACTGACCGTCGTTGTCGACGTCCCAGGCGTACGTCACGATCGAGTCGCCGCAGCCGCTGTCCGGGTCGCTCGACCCGCTGCCGTTCAGGTGCAGGTCGCTGCCCGTGCAGACCGTGTACGGCCCGCCGGCGTTGGCAACGGGGGGATTATTGCCCTGGTTGACGTTGATAGTGATCGTCGTGAAGTGCGTCTGCGCCGGCACGTTGTCGTCCGTCACCGTCAGCTTCGCCGTGTACGTGCCGAACGCGGAGTACGAGTGCGTCGTGGTGACGCCGCTGCCCGTGTTCGAATCGCCGAAGTCCCAGTCATAGCTCACGATGCTCCGGCTCGGGCACGAGTGCGACGAGCAGCTCCCGTCGAAGTTGATGGTCTGGTTGCAGCCGGCCGGGTTCGGATTCGCCGTGAAGCACGCCGTCGGCGTATTGGTGTAGATCGTCAGCGTCGCCGTGTCGGTTGCCGTCACGTTGAGCGTGTCCTTCACGCGCAGCGTGATCGTATGCGGTCCCACGCCGAGCCCCAGACCATTCAGCGTCGCCCACGTCACGGTCGGGTTCGACCCGGTCGCATCGCTGAAGTTGCTGTCACCGTTCAGGTCCCACTCGTACGAGACGATCGAGTCGCACGCCCCGTCCGGGTCGCTCGAACCCGCCCCGCTCAGCGTCACGCTCCCGCCGGTACAGACCGTGTACGGGCCGTTGGCCTCGGCCGTCGGCGGCTGGTTCCCCTGGTCGACCACCACGTTCACCGTCTGGGTGTCGGTCTTCGGCGGCACGTTGTCGTCGGTGACTCTCAGCGTCACGGTGTAGGTCCCGAACGCCGGGTACGAATGCGTCGTCGTCTGCCCGGTCGCGTCATATACAAGGTCGCCGTCAAAGTCCCACTCGTAGCTGACAATCGTCCGCGCCGGGCAACTGTGCGACGAGCAGCTTCCGTTGAAGTTCACCGTCTGGTTGCACGCCGCCGGGTTCGGATTCGCCGAAAAGCACGCCGTCGGCTCGTTGCCGAAGACCGTCAGCGTCGCGTTGCTGCTGGTCGCCGTCGGCGCGCACTGCCCCGTCACCACGCAGTTGTAATCCGTCGCCGTATCGCCCGGCGCGACCGGGTTGATCGTCAGCGTGGCGGTGTCGGCCCCGGAGATGTTTCCGCCGTTCGAGAGCGGCGTCGTACCCTTGCGCCACTGATAGCTCAGCGGCCCGGTCCCGCTCGCCGTAATCGCGATGCTGGCCGACTCGCCCTCGCACTTCGTCTGGCTCGGCGGCGTCGGGCCGGATGCGATCGACGGCGGCGTGCA
>CAZJVS010000036.1:0-51731 GCA_964549445.1 uncultured Planctomycetaceae bacterium
TCGAATCGACGACCAGCGACTACGACCGCGAGAAGCTCCAGGAGCGGCTGGCCAAGCTGGCCGGCGGCGTGGCGCAGATCAAGGTCGGGGCCGCGACCGAGGCCGAAATGAAGCAGAAGAAGGCGCGGTATGAAGACGCGCTGCACGCAGCCCGGGCGGCCATCGAAGAAGGCGTGGTTCCCGGCGGCGGCGTCGCATTGGCCCGGATGCAGCCGGAACTCGACAAGGTCAAGACCAAGACGGAAGACGAAGCGACGGGTGTCGACATCATCCGCCGGGCGATGACCGAGCCGCTGCAGACCATCGCACGCAACGCCGGCTTTGACGGACGTGTCGTGCTGCACAAGGTGCTGAAGGGCAACGGTTCATTCGGCTTCAACGCCCTGACCGGCGAGTACGGCGACCTCGTGAAGGACGGCGTGATCGATCCGGCCAAGGTCGTGCGGACGGCGCTGGAGAACGCGTCGAGCGTGGCCCGCATTTTGTTGTCCACCGATTGCTGCATCACCGAGAAGCCGGACGCTGACAAGAAGGGTCCCGGCGGGCCGGGCGGCGAAATGGACGACGAGATGGGAGGCATGGGCGGAATGGGTGGCATGGGCGGCATGGGTATGGGTGGAATGGGCGGGTTCTAGTCCGACTCGCGTGTGAAACTAAAGTTTACGGATTGATTTCGGAGCTTAGAAATCATGGCAAGTTTGAAGATCAAGCCGCTGGATGATCGGATCGTTGTCGAGCAGGCGTCGGCGGAAGAGAAGACGGCCGGCGGCATCGTGTTGCCGGAGACGGCAAAGGAAAAGCCGCAGCGCGGCACCGTGCTGGCGGTCGGACCGGGCAAGCTGCTCGACAGCGGCAAGCGCGGCACGCTGAACGTGAGCGTCGGCGACGAGGTTTTCTACGGCAAGTACAGCGGAACCGAGGTTGAGATCAGCGGAAAGAAGTACACCGTCATTCGCGAAAGCGATGTGCTGGCGGTGCTTGAGTAAGAGTGACTGATGATCGCGGCGAGCCCGATTCGGGGCGCAGCGACTGAACAACGAATGGAGCCACCGACATGGCTGCGAAGCAACTGATGTTTTCCGAGTCGGCCCACGAGGGCATCAAGAAGGGCGTCCAGAAACTGGCGTCGGCGGTGAAGATCACGCTGGGGCCGGTGGGACGAAATGTCGTTCTCAAGAAGAGCTGGGGCTCGCCCCGCATCACCAAGGACGGCGTGACGGTCAGCAAAGAGATCGAGCTGCCCGACCCGTTCGAGAACATGGGCGCCAAGATGGTGAACGAGGTCGCCAGCAAGACCGGCGACACGGTCGGCGACGGCACGACGACGGCGGTCGTCCTGGCCGAGGCGATCTTCACCGAAGGCCTTCGCAACATCACGGCCGGGGCGAATCCGCTGCTCATCAAGCGCGGCATCGACGCGGCGGTCGAGGTGGCGGTGGCCGAGATCGCGAAGCTGTCGAGCAAGGTGAAAGACAAGGACGCGGTCGCGAAGGTGGCAACGGTGTCGGCCAACGGCGACGCCGAGATCGGCAAGCTGCTGGCGACGGCCATGGACGAGGTCGGCCGCGAGGGCGTAGTGACGATCGAAGAAGGCAAGGGGATGGAGACGGAGAAGGAAGTCGTCGAGGGCATGCAGTTCGACAAGGGCTACATCTCGCCCTACTTCATCACGGACCCGACCGACATGGAGTGCGTGCTCGAGGATGCATACGTGCTGATCATGGAGAAGAAGATCAGCAACCTGCGTGAGTTCATTCCGCTGCTCGAAAAGTCGGTCAACACCGGCAAGCCGCTGCTGATCATCGCCGAGGACGTCGAGGGCGAGGCCCTGGCGGCGCTGGTCGTGAACCGGCTGCGCGGCATCCTGAAGATCTGCGCGGTCAAGGCGCCGGGCTTCGGCGATCGTCGCAAGGCGCTTCTGGGCGACATCGCGGTCGTCACGGGCGGCGAGTTCATCAGCGAGGATCGCGGCTTGAAGCTTGAGAGTCTCGAGCTGAACCAGATGGGCCGGGCGAAGAAGATCATTGTCGCGAAGGAAACCCCGACGATCATCGAGGGCGCCGGCAAGAACAAAGAGATCGAGGCCCGCTGCGACCAGATTCGCAAGCAGATCGAGAAGACCACGAGCGACTACGACCGCGAGAAGCTTCAGGAGCGGCTGGCGAAGTTGACCGGCGGCGTCGCGGTGATCCGGGTCGGCGGCCCGACCGAGACCGAGGTCAAGGAACGGAAGGACCTCGTCGACGACGCGTTCCACGCCACGAAGGCGGCGTGGGAAGAGGGCGTCGTTCCGGGCGGTGGCGTGACCTATCTGCGGTGCATCAAGCCGGTGCGCGATGCGGCCAAAAAGGCCGAGGGCGACGAGCGCGTCGGCATGGAGATCGTCGCGCGGGCGCTGGAGTATCCCACCCAGCAGATCGCCGACAACGCCGGCGCTGATGGCCCGGTCGTCGTGTCGGAGATTCTGGAGAAGTCCGGCGCCCACGGATATGACGCGCGGGCGGGCGAGTACACCGACCTCAACGCGGCCGGCATCATCGATCCGGCGAAGGTCTGCCGCTGTGCATTGCAGAACGCGGCGAGCGTCGCGGGCCTGCTGCTGACGACGAACGTCCTGATCACGGAGGTGAAGGACAAGGACGCGGAGAAGGAGATCGCCGGAGCGATCCGATAAGTACGGGAGACGAAGCCCGCGGTTTTGAATGATTCGGGTGCCGGGCGTGGAGTCTCACACCCGGCACCCGTTTTGCTTTCGCAGGCGGGAGTCCACGAAGAGCGATGCCGGTGTCGAACAAACGAGATCTGTACGACGTGCTGGGAGTCGGCCGCGAAGCGAGCGCCGACGAGATCAAGCGCGCCTACCGGCAGGCGGCCCTGAAGTATCACCCCGACCGTAACAGCGACGACCCGGACTCCGACGGCAAGTTCAAGGAGGCGTCGGCCGCCTACGAAGTGCTGTCGGACCCGGAAATGCGACAACGCTACGACCGCTACGGTCACGAGGGGATCAGCGGGTCGGCCGGCCACGACTTCTCGCACATGCGGGTCGAGGAGATCTTCAGCGTATTCGGCGACATCTTCGGAGACATGTTCGGCGGCGGGCAGCGGCCGGACCGCGGCGTCAACCTGCAGATCGAGATCGAGCTGGAGCTGGCCGACGTCGCCCACGACGTCGAGCGACAGATTGAGTTTTCGCGGAACGACTATTGCGACGCGTGCACCGGCAGCGGGGCCGAGCCCGGCTCAAAGATGAAAACCTGCTCGACCTGCGGCGGCTACGGCCAGGTCGAGCGGACGAGCGGCATCGGCTTTTTCATGACGCGGATGGTGTCGGCCTGCCCGGATTGCCACGGAGCGGGCAAGGTCGTGACCAAGGCCTGCAAGATTTGTCGCGGGCGCGGCCGCGTACCCAAGCAGCGGATCGTGACCATCAAGATTCCGGCCGGTGTTCACGACGGGCAGGCGGTACGGCTGCGCGGCGAGGGCGAGCCGTCGGCCAAGGGCACGTCGCGCGGCGATCTGCTTTGCTACGTGCGCGTGCGGCGGCATCCGTATCTCGTGCGCGAGGGCAACGACCTGATCTTCGACCTGCCGATCAGCTTTTCGCAGGCGGCGCTGGGATCGCGGGTCGAAGTGCCGACCCTGCGGGGCAAGACCGAGATCAACATCAAGGCCGGCACCCAGCATGGCGACGTCATTCGCCTGCCGGGCCAGGGCGTGCCGGACATCCGCTCGCGGCGGCCGGGGGAGATGCTGGTGCGGGTGCTGATCGAGATCCCGCGAAAGATGTCGGAGCGGCAACGCGAGTTGCTGACACAGTTTGCGGCGACCGAAGACAAGCACGTACTGCCCACCAGCAAGGGCTTTCTGGAAAAATTGAAGGAGTATCTATCATCGTTGTCCGGCTAGGATCATTCGTGCCATGAACAAGACAGAACGACACGACAGCACAGCGGAGCGGCCCGACGAGCCCCAAAACGGCGAGGCGGGCAAGTCCGTCGAGCAGGAACTCGTCGAGTACCGCGACAAATTTCTCCGCGCTCAGGCCGAGATCGCCAACGTCACGCGACGGCTGAGCGACGAGCGGGCGCAGGCGATCCGCAACGCGAACGCGTCATTCGCGCGAGACCTGCTGACCGTCGTCGATAATTTTGAGCGGATGTTCGCGACACTGAAAGACCGGCCCGAGTCCGATCCGGTGGCGCACGGGGCGCGTCTGGTCTACGACATGCTCATGAAGGTTCTGAAGAATCACGGCGTCGAGCCGATCGAAACGATCGGCCAGCCGTTCGATCCGCGGTTTCACGAGGCGCTGATCCACCAACCGAGCCCGACGGTGCCCGAAGGGCACATCGTCAGCGAGATGGTGAAGGGCTACCGAATGAACGATCGCGTCCTGCGGGCGGCGGTCGTGGCGGTGGCGCGTCGGCCGGACGAGGGCGGGGCCTGATGCCGACCTACGAGTACCAGTGCAAGAAGTGCGGCACGATCTTTGACGTCTTTCAGTCGATCAAGGCCAAGGCGCTCAAGACCGGCAAGTGCGACAAGTGCGGGCGGGTGCGGCCGGTACAGCGCCTGATCGGCACGGGCGCAGCGCTGCTTTTCCGCGGCAGCGGGTTTTACCAGACCGACTATCGCAGCGAGTCGTACAAGAAGGCAGCGTCGGCCGAGTCGAAGCCGGCTTCGAGCGGAGATGGAAAGAAGGAAAGCACCTCCACGGGGAAGGATTTGGGGGAAAAGAAATCTTCGACCCCCGCCAAGTCAGAGTCCGGGAAAAAGTCCTGAATGGCCGCCGATCGGGGCATCGTGCGCAGAGCGTGCGCCCGATTGTGGTTATCTATTAAACGCGGGCAGTTGCCGGTCCGAATTCGACATTTATAATGCGTCCCGCGTTGACGGGCCCAGCACAGGGCCGCACCGCAGGAGGTTGGCCGCAATGCCGGACGAGTCCGCGGAGCAGCGCCGCATCTGTTGGTCTGATCTGCTTCCCTTTGTTCCGCTGTTTTCGGGCTTCAAGCTCGCGCGGAACGTCAAGTGTCTCACGTTCGCGACGGCGGCGATCATTGCAATCTACGTCGCCGGCCGCGTGCTGGACACGATGTGGTCAAAGAACTCGAGCGTCGCCATCGCCGGAGGCGTCTCGGAATTGCAGATTTTCGTTCAGTCGGGGTTCAGCAAGGCGGCCACAAGCGAATGGATCGAACAGGCGACCAGATCGGGCGCGATCAGCCACCGCGGCATCTTCGCGGTGCTGCTCGATCACATGCGCACGATGGCGCTCGAGGTGACGACGGCGGCCATGTCGCTGAGTCCCGCCGGGGTAATCCGCGCGGTGGTCGACGGAATCGGGGCCAAGGTATGGCTGGCGGTCATGCACCCGCTGTACGCGCTGATCTACCTGCTGCTGGTCTGGCTGCCGGTCTGGGCGTTCTTCGGGGCGGCGATCTGCCGGGTCGTTGCATTGGCCGCGACCCGCGAGGAGCATCTGCCGTGGGGCAAGGCATGCAGCTTTGCCTGCGCGAAGTTCTGGAGTTTTGTCACGGCGCCGCTGCTGCCGGCGGGCGTGGTTGTCATTCTCGGGGCTTTGATGTGGATCGGCGGACTGCTCGGGGCGATTCCAGGCTTCGGGACGCTGGTGGCGCCGCTGTTTCTCTTCCTGGCGATCATCGGCGGTTTTGTCATTGCGCTGATCGTGATCGGCTTGGCGCTGGGCGCCCCGCTGATGTATCCAACGATTGCGGTCGAGGGTTCGGACGCGTTCGACGCGGTGAGCCGCTCGTTCTCATTCGTGGGCGAGCGGATCTGGCGGACGCTGCTCTACTTCGGCGTCGCGCTGGTCTATGGTTCGATCTGCTTCTGGTTCGTCAAGCTCGTGGTGCGGGTCGCCCTGTTCGCGGTCCATTTCTTCGTCGGGCTGAGCATGAACTGGGGCAGCGCAACCGGCAAAACCGGCGATATTCCCCACAAACTCGACGCGTTGTGGCAGAGTCCGGCCTTGGACTTCAGCAATCCGTTCTGGGGAGCGTTCCCGGAATCGACTGTCTCCGGCTGGAGCGCGTTCGGGCGGTTCCTGGTCGCGCTCTGGGTGTACGGGGTGTTTGCAGTCGTGGCGGGCTTTTTGCTAAGCTACTACCACTCGGCCAGTACATTAATCTACCTGCTCCTACGTCGCGATGTCGACGCGACGGATATGCAAGAAGTGTTCGTCGAGGAAGAGCCGGCGCCTCCATCGACGGGAGGCGAACCGGCCGCAGCACCGCAGCCACAACCGGCGTCCGCGCCGGGGACGCTGGCGTCGCTGCCGGTGGTCGGACAGACCGCTCCACACGACGAACACCATTAAACGATCGCCAGGGGGAATGGTGACATGATCCGTATGAAAACGACCCGCGAGAAGTGGAGGATGTCTTTGCGCGCCCGCATTTTGGCGAGCGCCATTGTGGTGGCCGCCTTGGGCGGCGGATCGGGCTGCACGGCCCTGTACCTGATTTTCGGCCCGGGCGGGCTATTTCCGCCCGACGGCGGAACCGGAGGCGGCGGCGGGATCGTGACGCCCGATCCGTCGACTGGCGGATCGAACAATCCGGGCAACACGGTGCCAACGACGTCGGCGCCGGCGTCGATTCCGGGGCCGAGCTACCGCATCAGCCGACTCGACAACCTGCTCGAGGCGACGGCCGGCGGCAACATGATCATCAGCCGCGACCTCGATAACGACGGCCGGCCGGACTTTGCGTCGATCGCGTCCGAGTCGCAGGTGGTTCAGATCTTCATGCGCAACGCGGTGACGAATCTCTACGACCAGATGACGATCGCGGGCGGTGCGCCGCTCACGCGGATGGTGCGGATCGGCGCGGCCGATTTCGACGGCGACGGGCACACCGACTTCGCGGTCGCGGTCGAAAATACGGGCTTTGCGCCAGCGCCGGGCTCGGGCGCGTCGAAGGTCGGCCAGGTGGTGCTAATCTTCTCGCCGGCCGATCCGCGCGATCAGTTGAGCTGGCTGACCGTTCCGCTTCCGAACGCGCTGCGGCAGAATGACGATATCTCGATCGTCGACATGGCGCTCGCCGATTTTGACGGTATCAACGGACCGGACATTGCGTTTCTGTCGAACGAGCCGCCGGGCGGCGGGACGACGCCGAAGCGATTTATCTTCATGTTCCTTAATCCGGGCGCCGTCAACGCCCGCAGTGGCGCGGCCTGGGGCAATCCGCGGCCGAGTCCTCTCGGCGTGCAGCCGCCGTTCATCGAGGTCGATGCTCCCGATGCCAATCAGATCTGGGCGACCGACATCGATGGCGACGGTGACTCCGACCTGATTGCGAGTCTGTCGCCGGCCGAGAGCTTCAACATCCGCTGGCTCGAGAATCCGGGCGGGGCGGCCATCGACCCAAACCCGGCCCAGGCGATGCCGCGGTGGGTGCGGCGATTCGTCGGCCAGCAGGACCTCGGGGCGAACGTCATCGGTGTCGGCGACATCGACGGGGACGGCACGCCGGACGTGGCGGCCGCGACCAATCTCGGCGGGCTCGTCCAGTGGTTCCGGAATCCGGGCTTCGCGACAGTCAAGCTGCAGAATTTTCCGTGGTCGGTTTACAACGTCGGCATTCTTCCCGACACGCCGGTGACGCAGGTCCACGTCATCGATGTGGACGACGACGGAAAGCAGGACATCTGGACCGGGGCCGGCGGTCGCATGAGCGGCTTCTATCCACGGAGCGGGGCCAACTTCCTCGATTGGTGGCAGCCGTTCTCGATCGCGAGCACGAACCCGGTCGCGACGATCGGCTGGCCAGCGTTCGTCGATATCGACGCCAACGGCCGGACGGACGTCATCGTGCCGCTGGATCGCGAGGGGCTGTTCAACGATCAGTTCGCGATCTTCGCGCGATGAAACCGGGCCGCGCCATCGGATAAGATGGCCGGCATGTCGTCGAACAATACCGCCGACGTGAGCCGACTGGCAGAAATGCTGGCGAGGTCACGTCGCGCGGTGGCGTTTACCGGTGCGGGTATCAGCACCGAGAGCGGCATCCCGGACTTTCGCAGCCCGGGCGGGGTCTGGTCGCGATATCAGCCGGTCACCATTCAGGACTTTCTGGCCAATGACGAGGCGCGGCGGACGTTTTGGCGGATCCGCCACGAGTCATACGCCGACTTTTCGGCGGCGAAGCCGAACGCCGGACACACGGCCCTGGCGCGGCTGGAGTCGGCCGGACGGCTCGAAGCGATCGTCACGCAGAACATCGACGAGCTGCATCAGATGGCAGGCAGCCGGCGCGTGCTGGAACTGCACGGGACCGCGCGGCAGGTAATGTGCCTGTCGTGCGAGCGGCGGTGGCCGGCGGCCGAGATTCAGCAGCGGCTGGAGGCCGGCGTCGAGACGCCGACGTGCGACGATTGCGGCGGGTGGCTGAAGTCGGCGACCGTCTCCTTCGGGCAGGCGCTGCCGGCGGATGTGCTGGCCGAGGCGACGCGGATATCCAAGCGGTGCGATTTGTTCCTCGCGATCGGCTCGTCGCTGGTCGTGCAACCGGCGGCAATGCTGCCGGTCCATGCAAAGCAGGCGGGGGCCAAGTTGGTCATCATTAACAAGAGCGAGACGCCGCTCGACGATCTGGCCGATCTGCGGATTCAGCGGTCGATCGGGGAGACGTTCGAGCTTGCAATGAAACTGCTGTCGGTACGCGAGCTGGTCAGACCTTGATCCGCTTCCATTTGCCACTGCGGAAGCGCCAGGTCATCAGCATGGAGCGGACGATGAGGTCGACGAACATGCCCGACCAGACGCCGATCAAGCCGCCGCGCAGGACGACGCCGCCGAGATAGGCGATCGGCACGCGCAGACCCAGTATTCCCACCACCGTGAAAATCATGGGCAGCAGGGTGTCACCCGCGCCGCGCAGCGCGCCGAGATAGACGATCAGAATGGCGACGAAGGGCTGGATAAAGGCCAGTGCGCGCAGGGCGGGGACGCCGCAGGCAACGACGTCGGGGTCGTTCGTTAGCAGCCGAAAGATCACGGGGGCGCCGAAGAGAAAGAGCGCGCCGGTGAACAGGAGCATATAGAGGCCTTGCCGGCGGGCCTGGTGAACACATGCAATCGCGCGGTCTGGGTTTCCCGCGCCAAGATTCTGGCCGACGAGCGTCGATGCAGCGACGCTGAAGGCGAAGGCCGGGAGGTACGAGAGCGACTCGACGCGGATTCCGATGATGTGGGCGGCGAACATAACGTCGGCGGCACCGTTGTGCGGGGCGTGGGTGATCACGCGCAGGAAGAGGAAGTGGCCGATCCACATCAGCACGCCGTCGGCCGAGGCGGGCAGGCCGATGCGGAGGATGCGCCAGATCCAATCGAGGCGCGGCGCCAGCAGGGACGACGAGAGGCGGAGGTCGTTGCAGCCGCGAAGCAGGAGGAACAGCGTCATCACGCCGCCGACGTTACGGGCGACGACGTTTCCCATGGCGATGCCGGGTGTGCTCAGGCCCGGCCATGAGCCGATGCCGAAGGTCAAAATCCACGAGGCGATGGCGTTGACGATGTTGACAGCGCCGATGAGCTTCATCGGCGTGCGCGTGTTGCCCGCGCCACGGAGGGCGGCCGCGCCGATAAACGTCAGCGACTCGGCGAGATAACCCCAGACGTCGGTGCGGATGAACCGAATCGCGATCGGCGCCGCTTCCGGGCTGAGGCCGAGGATGCGAATGAGGCCCGGCGCGGCGGCGTAAAGCGCCGCGGTTGTGGCGACGCCGAGGATGAGCGAAAGCATGACGGCCTGGTTCGTGGCAACGTTGGCGTCACGGCGGTTTCCGGCGCCGATGCTGCGGGCGACGATGGCCGTCGCGCCGATGCCGACGAGACTGAAGAACATGCTGACGAGCCAGCCGATGTAAGCGCCGAATCCGACGGCGGAAGTGGCGACGGCGCTGATGCGGCCGGCGAGGTAGGTGTCGTTCCAGGCAACCATCGAGTTGAGAAGCTGCTCGCCCAGAACGGGAAGCGCGAGCCAGAATACGACGGAGGGAACGGGTCCGGAGAGCAGGTCGACGCGCGAACGCGAGGGCAGGTGAGTCGCGGCCTCGACGTCACCCGGCGCCAGGCCCATTTCGGGTTCGCCGGCTTCGGCGGTGACGAGCCCCGGCTCGTCGAGCTGTTCGATCTCCTCTTGCACGTGTCAGTTACTCGAAGCGCTCTTCTTTCCCGCCAGACCCCATCCGAGCACAAAGGTGACAAGGGATCCGATCGGGTAGTACCACGGATAGGCCAGGACGACGCCCGGACTTCCCGCGAGCCGCGGAAATGTCAGCCAATGCAGAAAGGCGATCGTCGCCGCCGCGCCGACGACGAGGCAGATTCTAGCCGGATCGCGGCGGAAGGCAGCGACCGCGGACGCTACCAGGAGAACGCAGCCGGCGGCGATGATCCACGGGATGAACGGGGCGAATCGCTCCGGGCCGCGGACGCTGACGGCCACGACGGCGAGGATCGAGGCGGGCACGCCCCAGGCGAGGCCGCGGTCGTCGCAGCGCGTCGGCAGCAGGGCGAGCAGGAGCGTTCCGAGCAGCGCGCCGTAAGTGTAGGCGGGGACCGAAAGAGCGAGGTCGATCAGGCGGCCAAAGCGGAGCGGGATGAGTGCCGTGGCGGCGATACTGAGGACGACTCCCCAGAAGACGACGAAGTAGCGCGAGACGGTGACGGCGTGGTGGTCGTCGGCGGTGATCGTGCGATTCTTCCACGCCCGAAGAAGGGGCACGTAGATCGACATCACCGTTGTCTGCGACAGTGCGGCGAGCGTGCCGTCAAGCGTGGAGATCGCGGCGGCGAAGATGGCGGCGATGACCAGGCCGGTGATGCCGGCCGGCAGCACCTTGACAATGAAGATGGGAAAAATGCGATCGCCGCGTTCGCCGACCATGGCGGCCTCTTCGGGCGAGAGTTGAAAGTGATGGAAGTAGGCAAAGAGTCCCGCGCCGACGAAGAGCAGCAGCACCGGGATAAGCAGGCCGAGGTTGCTCGCGAGGACGGCCTTGCGGGCGTCACGGACGTCGCGGCAGCAGAAGATGCGCTGGGCCATGACCTGGTCGGTGCCCAGTGCAGCGAGGTTGAGAAACGTCATCCCGAACAGGCCGCTCCAGAGGGTGTATTCGTTGGCGAAATTGCCGGACAAGTCGAGGACGCGGAATTTTCCCGCCTGACTCGCCACACGCCAGACTTCAGCGGATCCGCCCGGCACGACATGAAACACCCAGATCAGTGCGACCACCGCGCCGGCCACGAGCACGGAGAATTGGATGACGTCGGTCCAAATGACGGTGGTGATTCCGCCCATCAGCGTCCAGACGACGGCGAAGGCGCCGATGATCCAGATCGACCACCAGAGGTCGATGCCGGTGACGATTTGCAGAACGAGGGCCGTGGTAAAGAGGCGGACGCCTTGGCCGAGCGTCGCGCCGATCATAAAGAGGGCGGTTGCGGCGTAGTCTACATTGCGGCCGAGTCGCTGGCCCATGTACTGATAGGGGCTGTAGATCTCGCGGGCGTAATAGGCCGGCACGAACCAGTAGGCAACGATGAAGCGGGCGGCGATCGAGCCGAGGGCGAGCTGGAGATAGCGAAAGTCGCCGCGGGCGGCGAAGACGATGGCGGGAACACTGATGATCGAGACGGCCGAGATCTCGGTGGCAATGTTCGAGCCGGTGACCGCCCACCAGGGGAGCTTGCGGCCGCCGAGGAAGAAATCGCGGATGGTGGCCTGCTTGCCGGCGAGTCGCGCGCCGAGCCAGGTCGTGCCGGCCAGGTAAGCGGCGACGACGATCCAGTCGATAAGGCGAAAGTGAGAACTGGGGAGTGCCTGGGCGATGAGTCCGTTCATCGCGGGCGATGTTAATGCAAATCGGCAAGCGGACAATGATGGATCAGGCAGTCGTCTGAAGCGGACAGGTCGCGATGGGGGCGTATTCGGCGCCTTCTCGCTTGAGGACCGACTCAAAGAGCACCAGTTCCGCGGCCTCCTGCAATCCGCCGAGGAAGTCGGCGTGGTGCTCCACCCCGGCACGGATATCGTGCGAGTGCTTCGGATCGCCGATGCGGCCGATTGTCAGGTGGGGCGTGTAGCCGCGCTGCTCGCGTCGGAAGCCGAGATCGGCGAAGGCGGCCTCACAGCGCTCGCGACAGAGGGCGAGGACGCCCGACGGCTCCTTGACGCCGACCCACACGACGCGGACGGGTCCGCGCGGCGGAAAGCAGCCGAGGCCGGCGATCTCGAACTCGAACGCCGGCGTCCGGGCGGCGACTTCGCGCAGGGCCTCGCAGACGAGCGGGACGTCCGGGTCCGAGACTTCGCCGAGGAACTTGAGCGTCAGATGAATCTGATCGGGCCCGAGCCAGCGGATGGCGTGCGGCGGCAGGCGAAACTCGCGCTGCAGGCGGACGAGGCCCTGCTGGATGCCCGCTTCGAGTTCGATGGCGGCGAAGAGTCGCACGGCGGTCAGCCGAAGGTGACGATGTTGCGGAGCGAAGCGAGCCGGGCATCGACAGCCGCGCGATCGGCCTTGATGAGCCCGTCGTACGAAAAGCCCTCGATCGTGAACGACGCCGTCACGGTGCCGCGGGCCATGGCCGAGCGAAGGTCGGACATTTCCCAGCGGCCGGTCGACGCGAGGTAGCCGAGCATGCCGCCGGCGAAACTGTCGCCGCAGCCGGTGGGGTCAACCAGGTCGGTGGTCGGGTAAGCGGGCAGGACGCAGAAGTCGTCGCGCGTCACGAGCACCGAACCATGCTCGCCCTTCTTGATAATGACGAATCGCGGGCCGAGGGCGAGGATGCGGCGACCGGCGGCGATGAGGTGGGAGTTGCCGGTGAGCTGGCGTGCCTCGCCGTCGTTGAGGACGACGCCGTGCACCATGCCGAGCGTTTTCAGCAGATCGGCCCGGGCGGTGTCGATCCAAAGATTCATGGTGTCGGCGACGACGAGCTTGGGGCCCTTGAGCCCGGCGAGCAGCTCGCGCTGCAGGGCGGGGTGGGTGTTGGCGAGGAAGACGACCTGGCTGTCGGCGAACGCGGGCGGAATCTTCGGTCCGGCCTCACCGAGGACGTTGAGATCGGTGCGGAGGGTCTGGGCGGCGCCCATGTCCCCGACATAGCGGCCGTGCCAGCGAAACGTCTTGGAGCCCGCCCGATGCTCGACGCCGGAGAGGTCGACCTTGCGACCCTGAAAGACATCGAGGCGATCATTCGGAAAGTCAGCCCCGACGACGCCGACAAGGCGGACAGGCGTGAAAAGCGAGGCCGCGAGGGCGAAATAGACGGCCGAGCCGCCGAGGACGTCATCGGCCTTGCCGAGGGGCGTCTCGACGGTGTCGATGCCGATGCTGCCGGTGACGAGTAGTGACATGCTTACCCCGCAATGTGCGGCGGGCCGGGCTTACTTGGCCGGCAGTGCGAGGGTCATGCCCACGCGAAGCCGCTTGGGATCGTTGCCGACCAGTTTCTTGTTTAGCTCCAGAAGCTCTTTCCAGCGCGTGCCGTCGCCGAGGGTCGATGCGGCGATGGAGTAAAAGGAGTCACCCGGCTGGACCTTATAGGTTGCCGTCGCTGCGCCGGCCGGGGCGTGATCCGTCGGAGTATGCGGCGAGTCGCCGGTCACCGCCGGCGGCGATTGCGTGCGGGACATGAGGGTCGTCGGCCGCGGCTCCTCGACGATGGGCGAAGCCGCCGGCGGCAGCGGCGAAGGCAGCGTGAGCTTCATGCCGATCTTGAGCTGTCGCGGATCCTTCACTTCGGGATTCGCGGCGAGGATCAAGTCGGTGTGTCGGGAGTCGCCATATGTCTTGCGCGCGATGGCGGTCAGGGTCTCACCGCTTGCGACGGTGTGGTACTTGGGCCACTCGGACGGCATCGGCTCGCTGACGGGCTTGGAGACTTCCGGCGGCGC
The DNA here is from genome assembly GCA_964549445.1 of uncultured Planctomycetaceae bacterium. Classification (GTDB taxonomy): domain Bacteria; phylum Planctomycetota; class Phycisphaerae; order UBA1845; family UTPLA1; genus SpSt-539. Next base: position 13,938 of record CAZJVS010000036.1, read on the forward strand.
GGACGGCGGGACTTTGACGCCGCCGACCGTGGGTGCGGCTGGGGTGGGCCGCTGCGCTTGCTGCGGCGGCGGGCCGATCGGCGTTGTCGCCGATGGCGGGCCGAGGCGCGGGAGCGGTTCGGGCGATGCGCCCGTGCCGACGCCGGCCTGCGACGCCGATCCGTCCGACGGCGTCGCGGCCTCGCGAAGCAAGTCGGACGGCCCGGTGCGAAGCGGGATCAGCGGCACGAGCGGATCGATGATCGATCCTCGACTGGCTTTTGGGTCGGAAGCCGAGGCGACCCCCGTCGGCGGCGCGACATTCCGCGCGACGGGTACGGCCGGCGGCTGTGGCTTGGGAATGGTGACGGCCGGGCCGATTTCGCCGACGGCCGGCCGGGGCGTGAGCGCGACAATGACGTCGCGCTCCTCGGCCTTGGTTCGCCAGAAGTAAACACTGGCGGCCACGACGACGGCGAGACCGGTTACGACACCTATCCGTGTTTCCGTTCGCATGGGACTCCTTTCCCGAGCTTTCGGCTCAGGCCATCACGGGCTCCGCCTTGCCGCGGGCCGGCTTCGCCACCCGCTTGGAGAGGGCAACGAGGAGCGGGCTGGCCACGAAGATCGAACTGTAACTTCCGCTGAGGATACCGACGAGCATCGCGAACATGAAGCCATGAACGCCACGGCCGCCGAAAATATACATGATTACGATGACAATCAAGACCGTCAGGACGGTCAGGACCGTCCGGGAGAGGGTCTGATTGATACTGTTATTGATGAGGGATGGCCGAAGTTCTTCGGATTTGCCGCGATTTTCGCGGATTCGGTCAAACACGATGATCGTGTCGTTGACCGAGTAGCCGACAACTGTGAGCAGGGCGGCGACCATCGCGAGGTCGATTCGGAAGCTGTCGATCAGGAGCATTCTTCCGATCGCCGTCTGTGAAATAAACTGCGAGAGGGCGATCATCCCGACGGCCACCATGACGTCGTGAATGAGCGCGAACACCGCGGACGCCCCCCACGTGATCTTTCCGAAGCGGAACCAGAGGTAAATGATGATCGCAAGCCACGAGAGCGTGAGGGCGATGTAGGCCTTCTGCTTCGACTCGGCCGCGACCTGCGGGGCGAACTGCGTAATCTTGCCGAGCGACGTCTGGCGTTCGAGGGCGTCGCGGATCAGCTGGACTTCCGGCTCGGCGAGGTTGGAGCGCCAGGTCTCGGACGACTCCGACGACTCGTCGAATGCATAGTTGTCATCGGTCACGACCACGGCGACCGCGGTGCAACGACTGGGGTCATCCACGGCGGACTTCACGGGGATGACTTCGGTATTGCGCCAGCCATACTTCTCGAAGCCCGGTTGCAGCCGCATAACCTTGAGGCGATTGATGATCGAATCCGGCGACTGCGGGGGCTTGAGATTGTTCACGATGATCGCGACGCCGCCCGGCCACTGGCTCAGGTCGCCGACGAGGGCCGGGTCGCCCGTGACGGCGGCGAGGTCCTTGCCCTTGATCGGGAAGTAATCGACGCCACCCATGCGGTCGTTCTTTGTAAACTCGAATGAAACCGCCTGGGGAATATCGACCAGGTCGCTCATCGACGACAGGAGGGCCGAGACGACGACTTCCTTGCTGGTGACGCGGCTGACGATTTCGAACGCGGCGCCCTTCGTCGCGCCGACCTCCTCGACGGCCTGCACCTGGGCGTCGGCGAGGTCGCCGGCCCACAGTCGAATTTGACGGGCCAACTGCTTGAGCCCGCCGGCAAGGCCTGACTTGGCCTGTTCGGTTTCTGCTCCGGCGGTCGGCTGGATCGCCACCTTGAGCTCGGGCTTCGGGGTGACGGTCACGGCGTCGGCGCCCGTTTCGCGGACCCCGTTCGGCAAGAGCCAGCCGCCGAGAACGGACTGCACAAACTCCTGCATGCGCGCGGCCGGCACGCCCGGCGTTTGAATGATGAACGCGCCGTCCTTTCCGGTAATGGTTGACTTGTTCTCGATGGCGTCCGCCATCGATCGCATCTGCTCCGCCGCCTTCTTGAGTCGGGCTTCGAGTTCGGCCTCGTTCGCCGACCCGGGGACCTTCAAGTCGATCTGCGCGGCGGTGCCGCCGAGAAACTCGATGTCATAGAGCTGGTTCTTGTCGCGGGTCAGGAAGGCGATCATGCCGCCCAGCGTCAGCAGGATCGACATGGCGTAGAAGACCCGCCGGATTCGGTACCAATCGACCTTCGGCGTGCCGAAAAAATGAAGCATCGGCAGGCGGCCGTTCGGGTCGGGCCGGACGAGGTGATGGATGAACCGCCCGATGGACATCAGCAGCAGAACGCCGATGGTGCAGAGCGCGGTATAGGTCAGCAACTGACCGAGTGCGATGGTGACCGATGCGACGCGCTTCTCGGGGCTGGTAAGGGAATAGGCGGCGGCCCAGATGATTCCGCCGAGCACGCCTGCGCCGGCCGCGCCGACCAGCGGGTTGCGGACGAGCTCGCGGGGAACGCGGGCCATGCACATGAACTCGAAGAAGAGCCGCGTGACGAAGACGGCGGTGAAGAGGTTCAGCACGACGCCGGCGGCGAGCACGAGACCGAAGCCCTTAATTTCCTCGCTCGCGACCCAATAGAGAATAACGCTGGTAATGAAGGTCGTGAGGTTGGAGTCGAGAATCGCCGAGAATGCCCGTTCGTAGCCGAGCCGGACGGCGGTCCGCAGGCCCGAGCCGCGATCCTGCTCCTCGCGAATGCGCTCGTTAATCAGCACGTTGGCATCGACGGCCATACCGACCGAGAGCACGAGGCCGGCCACGCCGGGCAATGTAAGCGTTGCGCCGAGCATGCCGAGCACCGCCAGCGTCATGACGACGTTCAGCGAGAGTGCGATGACGGCGATGATGCCGGCGTAGAGGTAATAGATGACCATGAAGGCCGTGACGGCGCCCGCGCCGAGGTAGGCGGAGAAGAGGCCGGCGCTGCGGTTGGCGGCGCCGAGACTCGGGCCGATTGAGCGGACGCTGATCGGCGGCTCCTTGAGCTTGCGGGGCAGCGATCCGGCGTTGAGTTTCTTGACCAGGTCCTGCACTTCCTTGACGCTGAAGCTGCCGTGAATGATGCCGCGCGTGCGGATGACGCCTTCGATGTTGGCATATGAGACGCACTTGTCGTCGAGAAAGATGCTGAGCAGCTTACCCTTGTTCGTCCGGGTGAGCGTGTCAAACCGCGCGCCGCCGCGCTCGTCGAGCTCGAAGCCGACGGCCGGCCGACCCTGGTCGTCGCGCTGGGGGGTGGAGTTCTGGAGGGACCATTCCTGCTCGCCCGGGCGATGGGTGAGCGACTTGGCGGGCGAGATGTAGGCCAGGACGAAGTACTTGTCACCGTATTTGTCGACGATGAATCGCTGGTTGAGCTTGCGCTTGTCGAAGTCGTTCTCGAGCAGATCGAGATTGTGCTTGAAGAAGTCGCGCGGCTTTTCGACCTCGAACCAGGCAAAGGTCTCCTCGCCCGGGCGCGGACGGGGACCGAATCGCTTGAGGTTGTCGCGGTACGCGTCGAACTGGTTCGGATTGGCGGCGTCGGACTCCGCCAGCATCCGGAACTCAAGGACGCCCGCGCCGCGTAGCAGCCGTTCGAGATCGGCCGGATCGTCGAGGGTGCCTTCGCGGCCGCGCTTGAGGCGCCAGGCGTCGTGGGTGTCGACGATCTTCTTGATGAGTTCGGCATGGTCGGGGGCTGCGGCGAGCAGCTTGTCCATTTCCTCCTTGCGGAACTTCGACTTGGGCGGGGCATCCAGCACGGTCTGGACGCGCGAAAGATCGACGTTGGTGGCCAGCACCCGGTCCATCTTGGTCTCGGCCATTTCTTCGTTGTCGGCGATCGCGTCGGCAGACTGGGTCGTCTGGGGCAGGGCTCGGGCCTTGGCGAGCGCGTCCTCGAGTTCGACCAGCTCGGCCAGGCGCTGCGTGCGTGTCGGCACGCCGCGAATCAGTGACTCGATGGCGGCGGCGCGTTCGGCCTGCGGCCGGGCGATCGCGGCCAGGATTTCGCCGCGCTTGATGTTCGTGTTACGGAGCTGATCGCGCAGGGCGTCATACTCGGCCCGCGATTGCTGCACGCGCTCGGACGGCCGCGGCATCTGGATTTCGAGCCGATTGGCCCCGACCGGTCGCCAGACGAGGTTTAGAACGCCTTCGGGATCGACGCGCTCCTGCAGGGTCTTCATGACCTGCTCGGCGATGTCCTTCTTCTGGCCGGCGTCGAGGCCGGAGTCGTCAATCTCGTAGAGCAGCGAATAGCCGCCGTAGAGATCGATTCCGAATTTCAGTTTCTCTTCGAGGGGGAAGGCGGCCTGGATGGCGAAGGCCGCAGCCGCGCCGACGAGGAGAATCTTCCACCACATCTGTCGTTCGTACATGGCAAAACACCTGAGTCGAGAAAAGGACCGTGAAAAATCGTGAAAGACACCGCGCCTAACAGTCGGCGCGTCGGACGATTCCAGAGAAAGCGATCGCGACGATCAGGCCGCTGGAGGGGCCTGTGCGAAATGAGTTGGGCGATGCAGGCGCCCGGTGGGGGCGTCCGGCATCGGATGAAGCATGCTGTGCAGCGACGCGGATGTCATCAGCGTGCCAGGCCGAACGCTGGCCGCGAGCACTTCGCCGCAGGATTTCGCGTGAGCGCTCGGCTTGGTCAGGGCGGTATCGGGCGACAGGACGGCCACCGGCGTGACCGGCTGCGGCGCGGGCTTGGAGCGCTGGGCGTCTTTGTCGGTCTTCTTTGCGAGCGGCTGCGGGGCCTTGTGCGTCCGGGCGAATCGCGCGCTCTCGTACGACGGATGGACGAGAATTCCCGCCGCCGCCGCGAGGGTCAGGGCAATACGAACAATCGTGGTCGATCCGCCGAGCATGTGAAAAACTATACCCTACGCCCGGCAGAGGGGCAAAAGAGCGAATCCGGAAGGTCAGCGGCGGGAATGAAGCAGAATATCGGTAATCGCCGCAGCCGCGAACAAGACACTGACGATGCCGTTGATGGTGAAAAAGGCGAGATTCACGCGGGAAAAGTCATTGGGGCGGACGACCGATTGCTCGGCAATCAGCAGCAGGGCCACGGCAGCCAGGCCGGCGTAATAGATCGGGCCGAGTTGCCCGGAGCGTCCGAGAAATGCGAGCAGGGCAACGGCTGCGATGTGGCAGGTTCGCGACAACGCCAATGCCGCGGCGGGGCCGAGCCGCGATGGGATGCTGAAGAGGCCGTCGCGCCGATCGATGGCGATGTCCTGGCAGGCGTAGATGAGGTCGAACCCCGCGATCCAGAACATGACCGCGGAGGCAAGTAATACGGCGGGCAGACCGAGCGTCGCGGGGTTGATGGCGATCCACGCGGCCAGGGGGGCGAAGCCGATAGCAGCCCCGAGAATGAAGTGTGCAGTCGACGTGAACCGCTTCGCATAAGAGTACGACGCGAGCAACGCCAGCACCGGCAGGCACAATTTCAGCGGCCAGCGGTTGTCGTATGCGAGGAAGCCGGCGCACAGGCCGACGAAGCAGAGCGCGGCGACGAACATGAAGGCCCACGCCTGCTGCCGGGTGATCGAGCCGGCGGGGATTGGACGGTTCGCGGTGCGCGGATTGCGAGCATCGATAGCGGCGTCGGCGATACGGTTGAAGGTCATCGCGAAGCTGCGGGCGGCGATCATGCAGCCGACAATCAGGGCAATCTGTCCCCAGGCGGGCCGGCCGTCTGGCAGTCCGCGAGCGGCGAGCGTCATGGCGATCAGCGCAAACGGCAGCGCGAAGATCGAGTGGGAGAACTTGATCATCTCGCCCCAGGTGCGGACGGTTCGGGCGAGCGTCATACCAGTGCGGGCTGGCGCCGCGCGATGGCATCTTGATAGGTGTGCATGCAGCGCTCGGCCGAGTCGCGCCAGGTCAGCCGTCGAATCTCGAACTGGCCGTGCTCGCGGAGCGTCGCCTGCAGCGGCGGGTGTCGCAGCACCGCGATGATCTTGTTGGCCATCTCGTTTACATCCCAGAAGTCGACCTTCAGCGCGTGCGTGAGCACTTCCGAAACGCCGCTCTGCTTGCTGATGATGACCGGCACGTCGTGGGCCAGGGCCTCGAGCGGGGCGATGCCGAACGGCTCGCTCACCGACGGCATGACGTAAAGGTCCGCCATCTTGAACACGCGGGCGACGTCGTCGCCACGGAGGAAGCCGGTGAAGAGGACCTTGTGGCCGATGCCCATCTCGGCGGCCAGCTCGATCATCCGCCGCATCATGTCGCCCGAGCCGGCCATGACGAAGCGGACGTTGCTCATCACCTCCAGGACCCGCTTGGCGGCGGCGATGAAATACTCCGGGCCCTTCTGCATCGTGATGCGGCCAAGGAAGAGGACGATCTTTTCGTCGCGCGTGATCGGCGGGGGCGCACCGCTGCCGTTGACTTCGTCGATTGCGTTGTAAACGACTTCGATCTTTTCCGGCGCGACGCCGTAGCGGGCGACGAGGATATTCTTGGTCAGGTGGCTGACAGCGATGACGCGCTGCGCAGCGTGAACACCCTGGCGCTCGATGTGATAGATGCGGTGGTTGACGTTTTCGCCGGAGCGGTCGAACTCCGTCGAGTGGACGTGAACGACCAGGGCCTTGCCGGTGAGTCCGGCGATGGCGATGCCGGCCGGGTAGGTCATCCAGTCGTGGGCATGGATGACGTCGAACTTCTCATTGCGGGCAATGGCGGTGCACATGCTGGCGTAGCGTTCGGTCTCGGCGAACATGTCGCCGCCGTAGTGCTCGCCCGGGCCGAGTGCCGAGACAAAACCGCCGACGCCCCGCACGCCGCGGCGTGGGCGGACTTCACCGGCATCGGTGATGTCGTAGCCGTCCGGAATCTCTTCCTCATCCGACCTGCCCTTCTTCGGCGGCAGCGTGTAGGGAAACAGGCTGGCGTTAACGGTTTGAAAGACGACGTTTTCGAGGTGGTCGAGCTTGTAGCGCGATCCCTCGGGATCATCCTTGCTGCGCGGCGGCGTGACGAGCGTGACGTGCGTGGCCTTGCCGAGTGGCACCGATCGCGGCAGGACGAACAGGACCTGGGTGCCGATCTCGTTCATGGCCTTGGTCAGGCCGAAGCACGCCGTGCCCAGTCCGCCGCTGATGAACGGCGGAAACTCCCAACCCAGCATGAGAACTCTGACAGACAAGGCCACTCTCCCGGACGTTGATGTGCCGGGTTTGCACGCGCCGACGAGGAAATCGTAGCGCGATTGTGGCGGTCGGCGCGCGCGGCGTCAAGAATGCGGCGGATGTGGCGGTTAGGGACCGATTAACACGTTTACAAAGAGCTGGACGTCGTCACCGTCAACGTCACCGTCGTTGTCCATGTCGGCAAGAAGCACGTCGCAATAGACGTTCTGCGCGGTGTAGGCGGCGGGGTCGATGAGCGCGAGCACAAACAGCGGCTGATCGATGACGTTGACAAGGCCGTCGCAGTCCATGTCGCCCTTGATTCTCGGGATCCAGGTGGCGATTGATCGCGGGGCGATGCCGCCGGTGACGTTGATGGCGCCAAGCTGAGCGAGCGAGCCGTCCGTGCCGACCTTGAACGAGTAAATGCCCGTCAGGCCGTCCGTGGCCGTCGAATTGTCGGTGACGAACATGAGCCCGGCTCGGGCGGCGACGTCGCCGAGCGTGCCCTGCAGGCCGACGTCGAAGAAGAAGCCGGTCGATGTGAGCGCGCCGGTAACGGCGTCGATTGCGAAGGAGCGCACCGTCGCGTCGGTGCCGTGCCCGGCGAAAGCAAACGTGCCCGCGTCATCGGCATAGACGTTCGACGGCGATGCGCCCGGCGAAATGTACGGCGTGCCGCTCATGGGGCTCAGAGTGCCATCGAGATTGATGTCGAGGCCGATGACCTTGTTTCCGCCATTGCTGATGCCGCCGGCCGCGTAGAGACGCCGGCCGTCCCGGGTGACCGCGAGCTCGAGCGGGAAGGTGCCGCCGGTCGATTCGGTATCGATGAGCGAGAGGGCGCCGTTAACGCCGACCTGAAACGCGCGGACGACGTTCGCGCCGGAGTCATTCGAATAGACGTACTGCCGCGACGGATGGGTGACGAGGTATCCCAGGCTGTTCCCGCCCGCGACCGCGGTCGTCAGCTCGGTGAGCGACGGCACGTTGGGGTCGAAGCGATAGGTGACGATGACGTCGGGATTCGTGTCAGTTCGCGTCGCAACCAGGTACTCGTTGTCGATCCAGGTGAGGTCGAGCGGCGTCCCGACGCCGATCGGCAGCGGCAGTTGAAAGACTTGCGAAACGGAGGCGTCGGCGGCGACCTGCATGATCGTGATGCCGTCGAGGTCGCCCGCGGGATGACCGATCGCGAGATACCGACCGTTCGGCGTGATGGAAATCTCGTAGGCATTGCAGCCGGCGCAGGGATTGGCCGTGCTGGTTCGCGAGCCGGTGATGATGCGGTTTACGAAGGACAGGGTGCCGTCGGCGTTGATCAGAAACGACGTGACGCTGCCTTCAAGGTTGCCGTTATTCGAGACGAACAGGGACCGGACCGTGGCCTGTGCAAACAGCGTCGTCGGAAGCACGGCGACGACGATGGCGGCGCCGAACAGAGCTCGTCGAGGGGTGGACATGCTACTTTCTCCCAACTCCCCCAGATTGGGCGCAGTATAACAAAACGGGCGACAGGAGGTCGAGGACCTCCGTTGGGGTGAGGCGTCAATGTTCCGCTTCGGCGAGGGCGGCTTCCTCGGATTGCGGTACCGCGTCGGCTCGCTTGGGCGGCGTGCGGCCGCGGTAAGTCGTGATGATGACGACTCCGGCGAGGATCACCGCCGCCGCGACGAGCATCTGCGCGGTGAGCGACTCATTTGCAAACAGCCAGCCGAGCAGCACGGCCACCACCGGATTGACGTACGCGTAGGTGCCGACCGCCGCCGGCGAAGCGACCTGCAACAGCCAGACGTAGGCACTGAATGCCAGCAGCGAGCCGAAGACGATCAGATAGAGCAGTGACGCCCATGACTTAGGCGAGACGGCTGTGACGTCAAAGCCCTTCCATTCGCCCGCCGTCACCGAAACGATTCCGAGCAGCGTGCCTCCGGCAAGCATCTGCATCGCCGTGACCAGCAGAGGCGACTTCGGCAGCGGCGCGTGCCGCGAATAAATCGAGCCGAGCGACCACCAGAAGCACGCCATGATCAGCACGATCGCGCCGAGCGGATTGACGCCCGCGACGTTGCCGTGTTTCACGAGCACGAGCATCAGCATCCCGGCAAAGCCGACGAGCAGGCCGACGATGACGCCAAGCGTCGGGCGCCTGCCGTGCGGCCGCAACCAGTCCATCAGCACCATCCACAGCGGGACCGTGGCGACGAGTAGCGCCGCCATGCCACTCGCAACGCGCGGCACGCCGGGGCGCAACTCGGCCTCGGCCCAGACGACGCCCCCGTTGCCGCCGAGGAGCAGCAGTCCGCCGATGATGGCGGTCGAGCGCCAATGGGCGAGCGTCGGACGAACGGCGCCGCGATATCGGGCGAAGATGTAAAGAATGACTCCGGCCGTGAAGTGGCGGACGGCGGCCATCTGGAACGGCTGCGTCGTTTCCAGCGCGAAGCGAATCGCGAGATAAGTTGAGCCCCAGACGATGTAAACGGCTGCGAACGCGCCAACAATCGCGATCGTCGCCGGCGGTCGCTCATGCGTGTGCTTCGGGGTGCCGATGGAATTCAACGTGGCTGTGCTCAACTTCCGCCTTCGATTTGTGCCATGGCTCGCCTGCCTGCTCGCAGTGGCCGGCGGTTGTACGCGCTCCGGGGCCGTGCGGGCAATACCACAAACTACGCCGGGCGGGCGTCCCGCGTTCGCCGTGGTCGAAGTGCAGGTTGTGGAACGCACGAATTCGACTCGAATCGCGTCCGGCAGCGGGGCCGTGCGCGCGAATTCGCGACTAACCCACGCGGCGCGCAGCTTCGCTGAGTTCATGGCCCGGACCGGGCGGTTCGCCCATCACGCCGACGGCCGAGATGTGCTCGTCCGAGCACAGCGCGCCGGCTACGAGCCGCGCGTCATCTGCGAAAATCTCTACACCTGCACGGTACCCGGCGGCATCACGTCCGAAGAACTCGCCGCCGCGACGATCGACGGCTGGATGCACTCCGAGGGCCACCGCAAGAGTCTGCTCGAATCACGCGTCCATGATGTTGGCGTGGGCGTGGCCGGCGACTCGCGCACCGGTACGTACTACGTCGTTGAAATCCTCGCCGGGCCGCGGCGAGCATCCGGCAGCTCGAACGACCGGCACACGGCGAGCGCAGCGCGCGATCGATAAGCCCGTTGGCAATTCGACGGCTCACCCAACCCGGCCGGCGCGATTCAGTAGAGGCCTGCGGCAAGCGGACGGTCGGTGTCGAGCAGGGGAGCAGGGGCGATCACGCCATGGGCGAAGAACGCGGCCGGAGCGCCGGGCGGCGGCGGAGTCAGCGCGATGAAATCGCGCTCCAACATGTTGATGATCAGCATGGTCCGGTCGAGCCGGCTGAAAACGCAGCGCCCCCGAACATCCGTAGTGAGATAGTCGATCGAGCTTGCATCGGCGGCATCGCGGCACGCGCCAAATATCACGCGGCTGCCATGCGGGAAGTAGCGAAGCTCGCGGCCGGCGGACGCGTCGAGCTCGAGGCAACAGCCGAACAGCGTGTTGCCATAGCCGGACAGATGCACCGCATTGGGAAACGACTCGCACTGGTGGCGTCTGAGCAATTCGGGTGCGAGGCAAAGTCCACCGTAGTGCACGCCGACCATTCGGTTTCGCTGAGCGGCGGACATCCGCTCGGCCAGTCCGGAGATCACCGGCGGCGTGGCGAACAGGTGCGTGATCGATTGCGTCTCGACGATGCTCATCGCCTGATCGAGCACGTGGTCGACGTAGCGGCGAGCCGCGAACGAATCGTCGGGAAGCTTCTTCGCCCAGCGGGAATCAAAGTCCACGGTGAAGGGATCCATCGCGCCCGTGGTGCGGGCGATTGACCGCGCCGCCCGGCCGATGACGTGGGGCCCGGTCGGTCCCACGTACAACCATGTTCCGCCGCGCGGGAAGTGAACGTGCGCAGCGGCCGCGACGAACGGGGTCACGAACGCGGCCTCGTATTCGGAATGCGTGTAGGCCGTCCAGATTGGCGCACCGAGCGTCCCGCCGGTCTGAACGACGGCCAGGTCGCCAGGCCGGGCGAATGCCTCGCGGGAGATGAAGTCGGTCAACGGCCGGGTTCGCAGGTCGGATTCAAGCATGAACCCCAGGCGCGGGAGATCTTCGACGTGGCGGATGGCGCGGCGCGGATCGAAGTCGAGACGGGCGGCCAACTCGAGCCAGTAGCGTGTTCCGAGTTCCGGATTGAAGTGAACGGCGAGCACCTCGGCGAGCCGGGTTTCGATCGACTCTCGGGCGCGGGCGGAAAGCGTCATGACACACCGCCGATCAGACCGCATTCGGCGAGGAAGGCGCACACCCCGTAGACGAGTTCGGATTCGCGTCCACGGAAAAAGTGTTCGGCGCCGGCCATGAGCAGACGCTGTCGGGGTGAGCGTTGAGCGTCGTACCAACTCTCAAGCACGCTCGCCGCACACGAAAAGTCATTGTCGCTCGAAACGACGAACAGCGGAATTTGGGTTTCGGCGAGCTTCGACAGGTCGTGCTGCGCCGGGTTGGGCGACACGCAGACCAATGCCTGGGCTTCGCTCGACGCCGCGAGTTCCGAAAGCACGCGACATCCGAAGCTGTACCCGACGAGGACAAGGCGCGATCGAACGGTCGCTCGCAGCCAGTCGCGCGCGGCTCGCGCGTCATCGACCCAGAGAAACTCCTCGGTAACGCGGCTGTCGCGCCAGAAATCGGCGATCATCCGTTCCCAGTTGAGCCCGTCGGCGTCACTGCCGCCGGTGCCGCGATAGTCGAATGAGAGGACAGCCGCTCGCCGGCTCACCAGCCCCTCGCGGAGGGCGCGCAGCACGTTGTTGTCGGCATCACCGCCCAGCAGCGGGTGAGCGCCCAGGAGCAATGCCGCAAGCGCGGGGCGTCCGGCCGCCGGGTAGGCGAGTCGTCCGCGAACGGTTCCGGCTCCGCCCTTGATCAGGACGATCTCATCAACGACGTCCGCGGCCATGCTCACTGCCGATTCATCTCCCGCGTCACCGGAAACTGTCGCAGAAAAGCGTCGATGACCGGCACCATCTTCGTCGCCTGCAGAATGTCGCCGAACATTTCGGCCTGGCCTGCGAAGTATGCGGCCTGCAGGCCCTGCCGCCCGCGCACGATGCGACTGAATGCGTCGCGATCCACGCGGAAGCCGAACTGCGGCCGGCTGTGGTCGTTGGCGCGATCGATGGCGGCGAGCCGTCCGCCGTCGTACCGGCAAACCCAATCGGCGTCGGGCACGTCGCGGATGACATAGCGCACGACGGCCGTCAGCGTCTCCAACCGGGCCACCGGCGATTCGGGCAGGCGCTGAATCATGAAGTCTTCGAAATACCAGCTCGGATCGACGCCGTCTTCCCGCGGCGCGGCCGATCGACGGCGGCGGCCCCACTCCTTGCGACGGGCAAACTCCACGCAGCGCTTGAAGTGGGACTCGTCGGTCAGCGGCGTGTGCTCGCCGCAGTCGTCGAGATAGCCCGCCTCGAATCCGATGTTGCGGCGGAAGTAGCCATGCACGAACTCGCCGGCGGCATAGAACGCCTCCTCACAGCGCGAGGCGTTCGGCCACGGCCAGCGCTCGGCGGTGAACTGTCCGCCATTGAGATCGAAGCACTCCTCCAGCCAGCGTTTGATCTCGCCGCAGGTCGGCGGGCGCGGGTTGACGAGATTGATGACCCGTCGCGGCCAATCGATGTGAGTCGCCAGGCGCGCGACATGACGCGCGGTCCAGCAGACCGGGGCGAGATTGAGCGTGGCATTCGCGTCGCCCATGATTCGAAGCGGAACACGATGGCGGTCGATGTCGGGTTCGATCGCTATCGCCCGAGCGAGGAGTTCCACGGCCCGCGCGAGGATGTAGACGCCTCCAAAGTTGGTTGTCCGGCTGGTGGCCCGGTCGCCGATGAGGATGGACGGCCGACAGATCAGAACATCCATCCCGCCGCCGGCCGCTTCGCGCGCGGCCTGTTCGGCTTGCCATTTGGACCGTTCATAGTCGTTGGCCGTGGGATCGACCGCGTCGATTTCGCGCTCGGCCAGCGTACCGCTCTGCAAGCCGCCGACGAATGCCGTGCTGACGAGCATGAACCGCCGAACGCCGGCGGCCCGCGCGGCATCCAGTAGAGTGCGAGTCCCGTCGACGTTCGTTCGATACGGCTCGCCGTCGAGCGTCGATCGGAAATCGGTCGACGCGGCGATGTGAATGATGCGGTCCATCCCGCGCAGGAGCGCCGAATCGAACGGCTCCGGCACGCGCCCGGCGACAAGTTCGAGGCGTCCGTCGCGCTCCGCGGCGCCGAGGTCGACGCCGATGTCGGCCAGCAGGCGCGACAATCGGACGCGGCCTTGATCGAGCGGCGCGGAGAGCAGGACGCGGCAGCGAGCCGAGCGTCGCTGAATCAGCTCGGCGAGTGCGTAGTGCCCGAGCAGCCCGGACGCGCCTGTCAGGAAAATCGTCGGCGTTTCCATTTGCTCAACTCTTCGCCGGCGACGCCGTGCTGCCGCCGCGATCGGCGCGCTTGGGCGCGTGCATGTCCAGACTCTGAAGATAGGTAATCACGAGCCAAACTTGTTCGCGGGCCAGCTTGTCGCCGAAGGGGGGCATCGCGGGAGTCGTCCCGTCGGGATAGTTCACCATCTCGCCATAACCCTCGGTGATGCTCTTGAACCAGCGCTTTGGGGCGCCGCGATGCAGCGTCGATGCGAACCGCTGATCGAAACCGTGAAAATTGTTTGCCGGGTGATCGGGCAGGGCTGACGGTCCGCGGCCGCGGGCGTCGTCGCCGTGGCAGCGGGCACAATGAAACTGGTAGATCACAGCGCCGCGGCTGACCGCCCGCGCGTCCCGATGGGCGTCGAAGGGATTGCGGGTGGTGCCGATCTCAGCGTCGCGCCGCTCGATCTGCGAAAGCGGGACCTTCTCTTCCTGGGCCTTCCACTTGAGGTACGCCAACCGCCCGTCCAGCTTTTCGGCGTTCAGGTGTTCGAGATAGGCGGCCTCATCAGCGGGATTGATCGCGTCGGAGAGGCGCTGCGGTCCGCTGCAGCTTGTCGCGAGTGCAAAGCCCGCAAGGCCGGAGGTCAATCGTCTCAGGGCGCGTGTCGCCATAGAATCCACTCCCAGTTCAAACGGAACCCTTCCCCGGAAGCGCCGGCGTATGACTGTCAATGCCGTCCTGGCCGTTGCGGCTGCCGTTCAGATCGGCGTCGTTGCGATCTGGCTCTTGCAGCACGTTGCGATGAACCGCATTCGACGGCTGGGACTCCGCGTTCCCATTCGGCCGGCGAGCCCCGAGCTCGCAGAGCTGAGCGTCATCGTTCCGGCCCGGAACGAGGCCGTGACGATTGGCGAATGCGTTCGTGCGGTCCTCAGCCAGGACTACCCGCGGCTCAAGCTCTTGCTGGTCGATGACCGGTCGACCGATGATACCGCCGGCGTCGCGATGCGGGCGGCGGAGGGCGACCCGCGAATGACGGTCACGCGAATCGACGCGCTGCCGCCGGACTGGCTGGGCAAATCGCACGCGCTGTGGGCAGCCGCCCGGCAGAGCGACACGCCGTGGCTGCTCTTCGTCGACGCGGATTGTCGGGTACTGCCGCACGGCCTGTCGTCCGCGGTGCAATTCGCGCAGGCGCGCGGCGCCGAAATGCTCAGTCTCTGGCCGCGTGACGGAAGCGTCGGATTCTGGGAACGGCTGCTGGTGCCGTTGTGCGGCGCGATGATCGTCATCTGGTACGGCCGCGCGGCAGCGGATGGCAGCGCGACGCCCACCGCCTTTGCAAACGGACAGTTCCTGCTCGTCCGCCGCGACCTCTACATGACCATCGGCGGGCATCAGGCGGTTCGAGCGGCGCTGATCGAGGACATCCCGCTGGCCCGGCTCGCGAAGGCGCAGGGCGGGCGCGTGCTGAGCGCCATCGGAGCCGACATCTGCAGCGTCCGCATGTATCGCTCGCTCGGCGAACTCGTCCGCGGCTGGCGACGCATCTACGTCGGCGTACTGACGCCGGCGCAGATCGGCTTGTGCATGGCGTCGATCGTTATCGGCTCGCTGACGCCCTACGTCGTCCTTCCGACCGTATGGAATCGCTGGTGGGCGGGCGATGGCGGCTGGTGGCGGCTGTTCGGTTCGCTGAGTCTGCTTCATCTCGCCGCCCTGATGTTGACCAGCGTGCGGTTCTTCTCTCTCGCGCGGTGCAAGCTTCGCTACCTCTGGCTCTATCCGCTCTCGTGTCTCGGCGTCCTTGGCATCCTCGCGTCCGCATGGATCGGTCGGCTGGGTCACACGACCATCAACTGGCGCGGCACGACCTATCGCGTGCAGGATTCGTCGATCAAGTCCAACTGTCACGATTAGAAGTCACTCGGGAGCCGCAGGTTTTTTTCGAGGAGGTGCGGATCGTCAAAACTCTGCTTGTCCCAGCAGATTAGTTGGGTGCCGCGCTGGCGGGGCTGGCCGGCGCTGCGCATTCCGGTCGGGGCCAGCCACCAGCCCTCGAGCCGGCCGGCGTTGTGGACGAGTCCGTCGGTCCCGAACATGCTCGCCCGGCCCGAACCGGTCGGCATGTTCTCCAGCTCGTCGTAACTTCGCAGCGCATAGCGCTGGCGAGCTCGGGCCGTCTTCGACTCGAGCACGCGCGGATCGAATTTCACCGAAGTCACGCGATGGGTTCCCGCGTGACTGAAAACGATGGGACGCCGCCCGCTTTCGGCCGGGGGTACGAAGCGCCCGGCAACCGGGCCTTGCGCCGGCCCAGTTTGCGGTGCCGAATACTCCTGCCGGGCCCGCTGCTCGATCTGTTCCGAGACAAGGCAGAGGTAATAGCAACCGCAATTCTCGATCACCTCGGCCACCGCCGGCTGGCCGTGCGAATCGAGGGTGATTCGCAGCGTCGAGCCATCGACCGGGCCGGCCTCCGGATCGAGCGGCTGCATCGGGGGGCGCTCGGGGAACCACCAGCAATAGACGAGCTGCGGAAACTCCCGCCCGTGTATCATCGTACGGCGCTCGTAGGCGTAGAGTGTCGGCTGGTCCGTCTGTACGAGCACGCGAATTCGCGCGTGCGAGCCCTCCAACTTGATCGCTCCGATCTCGTCATCGCGCGCAGGATAGCGCGGCGCGTCGACGCGCTCCTGCACCAGGATCGGTGCAAAACGGGCGAGCCGTGCGGCGTCGATCGTCGCGTTGCCGGGTTCGTAGATGACGGCGACGGGTCCGCCCGTGTCGGAAGAATCGGGCGTGACTTCGTGCTGCTTTCGAACTGACTCGAGCAACGGGCCGCTGCCGCGCTGCTGCGCGACCGAGGGCGCGGCGCGATCGCAGATCGTCTGGGCGAAACGGGCCGCCTCCGGGCCGGTCTTCACGCCTGCCAGACCGCGTTCGTACGATGCGTACTCATCCTGGAGGAGTTGCGTGTAGCGCTGTTCGATGGCGACGCGGCGGTCCGGCGTGGCCGGTGCGTCGCTGCAGTAGCGATTCCACATTTGATCGACCGCATCGGGTGGAAGGCGGTCGATCTCCGCCCGGCTGGAATTCAGGGCGAGTGCGTGGCATTCCTGAACGAGCGCCCGCAGCCGCTCCGGACCATCCGGCCCGGGCGATTTCGCGACGGATTGCAGCCGATCGAGCAGGTATTCGTTGACGCGCAGGTAGGGCATCTCGGTGACCGCCTGTGTCCCGGCGTCGCTCGACCGATGCGATTGAACGGTCCAGGGCACGCCGGCGCGAAAGTCGCGCGGTGCACAGCCGGCGATGGCCACGGCCGCGAGCAGCAATAGTCGTGGATTGCGAATGGGGCGGTAACGAGCGATGTGGCGCATGGCCTCAATCAAGCAGATGCCCACCGCCGTACATCCGATCGAGCGCCTTCCAGAACGAGGCCAGCCATGCACGCGAAGCGGCGGCGACGCCGAGTTCGAGTTCGTCGCAGAGGAAACGGTTCCAGGCCGCCTGCTTCCAGGCAACGAATTTAACGATGGCGCGATTCCCGGCGTCGCCGGGCTGGGGTTTCGCCTGCGTCGGCGGATTGAAGATGCTTCGCAGCGAGGCATTCGACGAGGGCCCGGCGAAGATGGCGTGGGCGTAGACCGTCTGCGACTGGCGTTGATCGTAGAGGCACACCAGACCAACGGCTGTCCCCTCGTCGACCTCGGCGACGGTCGTCGGAAAGATCAGGCGGACGAGATCGTTCTCGAGATGCTTGAAGAGCCGCGGGCGCTTCTGAATCGGGAATCCGCCGCGCGCGAGCCAGGCGGACTCAGCGGTGAAACAGGAACTCTGTGCGACCTCGGCCGTGATCTCCTCTCGCGACTTGGAGCGATGGGTTCGGGGCGCCGCGACGGCGGTGGTATTCATGACAACTCCGCATCCGATCGGCGCACCTTGATTTGAATACTGGAGCCGGATTCAGTCGGTGCGTGACGCCGGATGACCGTACATTATACGCACGATCCAACATGAATAAGCCGTCATGATTCGACGAAGCGGCGACTCAGAACGAGCCCGGCGGAAAAAACTGAGACTGAGTCTCAGATGCGACGAGGCGCTTGCCCGCGCGACACATGCTCGTCGTGTGCGAGTCTCCGACTGTCACCGACAACGCGCTAGAAGTCCCGCACATCGGTCGTAGCGCCCGCGCGCGGTGCGGGCGGCGAGTCGATTGCGATCCCGAGCGCTTCGGGATCGTCACGGATGGCATCGGTGCCGCCTTCGATGAAGCGTTGGACCAGCCGGCTGAACTCGCCCGGCTGGTCCATCATCGCGCCGTGGCCGGCGTCTGCAATGACAACAAGCCGCGAGTCGTCGAGCAGCGATCGAAGTTCGATGCCGTTATCGACCGAGTGAATGCGATCGTTCACTCCCCAGATCAGCAGCACCGGGATACAGATCGTCGCCAGCCGTTCGCGCAGACTCGTCAGCAGGATGCTTCGGAGCGTGCGCGACGAGCTGAGTCCCTCCGGCCGATATCGCTCGGCGTTGGCCCGCAGCGCCATCTGGTAGCGCAGGATGCGCTCGCGGGCCGGCGTATCGTGGATTGACAGCTTGTTCACGATGTCCGGCCAGTTCCGCCGCAGATGATCCATTGTGACGGCGTCATTCCAGATGTAGCGGAAACCGCCAGCGAGAATCGGCCCGGCCGTTGGCCAGTTGGCGATCGAACCTTCGAGGACGAGCTTGTCGACCCGCTCGGGATGGCGATCGGCAATGATGACGGCGAGATGCGCCCCCATCGACTGGCCCATCAGGGTCGCGCGGGCGATCGACTTCGCATCGAGAAACGCGACGATCTGCTCGGCCATCCACGTGATGTCATACGTGCCGTCGGGCTTCTCGGACAAGCCATAGCCGGGCGCATCAATGGCGATGACGTGGTTGCTGGCAGCCAGGAACGCCACCGCATCGGCCCAGTAGTCGAGGTTCGAGCCGAGGCCGGGCAGGATGACGACGGTCGGCCCGCCGCCGAACTCCTGGTAACAGATGCGGATGCCGTTGACTTCGACGAATTGCTCACCAAGCTGGTAGCGATACGAGTCAATCAGCGCATCGTTACGCCACTTGCGGAGTTGAAGATCGGTGCAGGCCGAGCCGAGCAGCGCCGGCAGCAAAGCGCCGATGACAAGGCGGCGGGTTGTCTGTGCAGGTCGCATGAGCGGTCATTCCGGCGGCGGGCGACGCCGCGAAAGGCGGAAGATATACTGGCTCGGCGTCGATTTTTCCCGCGGAGCGATCTCCTTGCTGCGTGCATTTCGCCGACAGGTCACGGCCTCGCTGAGCAACGCGGCCCTGCGAGCAGCGCCGCTGGTGCCGGAATCGCTGGTCGATGCCGCGCAGGGCGTCGTATCCGGCGTTGGTTCGCGGTCGCCCGTCCTGGCCCGCCTCGTGGCTGACAACATGCGGGCCGTCGGCCTTTACTCCCCCGATGCTCATCGCGACTACTTCCGCCGCGTGGCCGAGCACTTGGCCGCCGCAATGCACATCTTCCGCAATCCGCCGGCCGACGCCGACGGACGGATGTCGGCCGGCCTCGCCCGGCGGGTTCACAAGCAGATCGAACTCGGCGATTCGGTCGCCGTGCTGCGTCGCGCACTGGCGGGCGGCAACGGGGCAATCATCGTCGGCGCGCACGTGACGAACTTTCTGATGATCCTCGCGCGGCTAAACGAGGAAATCCCGCTGACCGTCTATCTCCGTCACTCGCGCGATCCGCGCAAGCTCGAAGCCAAGCAGCGCTGGTGCCGGGCGACCGGGCTTTCGTTCATTGCCGAGCCGGCCAGCTCCGCCGACCCGACGCGCCGCGCCGCGACGCTGGCCGATGCGCTGGCCGGCGGACGAGTGCTCGTCATCACGCCCGACCTTCCGCAAAAGGACGCGGACGGCGTGCCGGTGCGGTTCCTCGATCGCATTGTTCATTTTCCCAATGGGCCGGCCGCCATGTCACTTCTGACCGGTGCGCCGCTCGTCTCGGCGACCGGCTGTCCGGAGGGGCGGGCGACGCGACTGGTGCTGCAAGGTCCGCTCAGCGCCGACGTGAGCGCGAAGGGCCGCGGCTGGCGAAAGTCGGCCATTGCCGAGCGGATGCAGTGGTTCGCCGCTCGCTTTTCGGAATACCTGCGGGCGAATCCGTCGCTCTGGTTCCTCTGGGCCGATAACCGCTGGACGCGTGTCTTTCGGTTCGATCCGCGCTTCGCGACACCGGTTCGCTCGGCAACGATGGCGGAGGCGGTGTAGTCGCGTGCTCGCGCTCGGTCTACTGCTGCTTGTGCCCGTGATGATGTGGCTCGGCCAGTCGATCATGCTCCGCGCGGCCGCCTTGCCGGTGCGCCTGCGGATCAGCTCGAGCGGCCTGCCCAAGCGCCTCAAGAGCATTAACCGCATCATTACGAACGCGTCGCTCGCATCGGTGCTTCTGGTCTATCCGCTGCTCAAAGGCGAATCGCCCCTCGCATTCTACGCGAAGTACTTTCCGACCGGCCATTACTGGCTCGAATCCGTGCATGGCTTCGCGATTGTCGCGCTCTATCTCGCCCTGCTCTACCTGGCATGGTCCGTCACCGACAACGTGCGTTTCTCGATGCGGCACGGCAACGCGAAGTCCTCGGCCCGCGTCGCGATCGTGCCGCTATCGGCCGTCATGGGCGCGACGATCGAAGAGTTGATGTTCCGCGGCGTCGTGCTGGCGAGTCTGCTCGATTCGTTCACGGTGCCGGTCGCGGTCGCGATCGGCGCGCTGATCTTTGCGATCGCCCACTACGTCCGACGCGTGAAGCGCTACTGGACCTTTCCCGGCCACGTCGCCCTCGGCATGCTGCTCTGCGTCAGCTTCGTCTGCACGCGCACCCTATGGCTGCCGATCGGCGTACACGCCGGCGGCATCTTCATGATCATGGGCGTCCGCCCGTTCATGCGTTACGTCGGCCCGCCGTGGCTGGTCGGCGCGAGCATCTTTCCCTACGCCGGCCTGCCGGGCATCGCCGGCCTGACGCTCGTCAGCGTGAACCTGGCACATCACTTCGGGTTTGCCGCATGAACGAGTCGCTCGCATTCGTCCAATCGAACGGCTCGCCGCCGGCCGGCGCAAAGGTCTATCGGATCGACCAGCTCGACGACCTCGATGCCGCCGTCCGCGAAGGCCAAGTGCAGCGCGTCCGCTTCGAGCGCACGGCCGATCTCTATCACGGCATCTGGGAGGGCGACGTCGACCTCGCGGCGTGGCTGTCGCGCGGGACGAAGATCGACTTCGAGTCGGGAGGCTCGAACGATTTGCGCGAAATCTATGAAAGCTGGCGCCGCTGGGATGTTGCACGGCGGCGGCGGCGGGCGCTCGCGGGTGCGGTGCTGAGTGCGATCACGCTCGCGGCCTGCTACGTGCTCTATGCGACTCTATCCGGCCGCTAGCGGGTACAATCCTCGATCGCGACCGCTTTCCTCGGAGGAGAAAATGAAAACGCTTGTGACGTCCCTGTTCGTATTAGTGTTTGCTCTTCCCGCATCCGCCAAGCTCGTCACCAAGCCGATCGACTACAAAGACGGCGACGTCACGCTCAAGGGCTATCTCGCGTTCGACGATGCCCTCAAGGGCAAGCGGCCGGGCGTGCTGGTCGTACACGAGTTCTGGGGTCTGAACGATCACGCCCGCAAGCAGGCCGACAAGCTGGCTGAACTCGGCTACGTCGCCTTCGCCCTCGACATGTACGGCGACGGGATGGCCACCGACGACCCGCACAAGGCGGGCGAGATGGCCGGGCGGTTTCGCAAGGACAAGAAGATGCTGCTCGACCGGGCCAAAGCCGGGCTCAACGTACTGCTGAAGGACGAGCACGTCGATCCGTTCAAGATCGCGGCCATCGGCTACTGCTTCGGCGGCTCGACGGTACTTCAGCTCGCGCTCTCCGGGGCCGACCTGGCCGGCGTCGTCAGCTTTCACGGCGGCCTCGGCGGCATCGAGTACACGCCGGGCACGAAGGTCAAGGCGAAAATCCTCGTGCTGCACGGCGCGGACGACCCGATGATTCCGGCCGACCAGATCGCGGCGTTTCAGGACACGCTCCGCAAGGCCGGGGCCGACTGGGAGATGAACTACTACGGCAACGCCGTCCACAGTTTCACGAACGAGAAGGCCGACGCCGTCGGCATAAAGGGCGTGGCCTATCACAAACCGACCGCAGACCGCTCGTGGGTGGCGATGCGGGCGTTCTTCGGCGAGATTTTCGGCTCGAACGAGAAGGGCTGATTTTCCACCATCGGGTCCTGCGTGGGCGGTTTCCGCGATGTCGAGCGAGCTACGTCACAATCTGACGCCGCTTTTCCCGTCGCTCCGTGGCTTCGGTTCGACTCCGGAGCTGTATGCCGCTACGGAATATCGCGCGATCGAACGACAGGTTCGAGACCTGCTCGGTTCCGTCGTCACATTTGAGAATGCAGCGGCCGGTGCCGTCGCTGACCAGTCGCAATCCATCCGCGCCGTCGCCTGGAACATCGAGCGCGGCATCCATCTCGATGCGATCATCGACGTATTGCGAAACCATCCGCAGCTCGCCGACGCCGATCTCTACTTCCTCACCGAACTCGACTTCGGTATGGCCCGCTCGGCCAACCGCGACGTGGCCGGTGAGATCGCCCGCGAGCTGGGGCTCAACGGGGTCTTCGTTCCCTGCTATCTCAATCTCGATCGCGGCAGCGGCCTGGAGCAGGCGACCGCCGCCGAAAACGAATACGCCATCCACGGCAACGCGTTCTTCTCACGCTGGCCGATCCGCGACGCGGCCTCCGTCCGCCTGGTGAACGGCAAGGACAAGATGCGCGGCAAGGAGAAACGGATCGGTTCGCAGGCCGTGGCGCTCGGCACGGTCGAGCTGCCGGGCGGCCCGCTGCGCTGCGCGAGCGTCCACCTCGACGCCCACTCCAGTCGCGGCCACCGGCGGCGGCAGCTACGCATGCTGCTCGATGCCCTCGATCGTGATCGCGAACTACCCACCCTGATCGGCGGCGATTTCAACACCAGCACGCACAATACGAACCGCGCCGCCTGGGCCATCCTCGGCTTCTGGGTCCGTGTGGCGATGGGCGTCCGCCGCTGCCTGACGATGCACTACCCCTACCCCGAGCGATTCTTCGAGCGGCGGCTGTTCAAGTTGCTTGAACGCCGCGGCTACGACTTCCGCTCGCTCAACGAGCTGGGCGCGACGACACTTGACCACTGCATCCTCTCCGAAAAGGACCGCAGCAACCTCAAAGACTGGCTGCCGGAGTGGTGCCTCGCGCACGTCGAACGCGAGCTGAAGCCGTTCAACAACATCGCCTCGCTCAAGCTCGACTGGTTCGCGGGCCGCGGAGTGACGGCGACGGGCGAGCCGCCGCGCGTCGTGAGAAATTTAACGCCCGGCGGCAAGCGCTTGTCCGATCACGACCCGATCGTGCTGGAGTTCGCGCTGCCCGCATCGACCGGCCGGTCGAGCATGCGGCGAGCCCACGCCTCGACGATCGCCAGCCGCCAGATCGGCAGCGCGGCGAGCTGATCGCCGCCGTCGAAACGTTTTGCCAGCCGTTCGACCCCCTTCATCTCGAAGCAACCGCGATCGGCGAACGACTTCGCCGCGAACAAATCGCGCCACCACGCCCGCATCGGCCCGGCCAGCCACGCGGCCGTCGGCGCGGCGAAGCCGATCTTGTCGGTCCGCTCGCGTATGACATCCGGCACGCGTCGGGCCATCGCTTCGCGCAGGATCACCTTCGTCCGCCCGTGATGGAGTTTGCGATCGGCGTGCAACTGCATCGCGCCCAGAACAAACAACTCGTCCAGAAACGGCACGCGGGCCTCGATCGAAAACGCCATCGAATTGCGGTCTTCGTAGTGGAGCAGTCCGGGCAGGCTCGTCGAAAGCAGCAGCTCCCAGCAGAAGCGATCGAAGCCGTGCCGCGCGAACGCGGGCAATTCGCGGCTGCCGCGCGGGATGCGCTGCTGATAGGGTGGAATCTCCGGCTCGCTGGCTGAGAGCAGTTCAGGCGCCAAGTAGTCGGCGGCCCGTCGGTCGCGCCACTCGCGAAGCGATCGCTGCAGCGCCCGCGGCAGCAGCTTGCCGCCGACGTGCGCCAGTAATCGCATTCGCGTGAAATGCTGCTTCAGCGGCGGCGCGAAAAACTCCGACGCGGCCCGGCCCCAGTGCAAGTGTCGAATCAGATCGGCAATGTACGGCGGGAAGTGCCCGGGATAGCCGCAGAACAACTCGTCGCCGCCCTGGCCGTCGAGCAGCACGCTGATGCTCTGCTCACGGGCCAGCCGCATCACCTCCCACTGCATCAGGATCGACGGCGATGCGAACGGCTCATCCTGGTGCCAGAGCACGCGGTCGAGTTCGCCGACAAGCCGCGCCGGATTGGGTGTCACGCGGTGATCGTGCAGCCCGGGACACGCGCCGTGCATCGCGTCGATGTATCTCGACTCATCAAGCGGATCGCCCGGGAGCACCGCGCTGAACGTGTGTTGCGACCATTCGCGCGGCAGCTTGTCGACCGCCAAATGCCGGATCGATGTCACAATCGCACTGCTGTCCAGCCCGCCCGAAAGGCACGAACCCACCGGAACGTCACTTCGCAGATGAATGCGCACCGCGTCATCGAACCGCGCGCGGAGCGCTTCATCGCTGTTCTCGGTTTGCGTGGCCGCGGTCGACGGAAAGTACGCATGCAATCGCCCGAGCGTTGCCGTCGCCGAAGCCGGCCGCAGGTCGATCTCCAGCCAAGTCCCCGGTTGCAGCGCCCAGACGGCTTCAAACAGCGTGTCGTTCGTGTGATCCAACAGTCCCGAAGCGAGAAAATCCCGCAGCCGCGCCTCATTCACGTCGCGGCCGACGCCCGGCAATATGAGCAATGCCTTGATCTCCGACGCGAACGCGTGGCCTTGCTCAAACGCCGCGAGGTAGAGCGGCTTGATGCCGAGCGGATCGCGCGAAAGCACGACGCGGCCCGCCACCCAGTCAACAAGGGCAATCGCCCACATGCCAATAAACTTGGCGAAGCAATCCGTGCCCCACGCCCGGTACGCCGCCAGCGCCACCTCGGTGTCGCTGGTGCCGACAAAGCCCATCCCGCGCGACTTCAACTCGTCGCGCAGCGCAACGTGGTTGTAGATCTCCCCGTTGAACGCGATCCACGCCCGCCCGTCGGGCGATGGCATCGGCTGATGGCCATGCTCCGAGCGGTCGATGATCGCCAGTCGCCGCGCCCCCAGTCCGACCGCCGCCTTCGCCCCACTCCAGTCAACGGCGTCGTCTGGCGCGCCCAGTCGTCGCTGCACGGCCGGCGACCCGCCCGCGCCGAACACCACCGCCCCGCCCGAGTCCGGGCCGCGATGAAAGAGCATTTGCGTCATCCGCGTCAGCAGCGTCGGCAGATCGGGGCGGACGTCGTTCGCGATGATCCCGGCGATACTGCACATCGACTATGCCCCCGCCGGATGCTGCGCCGCGAACGCCGCGCGGGCACGTTCGTAGAGCGCGACGTATTGCTGCGCGACGGCCGCCGGACCGAACCGCGCTAAGCAATCGTCAAACGTCGCCCGCGCGTCGAACCGCTCGCGTTCGCGGATCGTCTGTTCCATCGCCCCCGCCAGCTCGCCGATATTGCCGACCGTCACGAGCCGCCCGTTGGTCGGCGTGACGATCGACTCCGGCCCGCCGCAGCGAGTCGCGACCACCGGCAGCCCGCACGCCATCGCCTCGATGATCGTCACGCCAAACGTCTCGGCATGGCTGGCCAGCACGAAGCAGTCCGCTTCCAGCAGCGCCGCCCGCACCTCGCGCGGTGTCCGCAGCAGGCCGGGAAAGCGGATGCGATCCGACACCCCCAGTTCGGCCGCCAGCGCCATGAAGCCGTTGCGCTCCAGCCCCTCGCCGGCCAGCGTCAGCGTCGCATCCGCGATGCGCGACGCGACGCGCGCAAACGCCTGGATCAGGTCACCCACGCCCTTCGCCGTGCTCAGCGAGCCAATCGAAATGAATCGCGCCCCGTCGCGCCGCGCGGTCACGGGCGGCGGCTCGACAAACACGGTATCGAGCGTATTCGGCACGATCTCGATCTCGCGCGATACACCCTCGCCCCGCATCGCTTCGGCCAGCGCCGGGCTGACGGCCGTGATCGCCGCCGCCGCCTCGGTCGCCCGCCGCACGCCGCGCCGCTGCCACCATGTCTGCGTCATCATCGCAAACGGCCCGGCGTGCTCGGTCAGCACCAGCGGCACGCCCCAGATACCCGCGATTTGCGCCGCCGCCGCCCCGGCCGGCAGGACGACGTGCGCATGGATCAGGTCGGGCGCTTCGCGGCGCGAGATATACTCGCACATCAGCCGCCGCGCGGCCGACGCAAACGCCGTCGTGCCGTGTCGCTCGTGCGGCCACCAGCGATATCCCCGCCAGCGCAGCTCGGCGATCGGCCCGTCCTGCGTCTCGGCCAATTCGCCGCTGCCCGCCCCCGGGCGCCACTCGCGCAGCGAACGCAGCTCGGGAAACAGCACGGCCACATCGACGCCCGCGTCGGCCACCGCCCGTGCCATGCTGCGGACAAACCCGCCCGCGTGCGGCTGCTCCTGCGTCGGATACCAGCTTGGGATGATGACGATCCGCATGGGCCAATCTTGCGGGAAACGCGACGGCGACGCTACACGGTACGCAGTAGAATCGAACTCGCCGAGGATCGAATGTCGAACCGCACCGTTCTGATGATCAGCTACTGGTATCCGCCCACACCGGGTGCGGGTGCCCAGCGCGCCGCAGGGTTTGCGAGACACTTGGCGGAATATGGATGGCAGCCGCTTGTCGTTACGGCCAAGGATCGCGGCGCGTCTCTGTCAGCGCGACTGTTCGGATTCGGGGGCGACGAGTCCTCGGAAGGGCCGGTTCGCGTCGTGCGCGTGCCCGATCTGGTCGGTGCGGAAAGCGTCTTCGTCGATTACGCCGGACCGCCTCCGGAGCGGCGTGAATCGTTGATGCGGCGAATGGTTTTCCCGGATCGGTTTCTGATCTGGGCCGCCCGTGCGACTCGCGAGGCCCGACAACTCACTCAGGATCAAATGCCGAGCATCGTCTGGACGTCGTTTCCACCGGCGTCGGCGGCCATGGTTGGCGGCGATCTGGCAAGAGCGCTGGGTCTGCCGCTCGTGTTGGATCTGCGCGATCCCTGGATGGGGGCCGGCGGCTACATGCCTCGTTCGACGCGTCTGAACGCCGGGCTCACCGAACTGGAACGCCGACTCGTCCGGCAAGCGGCGGTGGTTGTGACTATCTCCGACGCGATGACCGACGACATCTGCCGACGACACGATGTGCCACGCGACCGAGTCTGTACGATCACGAACGGGTTTGACTTGTCGCGGTGCGTGCGGGTCTCCGGCTTCGAACCGCCATCGCCTCCGGAGCTTGTTCATGTCGGTTCGGTGTCACAACGAAATCGGCCGGACCTGTTTCTGAACGCACTGGCGTCGGAGACCCGCCGGGCGCCCTTCGACGGAATCGTTTCGTTCGTCGGAAACCTCTCCTCGTCCTACGTGCATCGATTGGGTTTGTCTGGAATCGTTCGGACGAGCCGGATGGTTTCATGGGAGGAAGCATGGAAGCAGACGTGCAGAGCGACCGCACTTCTGCTTCTGGTCGGAGACTACGTAGGGACGTGGGGGCACAACACCAAGCTGTTTGAGTATCTGCGGTCTGGGCGGCCGATCTTGTGCCTGGAAGAGATGCCCGGGAGTAATGACCGAAGGTTGCTCGAAGAACTCGCGGCGGAGCGAACCGTTTTTCGCTCACTGAACGATTCGGCCGGGATGGTTGACGGCATACGCGAAGTCTTGCGCCTCGGAACCCGGATTCCGTTCGGGCAGCGGGAGGGCGGCGGCGAACTGGATCGTTACGACCGCCGCCGTCTCGCCGGCGAACTGGCCGACGTGCTCAATCGATGCCTCGCCGGCGCAGCTCCACCTGCGTCCCCGTGATCAATCGCGCCGACCGCCCGAACGTGAAGTAATTCCACGCCCACTGCACCATGACCAGCAGCCGATTGTGAAACTCGATCAGGTTGACAAGGTGTACAAACAGCCACGTCAGCCACGCGAAATACCCCGAGTACCGCCACCGCCCGAGATTCACGACCGCCGCCTTCCGCCCGATCGTCGCCATCGTGCCGGGGTCCTTGAACACAAACGGCTCGGCCCTGTCGCCGCCGCTCGGCCGCCCCGCCGCGATCCGCTTCGCCACATAGCTGCCCTGCTGCATCGCGACGGTCGCCAGTCCCGGCAGCGGCTTGCCATCCGCCCCACGACAGTTCGCCAGATCGCCGATCACGAAAATCTCCGGATGCCCCTTCACCGTCAGGTCCGGCCCAACCACCACCCGCCCGCCCCGATCCACCTCGCACCCCGTCGCCTCCGCCAGCGCCCGGCCGAGCGGCGAACCTGCGACGCCCGCGGCCCAGAGGATCGTCTGCGAGTCGACCCGCTCGCTCACCTCGCCGCGCTTCAGGACGACATGCTCCGCCCCGACCTCCTGCACGGCCGTATTGCAGCGAATAGTCACGCCCAGCGCCGTCAGTGCCGAAGCCGCCTTCGCCGAAAGCTCCGGTGGAAACGTCGGTAGGACGCGCTCGCTCATGTCGACCAGCAAAATGCGCGCATCGGCCGGATTGATGTGCCGAAAATCGTTCCGCAGCGTGTCGCGCGAAATCTCGGCCAGCGCCCCGGACAGCTCGACCCCCGTTGGCCCCGCCCCGATCACCACAAACGTCAGCCACGCCCCGACGCTCGGATGATGCGGATCGCGCTCGGCCCGCTCAAACGCGGTGTAAACGCGCCGCCGGATCGACGTCGCGTCCTCCAGCGACTTGAGCCCCGGCGCGATCGCCTCCCACTCGTCATGCCCGAAGTAGCTCGACCGCGCCCCGGCCGCCACGACCAGCGTGTCATACTCCAGCTCGCCGTCGCGCAGCAGCACGCGCCGGCGTGCCGCGTCGAACCCGATCACCTCGCCCAGCAGCACACGACAATTGCTCTGCCGCCGAAGGATCGCCCGCAGCGGCGACGCGATGTTGGCCGGCGAAAGCCCGCCGGTCGCGACCTGGTACAGCAACGGCTGGAACAGGTGAAAATTGCGGCGATCGACCAGCGTGACCTCCACATCGGCCCGCCGCAGCGACTGCGCGGCATAGAGCCCGCCAAATCCTCCGCCGACGATAACGATCCGATGCCGCGTGCTCACGGCCGGAATACTATTCGATCGCGCGATGATGGTCCGCGCGGCGACCGATGCTCGCGAGCCCGTTCGCGGCGCGATAGACTCATGATTCGCGAATAAACAACGGAGAACTCCATGCGTCTCTGCTATTACTACAAAACTCAATCCGACCGCGACGCCGACTCGAAACGCCGCATCCCCCGCGGCGGCCAGGTCGGCACGGTGATCGACAACGTCGTCCACCAGCTCGCCGTGCCGCCCGAAATCCTCCGCGACGGCTTCGAATGGGCCGACGGCGCGTTCGAGACCCTCGCCGCCCTCAAGGCCGGTCCGGCCGTCGGACCGCTCGAATCGCTCTGGCTCGGCGCCCCGGTCATCCGCGCCTCGCAATACCTCGACTTCTACGCGTTCGAGCAGCACGTCAAAACCGCCCGCAAGCTCCGTGGCTTCGACTTCGTCGAGCCCGCCTGGTACGAAATCCCCGCCTACTACAACTCCAACGCGACGACGCTTTACGGCCACAAGCAGGCCGTCCTCTTCCCGCGCGAGGAAGACAAGATGGACTACGAGTGCGAGATGGCCTGCGTCATCGGCAAGACCATCCGCAACGCCAATGAGTCATCCGCCCGCGACGCCATCGCCGGCTACACAATCCTGAACGACCTCTCCTCCCGCGCCCGCCAGCGGAAGGCGATGGCCATCGGCATGGGCCCGGCCCCCGGCAAAGACTTCGGCTCGTCGCTCGGCCCGGTCCTCGTAACGAAGGACGAGCTGCCCAACCTGACCAACCTCGGCATGCGGGCCTTCGTCAACGGCGATCAGTGGACCAACGGCCGCTTCGGCACGATCCACTACAGCTTCGAGCAGATGATCGTCTACGCCAGCGCCGAGCGAACGCTCTATCCCGGCGACGTCCTCGGCAGCGGCACGGTCGGCGGCGGCTGCGGCCTCGAACTGGGCAAGTTCCTCAAGCCCGGCGACGTCGTCCGCCTCGAAATCGACGAGATCGGCACGCTCGAAAACCGCGTCGAACGCGCGGGATAGCCGCGCTGCGCGCTGCCGCTCGCCGCGCTGACGTTCGTGTACAATCCAATCGCTTGATCGATCGGTCGCGGGGCCTCCTCCCGACCGGCCGACAAGAGGTCCACGCCATGCGGGATTTGACTCGCAGAAGCTTCCTCAAGACCGCCGGCAACGCGGGCCTGGCGCTCGGCGCAGCCGATCTGATCTCGGGCTGCACCGCGCTCCGCACGCCGCCCGAAATCACCCCTTCGCCGATCGACACGCCGGCCAGTGTGGCCGTGATCCGCGGCGACAATTTGGCGGACATGGCCCGCCAGGCACTGGCCGCGTTCGGCGGCGCGAGCGCGATCGTCCAACCCGGCGAGACCGTCTTCATCAAGCCCAACTTCGCCACGCTGGGCTTGGTGAAGTACGACCCCATCCCGCGCGGCGAACTGGTGAAGCCCGAGATCGTCATCGCCGTGGCCGAGGAGTGCCTGAAGGCCGGGGCAGCGCGGGTGACCATCGGCGAGGGCGGCCAGGTGGCCTCATGGGACTGGGCCGGCGTCCAGTTCCTCGACGGCTCGACCAGCATGGCCGCGGCGGTGCAGCAGCTCAACGATTCGTACGGCGATCGGGTCCGCCTCGTCTGCCTGAACTCCGAAACGCCCGCGTGGATCTCCGTGCCATCGCAGTCACGCCTGCCCAGCGTGGAAGTCTCGAGCTTGGTTGTGGAAGCAGACCGCGTGATTTCGCTGCCCGTGATCAAGACGCACCGCTGGGCGCGGATCACGGGCGCGATGAAGAATTTCCTGGGCACCACTCCGATCAGCCACTACAACAGTCCGCTGCTTGCCAGCATGCGTGGCGGTCTGCACGACGCGGGAATCCATCAGGTCATCGTTGACATCAGCAAGGGGGTCGGCGTCGATTTTGCCATCACCGATTTCTCCATCGGCGGCGAGGGCAACGGGCCGTTCGTCATGCCCGGCTGGTGGGGCAGCTCGGTGGACATGCGCGACCGTTTGGGCACATGGATGCTGCTGGCCAGCACGGACCCCGTCGCGCTCGATGCCACCTCCACGCGCGTCATCAGTCTGGACCCGCAAGATGTCACCCATGTGCGGCTCGCCTGGGAGCAGGGGCTCGGCCAGATGCTCCAGGAGAAGATCACGCTTCTGGGAGCTACGCTGGATGAGATTCGGATGGACTGGCAAGCCCCGCAAATCACCGTGGGGCTGGGAGAAGTGGTGATCCCGGCGATTCATCTCTTGACGGATGGTTGATGGGCCCTGCGGCGCCAGCTCGAACCCCATAACCTGAAGACAACGCGGGAACTCACCAGATCCGTGGCGCCGTTGCACAATGGGCCGGATCGGCTATACTCTCCCCACGAGGAATCGACCATGAAGAAAGAAATCCACCCCAAGTACATCGAATGCACCGTCACCTGCGGTTGCGGCAACACCTTCACGACACGCTCGACCAAGCCCAAGATCGGCGTCGAAATCTGCTCCGCCTGTCACCCGTTTTTCACAGGTCAGCAGAAGTTCGTCGACACCACCGGCCGCGTCGAAAAGTTCCAGAAGAAATACGCCGGCAACTATTTCAAGGATGCCAAGGCCGCCAAGAAAGCGGGTTCACCCGCCGGCTCGCCGGCCGGCACCAAGGCTTAGCTTCGTAGAACCTGGACGCCGCGAGAATGCTCATTTTTTGGAGCAGGCTCGCGGCGTTGTGCATTTGTATTTTTCGCGCCCCCGCGCCGATGAACTTGTAACGACGGAAGCCGAATCCCATGCAGCTTGAACCCGCGCTGCTCGCCAAGCTCGACCAGATCGCCGGCCGCTACGACGCCGTCACCCACGAAATGAACGACGCCGCGGCCGCCGGACGCTCCGCGCAGCTCGTGCAACTCAGCATGGAGCACGCCCGTCTGCGCCGCATGGTCGAGCCCTACCAGCGGCTCAAGCAGGTCCGCCAGCAGATGACCGACGCCGAAGCCATGCTGGCCGACGCCGCCAGCGACCCCGAACTGAAATCGATGGCCGAGGCCGAAGTCACTGAGCTGCGAACCGAAGCCGAAAAGCTCAACGAAGGCCTTCTCGACGACCTGCTCGCCGGCGACGACGCGGCGGTCGACTCGGTCATCCTCGAAATTCGGGCCGGCACCGGCGGCGAAGAGGCCGCCCTGTTCGCCGGCGACCTCGTGAAGATGTACGAGAGCTTCGCCCGCGCCCACGGCCTCAAGTGGGAAGTGCTCGACATCTCCCACTCCGACATGGGCGGCTTCCGCGAAGTCATCGTCAACGTGAAGGGACCCGACGTGTACCGCCTGCTCGGCTACGAAGGCGGCGGCCACCGCGTCCAGCGCGTCCCCGATACCGAGGCCCAGGGCCGTATTCACACCTCCGCCGCGACCGTGGCCGTCCTGCCCGAGGCCGAGCAGACCGACGCCAGCATCGACTGGAGCAAGGACGTCATCGAGCACGTGAGCTGCGCCGGCGGCCCTGGAGGCCAGAACGTCAACAAGGTCGCCACCGCCATCAAGCTCGAGCATAAGGCGACGGGGCTCACCGTCTCGATGCGGGACGAGCGCAGCCAGCACAAGAACCGCGACCGCGCCCGGCGAATTCTCGCCGCCCGTCTGAAAGACTTCTATCAGCAGCGCGACCACGCCGAGCGCAGCGAGAAGCGCCGCACCATGATCGGCTCGGGCGACCGCAACGAGCGCGTTCGCACGTACAACTTTCCGCAGAGCCGCTGCACCGACCATCGCATCAACGAAAACTTCCCGCTCGACCCCATCATGGCCGGCAAGCTCGACGACATGCTCGACGCCCTCCGCAAGTTCGACCGCCAGCAGCGATTGAAGAATCTCTAAGCTTCGTCAGCGCACGACCTAAGCAGGGTTTGGCATGGCCAGCAGCGAAAGCGGGCCGCAGCGCGCTATGATTCCTTATGACAGTCCGAATCCCCGTTGATCTGCAAAACGCCCTCCGCGGTGTCGCCCGAATGCGGCGCGAGAAGCTCAATCAGGTCGTCGAACGCGCCCTCCGCGAGTTCATCGACTCGGCCTCCGAATCACTGCCGCCGCCAGCGGAGGTCGAGTTACCGCAAACGGCCATGATCCCGGAGCTGCGACTCCCGCCCTACGCCGACGAAGTGGCCACGGCTGCTGTGATGCCGGCCCGGCCGAAGTCAAAGCCGCGAACGAAGTAGCGGACATCCCTTTTCGTCAGGTCGAACTCCCGCCGGTAAAGCTTCTTGCGCGATCAAGCTCCGCAAGAAAGCGCCTCGACCACGCCGTATGAGCCGTAACGGAGCTATCCCGTATGTGCCTCCCGCTGCGCCATCTCTGCCGGCGTCATCGCGACTCTTCGTCCCTGCTCAGTCGCCCCGAACATTATGAACGCAAAGATGGGCATCAACAGGATGTACAACGGTGCGCAGACAATCGCCATCAAGCAAAGTCCGATCACCGCGAGTGTCGGGTAGATCACCGCCCGAATTCCCGTGATCCCCGACGGCAGCCGACGGTCGTGGATCGCCGTGGAATACTCCGGCAGAGTGAAGCGCTCGAGCAGGTCTGCGTACGCGAGCCATTGCTGTTCATCGTTGAACGGATACCACGCGAAATCGCCTGAGGTTGGTTGTGATTGACGTTTGGTCGACCGCATGCGCCGATTGACGATCACCGTGATCACCCCCAACGCGAGCCATCCGGCGAAAAGTACCCCGAGCCCCCAGCCGAAGAGCAGTCCCCAGCCAATTCCCACACTGAAAGCAACGCCGACAATCGGCAGCAAGAGCAGCCTGCTCGGTCCGCGCTTGACGCTCGCTACCGAGTTCAATCGCAGGTCCGACTCAAGTAACGCGAGCATCCGTTTCAGCTTCTCCCATTCGGCCGCACTCGCGGAGATCGTGCTATCGGCGGTTTTGTGATGAGCCGCCAGTTCCAGCGGTCCGCCCGGCAGCGATGTCAGAGCATCGGCACCCGCTGATTTTCTGAGTTCGCCCCAATTTTTGGCTGCGGTAGTGAAAGTGATCTCGCCGCGCATGAACCGAGCCAGTTCGTCAGCCAGTCGTCGCCGAGCCTCACGTACTTCGTCTGGTAGTTGCGACACTCTTGAGAATCCGGGAAACGTGGGTTTGTTTCCGACCGACCAGCATCTCCGACGCTACGCTCCCCCAACCGCCTTCCAGATCAGCCGCCCTGCGAAGTACAGCATCAGCAGCCCCGTCAGCCCGCGCGTCGTGATGTCCCACGTCGGCGTCGCAAACCGCGCCCCCAGGCGCAGCGCGATCGCCAGCACCATGCACCAAGTCAGCGCCCCGCCGACCACCGCCGCCGCCTTCGTCAGCGCCGGCCCGAGACCCAGCGTTTGCACTACCGTGGCTGCCGCCTGTGTCGTCGCCGGGCCCGCCCCGCTCCCGTTTCCCAGCACGGCCAGCCAGAACGCGATGTTCCACGGGCTCGTCAGTGCCAGCGTCAGCCCCAGCAGGTAGCCGCCGGCCGTCGTCGGCCGCGCGCCGGCCGTCATCTCGTGAAACTGCCCGCGCTTCATCGCCTGCCAGCCCTTGAACGCCCCCTTGAGAAACACCCACGCCAGCAACAGCAGCAGGACAAAGCTTACGCCCGTCAGTACCGGCCGAACAATCGGAACCGTCGCCAGCGCCCCTAGCCCGCTGGCCACCACCAGCGCCCAGAGAAAATCCCCGCTGCTCGCCCCCAGCCCGACCGCGATCCCCGACCGCTGATGCCCCGTGATCCCGCGGCGGATCATCTCCGCATTGATCGGCCCCGGCGGCCAAGCCACTGACCAGCCCAGCACAAACCCCTCGACGACCAGCCGCGCCGTTTCCGTCGAATGCGACATGGGGCAGAATTGAACCGCCGCGCCCCAAAAAAGTCGAAAGCTCAAAGCAGGAGTTGGAACCCCGCCTGCTCAAAGTGGCGGTCACCGGTCAGTGCGCCCGTCAGACCGCGGTCTTCCATCACGAGAAACGAGATGCAATCCGTCAACGACCATGCCTTGTCCGGTCGCGCCAGATATCGCTCAACGCCCGCGTCAAAGAGTGCATGCGATGCGGCCACGACCTCTGTGCTGCGATCTGTATCGATCGCCGCCAACAACTCTCCTAATCGTTCCCGGCCACCGGCGGCCATTGCATCGGCGACCTCCGTCAGCACCCACTCGGTCGTCACGATTCGCGGGTTGTGCGTTGTGATGAAATCGACGGCCTTCTCATGCGCGTCGTCGCGTTCGTTCGTAAAGGCCAGGTAGAAGAAGGTGTCGCCGAAGCAACGGCTCATCGCTTCGGCTGCCCGTGGATGTAGTGATCGTGATTACGAGCCCAGTCAGACGGCTTGTCTTTGATGACGCCCGCGAGCTTCATGAGTGCGCGATGGCCGTGACCGCTCGCTTCTTCGGCCGGCTGAACCGGCTCGACGCGGACGATCGTCCCATCGGCCAGACTGGCTCCATGGTCGAGGACGACGACTCCATTACGAACTTTGCCAGTGTAGGACATCGCAGTAACTCCGACTGTTCATTATATCGGCATGCGATCGGCGAGTCCGGCCTTCATTAGCGATCATTCGCGGTCCGCGATTCTTGCTCTGTCCGCCGCCACTCCCCACTCTCTCCCAGCAACTCATACGGCCGGTACCCCGCCTTGTAGCTCATCGCCGCGCAGCCCCGAACGTAGAACCCGATATACCAATAGAGCAGCCCGCGCCGCCGGCACTCCTCAATCTCCCGCAGCGCCGAGAACACGCCGAGACTCCGCTTCGCCTCCACCGGGTCGTAATAGAAGTAAACGCTCGACAGACACCCCGGACACGCATCGACAATCCCCACGCCCGCCAGCCGCCGCCCGATCCAATAGGTGAACTCCAGAGTCTCGATCGGCGAGTCATACAGATATCGCTCGAAGTCCGACCGCTCGTCGCACATCGTCCCATCATGGGCCGCAGCCTGATACGCCGAAAACACCTCCCACTTGCGATCGGTCGCCCGCGGCCGCCCGATCTCGACCCGCACATCCTCATTCCGTCGCTGCACGCGCCGCTGCGACTTGCTCGCCGCGAACTCGGCCACCGGCACGCGGATCGGCACGCACTCGCGACAGCCGTCACACGTCGGCCGGTAGAACACCCGCCCGCTTCGGCGATAGCCCGCGTCCATTAGCCGCTGATATCCCGCCGAATCGACGCCGGGATCGATCGCGAACACGTCTTTCGCGACTCGCCCCGGCAGGTAGGCGCAGCGATGCGTTGGACCTGCATAGAGCGGCAGCGAGGCTTCGATTTTCGCGCGGCGTTGCACGCGCAGATTCTATCCGGTCAGAGGTGCGCCGCGCAAAAACGTGCGGGGCGTCAACGCACTTGGCGCCCACGCCCCGCAGCGGAGAGGAGTCTTGTTTGACTGGTGGGATAAGCGACGTCTCAGTCGCCGACCGGCGGTAATTTTTTCGGGCTTGATCGTCCCGCCGGCAGGACGCGGAACGCCCGCCGGCGGAACGTGGAACCGCCCTACCAGCGAACGACGAACCCGGCCGTCATCCACTTGCTCGATTCGACCGCGTGAACCGCCACAAGCTGGCCCGGCTTCACTTCGCCGCCGCGCACCATCGCGTCGAGTTGCACCAGCGTTGCCGCGCCGCCGGTGTAGCCGAACTTGGCGCTGCGAAACTGGATGCGATCCTTCGTCGTGCTCAGCTTCTCCATGAACGACGGAAGCTGCTCTTCGTAAAGCTGCCACGTCGGGATCGACACGATGAAGTGATCCACCTTCGCCGGCTCGATCTTGAGCTGCTTCGTGATCTTCAGCAGCCCCTCCAGCAGCAGCGGTCCGGCGTTGTCGTTCACCGCCGTGAAGTCCTGCCACAGGTGGTGCTTGCCCTCGGCGTACAGCTCCGGAATCTGGCAATTGGCCTTGGTCAGGTCGGCCACGGCCCCGCCGGCCGTCATGCCGGCCTTCTTTCCGGCCCCGACCGACTCGACGAACGTGCCGAGTATCTCGTGCCCCTTCTCGTTCGGCTCGCCGGCCTTCAGCAGCAGCGCCCCGGCCCCGTCCGCCAGGATCCACCGCAGCGCCGCGTTGACCTTGTCCATCTTCTCCTGGTTGAAGTAGCAGTGCCGCAGATACACCGACGACACCTGGCTGTAGCACACCAGTGCCGTCTTGTAGCGGCCGGTCCGCAGCGCGTCGTACGCCGTCTGCACCGCCTTGCCGACGCCGCTGCAATTCGAGTGAATCTCCATCTCGGCGCACGCCTGAATCCCCAGCCTCTCCTGCAGCAGCGTGCTCGTCGGCGGCGTGCTCTGGTCGTACGACGGACAGGAGATGATCAGCAACTCAACCGCATCCGGCTGCACGCCCGCGGCCGCCAGCGCCGCCCGGCAGGCCGGCTCGGCCAGCCCGGCGAAGGTGTGGGTCAGA
Source organism: uncultured Planctomycetaceae bacterium (assembly GCA_964549445.1). Classification (GTDB taxonomy): domain Bacteria; phylum Planctomycetota; class Phycisphaerae; order UBA1845; family UTPLA1; genus SpSt-539. Next base: position 51,287 of record CAZJVS010000036.1, read on the forward strand.
TCGCCCGTCTCCGGGTCGATCGCAAGGTGCCGCGCCTCGACGCCGCTGCGTTCGAGGAAGCGCGGCCCCAGTGTCGTCAGAAAACTCTTCACGCGGGCCGGCGCCCGGTCCAGCGGACCGAGCACGGCCTCCAATCGATCATTCGTCACCGGCGGGCCGGGCAAAAAGCTCCCGGTGCCGGCGATGTGAACGGGATGGATACTCATGAAAAAGCCCTTCAAGTGGCGAATGTCTTGGACTCAAGTGCGTGGATCTCTCGCGCGCTGACGTGCGGGTCGCGCGACCGGGTTGGGAAAGGGCAATCGCCGTGCCAGCGACTGGGTATGCGAAATCCCCACTGATAGTGCCGTTTTTCACAATCGACTGGACAATATTCCCCAAACCGGGCAATCCGTTACCCAGAAATGCGCGAGCCGACAGCACGGTGATGAGTAGACTTCTTCGT
>CAZJVS010000037.1:0-51617 GCA_964549445.1 uncultured Planctomycetaceae bacterium
GAAAATCCTTCCAAAGTCTATCACGACGAGATTCCAGGGAACTACGGACGATACATATCCGTGTACGGAATGATTTCACGATATCGGGGCATTCCACCAGGCTAGCAAATCAGCTTACGATTGTCCCGTCCGCAATCTCCGACCCGGTCAGTCACGACGAAAGCTGATTCCAAGTAGAAGGCCGTGGATGTGGCACACCGGGCGCGTATACAGGGTGAATCAGCGAGCGCGAAGCAGCCCTCGCACATGAACCAGAACCATCCGCACGGCATCCGCCGTCGACCGGTCCCTGAGCCTGTCGAAGGGCGCCGCGCGGCCACGGAGAAACTGCGCGCAGAAAAAACGCCGACGAGTTTTCAATCCAAATTGAAAACCGTCCCAGCTCGTCTCAGCTCGTCCCAGGAAAAAAATAACGATCGAGCTCGACTCGCGACGGAAGCCATACCGTCAGCTGAGCAGCCGAGAAACCGCGGCTGGTGCGGACGGGGTACACTTATGCCATCTGTAACGATCAAGCGCGATTGCCAATTAACTCCAACCACCGCCATCAAATCAAACCCCGCCGCCCCATTCCAACTCCGACGTCAACCCGACGCGGCCCCCGGCCGCCTCCCTCCACCCCTACGTGCCTCAGTGCCTTCGTGCCTACGTGCCTCCCAGGGCCCAATCCTGCATGAATTCGCGAATTCTGACCATTCCAACTTTCTCGCCCCCGCCCCTTTCCAGCCCGTCGGATTTCTGCGTTTTAGCGTTTCGGCGTTTCAGCATTCGATCACGATGCGGCCCCGGCCACCTCATACTCCACTCGTCCCTCCGTCCTCACAACCTACTTGGCGTCGCTCAACTGCCACCCGCTGGCGATTGTCGTTCGATGTCGCTGAATGCCGCTCAAAAACGTTGGCCGTCCCCGTTCCTGGCCCTCTCTCGACGTTTCGACTTCGCCCCCGTCCCGGCGGCTTATGTTGAATGTTGACGTTTTGACTGTTGACTGTCCCGCGCCCCCCTCGCTTGCCGCCCGCCGTTCTGCCGAGATACACTATTCGGTTTGCACGAAGTCCCGTTTTCAGGAGCTTTCCATGCCGCACCTGGCTTTTGCCTTTTCCTCACTTCTCGCCCTCGGCGCAGGCGCCGAACCGGTCACTGCCAAGGCCGACCTCGAGCTGAAGCCCGCCGACGCCCGCATGCAGATCCCGGCCCCGTCGCCGCAGCAGATCACCCTGTCGGACAAGCCGCCTGCAAGCGTCAAGAATCCGCCGGCCGGCAAGGCCCTCCTCTGGGGCGAAATCCCCTTCGGCCCGAACATCCCCGGTGGAGTCGTCGTCCTAATCGACGAATCAAACCCAGCCGCCGCCACCCTCCGTATGGACTTCAATCGCAACGGCGACCTCTCCGACGACGCCGCCGCCGCCTGGACGCTCATCGACGGCGACCGGCCGGAGGCCGCCCGCTTTGAAGGCGAGTTCATGCTGCCGACGAAGGACGGCGGTGCAGGCGAAAAGCTCAAAATCGTCGCTTATCGCTATCGCCCCGAGGGCGCAAAGGCCCGCGGCCTGCCCGAAACCGCGCTCTATTACTTCCGCGATTATGCCGCGACCGGCAAGGTCAGCGTCGCCGACTCACCGAAGCTCATTGTCCTCGTCGACGAAAGCTCGATCGGCGATTTCACCTATCCCTCCGGCCGATCCAGCAATCTTGTCTTCGGCATCGACGTCGATGGCGACGGCTACATCGCCAACGGCACCGAGTGGTTCAAGGCCGATCAGCCCGCCACCGTGCTCGGCCAGCAGGTCCAGCTCAAAAACGTTTCGGCCGACGGCCGCAAGCTCGAATTGAATGTCGCGCCGGTCGGCGCCAAGCTCGCCTCGGGTTTCGCCGGTCCGTCGCTCGCCGGCGGCACGATCCGTTTCCCCGACGACTACAAGCACAAGCTCGTGCTCGTCACCTTCTGGGCAAGCTGGTGCGGCTACTGCAAGAAAGAGATGCCAAACATCGTCGCCCTCGAAAAGCAGTTCCACAACGACAAAGACCTGGCTTTCCTGGGAGTGAGCGTCGACCGCGCCGCCTCCGACAAGGCGGTAAAGGACTACATGGCCACGGCGGGCGTCACTTGGCCGCAGCTCTACGACGGCAACGCCTTCAATACCCCCGCTGCGAAGAAATACTCAGTCTCGGGCGTACCGGCGTTGTTCTTGGTGGATGCCGACAACATGACCATCGTCGCCGACGGCATGGCCCTCCGCGGCGACCAGCTTCAGAAGACGGTAACGTCTTGGCTGAACTCGCGCCGGCAGAAAATCGCCGCACCGACTGACGCAAAGAAGCAGTAACTTGCTCTAAGATAATAACTTACGTTAGTTCTGCCGTTCTAGGTGCTTCCCCGCACTCATATCTCGCACAATCGTTACACACGGTACTTTCCCCATTGCGGAGCCATCTGGGTCTGACTACACTTACATTGTTCGGATCAAGCAGTTAGCGAAATCCGACCGGCTTCTTTCCCCTCCGGAAAGCACCCGCTCGCCTTGTGCGGCGGGTGTTTTCTTTTCTGTAGCACCCCATTTTACGATTTGTTCGATTTACCGCGGCTAATACGCGATCTCGAAGCCCCGGAACTCCCCCGTCGCCTTCCCGTGCGACTCGCGGCACTCCCGGATCTGGCTCTCAAACGTCCGTCGCAAATCATCTTGGAATCGCGCCACCGCCCCGTCTTCCCCTTCAACCACGGCCTCGACGCTGCCATCCTCGAGGTTCCGCACAAACCCCGCGAGCTGATGCCGCCGAGCCAGGGCCGCAGCCGTCGCTCGAAAGCCGACCCCCTGGACCCGTCCCGAAAACAACAGTGTCCGTCTCGTCACCATCCGCTCCAAAACTTCACCCACGAAATCACACAGCCATTGCAGCCGCGCGCTCAAGCCATTATGTGTAGCAGGCAGTGCCGACGCAACGGCCGCGCCCCTTCGGTCGCCGTCGCGGCTGTTCGGCGACATGGAGACAACGGTGTATAAGAAAACCAAGCTCGCAAAGCACAAGCATCGCAAGCGCCGCAAGCGACTGCAAGACAAGCGCCGCGCTCAACGCAAGGCCGGCGCATCGAAGAAGTGATCGCGCCGTCGCCCCGAGGTCAGTCGTTCCGCGCTTCGACGCGGACCGAGTGCGGCTGCGTTGCGGGCGTCTTCGGCGCTGCGATTTCGAGTATGCCGTTGCGATGGGTCGCCACGATGCGGTCGGCATCAACCGGACCGGGCAACTCGAGGTCACGTCGAAACGCGCCATAGCGGCACTCGGCCCGAAGCGTCTGCCGCGCATCTTCGGTGCCGCGCGGATTGGGCTTCTGTCCTCGGATCGTGAGTGTACGACCGAGAACATTGACCTCGACCTGATCCGCCGTCATGCCGGGCAATTCGACGCGGATTCGGTAAGCTCCTGGCTCCTCCGTCGCGTCCAGCGGCGGCGCCCAGTCTTGACCGTCGAGTGGCCGTGTGCTGAGCCCGCCATGCCAGAAGCGGTCAACCAGCCGATCCAGTTCGGATTGAATGTCTCGGAGCGAAAACGATCCATCACGCGAGAACGGGTTGACGTTCATGGCAGTCTCCGGACGGGTGAGATTCGGCCTGTCGGGCGACCGGCTCACGACTTTTGAATTGTAGCGTCAACGCCTGCCGTGGCGGACGTCCGCTGCGGAATGACCGCCATCGGCCGCCATGGATGGGGCACGGAAATTGCTATGACACCAACGATCAACAACGGGCTTGACTTGCCCGCGCCGAAATCGCCAGAATCGCCCATGGAAGGCGCGAAGTTCCTTTCGGGACCGCAACGGGCGGAATGTCGATCGGCGCCACGTTCAAATGGTCTTGACCGGCCAAAGGCGCGTCATAAACTTGGACCCGACTTGCCGATTCGATTGAGACGAACGGTGGGAGATGCAACCATGCCGCGCGAGATAAACGAAGAAGAGGAACAGGATGTGACCGGCGCCGACCCGGATCCCGTCCTCGTCACGGCGATGTACGCTGGCTCGCAGGACGAAGCCGAGCGCTGCCGCGACCTGCTGATGGAGAATGGAATTCCCGCGACCCTCGGCGAGCCGGGCGAGCAGCGGCGCGTGAAGAGCTCCGGCATTCCGCTGCTGGTTCCCGAAACGCTGCTTGAAAGCGCCTCGGAGATTCTCTCGGCTCGGACCGACGACGACGGCGAAGCCGGCGTCGATGACTCGGCCGAGGACGACGAAGACGCCGATGAAGACTTCGACGACGACTACGACGATGAGGACGAATTCGAGGCCGAAGACGAGGATTCGTGGGACGACGATGACGAGGAAGTCGAGGACGACGAAGACTTTGAGTGACAATTCATGAATCAACCTACCCCTTCAGACTCGCGATCGGACGCCGATGGGGACCGGCGGGCCGCGACCACCGAACGCCGCAGCGGCCACGATCGCCGAAGCGGCCTCGAAAGGCGACGCGGACCCGGCCGGCGACGCAGCGACATGCGGCGATCGGCCGAAGAGGGGGAGATGAACGACGAACAGTTCGAGTTCGTCATGGCAATTGACGAATATAAACGTATTAATAACCGCCCGTTCCCGACTTGGACGGAGGTGCTTGAGGTCATAAAATACCTTGGGTATCGCAAGGTTGCTTCCCGCGGCGACCATCTGGATCGCCCGGCCCCGGGTTGAGGCCCCTCCGGCGGCGCCGCGGATCCCAGCACCGGCTTGTTCGGTGGAGTGTTCATGGGTGGCGGCAGCGTAGCCATTGACTCCCTACTCGTCGTAGCCCTCGTTGCGCCGATCGCCCTTTATTTTCTATTTCTCGGCTTGGTCAACAGCCACGCCCGACCCTGCCTCGTCAGCAGTCGAGCCGACTTTACTTCACTCACAATCGTCATGCTTCCGTTGCTGGTTGCCCCGATGCCCGCGCTCGTCCGAGCGTCATTGTGGTGGCTGTTGATCGCCGAAGTCGGGCTGGCCGCCTGGGTCTTCTGTGCGATGCTCCCCGGCCGGCTCGATGGCTGGGTCGTCTATAACATTTCCTCCGCCCGATGCCGCGCGACGATCGACGCGGTGCTCGCTGAGTTGGGTTGGACCGGCCGATGGACCGGCGACTCGTGGCGCGGGGCAGGCGGCGAGCTCCACCTGACGAGTCTGCCACTATTGCGAAACGTGACGATCCATCTGGAGTTGGGCGGCCGAGACGCGGCACCGCGCATCGCCGACCTCGATGAGGCGCTGCAGCGACGCCTGATGCGAATTGAGCAACTGCCTTCGACCACCGGTGCATGCCTGTTGCTGTTGGGTGTCGCGTTGCTGACGCTGCCCATGTGGATGATGGGCCGGCACATCCAGGATGTGGTCGAGGCGATGGTACACCTGTTCGGCTAGCGCGAATTCTGGTATTTCCCGCTGCGAACTCACGAGAAAAAGGAGCGCTGAGGCCCGACGCCTCCAGCGGATGGTGAAAATGCCGAAGGAAACTCTGACGATCACTGACAATCGGAACGGCAAACAGTACGAAATTCCGATCGCAAACGGCGCCATTAAGGCGATGGACCTGCGGCAGATCAAGGCATCGGCCGACGACTTTGGACTGCTGTCCTACGACCCGGCGTTCTTCAACACCGCCGGCTGCGTGAGTCGCATCACCTACATTGACGGCGACAAGGGCATTCTCGAATATCGCGGATACCCCATCGAGCAGCTCGCGGAACATTCCACGTATCTCGAGGTCGCCTATCTGCTGATCAACGGAGAATTGCCGTCCAAGGCCCAACTCGAAAAGTGGGTCTATGACGTAACGATGCACACGATGGTTCACGAGAGCATCAAGAAGTTTCTCGACGGCTTTCGTTACGACGCGCATCCAATGGGGATCATGGCGGGTACGGTGGCCGCGCTTTCAACCTTCTATCCCGACGCGACCGAAATTCACGATCCACGCTCGCGGGAAATTCAGGTCTGCAGGCTTGTCGCAAAGATTCCGACCCTGGCCGCGATGGCCTACCGTCACAGCGTCGGCCGCCCCTATGCCCTCCCGGACAACGACCTGACATACACCGAGAACTTCCTGAACATGATGTGGAAAGTGACGGAGGTCAGCTACAAGCCGAACCCGGTGCTCGCAAAAGCGCTCGACGTCCTGTTCATCCTGCACGCCGATCATGAGCAGAACTGCAGCACGACGGCCATGCGTTGCGTCGGCAGTTCGCACGTGGATCCGTTCTCGGCCGTTGCCGCAGCAGCCGTCGCGCTCCACGGCCCGCTTCACGGCGGCGCCAACGAAGCCGTGTTGACCATGCTCAAACAAATCGGCTCGCGCGAAAACGTCCCCGCATTTGTCCAGGAAGTGAAAGCCGGCAAGAGTCTGCTATTCGGATTCGGTCATCGAGTCTACAAGAATTACGATCCGCGCGCCAAAATCATCAAGCGGATGGCGGATCAGGTGTTTGAAGTGACCGGCCGCAACCCGCTTCTGGACATCGCGCTGGAGTTGGAGCGGATCGCGTTGCAGGACGAGTACTTCGTCTCGCGAAAACTCTACCCCAATGTCGACTTCTATTCAGGCCTGATCTACCAGGCGATGGGCTTTCCGACGGACATGTTCACCGTGTTGTTCGCGATTCCGCGGACAAGCGGCTGGGTGGCGCAGTGGCTCGAACTGCTGGAAGACAAAGAACAGAAGATCGCTCGGCCGCGACAGATCTACCTCGGGGCGTCGCGGCGCGACTACGTGCCGGTCACGCGCAGACGGTGACAAAGAGCCGCTAGTCCAAACGGCATAGGGAAAACCACCGCAACGGACGGACAGATTCAGGTCCGCCTCATCTAGTCATCGCCGTTTCGAGGGTTTTCCCTGATGCAGTGCGGTGTCGCCAGCGTTCGCGTGGACTTGCCAAATTTGAATGGCGCGGATTTCAGTGGCCGACTGACACCTGAGCATCGTTAACATGTCGGATGGAGGTGCGCCATGTCTCCCTTCGACGCCTCGCTACTCCCACGTCGCTTTTTGTTGATCATGACTGCGGCCGTCCTCGCGACCGCGCCTCTCATTTCCGGCTGCGCTCAGCCGGTGCAGCCACCCGGCAGCCCGTTCGCAGACACCGCTGATCTGCCGCCGAACGTCTCACCCGGCGTTACGTTCCCGGTGACACCCACGCCGATCATCGATGGTCCCGGCTACCAGATTTTGATCGATAGCATCGCCGTGTTCGGACCCGCCTATCAGCCGATTCTTCCCGGCGGACAGTTCCCCGCCGGAGATCGGCAGTCGTCCAGCGCGACGGTCCAGGTCCACCTATTCGGAGTTGGCACGGCCGGCGGCTGGACGCGAACGCTGCTGGTCCCGATGACTTGCACGATCGACTCCGACGTCCGGCCATATGGCGCAAACGTGCAATCGTTTGCGAACGGCATCTTCGCCATGCATGGCCAGATCAGCGGCGACCCCGATTTCAACCAGCTTAGCTTCTACGCCGGAGCAAACTTTGGACTGCCCGGCCCCGGACACACAACTCTTACTCGACTCCTTCCCGGTGGAAACTGGAACGTCGACAGCTTCTTCGACATGACCTTTCGAACCGATTTCTTCGGCACCTCGTTCGGCGTCCTGCACGGCCAGTCCGGTTCACAGATTCGCACCGCGCATCTTCAAATCGGCGTTCCCGCGGGCGCGACCTGGAACGAACAGGGCGACGCTCCCGATCTCATCCCCGGCCAGCAAACAAGCGGCAGTGGCGCGATTACTGCGATTGCCGGCGCACTCTCATCCACGACCGACGTCGACGCCTATTGCATTCAGATCGATAACCCGGCGGCTTTCTCCGCTTCGACCGTCGGCGGCGCGAGCTTCGACACGCAACTGTTTCTGTTTGATCCGGGCGGACTGGGTGTGACGCACGACGACGATGCACCCGCCGGCGGAACGCAGTCCCGCATCACCGGACAGTACCTCCCCGGACCGGGAACCTATGTGCTGGTGGTCAGCGCCTACAACCGCGATCCGGTCAATTCAGTCAGTCTGCCGATTTGGAACAACACGCCGTTCAACGTTGAGCGCCCCCCCGATGGACCCGGCGCGCCCGGTCCACTCGACCATTGGTTGAATCTTGCTGACACGAACGGAACGTACACGATTCAGCTGACTGGCAGCAGCGCCTGCCTCGCACCAATCCCGCCGATTCCGCCCGGTACCGATGCTTGGGCAGTTGATCTCCCGCCCCAGATTCAGTTCGGCGGTCCGGAGATGCCGCCGATCCCGTCCGACTTTTTTTACCCCGGCTCCCTGCCGTTCACTGGCATCGTCACCTTCGGTGGCAAACCCGTGAGCCCGGGTGTCGGTGACGCCGATACTCTCGTTCAGCGCCTGAACTTTCTCGATCTTCCCGGTCCCGGCTCCGTCGCAACGATTCCAATTGAGATCGTTGGACTCGATCTTAAGAGCGTAGATCCGATCATCGTCGGCGGCGTGGAATGGAACATCGAGGTTCTGCTCGGGCAACCGCCGGCACCGCCGGGAACGATGACCGTTACCCGCACCCACGCGGCCGGAGGCACCTTCGATTCAGTCCTGCCCGTTCGCCCTCAATTCATCTTCACGCCCGTCTTGGGCGGACCCGATCGGGTCTGGGAACCGGGTGTGACTATTCCGTTCAACTCCCAGGGCCCGACCGACTGGGCCTCAACGCCGCTCCCGTTAGCCCAACCCGGCGGCGGGCCGGGCTTCTTCCCAATCGCTCCGACGACTCTGGCGTCACCGGGGACGCTGATGACCCTTGAACCCGCCTTGGCGCTGCCGCCGCCGAGCAACTGTCCGCCGCTGGACCCAAACCACAGCAATAGCATCAATGGCGGTGACGTTCAAGGTCTAGTTGCGGCATACCTCGCGGGACCTTCGCACCCGGCGTTTTGCGCCATCGACGCCAACGCCAACGGCATCGCTGACGTCGAGGACCTCCAGATCGCGGTCTCGGTGCTGCTTGCCTGGCCAGCGGTGCACGAGGCGCTCGGCGGCTGGGTCAACGTCGACGCCGGATGCGACTACAAGCACCACCCTGTCACCGAATGCGACCCGAATGCGCGGCCCCCGCTCAGGTATCGGTACTTTCTAGTTCGCGCCGCGGACAAGGACGGAAATCCATCCAGCTGTCCGGTCAAGTTCCGGATATACAATTGCGACGACGTCCCGGCTGACAAGGCCGTCGAGGTCGAGTCGGGCGACCGCGAGTGCGCGGAGGTTCCGAACAATCGGAAGCTGGAAGTTTGGTGTAAAACCGCCGAGACCGGCGTGTGCCGAATCAGCATCAAGGAAGTTACGAGCTGCCCGCCACCACCCTGAATGAGGCGAGCAGGCGCGCGAAAACTAAGCAAAGCGAAGTGGATAGTCGATTGGAGACGAGGGGGCTCGAACCCCTGACCTGCTCATTGCGAACGAGCCGCTCTCCCAACTGAGCTACGTCCCCGTTTCATGCGGATCATATCGCGTGGCCAACTGCCTCGCAACGCCGTCACGCGGGCGGATGCGCCGCTGAATTGTGGTTCATGTGGTGGTGCGCCCGGCTGGCGATGTGGGGTATCGATGCGTCGGTCATTGCATCCTTCATCCAGCTTCGGACGGTTGCACCTGCCTGCTCGATGGCGTGCTTACGCTCGGCCTCCATCATCGAATTCAGCCGTGCGGCGCCGCCCGAAGTCTCGCGGCCCCATTCGTCGGCGAAGCGGCCGCTGCGAACCTCCTCGAGAATACGCCGCATCTCCGCCTTGGTCGCATCGCCGACCAATCGCTGTCCGCGCGTCAGGCCGCCGTACTTCGCGGTGTTGGAAATCTTCTGTCGCATACCCGCGATGCCTTCTTCGTAGATCAGGTCGACCACTTGTTTCACTTCGTGCATGCAGCCGATGTAGGCCAGCTCGGGCGGATAACCGGCTTCAACCAAGACTTCGAACCCAGCCCGAATCATTTCGACGACGCCGCCGCAGAGAACCGCCTGCTCACCGAACAGGTCGGTTTCGGTTTCATGTGCAAAGGTTGTTTCGATGATTGCTGCGCGGTCTGCGCCGATCCCCGCGGCCCAGGCCAGGGCCTTGTCGCGGGCCTTTCCGGTGGCATCCTGATGGATCGCCACCATCGCAGCGACGCCGTGACCCTGTTCAAACGCCAGCCGGACGAGCCGTCCCGTCCCGTTCGGTGCGACCATGATGACGTCGATGTCTTTCGGAGGCGTGATCCGCGCGAATCGAATGTTGAAGCCGTGGACGAATCCTAGCGTCTTCCCGGCCTTGATTGCCGGCGCGATCTCGGCCTTGTAAACGTCGGCCATGCTCTCGTCGGGCAACGCGAGAATAATCAGGTCGGCCTTGGCCGCGGCGTCAGCGGCCGTGTGCAGGTCGAAGCCGTGTCTTCGCGCCAGCGCCGCATTCGCGCCGCCGGGGCGCTGGCCGACCACGACGTGATGGCCTGAGTTTCGCAGGTTCCGAGCGTGTGCTTGGCCCTGGTTGCCATATCCGATGACGGCGATCGTCGCCCCTTTGAGGGCGGCGATCGCACCAGCGGTGTCCTTCGTGTTGAGCATCTTCATGAGCGACCTCCGGTCGTAAACGCTTGCCTTCCACTCGCAGGGAACATACTCTACAGGGGTTGTGCTGGTTTTGGCCAGCGACATGGTGGGCGTAGCTCAGTTGGTAGAGCACCGGGTTGTGGTCCCGGGTGTCGCGGGTTCGAGCCCCGTCGCTCACCCGTCCTTCTCAGGGCGGCGTCAACGCCGCTTTCCCAATCGGGCCGGTTTCGAGTCCTCCTCGCAACGGCTCAACCTGTCCTCGCGAATCCTCAGCGAACATTCTTGGACGTTCGCGGCAAGGAGGAAGATCGTGGTTCTGATTACGTTCGATTCGGATCGGCACGATAATACGGTACGATTCTACGGAGCTTCTCCGCCGAGTCGACCTTATCCGGGTCCTGAGAAATGAACGATCTGCGAGTCAAACATCGATCGACGTGGAACGCCTACATCGATATCGACCGGCTCGATCACTGGTTCGAGCAGGTCCTCTTTCAACCGGGCGTCTTGCTCGCGGTGTTCTTGGCCGGCCGTTCATTCAATTCGTAGACGCTTTGGTCGGTCTTCGTCGCATTCTGGGCCACGAGTCTCGTGGCCTCGTCGAACTACGTCATCAACGAAATCCTCGATGCCCCGCGGGACCGATCGCACCCGGACAAGCGGCATCGCCCAATTCCCTCGGGGTTGGTCAGGACCCCCATCGCCTACATCGAGTGGTTCGCGCTCGGTGAGGCCGGGCTCTGGCTGGCCTGGACGATTAACGTGCCTTTCTTTGTCTGCGCATTCTGGTTGTGGATCATGGGCCTGATCTACAACGTGCCGCCGATCCGGGCGAAAGAGCTGGCCGTCTTCGACGTGCTGTGCGAGTCCATCAACAATCCGATCCGTCTGATGCTGGGCTGGTACGCGATGGGTGTAGATTACGTCGCACCGATCTCGCTCATTTCCGCCTACTGGATGGTCGGCGCGTACTTCATGGCGGCCAAGCGGTTTGCTGAGTATCGCCACATCAACGACAAAGCGGCCGCCGGTGCGTACCGCAAGTCGTTCCGCTGGTACAACGAGTCGCGATTGATCGCCCTGCAAGTCTTTTACGTCAGCTGCTTCTCCATGATGCTGGGCGTGTTCCTTGAAAAGTATCGGGTTGAATTATTGTTGATGGTGCCGTTCGTCGCGGCCGTGATCATGATCTACTGGCATCTGAGTTTGCAGGACGACAGCCCGGTCCAGAATCCGGAGAAGCTGTACAAGAATAAGCGGTTGATGATTGCCTGTGTGCTCATGGCCATAGTTGGGATTGCGGCTCTGAAGATTAACATGCCGTGGATGACGAATCTGTTCGAAATACGGCCCGAAACGCCACTTCACTGAGGCCGCCCCGCGGGTGCCAGTTTGACACGCCGCGGAGGTCGGCGACGCCGGCCTTCCTGCCATTTCGTCAAATACGGGCTGGGTCGCGTTTGTTCGGAGTGTTCTCGGCGGCGTTTTAAGTCTCGCAAGATGCGTTGTTTATGCTCGCGGAGGTCGGCATGCCGACTGCTGCGGCCGTTGGCACGTGGGTTGCACTTCCGTCCGTCGGAATTTGTCTGCGCCCGTCGGGCGCGGCGTTCAGATTCGCGGTGTAAGACATTTCAGAAAGTATCGGAGGAGCATCACATGGCCGTCACCAAGGCGAAAGTTCGACCCCTCAACGACAAGGTGCTGATCAGGAGACTGGAAGCCGAAAGCAAGACCGCCGGCGGGATCGTTCTGCCCGAGACGGCAAAGGAAAAGCCGAAGCGCGGCCGCGTCGTCGCCGTCGGCGATGGCAAGCTCCTCGATACCGGCGAGCGCGGCCGGATGCAGGTGAAGGCCAACGACGAAGTGCTCTTCACCGCCTACGCCGGGACCGATGTGAAGATCAACGGCGAAGAGTTCATCATCATGGACGAGAGCGACATCCTCGCCATCCTCGACTAAGCGCGTTCGCACGAAAGACTGACGACTGAAATCTGATTTACGGGAGATACCTGCAATGGCAGCGAAGAGAATTGCATTCGACATGGAGGCCCGCGAGGCGATCCGCCGCGGCGTGAAGCAGCTTGCGAAGGCCGTGAAGGTCACGTTGGGGCCGTGCGGCCGGAACGTGGTCATCGAGAAGTCGTTCGGCTCACCGACCGTGACGAAGGACGGCGTGACCGTCGCCAAGGAAATCGAGCTGGAGGACAGCTACGAGGACATGGGTGCCCAGATGGTCAAGGAGGTCGCCAGCAAGACCTCGACCGTTGCCGGCGACGGCACGACGACCGCGACGATCTACGTCGAGGCGATCTTCGACGAGGGCCTGAAGAACGTCACCGCCGGCGCCAACGCGATGGAACTCCGCCGCGGCATCGAGCTGGGCGTTGAGGCCGTCGTCGAGGAATACAAGCGACTGAGCACGCCCGTAAAGGGCACGCAGCAGATCGCTCAGGTCGGCACCTGTGCCGCCAACCAGGACGCCGAGATCGGCAAGAAGCTGGCCGAGGCGATGGACAAGGTCGGCAAGGACGGCGTCATCACCGTCGAGGAAGGCCAGACGCTCGAAACAAACGTCGAGATCGTCGAGGGCTTCCAGTTCGACAAGGGCTACATCTCGCCCCACTTCGTCAACAACCTGGAAGAGATGGAAGTCCGTCTCGACAAGCCCTACATCCTCATCTACGAAAAGAAGATCAGCAGCATCAAGGATTTGATTCCGCTGCTGGAGAAGGTCGCCAAGTCCGGCCGGCCGCTGCTCGTCATCGCCGAGGACATCGAGGGCGAGGCCCTCGCGACCCTCGTGGTGAACAAGCTCCGCGGCACGCTGCAGTGCGCCGCGGTGAAGGCGCCCGGCTTCGGCGATCGCCGCAAGGCCATGCTCGAAGACATGTCAATCATGACGGGTGGCAAGGCGATTCTCGAAGATCTCGGCATTTCGATGGAGTCGATTTCTCTTGACGACCTCGGCCAGGCCAAGCGCGTCGTCATCGAGAAGGAGAACACGACGATCATCGAAGGCGCCGGCGACTCTAAGCAGATCAAGGCCCGCATCGAGCAGATCAAGAACGAGATCAGCAAGACGACCAGCGACTACGACCGCGAAAAGCTCGAAGAGCGTCTCGCGAAGCTCGCCGGCGGTGTGGCCCAGATCCGCGTCGGGGCGGCCACCGAGGTCGAAATGAAGGAAAAGAAGGCCCGCGTCGAAGACGCCATGCACGCCTGCCGTGCAGCCGTCGAAGAGGGCATCCTGCCGGGCGGCGGAACGGCTCCGTTGCGGGCGCTCAAGGCCCTCGACAACGCCGAGAAGAAGGCCAAGGGCGACCAGAAGATCGGCGTCGATATCATTCGGCGAGCCCTGTGGGCCCCGATCAGGTGCATCGCCGAGAACGCCGGCCTCAACGGCGCAATAGTCGCTCAGAAGGTCTTCGAGTCGAACAAGGCGACCTTCGGCTACAACGCCCTGACCGAGGAATACGGCGATATGATCGATATGGGCGTGCTCGTCCCGACCAAGGTCGAGCGCGTCGCCCTGCAGAACGCCGCGAGCATCGCCTCGTTGCTCCTGACGACCGACGCGGCCGTCAGCGACATCAAGGAAGAGAAGAAGGACAAAGGCGGCCACGCCGGCCACGGACATTGATAGCGAGTTGATCTAACCCGGTCGCAGGGCGGCCGGTCTCGATAGAAGCGAAGGCCGCGGGACATCAGTTCCGCGGCCTTCGTCATTTCTGTGTGATTCTGGACGAACCGCCGCGGTTAGAATCGAGTGATGAACGCCCTGCTACTGTTCTCAATCGGAGTAGCGATCACCGGCCAGGCGGAACTGCCCGACTGGCCGCCGCTGCCGGAGGAGGAGGAGCACGTCGATTACATCAAGTGGTACGACGACGCCCGGCGGGCCGGGATGAAGCCGGGAGATGATGCATTTCCGCTCTATCGCGAGATCATGCCAACGATCGATGACCCGGATGCGACGTGGCCGGAACGTTCACGATTCTCAGGCTTCAGAACGAACGTCTTCGGGACTCCAAAGGGTTATCCGAAGCCCTGGAAGCCAAAGAATCACCCCAATTGGGAAGAATCGTACCAGCGCACGCGCGAGACCCTTGAAATACTCAAACGGGCGGCCGCGCTGCCGTACTTTTGCGAGCCGGAGCGCTTCACTCGATCGGGTCCGGACTCCCTTCTGATTTCATTCAAATCGCCGATCGTGAAGCAGTTGAGACCCTTCGCGAAAGGTCTCTCGGAAGCCGCCTGGCGGGCGCCTTCCGGACGGGTCGACGTCTCCGGCTTCATGGAGTACGTTCACACGGCACTTCAGATTGCTCGGCAGGTCGAGCGCGATCCCAAACTAATCTCCCGGCTATACGCGGTCGCGATTCGTGCGATGGTCTATGACGATATTCGACTCGGGGTTGATCGCCGCGTATTCGGCGGGCGCGATCTGGGTCGGTTGTCGGATGAGCTGAATCGAATCGACACCGATATCCCGTCGCTCGATGCGGCGATGCGATTCGAATGTGCCGTTGCACTCGACGTCCTCCAATACTGCTTTGAGCAGGAGCCCGTCGGCGAAGCCGAGAACCTCAATGAAGTTCGACATGCAATACGCGACGGAGAACTTGATCGACAGCTTGGTGCCGATGAGATCGTGATTTGTTACAAGACGCTTGCCGACGCACTCGCGACCATGGGGCGACGTCGAAGTCGAGAGCTGCTTGTCTCGATGAAAGTGGCAGAAGAGAGTTTCGAATCGAATGCCGTGCTGCGAATAGTCTCTGCCAGCTACGTTCGCACTTCCGATCTTCGGGATCGAGGGGCTTCGAGCCGGTCAGCAACACATCTGATTGTCGCCATGCACATCTTCCGCGACCAGCACGGCCGCTGGCCGAATACTCTGGATGAATTGCCCGCCGACGTGATCAGCCAGTTCAAGATCGACGCGGTCAGCAAGAAACCGTTTGTATATCGATTGGAGTACGGCCGGCCCCTGCTTTACAGCTTGGGGGCGAATGCAATCGACGATGGCGGCTGCCACGATCCACATTATGGCGATCGTGCGCCCAAGAGCGATTTTGTTTACTGGCCGGCAAACGGGGGCTGCCGCGAGCCGATGATTCGAACGAGTCGGTGGCCGCGAAGTTGAATCGCGACGAGCGGTGACATAGAGAGGGGTCTAATCGGGGTTAGAATGGCGGCATGAACACTCTTCTGCTCGTATCAATCGGACTCGGATTGCTTGGCCAGACCGAACTGCCCGACTGGCCGCCGCTGCCGAAGGAAGGGGAGCACGTCGATTACATCAAGTGGTACGACGACGCCCGGCGAGCGGGGATGAAGCCGGAGGACGACGCGTTTCCGCTGTACCGCAAGATCATGCCGACGATCGACGATTCGGACGGAAAGCGGCCGGACAAGTTTCGGTTTTCCGGGTTCCGACATGCCGATCCGTTCCCGGAGGGCTTCCCGCGGCCATGGAATCCGAAAGATCAACCGGACTGGGAAGCGTCGTATCAGCGAACGAAGCCAGCGCTGGAGCAGTTTATCGCCGCGGCATCGCGGCCGTATTTCTTTCTGCCCAATCGATTCGCAATGGACTCTTCGAAGACCGGGCCGCTCTTTATTTATCTGCTCGAGCCGGCGTTGGCTGAATTCCGCACTTATGCAAAGGGGCTTTCGGAAGCAGCATGGCGAGCGCCCGGCGGGCACATCGACGGCGGACGGTTCCTCAAGTGTGTTCGAGGGGCGCTCGGTGCTGCGCGGCAGGTCGAGCAGGAGCCGTTGTTACTCTCGCAACTCGTAGGTTATTCGATCCGCACGATCGTCTATGATGATATCCAGCGAGCACTGTACGCCGGGGCGCTCTCGACCGACACGATTCAGAAGCTCCAGAGCGATCTCGGGCAATTCGACGGACCGATCCCTCCCATCGAACTCGGCCTACGCTGCGAGTGCGCGTGCTGGTTCGATTCGCTCCAGTACCTCGCATCCCATCCCGAGAACCTCTCGGAGCCCAAGTTCATTCCCGTCGCGATCGCGATCCGCCACCGGACGCTGAAGCTGAAGGAGGGAGCGACTGACATTCGCGAGTATTTCAAGACGCTGTCCGAACTCTTCGCAATGAAAGGCATCCAGCGGAACGCGGCCAAGCGCAAGCTGATTGCCCGAATCCGCGAGTTGGAGCGTGTTGCCCCGGCCATCCACGAGTGGCAGACCGGTTTCGACCGGGCGAACGAGTTGCGACTGAAGACTGAGTCCTATCAATTTGCCACGCGCCTCATTCTCGCGATGCAGCTCCACCACATGAAGGACGGAAGCTGGCCCCGGTCGCTCTCACAGTTGCCCGCCGAAGTTTCGCCGTTTCAAACGGACCCGCTCGCGGATCGGCCGTTCGTCTACCGGCTCGTCAAAGGCGAGCCGACGCTCTACAGCGTGAGCAGAAATGGTAGGGATGATAGCGGAGTCCACGATTCGCAGTACGGGGAGGCGCGTCCCGACACCGATTTTGTCTATTGGCCGCCGCAGCCGATCCGGGCAAATGCCGGCGCGCGCGAGAGCACATCCGAGCCGAGCCGTCAGGGCTCCAAGGACTGATTACTCTTCCGGCTCGATCGTCACCGTCAAACTCGCCGACTGGAATTGCTGCTGGTAGAGCTCGGCACGCTCCTTATGGGTGACGAGCAGAAGTGCACAGCCGGTCTCGTGGGCTTCCAGGGTGCGGACGACGGCGTCCTCGGCGTTCAAGTGGGTAAGTTGTACGATGGTGGCGATCACGTGCTCAAACGTGTTCTTGTCATCGTTGTGCAGGATGACCTTGAAGGGCGGCAGCAGCTTAGGCTTGTCGGCCGCCGGCTTGCGGTCCGGGCGCGTGATGGTCGCCGTTGACGACTGCGAAGGGTTGTCCGCGTAGGCCTGATCCGACATCGTGAACTCCCACCTCTCCCCTTTGCCGACGACAAGGGAATTATAACATCGGCCGATTCGGGGCGGCAAGCCAAGCCGCCCGGCGGCTCGACCCGGCCGGTCGGGCACCTTATCCTGCGTCAGACGGGGACCGCAAATGCCCGCACCCACGGCCGCAACGCCGACAAACCAGCGCAGCGACAACCTGCTCGACGCCGAGTTCATGACCCGGCTGGAGCAGCTCGAGATCGTGTCGCGGAAGATCTTCGCGGGCAAGACTAAGGGCGAGCGCAAGAGCCCGCGTAAGGGCGAGTCGGTCGAGTTCGCCGACTACCGGCAGTACGTCGTCGGGGACGACCTGCGATTCCTCGACTGGAACATCTATGCCCGGCTGGACGGTCTTTTCCTGCGGCTCTTTCTCGAAGAGGAAGACCTGAACATCACCGTGCTGCTCGATTGCAGCGCGAGCATGGACAGCGGCGAGCCGGCCAAGGGCCTCTACGCCAGGCGCGTCGCAGCGGCCCTCGCCTATATCGGGCTGGTGAACTACGACCGGGTAAACGTCTATGCCTACAGCGACCGGCTCATCGGGGCGCTCCGCGGGCTGCGCGGCCGGCGGCAGGCAAACCGAATCATCGACTTCCTGCGCGGCCTGCCCACGGATGGTGTGAGCAATTTCTCGGCGGCGGCGAAGCAGTTTGCGATTCAGCATACACAGAAGGGGATCGTGCTGGTCATCAGCGACTTCCTCGACAAGAACGGCTACGAGGAAGGACTTCGTTATCTGCTGGGCCGGCGCGTGGACGGCTACGTACTTCAGGTGCTCTCACCGCAGGAGGTCGATCCGGAGCTGACCGGCGACCTGCGTCTGGTGGACTGCGAAGACGGCGACCACGCCGAGATCACGATCTCGCGGCCGCTCTTGAATCGCTACAAGGCAAACCTGGAGGCCTACTGCACGCAACTTCGTGACTATGCCGTGCGGCGGGGGATGACCTACCTGCTGGCGACAACAAAGGTGCCGTTTGATCAGCTCGTGATCAACTATCTGAGGCAGCGTGGGCTGCTCAGATGACCGTCGCGACAGTCTCGCTCCGCTGTGCGTTTGAGTTTGCGAGCGGAATTTTTCATTGAACAGAAAGCTGTCGAGCGATACTCGAGTTCCTGTCGTTCCCCACGACGCAGCGTGGTCCATCTGGACCGTCCTTCTCACCTCAGTTTCTTGGGGGATTGTGGCGTTCACGGTCGATGTCGTGCTCTATTTCCTGAGGCTCTTGGGAGACGAACGGGCGGTGCACCACATGATCGCAGCGTCTCTTCTTGTTGGTTTTATGTTTCGATTTCGCAATCGGATCGGCGATCGGTTGCGATATGCTGCGGCGGGCATCGCCTTCGGGACCGGATTCAATATTCTCGTACTAACTGAATGCGTGCACTTTCTGTTGACCGGAACCGGAATGCGTGGAAGCCTGGACGCATCTCTTGCCGCGAGGTACGCGCTTTGCTCGATTGGAGGCTCCACTGGTGTTGCGTTTGCGATGAGCTTGGTCTTCGCAGTCCGGCGTAGGACAACAGCAAAGCTGGACCGCACGAGTTGCCCCAATGCTCGTACTCCCTGATCGGCAACACGAGCATGCAATGCCCCGAATGCGGGCGAGCGTTTACGTTTGAGGAACTCGGGACGACGGAGGCGGAGTTCCGGGGCCGGGGTATCGAGCATACAACGGTGAAGTCAACGGGGTGCAGTCGAGCGGGCGCGGTTTGGCACTAAGATGCCGTGTCTATGGAAACCTCGAACTCCGCTACGGCGAAAATTCGATGGTCCGCGCCGGGATTGGCGGTGCGGAGCCTGCTACTGGGATTGATGGTATTCATGGCAGCCGGGGTGGCGCTGGTGCCGCTGGGGAATCGGAAGCTGACGAACGTGTTCTGGGTGGGTGCGATTGTGAACCTGGTGCTGTTTTGTGGAGTTTCGCTGGCGGCGCCGATCGCACTGGTGATGCGGGTGCGCGATCAGATCTACAATGGCGGACGCCGGGCACTGTGCATCCTGAGCTTTGCGCTGGGATGGCTCTTGTTGCCGTGCATGGCGCTCATGATGTTCGCGGGACCCGATTCGCGAATCATGCTGCCGCGATGGCAGCTTGTACTGCTATTCGGAATGATTGTGGCGTACCTGATCATGGCGGTTGGGGCGCTGTTTGTGCGACGGCGAGTAGAATAGGCCGGCCTTGAAGTTCCTGACACTCTCAACCTTGGTCACGGCTGCGGCGCTGGCGGTGCCGGCGCTGCTGCTGCTCTACTTCCTGAAGCTCAAGCGGCAGGAGTTCAAGATCTCATCGACGCTGCTGTGGCGGAAGGCGGTGCAGGACCTGCAGGTCAACGCCCCGTTTCAAAAGCTGCGCAAGAACCTGCTGCTCTTCCTTCAATTGCTGGTATTGGCCGGACTCATCTTCGCGCTGGGGCAGCCGGTGGCGAAGTTCGTGCAGCACAAAGAGCGGACGATCGTGATGCTGCTCGATCAGTCGGGCTCGACGAAGACGAAGGAGGGATCGGGGACGCGGCTCGAGGAAGTGAAGCGAGCGGCGTCGGAGTTTGTGCAGGATTTGGGCGGTGCGGATCAGGCGATGCTGATCGCGTTCGCCGATCGGGCGCGGGTGGTCTGCCCGTTCACCAACGACAAGAAGCAGCTTCAGCGGCGAATCGAGTCGGTTGAGGCCACCGACGGCCGATCGACGCTGTCTGAAGCGCTGCAGCTCGCGGTTGCCCACAGCAGCAAGATCGTCGACGTGCCGGGCGTGGCCGCGCCGATACCGACTTCGACGGCCGACATCGAGCTGTTTTCGGATGGCCGGATCGAGGACGCCGACGACCAGGTCGTGCAGCGCGGCAGCATGCGCTACTACAAGATCGGCGCGGCGACCGACAATGTCGGCATCGTTGCGATGGACGCGCGGCGATCCTACGAGAAGCCCGATCAGGTCTCGATCTTTGCCCGGGTCGAGAATTTCGGTCCGGCCGCCGTGAAAACGGATGTCACGTTGTTGCTGGACGGCAAAATTCTCGGCGTTCGCGAGTTGTCACTGGCGGCCGCCGATCCGACGACGACGCAGCCCGGACTCGTGCAGCGGATCGATACAGCGCGGGCGACATCAGCGCAGAACCTCGCGTTTGAAATGACGCACGAGAGCGCGGGCATCGCCGAGTTGCGCATCAACCGCGAAGACATGCTGGCGGCGGACGACGTCGCCTATGCACCTCTCGCCCCTCCGCGCGAGCTGAGCGTGCTGGGCGTCGGCGACCGTCCGGTGCCGCAGTCGTATATCAGTCGAGCGGTTCGCAGCGTGCCGGGTGTTTCGTTCGAGTGGATGTCGTGCGGCGAGTACGAGCAGGCGAGCGACGAAAAGTTGACCGAGGGCGGACGGTCAAAGTACGACCTCGTGGTCTTCGATCTCTGCGACACGGCCAAGCTACCGCCCGGAAACTACCTGTTTCTCGGCGGCGCGCCGAAAATTGCGGAAGTGACGGCTGAGGGCGAGACCGAAAACGAGCACGTGGTGAATTGGGATGAGACAAGCCCGCTGATGCGCTATGTCCAGTTTGACAAGGTGAACATCGCCAAGTGGCGGCGACTCAAACTCCCGCGACAGGCAGCTCGGTTAGTCGAGGGCGAAACGAGCGCCGTAATCGCGATGCTCAACGACTCCGGGCGGCAGATGGTGCTGGTTGCCTTTGATCTGATGGACTCGGATTTTCCGTTGAAAGTGCCGTTCGTCCTGTTTATCCAGAACGTCGTGCGCTCGTTGACCGCATCGGGTGGCGAAGTATCACGGATGCTGCGGCCGGGTGAGACAATCACCGTGCCCGTGCCACGCGGAGCGAACGAGGCGCGCGTCACACGGCCGGATGGGAACACCGACAAGATCGATGTATCCAGCCGCGCGCAGGGAATCTACGGCCGCACCGACGCGGTGGGTCTCTACAAGTTTGCGTTTGACGATTCGGAGAATACGACGGCCACCTACGCCGTGAACCTTCTCGATCGCAACGAAAGTCTGATCGCTCCCAACGAACGCTTTCGCGTCGGGGCCGACGTGATTCAGCGCGAGGATTCGGTCGAGCGGAGCAACCAGCCGCTCTGGCCGTATGCCGTGATGGCGGCGATCGCAGTCCTGCTTGTCGAGTGGTGGATCTACAATCGGCGCGTGATGATTTGAATCAACCGCAAGGCGCTGCTACGGTCTGCGTTTAGTTGTTTAGGCGAGCGCGGTAACCCCCAAAAATGCGAGTACCGGAGAGGAGAGAGTATGAGGCTGTCGTTATCCGTTGTGGCGATCGGCATCGCCGTCAGCAGTCGATTCGCGAGCGCGCAATTTGTCGATTTCAACACGCCGGGCGACTTGTCGGGAAAATTCTCGATCAACGCCAGCGCGGTCGGCAATCGCTACGCGCAAGTCGCGGCTGGCGGACTGGCGAATTCCGGTGCGGTGGACATGCTCAATACATTGGATTCGGATCACACGACGGCGGTGAGCAATCAGTTCAGTTACGACTTTGCGACGGCCGGACACAGCATCACCGTTTCGTCATTCATCCGGCGACAGGACGCGACGCAGTCGCAGACGCCGTTTGCGCAACTTGGAATTCTCAGCGACCTGTCGGAGCGGATGGACGCCGGCCGTGCGGGGAATTCCTATGCGTCGATTCGGCTCATACCGGGTTCGCCGCTGGGGACCAACGTCGCGTTCCAGACAGAGACAAAGATGGACGGCGGATTACGCCAGCGCGTGACACCCGGCCTCAGCACGAATTTGTCCCCGGGGAATTGGTATCGAGTCGAGGGCTCGTTCAAGCTCGTGTCTCCGACCGAACTGCTGATCGGAATGTCCCTCGAAGACTGGGGCCCGACCGGCGCGGCGTTTCAGTCGGCGGCGCTGACCTTCGCGCCAACGCTGATTACGTTTTCCGGCGTGGGTACCGGTCCCGTGACGGGCGATCCGTCGGTGTGGGTGGGCTTCCGCACGTTTCACGAAGGTGGCGCAGACGTACTCGACAATTTCTCAGCCGTGCCGGAGCCGACGACGCTGGCCCTCGTCGGGTTGGCGGCCGCTTTTCTCAGCCGGCGCCGGATGCGATAGGCTCCGGCGTCGACCTCACGAGTTCATCGCGCAAACGAGCCGGGACTGGCGAGCATGCGAACCATCGGCGGATGTTCCGTTCTTCTGCTGATCGGGGTCGCATCAGCCGTATGCGCGGCTCTGGGCGACCGGACCGCCGACAGCGTCCTCGGACAGCCCGGTTTCACGCAGCTCGATCCGAACCAGCCGAGCGGATTACCGACACAAAGCAACCTGTCGCCCCAGAACGCCTCGCACCTGGCCGTCGCGCCGAATGGGCGGCTGTACGTCTCGGACGCGTTCAACAATCGCATTCTGAGTTGGCCGTCGGCGGCGGGATTTGCCATCGGGCAAGCGGCCGATCTGGTCATCGGTCAGCCCAATTTCACGTCCGGCACGCCGAACAACGGCGGAGTCAGCGGAGCGAGTCTGAACCTGCCGCAGGGCGTGTGGGTCGATTCGGCGGGAAACCTGTGGGCAACCGACGCGTTCAATCACCGAGTGTTGAAGTTCAACAATCCGATGTCGGACGCGACTCCGACCGCGGCCGACCTTGTGATCGGGCAGGTCGACCTGAACAGCAATCTTGAAAACCTGGGGCAGGGTGGCAGCGGTCCGGACGTGGCACTGCCGGATAGTCTTCAGTTTCCCGGGCGCGTCATCGCGCTTGGAACCGACGTGTGGATCGCGGACTCCGGCAACAGTCGCGTCCTTCACTACTCCAACGTGATCGCCAACAAGCCGTTCGCGGATCGTGTGTTCGGGCAGTACGGTAACTTCTTCAAACGCGCCAAGAACAACGACGGCAATGGCCAGAACGGATTCACCGCATCCGCCGACAATCTGCTTAATCCGATTGGAGTCGCGGTCGATGCCTCGGGCTCGCTGTATATCGGTGACTGGGCGAACCATCGAATCCTGCGGTTTGACAATCCCGTCTCGGGCGACATGACGGCCGACGCGGTGATCGGCCAGCCGGACATCGTGAGCAACGTGCTCGACAATGGCGGGCCAGAGCACGGACTGCAATTGCCGATCGATCTGGCGATCGACTCAATCGGGCGATTATTCGTGGCGGACTCCGGAAACAATCGATTGCTGGTGTACTCTCAGCCGACCGTGAGCGTCTCGCCGGATCAGGTCTTCGGACAGTTCGGGAGCATGAGCGGCGAACTTCCCAATCACGGTCTGGGGCCGAGTGCGACCGATGCCGACGGACTCTCCGGGCCGACTGGCGTCACTCTTGACGCAGTTGGAAACGCCTACGTGGTTGATACGAATAATCAGCGCGTGTTGAGATACGATTCGCCGATGGTCGTCGCCGGAGACGTCAACTGCGATGGCGTGTTGAACTCGGCTGACGCAACGGCACTCGCCATTGCGCTCGCGAATCCAGCGGCTTTTCAAGCGAGCTACTCGGCATGCGATATTCTTCGCGGTGACTTGAATGGCGACGACGTTGTAAACGGTGACGATGTCCAGCCGTTCGTCTCGCTGCTATTCGGATCGTGAGTGCGGTCATGCGGAGCGGCGCGGCGAGGCATCGAGCTCATTCGGCCGGAACTGCTTTCACACTCGTCGAGCTCCTGACGGTGATTGCCATCATCGCCCTGCTGGTCGGCGTGCTAATGCCGGCCCTGAGCTCAGCGCGGCGCGGCGCACGAAGCGTTGCATGCCGCGCGAATCTCTCGGGCCTCATGACGGCCATTCACATGTATGCCACCGAGAACGGGGACACAGTCGTGCCGTCGTACAACATGAAAGGCGTCGCGACCGGCATCAACAACCCACTTGACGGCTGGGCTTCGATTCTGGACCGCGATCACTTCGTACCGGGAAAACGGGAATTGCGGAACAACCCCTTCGCGTGTCCCGATGCGCTTGAAGTGGCCGGAATGACGGCGACCCAGACCGGCACGAACCCCGACAACCCGAAGGGCTACATGGATTGGCCGGCGATCATGACCATTTCGTCGGTCTACGAGACGACGATTCCGGCCCGGGGCTTCGATCGGGTTATCCGCGTCGCGTACTGGATAAACGGTGACAATCCAATCGGGATTCCAACGCCGATTCGGCAGGGGATTCATTTCACCGGGTCGGTCGGCTACGGCCCCGATCCGGCCGGAAGGACCATGCAAGCGTGCAAGTTGTCGAACGCCAAACATCCGACGCGGCTGATTGCACTGGCGGACGGTGTGTACGCGGGCAAGCAGGGTGCAACTCGCGTTGGGGACAAGGACTCGCGGATCGGGTATCGGCACTTGGGGGCGATACCGACCGCGTGCGCGGGTTTCGCGGACGGTCACGCCGGCGTGGTTGCGGGAGACGCGTTTCCGCGACGAGCGGGAGATGGACTCACGGTCGAGCAGGTTCGAGACGAGAATCTCGGGCTGAATCCGACCGTGTACGCCGACCCGGAGAAGTACCTTCTGCCGTAGTCACTCGGTGTTCGCGCGCAGCATCGCGGCCAGCTCGAGGTGGCCGGCCTTCTGAGCCATGTCGATGGGCGTCTGGCCATCGTCAAGCTTTTGCAGCGGATCGGCGCCGTATTGAAGCAGCAGCTTCGCCAGAGGCAGGTCGCCGTGATGGGCGGCCGAGTGCAGGGCCGTATAGCCCTGTTGCTGCTTTGCGTTGACGGGCGCGCCGTTCAGTAGAAGCAGCTCGATCGTAGCGTGAACACGGCTGGCAACCGCGCTGTGCAGCGGCTGAACGTTGCCGAATTTTTCCGCGACCGCGCGGAGGTCGGAGCCGCGCTCGATCAGGAGCTTGGCGATTTCGGGGTGGCCGAAGAAGCACGCGAAGTGCAGGGCGGTGCCGCCGTCGGCCGAACGGGCGCGGGCGAGGGCCGGATGATCCCGCAGGTGCGATTCAACTTTTGCCTGATCGCCGAGCATCGCGGCCTCGAAAATATCAATCGAGGCACCGGCGGCCACGAGTAGGTCTGCAATCTCTTTCTTGCGGTGATAGAGGGCGGTGGTCACGGCCGAGACCCCACTCGTGTCACGAGCCGAGGCGAGGTGCGGCTCGGCGGCGATCAACTGTTGAACCCGGGCGGTATCTCCGGACGTGATGGCGGTGAAGAGTTCGGTGGCGGACATGACAGGGCTCCTCTTGACATATTTAGTTAGCCTCACTAAATATAGTCACAGGAGCGTGCCATGTCAAAGGAATTGGATCGAAGGGTTGTGGCCGACCGGCTGCATTCTGCTTCAATCCTCCTGCTTCGGCGGCTGCGGAAGGTTGATGTGGCCGCCGGTCACAGTCCGGCCCGCCTGTCGGCCCTGTCGGTGCTGGTTTTTGGCGGGCCTCGCACCCTGGGAGAGCTGGCCGCGAACGAGCAGGTGAAGCCCCCCACGATGAGCCAGATCGTCCGGGGCATGGAAACGGCCGGACTGGTCCGGCGACGGCGGGTTGCGAATGACGCGCGGGCCGTCCGGCTGGAAGCGACGGCGCGCGGCCGACAGATTCTTCAACGAGGACGGGCGCGACGAATCGAGCTGCTGGCCGATCTGATGAGGGGATTGACGAAGGAAAGCGTCGGCCGGCTTGGCGATGCAGCGGCGTTGATGGAACAAATCGTGAGGACCCCGGGCTGAAACTCTCGCGGATCAGCGACGCCCGGCGACCGATCCGTACATCGCGGCGTAGCGGGGCAAGACGCGCTCCCAGTTAAACTGCTCGTTGACGAGTTGACGAGCCCGATTTCCCATCGCGCGGCGATCCTCGTCGCTCATCGCCATTAGCTCTCGGAGGGCGGCCGCGATCGGTCGGCGCTGCGGTTCGACGATCCGGCCGGCGTCAGCGGTTTTGACTTCGGGCAGATTGCACGCGGGAGAAATGACGACAGGCAACGCGGCCGCCATCGCTTCGAGAATCGAAATGCTGAGTCCTTCGCTCAAGCTCGGCTGCGCGAAGATCTTGGCGGCGGCCAACATGGCGGAGACATCTTGGCGGTTCAGCATTCCAGTGAAGATCACACGATCTTTCATGCCTTTGCGCCGCACTCCGGCCTCGATCATTCCGCGGATGCCCTTCGAATCCGGGCCGGCGATGACGAGGCGCCATTCGGACCCGGCGGGGGCGGCATCGAAGCAGGCCTGCAGGAGCGGCACGATTCCCTTCTGAACAGTGATTCGCGACAGGAAGAGCAGAATGTGCTTGCCTTCGAGTTGCGGAAATCGGGCCAACAGCGGCGCGGGGTCAGGCAGGCGCTCAAAGTCGCGCGGGGAGATGCCGTTTGGGATCGTCTCGATGTTGCGGTTGAATCCGAGCGTTCGCATGTGTTCGGCCTCGCCGAGCGCGAGGGCGTGAAGTCGGGCGGCGCGGCGGAGGTTTCGGTGCTCGAACAGCCAGCCGATGGGCCGCTTCTTCCAGGCGCTCTCACGCCAGGCCCAGGGCATCATCATGCTGTGCGGCGTCATGATGTAGGGGCGGCCAAGCTTGCGGGCGGCGCTGCCCGCCGACCAGTTCTGATCCTGCCAGAGGCCGTGGAGGTGGACGACATCGGCCTCGGCGGTGAGTTCGTGAATGGCCCGATTGAACGCGGCCGACCGCCCGCGCGCGCCGTCGCTTGCAACAAATGTCTGCACTGGAACCGCCATGTGTGCGGGCGGTGTGCCATAACGTCCGCCCGCCAGCGTGGCGATTCGGCTTTCGACGCCGACGTCGCGCAATCCAGCGGCCAATTCGGGCACGACGCGCGCGATGCCGCCCCAACTGGGGTCGAGCGACTGCACGACATGTAGGACTTTGATCGCCATGGGGCCGCGTAGCGTACAGGCAGCACGCAGGCCAACCAAATCACTTCCGCTTCCGGGTCGTTCGGCGGATCGACGATTCGGTAGTGGGTCATTTTGCTTTTTAGGGGCCGTGGGCACGGAGGTTGCTAGGGCGAGAATTCACAGCGCAGGTACTAATACCTATTGCGGCGATAGTTGATTAATGGCAGAAAATTGGCAAGATAGCATGTGTTGCTACTTGTGAATTTGACTGCACTTATGGGCGTATCCGTTTGTGGCGGCTAGGCTTATGTTGAATTCGGCAACTAATAATGCTACTGTATCATGCGTAAGCCGATCAGGTATGAGACGCACGCGCTGCACCGTATGGAGGAGCGCGGCGTATCAGAAGCAGAGGTGGAGTCCGTCTTAGAGCGGCCCCAAGTTCGGCGACCAGCAAGGCGAGAGGGCGCATTCCGATTCGAGCGGGCGATAAGCAAGCGTCGCCGCGTAGTTGTGATCGCCGAGGAAACAAAGAATTTTTGGCGCGTAGTAAGCGCCTGGACGATTTGATGAGCGCGAATCGAATTCTACATTTTGAGCTTTCGACAAGCGGCCGAAGCGACGGAACGATCGAGGCCGTCTATATCCGCGTGCGCGATGGCGCAGTAGCAAGGACCGAGGAAGTTAAGCCGGATGTATTGATGTGTGACTACGATGCAGACGACAACCTTGTGGGGATCGAAATCCTTGCGCCGGTAAAAATCTCGTCGATTGTCAAGAAAGTTGACGCCCCATCTAGGCCGTCGTTTAAGCGATTTGTCAAACAGAGCGCGCCGGGTGAACTCGTCACGGCGTAGTTGACTTCAAGCCCCAGCAGCGCGATAATCGCGTCATGCCTAAGCGTTCAAGCAAGCCGCCGCGCGACATAAACCAACTTGCCAAAATGATCGTTGACGCATCCACGGCAGCAGAAACGCCGATGGTGCCTACGCCCGAGCCGATCCCGGCCAAGAATCCGGCCGCCGTAGCTCTGGGTAGGCTCGGTGGGGCGAAGGGCGGAAAGGCTCGCGCGGCCGCATTATCCAAGCGAAAGCGGCAACAAATTGCGAAAAAGGCCGCCGAAGCGCGCTGGAAAAACCACAACTAGGAATTCAAGCTAAGCCCAGTTAGCACCTAACGATTATCGCCTAGCACCCTAACATTTCACAGACAAATTGCGGCTATCGGCGTAAAAACTTGGGTGATGGTACGGAATTCCGTTGACAGCAATCCAAGCTTGGACTTGTATACCGGGATGAGCAGCAGCCTTGAAAACCTAAGCCCCGTTGATATCGCTCGGTGGTTCCGATTGCAGGCCGACAAATACAGCCGCCGCGCGGACGAAATTGAGCGAGAATACTGCCTAAACACGCGGCAGAATCCAGCCCCGATCGCGGCAGCCAGCAGCGACGTTTCTGCTATGCAGGTCAAGCACGAGGCAATTAGGCGATACCTGTCGAATGAGGGGCGAGCGCGTCGCATCGCGCAGATTTCCGCAGGGACCGGCATTCAACCGGGGGAAGTTAGGGAGATCGTAGGCGACCACGAACTAGGCTTCGTTGTTCGTGATCGTGGATGGGTCGCTCTGCCAAACGGCGAAACAGAAACAGCGACTCCATAAAACGCAACCGGCCGACAGCCCAATTTGTTTATGGGAGTCGGCCGGCAAAGATCGCGAGTACCCAGGGTTTGCGGCTAGCAGCGCCCTGGGGCTCGCGATAATTTTACACTACCACAAACAAAATCGCAAAATATTTCACATAAATCGCTGCACGACAATCGCTTAGCGATCAGGGCTTTTCTTTGTTCTTGACAATGCTTGAGCGGTCAAGCATAATGGTCATTATGAATCAGCTAACGACAGACAAGCGAGCGGCCATCATCCGGGCATTGGTCGAGGGCAATTCGATTCGCGCGACGTGTCGCATGACTGGCGCAGCGAAGGGAACCGTTACGCGCCTACTCGTCGAGGTCGGCCAAGCGTGCGACAACTATCTCGACAGGGCGGTTCGCGGTCTGACCTGCAAGCGTATCCAGTGCGATGAAATATGGTCATTCTGCTATGCGAAGCAAAAGAACGCGGCAGACAGCAAGCGGCCGGATGAAGCTGGCGACGTGTGGACATGGGTAGCGCTCGACAGCGATACCAAGCTCGTCGTTACGTGGCTGATGGGAAAGCGCGACCGCAATCACGCGATGGTATTCATGTCCGACCTATCGGGGCGCATCGTCAACCGGCCGCAAATCTCCACCGATGGATTCGCAGCGTACAAGCTCGCGGTTGCGAAGGCTTTTGGCGATGAAGCCGATTTCGCGATGGTAGAGAAGTATTTCGGATCGCCTGGCACAACGCCCGAAACGCGCTACAGCCCTTCGGTTTGTCTCGGATGCCGCAAGATGCGGCGCGCGGGCAATCCTGATCCGAAGCACATTAGCACGTCGCACGTTGAGCGACAAAATCTAACCATGCGGATGGGCATGCGCCGCTTCACCCGCCTAACGAATGGATTCTCTAAGAAGCTCGCCAATATGCGGGCGGCGCTGGCGCTTCACTACATGCACTACAACTTCTGCCGGGCGCATCAGAGCCTACGGGTGACGCCCGCGATGGAAGCGGGGATCGCTGGTCATGTCTGGGAAGTTGAAGAGCTTGTTTCTCTTGCGGCCTGAGCCGCAACCTGCTGTGCAATTTCATTCCTAAATACCGCGAGCGATTGGGCTGATCCAACGAAACCAACCCCGACGAACGTGCACCTCCGAAAAATGCAATCTACGCACCGAATCGTGCCGTCAATCATGTTTTGCGACGGAACCGTTTCGATTAGAAACGCCTCTGGCGGGCTTGTGAACGTGCACCCGGTCACAACACCCAGTGTTCCAGACAGATAAAGAACAGCTGGCCCGAAGATGTAGCAATCCTCAAAGTGCCTTCCGTGGATTTGGTTCATCTCCGCCATTGTCGCAATCTTGAAGTGCTGCCCCCGGATATACGTTCCGCACAAGTCTACCGGAAGCGAAAGGCTGTCTTTTCTCCAAGAATCAGGAACCGGCAACCACGCGACCATCCACGGCCAGCGATCAAGAAGAACAGCGCACGCGGCAAGCAGGAATGATGCGCCCGCCAAGAAATAGAGAACAACGCCAAGCAGCGGGCTGTGTGTTCCAGTCAGCTGCATCGCCCATCCAGCTGCGCCCAGCGCAAAAGGGAGTAGGAACTTCCTAAGCTTTTGTGGCATGCGAGTGTGCTCCTCGTGGCTGAATGCTCGCATGTATCGAACCGGGGTTCAAGAAGGGACATCGGTGGTTTGTAGACCACCGATTGTCGAATTTCAGGGCTGAGATTCATATTGACCCACTACCGACGATTCGCCCCTATCATCGTCACACATGTGTGGAATCGCCGGCTATGTTCGCCCCGAAGGTCTGCTGGACCCGACGGTGCTCGATCGCATGACGGCGGCCGTTCATCACCGCGGCCCGGACGGTCGCGGTATTTGGACCGACGCGGCGGCAGGTGTTGCGTTCGGACACACACGGCTGGCCGTGCTCGATCTGACTCATGCGGCCGACCAGCCAATGATCGAGACGGCCGGGCCGATCGCATTGATCTACAACGGCGAGATTTACAACTTCGCCGAATTGCGGTCCGAGCTGGCGGCCGCGGGAGCGAGCTTTCAATCGACGGGGGATACAGCAGTGCTGTTCGAGCTGTGCCGCCGCGATCCCGCCCTATCGTTTCTACCGCGCCTCAACGGGATGTTCGCGTTCGCGTTCTGGGATGGCCGGACAGGGACGCTGACGCTCGTGCGGGATCGTACCGGCGTCAAGCCGCTGCTCTATGCGAATATCAACGGCTTGCTGGCATTCGGCTCGGAGATGAACGCGTTGCGCCCGCTGCTGGGCGACCTGGCAATCAGCAGGTTCGCAGCGACCATGCTTCTGACGCTGGGGTTCATCGGTGCGCCGAATACGGTATTCGAAGGCGTGAGTAAGCTGCCGCCCGGTCAACTTCTCCGTTGGCGTGCCGGCCAATATCAGGTGGAGCGATGGGCGCCTTTGCTGCCTGAGGAGCCCGCCACAAGCGACTTTGGTGAGGCGCGGGCCTTGTTGCGCGACACCGTGCGACGTGCGGTTTGCGAACGACTCGTCGCCGATGTGCCGGTCGGCGTGTTTCTCTCCGGCGGAATTGACTCGTCGGTCGTCACGGCGATGGCGGCCCAGTATGGCGGCGGGACCATCAAGACGTTCTCCGTAGGGTTTCCTTCCGAGCCGGCGTTTGACGAGACGCGATACGCGCAGGCCGTCGCGAGTCGATACGCGACGCAGCACACAGTTCTTCCGCTATCGCTCGATGACATCCGCAATGCGATTCCGGCCGTGTTCGACCACCTCGGCGAACCGTTCGCGGATAGCTCGGCCTTGCCGACGTACCTCCTCAGCAAGCTGACGCGACAGCATGTGACGGTGGCGCTGTCGGGCGATGGGGCGGATGAGCTCTTTGCCGGCTACCGGCGGTACGCGGCGGCGCGACTCATCGAGCGGTTCGGCTGGTTTGGGCGAACGCCGCTCTATTCGCCGCTGACGGGCGTGGTCGCTCGGCTGCCGGCCCGGCGCGAGACCTTTGTCGGATCAAGAGTCAACCAATTCAAGCGTGCCGCGCGAGGGATTCACCCGCATGGCCCGACGCGATATGCAAACTGGATGCGGATTACGGATAACCGGACGCTGGCTACGCTTCTGGCGGATTGGGATTTGGACCCGTGCGTCGCGGGCATCGAGAAATATCTTTGGATGCACCGCGGGGCTCCACGCGACAGCGACGACCTGAATGCGCATCTGCGGACCGAGTGGACCACTTCGCTGCCCGACGACATGCTCACGAAGGTCGATCTGATGAGCATGGCCCATGCGCTGGAGGTTCGCTCTCCGTTCCTCGATTTCCGCGTGGTCGATCTGGTCGCCCCGCTTCCGTCGAAGTGGAAGCTGGCGGGTTGGCGGAAGAAGCATCTTCTGATCGAGGCGTTCCGCGAGGATCTGCCCGATATGCTGCACGATCGTCCCAAGCAGGGTTTCGAAGTGCCGGTCGGCCCGTGGCTGCGCGGGCCGCTCTTCGCCATGGCGCGCGAGCTCATGGAAAACGACCGCGTCTTCTGCGGGCCGCTGCTGTCGCGCGCGGGCGCACTGAAGTTGCTTGACGAACATCGCGACGGGCGGAGCGACCACACGTCGACGCTTTGGGCGCTGGTGGCGTTGCTGAGTTGGCATCGGCGACATGCGCCGACCGTGACGCGACTGGCCGAGTTCCCGATCAGCACGGATTGATCGAGAAGGCCGCGCCGCATCCCGGCTTGGGGCAGGTCACCTCTCCGGTCGGCTTGCCGCCATCGCGCACCGCTCGAACCGCGCGAAGAATGGCCTCGGCCGGCTCGATGCACAGTCCTTTCGGGACGGTTGCGTTGAATACAAGACGGTCGCCCGACTTGGAACCGGCCGGGCAGGCGCCGCGGGCCGGCGTCTTCATGCAGGTTGCACAAGCTTCGACGGCGGACGAAGGCGTGTCGGCTCGCGACGGCGGGCTTGCCGAGCCCGTTTCGAGTTCGACGACGTCGCGTCGCGCGTCCATGGCGAGATTCGCGAGCTCGTCGGCCCGCTGATTTTGCTCGCGCATGACGTGCTGAATCTTCCAGCGAGAAACTGAGTCCAGCTTGGCCCTCGCCGAGTTGAACAGCGGGGCGAGGTGCTGACTCTTGACGCGGTAGTCGCCGTTTATCTGGCGGACGAGCAGCTCGCTGTCCGAGTAGATCGTCAGCTCGGTGACTCCGCGGGCGACGGCCGCGTCGAGGCCGCGGAGAAGCGCGGTGTATTCGGCCTCGTTGTTCGTATGGACACCGAAGAAATAGCCCGCTTCCAGCACGGGTGCACCGCGTTCGTCCGCGAGTACGACGCCGCCGGCCGATGGCCCTGGATTCCCCCGCGAGCCGCCATCGATATGCATTTGCAGTTTCATGAGCGAGGTTTGGCGGAGGGATCATCGCGCCCCGGAGGCAACGGAGCGATCGAGATACAAGATGCGGCCGCATATGTTGCAGAAGATGGGCTCATCGCGGCTGATGATCGCGTTAACCTGTTGAAGTGTCACGCCCATATTGCAGCCGCTGCAGACGAACTCCTCGCGGCGCGGATTTGTACGATTCACGAGGGCCATCGCCTGGCCTTCGTGCTTTTCGGCGACGCGGCCGAAGATGCCGAGTACCGCGGGCGGCACGGCCGCTGAAGCTTGTTCACGTTCGCGCGTCAGCGAGTTCAGTCGGTCGGCGACCTGCTGTTCGTAGTCGTGTGCGGTCTTGCGGACTTCGTCGAGCCGCGCCTGCTCATCCGCCAAGCGGGCCTCGTCCTGTTGAATGACTTTCTTCGCCGCGTCGATCTCGCCCATGATGGTCAGTGCGCGCTCTTCGATCTTTGCGCAATCGGCCTTCATGGTGTTCAGTTCCAGGAGAACGGTGGAGTATTCCTTGTTGGTCTTGGACGTATTGAGCGCGCCGCGAAGCTTGCTCATACGATCTTCGATGCTCCTGATGTCGAGTCCGAGGCGATCGGCTTCGACCTGCTTATCGCGGACCGACTTTTTCTTGACGTCGACGTCGGCCACGAGCGAGGCCATGCGCTTTTCCTGGGCTCGGACGGCCTGGGACTTTACCCGGACCCGCTGACGCACTTCGGCAAGTTGCAGTTCGATTTCCTGAAGATGATGCAATGCGTCGAGGACGGAACCCATACGGAAGCGCCAGGCCGATCGTCCGATTGCGGCGCACCCGCGCCGCCGACTCGAACGCTCAACGTATTATGAGCGCGATTGGGGCATCCTTCAATGTTTCGCGGAAATCTTCGCGCCAAAGCCCGAAAGCACGCCCCGCAGGCCGTTCTAGACAACGACTTCAGCGAGCGCATCGCGCTGCACGCCGGATGAGCGAGCCGAGCGAATATGCAGTGAGCCGGGGACCAGAACTTCGATCGGTGGCGTGCCGCGTCCGCACTCCACAATCAGTCGCGCTACCCAGTCGATCAGCCGCCGCTCGTCGAACTCGTACGATGTGATCTGGTGGCGGCTGGCGCAATCGTCGCCCGGTTCAAGGACGACGGCGGTGCGGTCCGCGTGTCGTTGGTCCCGGGGGACAGAAAGAACACGATCCAGAGCAGCGCCGCCAATGCAGAGCAGGCCGGAGTCATCGTTTGAACGACCATTCACGCCCGGCAGCGACACGGCACCATTTGCGACGTTGATCGAAACGGGCGATCGGTGCCGCCGGCGACAGGACGTTTCGTATCCGTGAAGCGCGGCTCGAATCTCCGGACCGTCGTCGCTGATCGTCGCCGCGACGACGTCTCGCGATCCGAGATCGAAGAGGTGTTCGGCAAGGCGAAATCCCGCGGCCACATAGTCAGGCAAGACAGCGTGCCGCTTCATGGCGTCGCAAACCGAGCCAAATAGCATCGTCGGCACCTGGCGTCGAGCGAGTGAGAGCAGCAGGTTTTCCCCGGGCCGATTGTCGGCCGGGCGACTCAACGGCGAGAGCGTTGCGATCACGAGGGCGTCAACGTGGCGGTCCGCCCGGAAGAAACCCGCATCCACGTCGAGACGACCGTCGCGAGTCGGACGAGCCAGGTCGGCCTCGAGCCGGTCTCCGCGGTCGGCGAGCGACGACGCGAGTATGTCGCGAATGGCGGCGGCGCGCGGTTCCGGACCGGCGGCGGTCAACCAGTGCACAACCCGGCGCTGCGGCATCGCGATATGGCTGCCGGGTGCGTACGCGACAAAGGTCCCGCGTCCGATGAATCGTTTGACGAGGCCGTCACCAGCAAGATCGCAGAGTGCCTTGTTAATGGTCTTCGCGTTAGCCCGGAATCGCCGGCCAAGTTCCCGTTCACCGGGTAGCTGGCCTTCGAACTCGCCCTGGAGTATTGCCTGGCGAAGTTGCTCGCGCAGACGTTGAAACTTGTAGCTGAGTTTCGTCGCGGCGGCGGCGGACGTTTGTGTATCGGCGCGAGCACTCATTCGGCTTTCCCTCCCGGAAAGCACAGCGTTCGACACGTTCGAGATTGTGCCAAACCAAGGCGGGCTACGTGGACTGATCAGCCCGCACGGGCGGTGCGTCGCCCGTTTCATCGGATTCGCGACGGAACCGAATACCGCAACGCGACTTCCGACAATGTGATTTTTGCACCGCCCCAAGTGTCGTCAAGCTGCGCGAAATGCCGCTTGCGGCCCCGATAATGACGATCGGCTCCGATCCCAACCCGTCGTCAATTGTTGCGCGTGCGTAGCTGCACACCGTAGCCGAGGCCGGCGCCGATTGTCAGTCGTCCGTCAGCACCGCCGAGTCCGGTGAAGGGCTCGGACGCGAGAAGCAGATGACCATCGAGATCAATCCAATCGGCGAGCGGCGCGAGTTGTGCTGCGGTTGCGATGCCGAGCGAACTCTCAATCATGCAGCCGAGCATCACGGCGAGCCCGTGCTCGCGCGCAAGCCGAATCATGCGTTGCGCTTCGAGCAGGCCGCCGCACTTGCTCAGCTTGATGTTGATGCCGTCGACATATTCAGCGATTCGCGGAATGTCGGCGGGGCGGACACAACTCTCGTCGGCGACGATCGGACAAAGACGGGCACGCTTCAGGCGGCTCAGCGTCTCGCGGTCGTCCGGACGGCAGGGTTGCTCGACCAGCTCGACTTGGTGTTCACGGGCCCGTTGCAACCGGGCCAGCGCATCGTCGGCCGACCAGCCCATGTTCGCGTCCACACGGAGGGTGCGATGCGGTGAGTGTTTGCGAATCAAGGTCAGCGTCTCGCCCTCCCGTTCTGTGCCGATTTTTACCTTCCAGATTGGGAATTCCGCCATCTCCCGCATTTTTTCAAGCATGATCTCGGGCGCATCGATTCCCAGCGTGACCGACGTGAGTGGCGCGTTCCGGGGGTTCAGTCCCAACATTCCGGCGACGGACTGGCCATGCGACTTTGCCAGCCAGTCGTGCAATGCCGCGTCGATGGCCGCTACCGTCGCTCTTTGGTCGTCAAACTCGGCGAGTAGCCGGTCAATGACCGGCTCGATCGGCTCAACTGCGTCAGTTAGGATCTGGGCGACCTTCGACAGTGTGCGTTCCGCCGATTCAAGACTTTGACCGTACAGATCG
Organism: uncultured Planctomycetaceae bacterium; assembly: GCA_964549445.1. Taxonomy (GTDB): domain Bacteria; phylum Planctomycetota; class Phycisphaerae; order UBA1845; family UTPLA1; genus SpSt-539. Next base: position 36,525 of record CAZJVS010000037.1, read on the forward strand.
GTCGGGACGGCCTCACCCCACCCCTCCACCCCCTGATGCGCGATTCGCACCCAGATCGTCTGCTTATCCGTCCGGACGGCCGCCGCCGTGACGAAGGGCCGCTTGAGCCGGAGGTCTATCCGTTGCCAAGTCAGCTCCATTGGGGGTTTCTCCGGTTGCCTCACGCCTCCCGACCCGGCCAGCCGAAATGGGGTCGAAAAGACGCGGCGTTTAGGCGTAACTCTTGACAAATAAGCATTTTGGGTTATTTGTGCAAGTGCAGAGGCCCGGAGGCTTGGCGCGTGCGGATAGCGGACGCTATACTCTGCCCGCTCAAAACTGGTGACGACTTGGTCCATCCAATGAGCCAAGTCGGCCGATCTCATGCATCGACGTGCGCAAAAAGGAGCGCGTTCGTCCGATGTTCGCTACAGTTTCCGGTGCGGACGCGCTGCGGCAACTTTGCGACGCTCGGCGTACTCGACGCATGACGCAGTAGGAGTGATATGTCCTTTCAACACGTGAAGATTGCAGGCACTGGCAGCTTCCTGCCCGGTCCGCCGGTAACAAACGACCGACTCGAAAACGTACTGGGCCCGCTGGAGCGAGCGCCGGCAAAGATCAAGAGTTTCGTCGACAACCTCGGACGAAGGATGTTGGATCGCAGTGGTGTCGTGACGCGGCATCTCGCGATTGATGCCGAAACCGGGGACATGACCTACACGTTTGCCAGTCTGGCCGAGCAGGCGGCCCGCAACGCCCTCGACATGGCCAAGATGCAGCCGCAGCAGATCGAACTGGTGATCATCGCCTGCCCGTCCTACGACCAGAGTACGCCGCCGACCAGCGCCATTTTGCAGGAGCGCCTCGGAATCCAAACCTGCGCCGAGATGGAGATTCACTCGAATTGCACCGGCGTCGGCAAGGGCGTCCAGGTCGCGTACGACGCACTGCGCTCGGGGCGCTATCAAACGGCTCTCGTCTGCTACAGTCAGCTTTCTTCTGTCTATCTCCGGAGCTGCTATTTCAACCAGGAGAAGATGGACAAAGTCAACGCCGCTCTCCGCTGGATCCTGGCGGACGGAGCCGGCGCGGTCGTGCTCAAGGCGACTCAGAACGGTGCTCCAGGTCACGAAATCCTCGGCACTTTTGTCGAGTCGGTTGGTGCGGGACGACCCGCCGGAATGGTCGCGGGCGGCGCCGTCGCTGACCTGACCAAGGCGAATCGACAAATCCCCGAGTTGTACGACGACGGACGCCATCACCTCTGGCAGGATTTCACGGCCGTCAATGACAACGCGGCGCCGCTGCTGCTTGAAGGCCTCGTGCGCTTCACCAAGAAGCTCAACATCGAATCCAAGACGGTCGACCACTACGTGATCTCGATTCCGACGATGCAGTTGTACGAAGAGAATCTTCCGCACTTCATGGAGCGGCTGGGCGTGCCGGCCGATCGGATCAAGTTCCGCAGCGGCCAGATCGGCTATTGCGGCGGATCGGCAACATTGCTCCACCTCGACGAGATGATCCGAACCGGCGAGCTCAAGAGTGGTCAGCTCGCGGTGGTACACGCCGTGGAATCCAGCAAGTGGATGACCGCGGGCTTCGCCGTTCGATGGTAGACGCCTCCGAGCGCCAATCAGAATCGGTATCGCCCCCCTTCGCACTGCGAAGCACGCTTTACACGATCGGTTTCCTGCTCTTCATACTCGGGATCGTCCCGTCGGTTTTCTATTTCCTGGGAGAAGTTTCGCTCGGTCGCAGCACTGCGGTCGATAGCATTCGGCAGTTTTGGCTTGTTTTCCGAATCTTGGTGGGATCGGCCGTCTTCGCGATCGGCCTGGCCGCGTACCTCTATTGCTCAATCTGGCTGATCTACTTCGGCAAAGGGCCGCACGTGGAGTTCGATCCGCCGAAGGTTTTTGTCGCCACGGGGCCATACCGCTGGGTCCGCAATCCGGTCGTCATCACGCTTCTGGTCACGGTGCTCGGCGAGGCCGTTTGCTTCGGCTCTCTCGGAATCATCGTTCTGCTGGCCGTCGGCCTGCCGCTTGCACACTATCAGGTTACGCGCGTGGAAGAGCCGCGCCTGTCTAAGCGATTTGGTGAAAGCTACGAGGCGTACTGCAAGCGAGTGCCGCGCTGGATTCCACGTCCGCCTCACGATTGACGGGCGACGGCTGGCGCGAGACTCCGGGTTCGGAACGACGAGTAGTCACAAATGATCGCACTCGTTACCGGCGGCACGGGCTTCGTCGGAAGTCATCTGATCGAGTCGCTCCGCGCGAGCGGCGACACCGTCCGTGCGGTCGTGCGTCGATCGTCCGATCGCGACCAGATTGCCCGCCTCGGTGGAGAGCCAGTCGACGGCGAGCTGGGCGACCTCGAGTCACTTAGAAACGCCTGCCGCGGCTGCGACGTGGTCTATCATGCGGCCGCCCGCGTCGAAATCCTGGGCGATTACCGCGAGTTCCATGAAACCACCGTGATGGGAACCGAGCGGCTCGTTCAAGCCGCTCAGGAGGCCGGCGTCCGTCGCTTTGTCTATGTCAGCTCGTGCGGCGTCTACCACCCCAAACTCATGTCTTCGGGCGTCATCAACGAATCCACGCCATCGCCGCCGCCGCCGAAGTGGTTTGTCTATGGGCGCACCAAGCTGGCGGCCGAAGAGGTTGTTCGCAAAAACGTAACCGCACCGATGGAATGGGTCATCATCCGACTGGGATATCTCTACGGTCCGCGCAATCGCGCGCTTCACCGCTACTTTCGTCCGTTCTTCACGACCGGTCCGATCATGCTCATTGGCAGCGGCAATAACGAAATGACGATGCTCTACGTGCAGGATGCGGCACGCGCCGTCGCCCTCGCGGGCCGATCGAAAGAAGCCGTGGGTCGAACGCTGATCGCCGCCGGATCCGAACGAATTACGCAGCGGACTTACCTCAATACGCTGGCCGATGGTTTCGGCGCTGGGCGTCCAACGAAGTCGCTTCCGTACCCCGTCGCCTATGTTCTTGGGTGGATGGGAGAATGGATGCTTCGGCTCAGTCCAAGACTGGTAAGGATTCCGTTCAACCGCTCGGTGGTCGCGCTTACCGGTCTGCCCCAGCGGATTGATGACACGGCGACCCAGCAGCTCCTGAACTGGAAGCCGCAGGTCCGTTTCGCCGACGGCATGCGGCGAGCGTTTGACTGGTACGCGCAGGAGTATGGTCAGGCCGGCGACAATCCGGCCGTCGAGCACGCCGCTTCGCGAAGTTGAACGCTACCGCCCTGCTTCTTGTTGATAATGCTTCATCAGGATTGCCGCCACTTCCGGACGTGCAAACTCCGCCGGCAACGGCTGGCCGGCTGCAAGCGTGTCGCGGACCTTGGTGCCGGAGAGGTTAATGTAATCTTCCGGCTTGTGGTCTGGGTAGTCACGCATCATGACAACCTTGTTAACCTTCTTGCTCCAGGCCGTGTGATCGGCCTTGAAGATCTGAATCTCGAGTGAGTTCGGCGGCAGACTTTCAAAGATCGCCTGGGCGTCAAACGCGCCGTAGTACGTGCCGACACCGGCGTGATCGCGGCCGACAATCAGGTACGAGCAGCCGGCGTTCTGACGGATGATGGCGTGCAGGACGGCCTCCCGCGGCCCGGCGTAGAGCATGTCGAAGCCGTAGCCGGCGATCATGGCGCTGCCGGCGGGGAAATACAGTTCGACCATCTTCCGGATGGCCGCGTCGCGGACGCCCGCCGGGATGTCGCCGGGCTTGAGCTTGCCGAGAACCATGTGGATGAGCAGGCCGTCGCTGTTGGTTCCCGCCATGGCCATCTTGCACAGCTCTTCGTGCGCGCGGTGCATGGGGTTGCGAGTCTGGAAAGCGACAACCTTTTTCCAGCCGCGCGACGCGATCGCTTCGCGAATCTGGCCGGCGGTGCGAAACGTCTCGGGGAACTCGGCAGGAAAGTAGGAGTAGTTCAGCACCTCGATCGGGCCGGAGATGGCGACATCACCGGCGGCGCTGAAATCGGCGACGCCGGGATGTTTGGAGTCGGTCGTTCGGAAGACCTTTTCGATCAGGTATTGTTTGGCGTCGGTGGAAATTTCCTCGATGGCCGCGACTTCCTGCACCGCAAGCACGGGGTTGCCCGGCAGACCGGGGTCGCGAAGCGCAATGCGCTTGCCGCGACGGTGGTCGGGAGTGACGCGGTCGCGGGACGTCATGTTCAGAACCGGAACCGGCCAGAGCGCGCCGCTGGGAAGCGTCATCGATTCGGCGACACGCGTGGCTTCGGCGAGATTCATATAACCCGCGAGCGGGGTGAAGTAGCCGCTGCCGAGCATGACGGCGTTGGACGCCGCGGCCGAGTTCAGCAAGATCGCCGGGAGGCCGTTTGCTTCAGCGAGCAGGGCGGCGCGGCGGCCGTCGTCGGCGACGTAGCGCGCGGTCAGGGTTTTTGCACCGTGTGGATTTGTCATGGCGTCCCTCTCATTGAAAGTCGAAGCCGCGAACCGATCGATCGGCTCGCGGCTCGTGTCGAGCAATCAGATTAGGAGTGACGGCCAAGGCCGTCAAACCATCAGCTATTGCTTCATCGGTCGGGCCGGGGTTTCGGCCTGCTGGGTCTTGATCACCTGCGCTGCGCCGACTTCCTCGATCTTCTTGAGGTCGGTCCAGAACGTGCCCGGGCCGGCGAAGAAGAGCTTGATCGATTCGGGCTCGAATCCGCGGGCGAAAGTATACATGTTGTAAGCGTTGCCGGAGCCAAGGGCTTCGACCATGAGTCGCTTGCCGTCGGCCTCGGCCTGGCGCTTCAGTTTTTCGACGTCAGTGGTCGCCTTGCCGAGGACTTGCGTCTTCTCGGCCTCGAGCGTGGCGATCTGCTGTTCGATCTTCGCGACTTCGAGTCGTCCGCGGGCCTCGGTTTCGGCGGCCTTGCGCTGACCGTCGGCCATGATGTTGGCAACGGCCTTGCGGGTCTCGGCCTGAATCGTCTCCCGGGCGACATCGACCTTTTTCTTCGCCTCTTCGAGCAGGGCCTGCTTCTTGGCGGTCTCCTGCAGCTTGGTGTTGGTGATCTGCTTTTCGATGGCGATGTAGCTGTCCTGGATCGCCGTCTTGAGGTCGGCACCCTGTTCGGCGGTGGCGCCCTCGCGGCTGTAGACATCGATCGTGCTGATCAAAGCCAGCAGCAACTCGATATTCTTCTGCTTGCAGACGTCGTGCAGACTCTGGGTCAGAACCTTCTGGAACTCCTCGCGACGATCACCGCGGATGAAGTCGCGGGCTTCATAGAGCGAGCCCTCGTTGCGACAAATCGAGCGGAGCTGCGGCTTGATGACCTTCTCCAGCACTTCCGCCGTTGTACCGAACTCGTTGATGACTTCGGCGGCGTGGCGCGGGTGGAGACCCCAGACGACCGTGACGCCGAGTTCGATGTCGTAGCCCGACTTGGACGGAAAGCGAATCGTGTCCTTCAACATGCGGCCCGCGAGCTGCGAGAACTCATCGAAGCCGACCTCGGTGATCTTGATTCGAACCTCGTAAGGGTTGAGGTAGTACACGCCCGGCGGAAGCACCGATCGGAGCGTGCCGCGCTGGCCCGGCTCGGCGAGCGGACGGATTCGCTTGGTGAACGTCTTCTGGTCTTCCTGCGTGGTCGAGGCCTGGGCCGGCAGGTCGGGGACTTCGACCATCGTGGGTTGCTCGCCCGTCTGGTTCGTGACGACGCCGACGAATCCGGCCGGGATGACCACGGCCGGCTCCTTGCGAATCTCGAACTCGTAGGGATTGATTCGATACGTTCCGGGCGTCAGGACTTCGCGAATGATGCCTTGATAACCGCTCGCGAGCGAAACAATCGCATCTTTCGTGCCCTGCGGACTGACGGGACCGGTCTTGCGAACCAGGATCCCGATTTCCGGAAACTCGCCGCTGATAATGTTGGCGCCGGGTCCGGGGCTGGACGGCAGCTTCTGGATCGAATGAACCCACTTCCACGTGTCGGGCCGGCCGGATTTGATCTCAACGAGCGGCACCAACTCGGTGTCCCAGTTGATCGGGTTGAGGAAGTAGCGACCGGGCCCCCACGTCTCGCGCTGGATACCCTTCTGCCCCTTGTCGGCGAGCGTCTGGCCGGCCGGCGGCTGGTCGCCGTTCTTTGCGATGCGGACCAAACTGAAGCCCGGCGGTACGTAGATTCGAAACATCGTGAAGTATACAAACGTCACGAGGCCCGCGCCAACGGCGAGCACGGCAACGAGTACGCCGATACGCCGGAAGACGCTTCCACCCATATTGGTCAGCGTGTCCATCACTTGCTCCCTCCGGCGGTCGCCGCGGGCTTGGCATCGGCCAGCTTCTTTGTCGCGACAGGAACGGCGCCACCCGGACCTGCCTGGAAATCACGGAATATCTCGGCGAACGGTCCGTCGGTATTGGCGAGGACCTGTCGGATCGACGGGGCGACCTTCTGCAGGAACTGGTTTCGTGCGAACGTGTCGCCATCGCCGAATGCCTGCACCATCGATCGCAACGGTTCGGCCTCGGCCTGGTAACCCATCAGCACGACCGAGGCATCGGCCCTGCCGCGCGCCAGCGTTGCTTCGGCCTGGCGGCGGGCGGCTTCGAGTTCGAGCTTTGCGACGTCGAGTCGCTGATTTGCGCCGGTCACTGCGACATCCATCGTCTGCTGCGCCCGTGTGATCAGCGTCACAACTTCGCGATTGGCGTCGCCCATCGACTGTTGCTGATTGGCGAGCTCTTCCTGTTCAACGAGCCGGGCGCGGGCTTGTGCTTCGGCGATCTCGTTCTCAAACTTTGTCATCGTCTGGTCGGCCAGCTCGCGCTCGCGGATGATGGCGCGCACGCGCTCGGGTGGTTTTATGTCGCGAATCGTGGCCGCCTTGATCTGAATGCCCTGCTGTCGGCACTTCTCCCGCAGATCGGCGAACAGCTTCCGCTGAAACACCTCGCGGGCTCCCATGAAGTCGCGCGCCGTCATCTTGGACCCCTGAATGCGGGCCAGACTCATGGTGTAGGGTCGGATGACCTTGGCCACCACGTCCTCCAGATCGCCGACCTCGACGATGACGAGCGGCGTCAGATCGGGGTAGACGGCCCATTCGACGGTCGCTTCCATGTGAATCGTGAAGCCGTCATTCGATGGAAACTCGATCGCGTCGTCGCCGAACATGTCGTACTTCTGGCTGCGGAGATCGACGAGATCGACGCGGACCTGGTAGGGATTGCGATCGAGATAGGTCCCCGGCCCGAGCGAATCGGGCTGGACGCCGCGCTCGCCGGGCTTGACGACGTAGACGTCCGGGTCGCTCGGGACCGGACCCGAGAGCAGCGTCTGTACTCCGGTGTAGCCCTCCGGGACGATGATCCGATCGAAGAGCTGCACGTCGTGGGCGAATGTGTTGATGTTGTGGCGGCCGGGCGAAAGCGTGCCGGAGACCGGTCCGCGCTCGTCGTCGGCCGTAGCAACCGTGCGCCCCATCGGCAGCGGCTTGCCGTACTTTCGGATCAGGACGCCGTACTTGCCCTCGGGAATTCGCGTGGCGGGGATCTTCCAGCGTTCGTAGAAAATGGGCGAGAAGAAGTACCGGCCTTCCTTGAGGACTTCGTAGCGAACGCCCTTGTAGTGGTCGCGGACCCAGTCTTCGGTCTCACCGTCCTTGGCGGCGAGTGACTTCACCAGTTCGGGATAGAGGACGATCTGGTCGCCGGCGGCATCGGGCGGCAGCGACTGGCCGGTCTTGTTGACCAGGACGAGCAGCTCGTTGGGGCCGACCTCGACGCGCTTCACAAACCACCAGTAGAAGGGGTAGGCGAGCAGGAAGGCGACGATGATCCAGGGCCAGCGCGGCGGCGAGATGGGCCGCGCGCGGCCGCGGTCGTCGGGTCCGCCCGCGCGATAGGTTATGTGTTCATCGGTCATGTGCGATTACTCCTGGCCGCCGGGCGGCGATGAAACCAGAGGCTGGCCGCATCGGGCGCAGAATCGCGCGAAGGGCCGGTTGATATGTCGACAATCGTGGCGACGACATTCGTTTGTCCCAAACCGGGTGCGGAGGGACGGGTTCGATCGGCAGTTCTTTCCGCGCAGCATGGCAATCGCGATAACGAGACCCAGGACCGCAGCGAAAAGTGGCACTGAAAACATGGATTCCCGCCGTCCTGGGAATAAGTCTAATACAACGGAGTGGGTCCGCCACTAGAAATGGGGACGTTGTTTGGAATCGGGGCACATGGCGTTGGAACGGCAGGCAAATGACTTTTGTTGGGAACGGTTGGGAATAAGTGAGAACGGGTGTGGCGGTGGTTTGGCACGGGTCGGCGGGCGGGGGAGCGTTCGGCGTTGACCGCGATAATTGGCGTTATTTGGCAGAGCTGGGCGATCGGCCCGAACGTCGTGGATTGAGGTCTTGCGGTTGGGAATGGAGCGGTGTTGCCCGCGAAACAGCTGTCGCGCGGTACGAACAGAAGGGCGACCCTCGGCGGTGGCGTTTCCGTTGGCGTGACGGAATCCGACCTGGCTGCGCTATTGGGCGTTACTTGGCAGAGCTGGGCGATCGTGCCAGACGTCATGGACGGACCCAGGTCGCTGCGCGCGGTTTCTCCGGGGCCGCCGTGGCTACGCGTGCGCGCAGCATCTCCCAGCGGCCTGGTCAAACGATTCGTTTCGGAGAATCCCAGCCTGCCGGGACTCCGCGATGTACTGCAATGAAGAATGGCCGCCGTTCCACATCCGAGACGCGCCTTCGACTGTGCGCGGGGCGATAGAATGGCGGCGATGGCAGGCGGGCGCGATGCGTGGCTGGCGGCGGATGATGCGGGGCTGCTGAGCGACTGCGCGGTGGACACCTATCGGGCGAGCGGGCCGGGCGGGCAGAAGCGGAACAAGACGTCGTCGGCGGTGCGGCTGCGGCACGGGCCGAGCGGGTTGATGGTGATCGCCGAGGAGAGCCGCAGCCAGCACGAGAACAAGTCGAAGGCGGTGCGGCGGCTGCGGATGGCGATCGCACTGCAGGTCCGCATGCCGCTGGAGGCGGGATGGCGTCGGCCGGAGTGGCTTGGCGAGTATGTCGGCGAGGGCGGCGCGGGGCGGATGTCGGCGCGGAACGAACGGTATCCGGAGTTTGTGGCGTTGCTGCTGGATGCGCTGGCGGCGGCGGGCGGGGGCGTCCGAGGGGCGGCGGCGTTGCTGGGGATGAGCACGGGGCGGTTTACGAAGCTGGTTTCGCTCGATGGGAAGGTGTTGGCGGAGGCGAATCGGATTCGGACGGAGGTAGGAATGAACTCATTGAAATAGAGTGCCATTGTGAGGCGTGTACGATCAGAGTTCGTCCGCTTTCTGATGCCGTTGAATGGTTCGCAGACTCAGCCAGATCGGGAAGAGGATTACCGTGAGCGATCCGCCCCTCGCTCGATCGTCTATTCGTACAGCCACGGAATTGTTCGCAGCACGCCGGGATCCGACCCTTTCCACGGAACCAGATCGCCGTACATGACCCACTGCGTCCCCGCTGCCACGATTGCCTGGCTTGGGCGATTTTTTCCGATCGCAGGCGAGACCAGGTAGTTGAGATAATCGCGCTCGCCGTTGTACTCGCAGTAATACTCCAGTGACGGAAGGGTCGAGTGGGCGATGTCGATCCGCAACGCGAGATTGACGTCGCGCCCCGGCCGCGTCATCGGCGCGATGAACGCACGGTCGTCGCCGGGCGGCACGAGGGCGGAATTCGGCAGCGGCGAATACCCGGACGCAGTGTTTGCGCCGTCGGCGTAGATGTGCGAAGGCGTGATCGGGTTGTACGGTGGGAACGGGTCGATATCGACGATCTGGTCGTTCAGCGCAAGCTTGAAATAGAGGCCCGGCTGCTCGGACATGGTGTAAGGTCGTGCCGGATCGAGGTCGCACTCAATCTGCGTCATCAGAAACTGGCCGCCCGTGTCGTCGTAGCCGAACGGTTGCAACTCCTTCAGAACGGTAACGACGTTTTTCACGCCGATGCCGTCCGGCCGGATGAAGTAATCGACCTCGCACTGAAACAGTGGATCGAAGCAAAAAGGCACCTGTGTGACGACATGCAGCACGACCAGATCGTCGCGCGGCTGGTTGACGGTGAACGAGCACTGAGCCAGCGCGTTTCCCGGAACGCCGGCCCAGACCATCCAGCGTTGATCGATGTAATTGAAACCCGCCCAGAAGCCCTCCCAAGGGAGCATGCTGCCGCTCGCGTCGCGATGGCCGAATGGGTACTCCGGGCTGTGGCCGCTCATGGCGCCGCCGACATTGCTCGTCGTGCCAGGCGACCCGGCGCAAAAGCCGCCAATCAGGTTGACGCCCTCATAGTGAAACTCTGAGAACGTGTTCCCGGCATGGTTGTAAACCGCCAGGGTCGCGCCGCAACGCTCGACGCTGGTCTTGCCCGATTCGGTCTTAACTGTCAGCGGATCTTCGCACGGACGGCAGCCGCCCGCGCCCACTGCGATCCCAAGCACGCAGGCGAACTGCACTGCGGAGCCGCCGGCACGTCTGGACGGTGCCATACCCGGCGCTCTCCGACTGCGTCGGACCGCGTCCCTCATGGAGACCGCAACAGCGTTCGGCCGCGGCCCGGCGTTTCGTCAGATGATAGCGCCGACGGCGGCATCCGGCCTTGTCTTGCCGCGATCATGCGTCGAGGGAGTTGCCGGGGTTGAGTAAGGGCGGGGCGGTTTCTGAAGCCGGGGGAGGCGGATGGAAAGGTGATGGCGGAGGCGAGTCGGATGCGTAACTGCGCGAAACTAGGTGCGCGCCGAAGCTAGATCACACGTACACTTTCAGTAAATCTGGACTCGAAACGCGATTATCGCGACACTTGAGGTTTCGAATCTAACCTGATCGCAGCTTAGCTTACTTCGTCTTCCATTTCTTCAGAAGAGCGCGTACGGGAGCAACATCGCTTGAGAGGAGAACAGGGTCTTTCAATCGCAATTGGGTTTCCCGCGAGGTCACTTTGCGGCGAACAATCCCCTTACCACGACAGGCCGCGCAAGTCGCCTTCGCGAGCCCCGAGCCGCGGCACTCGCTACAAGTTCGCGTTCCAACGACTTCTCGTCGCGGGTCTCCGAGCATTTGACTACCAGCGCCGTTACAAGCAGGGCAGATTGGGTGCTGGCGGCCATTGCATTTCCCGCAGCGAGTGTCTTCCATTCGGGCTACTGTGCGGACGATCGGTGCGATTTCCTGCATGTAGAATGCCTTGCCGTCCTTCGACCAAATGAGTTCGCGTTGCGTCCAATACGACCGCGCGGAATCCAAGCTTTCTGCTCGTTGGGCCGTGCTGAGCGTAGTAACCGCTTCATCCAATTCGGACAGCCCTCGGATGTGATCAGCCGAAATCTCCAATCGCGTTGGCTCGCCGTCTCGTGCAAATACAGCGCGAACTAGTCGCTTCCCATTTGCTAACGCCAGCGCACTCGCGCCTAACTCAGGAGAGCTCGTGATCCGGAGCTTCGAAAGTGCTGCAAATCCGTCACGGAAGTCACGTATGTTGACGTAGCACTCGACGAGTTTGCCATTGACCGTTGTCGTGACAATTCGTCGGTGCGAAGAATCTTGCGCTCGGTTCGTCGACACCGGAATTACCGCGTCGCCGGGTTCGAGCTCGGTCAGTACTTCGGAGCCGGTATCGGACCTGTATGCGTTCACCGTCGATTCAATTGGAAGCAGGGCCTCCACAATCTTTGCGTCGACTTTGATTGCTGTCACCTTACCGGGCGTTTGGCCCATAGGCTGAGACGTTGGAGCGACTTCATCCGCGCAGGAACGCTCAACTAGGCCAATCTGTGCTGAGCAGGCGAGCAATACGATCCACATTTGCAGGACGACAGATGACCTAAGTCCAACTGCTGCTCGGCGCGCTACGCAGGATTGCGATTGCTCAGAAACATTCACGAATCCACTTGGCTCCTGATGTAACAGGTCGCTGACCCGATGACTTTATCCCAAAGGAGGATGAGGGCAAGGCCGTGGAGTGTGACAGCCATCATTCAGTTGTCTGCAAGCCCGGTTGGGTGGTTGTGATTATTGCCGGTCAGGCGACGCCGCGGTCGAATTCAGCCGTTGTGCCGGCAAGCTTGAAACCGGCTCGCTCGAGATAGCGGGATGCGGGTGCGTCGTCGGCGGGGAGGGAGGCGACGAAGACGCGCGGGGCGAGGCGTTTGGCGAGCGTGATGACGTGGGCGAGCAGGGCGCGGCCGACGCTTTGGCGGCGGTGGGCGGTGATGACGTAGAGGTCGCGGAGGGCGGCGATGTCGCCGACTTCGTGGTAGGCGATGCGGCCGGCGGGCTGGTCTTTGTACATGGCGACGAAGCAGTCGTAGTTGGCGTCGTTGAGGCGTTCTTCTGCTTCGTCGGCCAGCAGGGCCTTTGACTCGGCGGACCAGCGGGTGTCGCCGGGGTCGAGAAACGTAGCGCGAAACGACTTTCGCATGGCGCGGGCGGGGATGATGCGGATGGCGGGGTCGGGCGGGGCGGCGGCAGGCCAGTCGGTCATGGCGAGGGCGAGGCGGTCGCGTCGGGTGAAGCCGTGCGCGGGGAGGAATGCGTCGTAGGTGTCGAGTGGCTCGTTGAGGGCCGGCGTCCAGCGGAAGCAGGTGAGGTTTCGCTGGGCGTAGAAGCGCTCAGCCGACTCGAAGACCTCGGCGATCGGCGTGGAGCCGAGTTGCACTTCGCGGAACTGGTTCGCTTCGGGCGAGTTTGGAAACGCACCGCTCGTGAAGGCCACGCCGAAATCGAGCGACTCAATCTGCGCAATCTGTTCGTAGAAGGCCTGATCGGCCCGGCGGACGGCGGAGAGGACTTGGTCGTGCATGGTTAGCGCTCAATCGAGAATCCGGCAATCACAGATCGCGATAGACTTCGCGTCGATGTGCGACAATTCGAACGTCGACCGTTCTCGCTGCATCGCTAATTGCATATACGATTCGGTAGTCGCCTACGCGGACGCGCCAGAGGTTTTCGGCCCCGGTGAGCTTGATGGAGCCGGTCAATCGCGGTTCGTTCGAGAGCGCCGACGCCTTCGCCAGCACGCGTTGGACCACGGGCTTCGGTAGTTTCTGCAATTGACGTAGTGCCGAGGACTTGAAGCTGACGGAGTAGGCCATTATCGAAATCCGAGACGCTTTCGGACTTCACTCAATGGAATGGATCGCTGCTTGGCGCGGCGCTTGGCTTCTGCCACGTCGCCGCGGTCTTGACGGGCCTGGCGATCCAATTCGGCCTTCATTCTCTCGAATTCACCGCGCGGAATGAGGACGAACTGCTTACCGAAGAGTTTCAGCGGCTGTGCTGGCATACTTGAATCTTATGAATTACACAGTGCCCCGACAAGTATCACTCGGGCGTCAGGCTTCGACCGCCGCCGCGTCGCGGGCGCTGCGTTTGCGGGCGTTGGGGTCGAGCAGGCGCTTGCGCAGGCGGATGCTGCTGGGCGTCACTTCGACGAGCTCGTCGTCGGCGATGTATTCGAGTGCGAGCTCGAGCGTCATGTCGCGGGGCGGCTTGAGGACGACGGTCTTGTCGGCCGAGGCGGCCCGCATGTTGGTCAGCTTTTTCAGACGGGCGACGTTTACCTCGATGTCGTCGTCCTTGCAGTTTTCGCCGACGATCTGGCCGGAGTAGACCTCGTCGCCCGGCTTGACGAAGAACATGCCGCGGTCGGCGAGGCCTTCGAGGGCGTAGGCGGTGACACGGCCGGAGTCGGAGGCGACGAGAACGCCGTTCAAGCGATGCGGCACGGCGCCGCGGAGGAGCTGATAGTCGTAGAAGTTGTGGTGCATGATGGCTTCGCCGCGCGTTGCGTTCAGCAGTCGGGTTCGCATGCCGATGAGGCCACGAGCGGGGATCGTGAACTCCATGTGGGCCCGGCCGTCCTTCATTTCCATCTTGACGAGTTCGCCGCGACGCGTGCCGGTGAGTTCGATGACGGCGCCCTGGGCTGAGGCGGGGACGTCGACGATGAGGAATTCGATCGGCTCGGTCTTGTGGCCGTTGAGCTCGCGATAGATGACGCGGGGCTTGCCGACCTGGAGCTCATAGCCCTCGCGGCGCATGGTTTCGATCAGCACGCCGAGGTGGAGCAGGCCGCGGCCGGAGACGATGAACGAGTCGCGCTGCGGCATGTCTTCGACGCGGAGGGCGACGTTGCTTTGCAGCTCCTTGGTCAGGCGGTCGCGGATGTGGCGCGTTGTGAGGAACTTGCCGTCGCGGCCGGCGAAGGGTGAGTCGTTGACCGAGAAGACCATCGTGAGCGTCGGCTCGTCGATGCTGATGACGGGCAGCGGCTCGGGCCTGTCAAAGTCGGCGATCGTGTCGCCAATGCCGACGTCCGGCAGGCCGGCGACGGCAACGATCTCGCCGGCTTCGGCGTCGGCGGCCTTGATTTTGCCGAGCCCTTCGAAGGCGTAGAGGATGTCGACGCTTTCCTTGATCTGATGGCCGTCGCGGCGGATGAGGGTGACCTGCTGTCCGGCCTTGAGCTTGCCGGCAAAGATGCGGCCGACGCCGATGCGGCCGACGTAGTCGTTGTAGTCGAGGGTGGTCACGAGCATCTGGAGCGGCTTGGCCGGGTCGTCATGCGGGGCGGGGACGGAGCGGACGATCTCCTCGAAGAGCGGAATGATGTCGTTGTTCGCGTCCTTGGGGTCGCGGCGGGCGTAGCCGTTCTTGCCGCTGGCGTAGAGGGTTGGGAAGTCGAGGGTCTTATCGTCAGCGCCGAGCTCGATGAAGAGTTCAAAAACTTCGTCGAGGACTTCGTTGATGCGGGCGTCGGGGCGGTCAATTTTGTTGATGACGACGATGGGGCGGAGCTTGAACTCGAAGGCCTTGCGGAGGACGAAGCGGGTCTGGGGCATCGGGCCTTCGAAGGCGTCCACGAGAAGCAGGCAGCCGTCGGCCATCTTGAGCACGCGCTCCACCTCGCCGCCGAAGTCGGCGTGACCGGGCGTATCGATGAGGTTGATCTTGTAGTCTTTCCAGGTGATGGCGCAGTTCTTCGCGAAGATGGTGATGCCGCGCTCGCGCTCCTGGGGGTTGGAGTCCATGATGAGATCGTGCGGGACGGCCTCGCTG
>CAZJVS010000038.1:0-49470 GCA_964549445.1 uncultured Planctomycetaceae bacterium
GACTTCTGCGCCATGTGCGGCCACGACTGGTGCAGCATGCGGATCAGCAAGGAAATCCAGGAATGGGCCAGCGGCAAGGCCGACGGATTCGTCCCGCTCAAGGTCGCCTCAAAAAGCCCCGGCCTGACGCCCGAGCAAATCCAATTCCTCGCCCACCGCGGCAAAAAGCACGATTGCCACAGTGATAACGTGGCCGACGCGGACGAAGCCAAGCGCGTGCAGCACGATTATGTCGACGTAAATGCCGGAAAGTAGCCCAACCTTCCGGCGCCGCTATGATCTAATATTACGTCCCTGGACGCACTCCAGATGGAGTCTGCAACTATGAAGAAGCTTCTCACCGTCTCGATGCTAGCGTTGACTTTCCTCGGGGCCGGGTCTGTCGCAGACGCCGGGCATTGCAAGAAGCCCAAGGGCGACGTCGAGTCGATCAAGCCGGTTCTGACCTGGCAGGACGGCCAGTGGGCGTTCACGGTCAGATACGAAGTCGAAATCAAGCACGCCCAACCGGGCGACCGGTTCGATCTCGTCTTGGAGGCACAGCGGTGTGGTGAGCCCGTCGCCTCTTCCGACGGTCAGCCCTACGTCGTTTCCATCCCCTTGACCATCCCGGAGCGGCAATGCAAGAGTGAGTCGAAGTTTTACAACGAGTACGCGACTCAGGTAAATCCGAACCTGCTGGGCGACCCGCACGGAATGAAAGTCTGCGCCAAGCTCATCGATCGCGCGAGCGGCAAGATGCTCGACGACAAGACGAAGAAGGTCAAAGTCTGCGGCGGGCCCCTCGTCGTAACGCAGGTCCAGGTTCCGATCTATCAGCCGGTCTCGGTCGTCACGCATCCCCCGCAGCCCGTATATGCCTCACCGCCTGCTCCTGCGCCTGTGTTCGTCACCCCCCCGGGTTACTCTCGACCGGCCGTGATCTACCAGCCCTACCCCCCTGGAGCAGCGGCCTACGCGCCGTCCGGCTACCCGATAAACGTGGTTTGGAGCGACGGCGGCGTCTTCGTCGATCCGAGCTGCGCGTACCCGTTCTATCGCCGCTCCTGCTGGGGCTGGTGGCGTTGAGCAGCTCTGAGAACCAAGCGGACCGCGCAACTTCTATCGACGCGCTGAAATTCTGCTTGACATCGAAGTTCGGATTATGTACGGTACCCGTCTGAGCCGATAATTTGCAGGCAAAGGAGATTCAAATGGCAGGCAAAGTTTCACCCATCCCGCCCGGGTACCACAACATCACCCCCTCGATCGTCGTCAAGGATGCCGACGCCGCGATGGCCCAATACAAGAAGGCCTTCGGCGCCGAAGAGATCATGTGCATGCGCACCCCGACGGGCGGCGTCATGCACGCCGAAATGAAGATCGGTGACTCGATCTTCATGCTCGGCGGCGAGTGGCCGAACATGGGAATGAAGGCCCCGGCCCCCAATCACGTTTCCGGCGGCATGCACATCTACGTGCCCGATGCCGACAATTCCTACCAGCGCGCCCTCGACGCCGGCTGTCAGCCGATCATGCCCCCGACCAACATGTTCTGGGGCGACCGCTACGCCAAGGTAATCGACAGCTCCGGCCACGTCTGGGGCCTTGCAACCCGCGTGGAGGAAGTCTCCCCCGAGGAGTGCGCCCGCCGCGCCGCAAGCTGGAAGCCCAGCTAGCCGCGTTCGGGCCCGTTAGGGCGATCGCCATCGGCCGTTTCTTCTGAGTACACGCGGAGCGTGCTCGCCCGTGCTGGCTGCACACGGCAGGCGTGCACTGCGGACTTTCAACTCAGGAGCAACACCGATGACGATCTCCCGCCGCTCAATGCTCGTTTCAACGTCAGCTGGTCTGGCCGCGCTCGGCGCGCCGCAATTGCTCGGGGCGGGCGAAACGCCACGTCCAGCCGCGTCGAACACAATCCGGCCGATCTATCCGACCCAGGACCCGTCCCTTGCCAGGGAAATCGTGGGCGCCTCGCACGCCAATCTGGCGCGCGTCCGCGAACTTCTGGCAGAACGCCCAACCCTCGCCAAGGCGGCCTGGGACTGGGGCTTCGGCGACTGGGAGACTGCCCTCGGCGCCGCCTCGCACACGGGCCAGCGCGAGATCGCCGAGCTGCTCATCAAGAACGGCGCACGGCCGGACATATTCACGTTTGCCATGCTCGGCCATCTCGAAGTGGTAAAGGCCTATATCGCCGCCAACCCCGGCATTCAGCGCACCCACGGCCCGCACGGCATCACGCTGCTCCGGCACGCCAAGGCCGGTGGCCCCCAGGCCGAGGCCCTCGTCGACTATCTCACCACCCTCGGCGATGCCGACATCGGCCAGCCGTCTCTCCCCATATCCGACGACTCCCAAAAGCTCTACACCGGTGAATACACCTTCGGACCGCGCGCCGATGACCGCTTCGAAGTCACCTTCGCGCGTAACGGCAATCTCACCATCCAGCGCAAACCCGATGGCGCACCCCGCGTATTGTTCCGCAAGGCGGACCACACGTTCAATCCGGCCGGCGCGCCGGCGGTTGACATCGTCTTTGGCGTGCAGTCGGGCAGCGTCTCCACGCTTTCGATCGTCGACGGGCCAACCCGCATCAGCGCAACGCGGCTTAAAGCGTAGGGCGCAGACTCGCGGCGCAAGAAATACGCCCCGTCGGTTCTCCGAAACGGGGCGTCTTATTTGAGCTGATTATAGCTGGGTCTACTTGCGAACGCGTCGCCGTGCCGCGACCAGCGCTCCGAATCCCAACAGGGCCATCGTCGCCGGCTCGGGAACAAATGCAAGGCCCAGTAGGTTGCCGCCAGCGCCTGGTAGCCCGGTCGAGCCAACCGCCGTCGCCGCGCCGGTCGCCATGTCAATCTTGTAGAGAAAGTCGGTGTTGTTATCGACCATGTAGAGCGTACCGGTCGTGTAGTCGTACGCCATGCCGTTCGGATTGGCCGAAACGGGCGAGCCACCGAGAATGCCAATCAGGGTCGGAATGCCAGTCGCGCGATCCATCCGATAGAAACTGTCCGCACCGCTGTTGGTCGCGTACATGACGTTGGTGTCGGAGTTGTATCCCAAATTGGTGAACGACGTGAGCGTTGACGTGCCGACCAACGTCGCCAATCCGTTCAGCTTGTTGATCTTATACAGACCGTTGTTGTGCGACGAAACGCCGTAAAGGGTGCCATCACTATCGTCGTATTCCAACCCATGCATTACGACCGCCGCGTCGCCGTATGCCCCGATCAGCGTCGCATTGCCGGTTGTGATGTCGAGCTGGTACAGCGAGTCGTTGCCCGTTGAAGTCAGATACATGATGCCGTTCACGCGATCATACGCGAGGCCGGCGGTTGTGCCTGCGTTCGCAGAGACCGTGCCGATTGGTGTCTTCGCGCCGGTAATGCGGTCGATTTCAGAGAGTGCGCGGCTGCTGTCAACCGCAATCAGGCGAAACTGCGCCATCGCGCTCGACGCCGCGAGTGTGATGACCAGCATCGCGCCCATCAGGACATGCTTCTTTGCCATAAAGACTCCCTCCGATTCCCGAATGCCGCATCCGGCACGAACCGCGCTCGATGCCGATAAAGAACCTGAATGATATCAAAAAATGACGATTCGTTCAATGCGGCGAGACGGATTGTGTGCCGTGGCCGGTCGCCGAATCGTCATCATCCCCGTAAAATGGTGCCCGTACAGGAGTTGCGGATCGGACCGACGATTGCCCCGCGGCATCCAGCCAGTTTCGCGCCGGGCGAGGATTCGCATGATTCCGGACACTAGTCCTCCCGCGGACGTCGTCTGCATAGCATCGGACTGGACTTGTTCCTCCGCGACACTCGCGCCGGCCGCGCTGCGAAGGATCGAATCCACCTTACGCCGGGTCCCATGGTACCGCGACCGTTGGAGCGCAAAATCGTTCCGTGTCACGCTTGCCGAACTGCTCCGAACCAGCGTCCCCGGCGGGCTGGTCCTGATCGGTCCCCGAACAAAGTTCGACGTCCCACCCCCGTTCGAGCACCTGTTCGAGCCGATCGAGCTCGGCGCGGACAATGATCGTCTCAAGACGCTCTCCGGCGAAGCGCCGACCCGGCAGGAGCGAATCAAGCACGCAGCGATTTGGACTCTTGCGACCATTGGATTCCTTTTCCTGGCCGCGATCGTCGCCGGGCTCTGGTTCGGGCTCAGCCGATTCGTCGCGACCTTTCTGCTCGGCGTTCTGATCTTCGTCGCCGTGCTGCTCTTACTTGTGCGACATCTGGCCGGTTTCGTGAGAACGTGGTATCTGATGCCCGGCTCCGTCGCGATCGTCCGCCGCCTGCGTCGCGGACGTTCCCGAATAACCATTCTCACGCGGTTCAACGCCTGCGGAATGCTCCGCTACGTCTACACCGGCAAAGTAGTGATGCTG
Organism: uncultured Planctomycetaceae bacterium; assembly: GCA_964549445.1. Classification (GTDB taxonomy): domain Bacteria; phylum Planctomycetota; class Phycisphaerae; order UBA1845; family UTPLA1; genus SpSt-539. The sequence goes on from CAZJVS010000038.1 coordinate 4,382, forward strand.
ATGCTCGAGCTGATCTCCCTCGACGGCCGCCGAGAGGCCATTCCCGTCAGCGATCGTGAAGCCAGCAGCTTCCTAGCGGCTTGGCGAAGCCCCCACCCGCCCCCCGAACGTGAACAACTGAGCGAGTTCCTCGATCCGTGAAGCGCGCTCTCATCGGCTACAATCGCCGCCTCGATGCGAGCCCTTGTCAGCGGAATCAACGGCACGATCGGACGCGTCCTCGCAATCGCGCTCCGCGCCGGCGGGAACGAGGTCGCCCCGCTCTCGCGCGACTCGGTTGACCTGGAATCGGCCCGCATCGCTCGAAGCTTCGCTGAAAGCAGCGTCGATGCCGTCTTTCATCTCGCGATCGCCTCGAAGCCGACCGGCCGCAGCGGCGAACATCACCTCATCAACGTCGATTGGCCCGTCCGACTCGCGGAGGCCTGCGATGCGGCCGGCGTTCGCTTCGTGTTTACGAGCACCGCAATGGTCTTTTCCGACCACGCCCGCGGCCCGTTCACCGTCGACCGGGCGCCGGACGCCAGCGAGGGCTACGGCTTCCAGAAGCTCATCGCCGAGAGGCGGGTCCGCGACGCGAACGCGAAGGCGGTCGTCGTGCGCCTCGGCTGGCAAATCGGCGAAACACCCGGCGGCAACCAGATGCTCAGCTACTTCGATCAGCACATGCGCGAGCACGGCGTCATCCGCGCCAGCCGAAAGTGGCTGCCTGCCTGCTCGTTTCTCCAGGATACTGCCGACGCCCTGAGCCGGCTGGCGTTGCTCCCCGGCGGACTCTACCAGCTCGACAGCAACCGCCGCTGGAACTTCTTCGAAATCGCGTCCGCCCTCTCCAGGCGGGCCGGTTCGATCTGGCGCATCGAGCCGACCGACGATTTCGTCTTCGACCAGCGCCTGATTGACGACCGAACGGCCATGCCGCCGCTGTGCAACCGACTTCCCGGATTGGGCATCGACTAGAATGAGCCGTTCCGAGCCGCGCTCAACGAAACCGGCCATGCGACGAAGCGCCTTCACCCTGCTCGAGTTGCTGATCGTCATCACGATCACCGCCCTGCTGATCGGCATCCTGCTCCCGGCCCTGACACGCGCCCGTGCCTCATCCAAACTCTCCGGCTGCGCGTCAAACCTGCGACAGGTTGCCGTCGCGATCCAGCAGTACGCCATGGACAATCAGAGCGCCCTCCCAACCGGACCGGCTTCCCCCCTGCCCTACTTCCCGGCCCGAAACTGGTGCGACTGGGCCAGCAATCAGCTCTGGGCCGGCTCGGCCGGCTTCGACATCGGATTGGGCAAGCTCATCCCAAACTACGTCCCCGACCCACGTATTCTCTTCTGCCCCGGAAGTGACCAGCCCGATGACATGGCCGAGGAAATCCCTCGAATCGTCGATCGCGGCCCGACCGACGCATACTCGTCGTACATGTATCGCCAGCTCGACGAGACGACGCGATCGAGCTTCGACGATCCCGGCGTAAACACCCTCGGATTTCGCGCGAACGCCCTCGTCTTCGACGTCAACAGTCTGGGAATGCCCGTTCGAAGCCACCACGATGGCGCCAAGGCCAACATCGCATATCGCGATTCTCACGTCGCCACGGCCGACAATGCCTCGCAAGCCCTGACGATTCGACCGGTCGACTTCGCTTCTTTCCCGATGTCGGTCGACCGTCGGCTGAGCGAAATCGTCTGCGCCGCCGATTTCGCCGAAAACGGCAATCCGGCGGAGACACCCCCACTTCCTTGATGGCGCTTGGCAAGCGCAACATGATCTGACCGCCCGGGGAGCCGAATTCCCGGGAACCGCCCAACTGCCCTCTCCGTATCACTCACTAAGAGCACACAGCGCTCGTCGAGCCTGAGAAAACTCCGGGAAGACATGGAATCCGCCCGCGCGGGCGGCCCGCCGCTGCTCTGGACACGATCGGAGAATTCGCCATGACAACTCATGCCCTGCTCATTGGACTGCTGTTTGCATTCGCGTTGGCCTGCACCGCGTGTCAGCCCGGCCCGCCGAGCCCCGCGGCGGCCGGCGAGCCGGCGGGCGGCCCGGCGACGGCGGACGCCCGCACGCTCAGCCGCCCATTCACACACGACAACCTGACCGTCTTTTTCGTACGCGGTCCCGAGACCGCGAAGGGGCAACGATTCCTGACACTTCAGGAGGCACTCGAACAGAAGAAGATAATCGTGCACGAGACCGGAACCGTGAACGAGCTGATCGTCGAGAATCTTTCGGACGAGCAGGTATTCATCCAGGCCGGCGACATCGTCCGCGGCGGCAAGCAGGATCGCATGTTCGGCAACGATCTGATCGTCGAGGCCCGGTCAGGTAAGGTGCCAATTACGACCTATTGCGTCGAACAGGGGCGCTGGCGGCGGCGCGGCAATGAATCGGACGATCGATTTGCGAGCTCGCCCTGTGCGGCCCCGAGCAACTCCGTCAAGCTTGCGGCCAAGATGAACCGTAATCAGAGTGCGGTTTGGGCCGGCGTCGCCGATGCCCAGAATCGGCTCGGGTCGAGCTTGAGAAGCAATGTCGCGGCCGCCGCGTCAGCCAGCAGTCTCCAACTCACGCTTGAGAACGAAACCGTTCGCCGCACGACGGACGAGTTCATCAAATCCTTGTCGGGTTCGGCCAACGATCTGCCGGACGCGATTGGCGTCGTCGTTCTCATCAACGGCAAGCCATATAGCGCCGACGTCTACGGCACGAGCGAACTGTTTCGCAAACTCTGGCCGAAGCTGCTCCATGCCGGCGCGGTCGAGGCGATCGCCGCAAAGCCCGGAGCAAAGGACTCCATCCAACCGAGCGCCGATGCCGCCGATCGATTCCTGCGCGACGCCGCCGCGGCGAAATCGGACGAATCAACCGTCTCTGCTCGGATTAAGATCGCAACGCGACAAACCGTCGAGATCGCCCAATTCGACACCATCGACGCAAAGTCGGCCGGAAAGTCTGTCCATCAGAACTGTCTGCGCAAGGACACCCCTCCACCGCAGCCGCCGCAGGGCTCATCGCAACCTCGTCGCTAATCAGATCGCAGGATCAGTAACGCAACTGCGCGCGCAACGCCCGACTCCGGTCGGGCGTTGCCGCTTTGGTTGACAAGCCGCCTCCTTCGTCGCCTAATCCGGCCGTTCGCGGTCCGATTCGGCACGCGGGCGGCCGTTCGATCGCACGCTGGAGACATTCATGAGCACCGGCCGTATCTTCCTCGCCGCGCTGATCGGCGCTGTCGTCATGTTTTTCTGGGCGTTCGTTGAGCACAAGTTTCTGCCGACAGCGACCATGGGGTACCACTCCCTGCCGGCCGAGGAAGTCGTTGTTCCCGTGCTGAAGGCGACGCTCCCCAAGCGTGGCGTCTATTACTTCCCGCCCATGGACAAGAGTGACACGTCGGAAGCCGCGCAGAAGGCGTTCATGGAGAAGATGAAGGCCGGTCCGCAGGGAGTAATCATTTTCGACCCGGCCGGCAGCGATTCGTCCTTCTTCCCGAAGCGCCTCGCAACGGAGTTCATCGCCGACCTCGGCGCCGCGCTGTTGTTGGCCGCCATCCTCGCCAAGTTTGGCTCGAGCCCCGTCAACGGCGCCCTGCTCGGCACGGGCTTCGGGCTCTTTGCGTGGCTCTCGATCGACGTTTCGTACTGGAACTGGTACCACACCGCCGGGCAATACACCATTGCCACACTCGTCGAACAGGGTGTCGGAGGCCTTCTCGGCGGCCTTGCCATCGGTATTGCACTCGGCCGGCCGCGTCTCGTGACCGCGACGCCCTGACGCCCGATGTGAGCTTCAATCGTCGTCGTCAACTTCTTCGTGATCGCGCGCGCTGGGTTTGACGGTCTCGGGCTTTGCGACCGGCTCGTTGTCGCTTGGGGAGGCGACGGCCTTGCGAACGGCGATGTTGTCAAACGACGACGAGGCGTCCGCCTTCGTCCAGAGGCCGACCTTGCCGGGCGCCGTGAGCGACTTATCGCGAACGTCAAGCAACTTCTTGCCGTCCAGGAAACACATGATGTGGTCCCCCAACATCTTCGCCCGCACGGCGTACCACTTGCCCGCTTCCGTCTTCACGTCCACCGACTGCAGTTGCTCGCGTTTCCCGCCGGTCACTCGATAGACGCGAAAGTTGCCTTCGAGCGGGTTAATGCGGCAGATGTAATAGTTGTTCTCATTCTTGCATCGCCAGATCAGCCCGCCGCCCTGGTCGATCTCGCCGCGGTCGGCCCGGATGCGTGTCCGCACTTCTACATCATCCAGAGATACTCCTGCGATGATGCCGAGGTTGTAAACGCGCGTGTCACTCAGTGCCGCCACGCGAAGAACATGTGGACCCGTCATCGGCTTAGCGTCGCGCTCCACGCTCCACTGGGCACTGCCGTTGACCGGACCGGTGTAGCCCCACCACCAGCCGCTCGGCGGCCTTTCCGATTGAACTCGATCGAACGTCCAGGCCCGACCGCCCGGTTCATCTTCGCTCGCCTCGACACCGACGACTTTGCCGTTGGCGTTCAGCGTTATCATTTTGAACGCACCGTCCGCGAGCAACTCGACGCGAAATCGCGGCTTGCCGTCAACCGCCTCGGCCTTCGCCCGCACGACCTTGCCGCCCTTGACCTCCGCCATCGCGGCCTCGATTGCCTGTCGCAACGAGACCTTTGCCTGCAACAACACGGCCCGCACCTTCAATTGTTCGGCTCGTCGCTCCGCCGAGAACTCCTCGGGCGGAAGCGGTATTTGCTTTCCGCTCACCGCGTCGAGTTCGACCTCGGCCTGCCCCTTCTCGTTGATGAATACAACCTCGTAGATCGGCACGTTGCCGTCCGCCACGAGCTCGCAGAGGATGAACGTGGGTTCGCCGGCCAGCTTGCGAGCCGTGTCGATCGCGTCGATGGCCGACACCGTCGCGCGCTCGGACGCCAGTTTTGCAATCTCGTGCCCGAGGACCGCGAAATACTCCATGTCCTCCGCCCGAACAGTCGGGGTCAGCATCAACACGCCAAGTGCAATCGCCAAACGATATCTCATCACGCTCACCTCACGGGAGTAACATTCGAATCAGGCACCCCACCAAGCCGCCAATATCGCTGTTGTTGTCGTCCGACGTATCCAGCGTCCCGCGAAACATCTCCGGGCGAAGCATTTTCGCCGACTCGCGGTTGCGCTCCTCTTGCCGCGCCCGTTCCGCCTCGCGGATCGCGTCGTGCTCCGCCCCGCCGGCCCGCATCCACTTGAGTATTCGTCGCAACTCCCCGCCATCGAGCCACACGCCATGCTCGCGACATTCGTCGACGATCACCCCCGACCGCACGCCCTGCGACCGGCGATTCATGAGTTTCCGGCAGGTCGGGCACTTTCCGTACTTCACGCTGGTGAAGTCGTCCGGCGTCTCCTCGGCCAGCAGCCGGTCGAGTCGCACGTAATCGATTCGCTCCGGCTGTCCCGCCTTTGATTGAATCACGGCGTTCAGCTCACCCTCTTCAAAAAACAGCCCGAGACACTTCGTGCATCGATCCAGAAAAAATGGCGTGCCGAGTCCGAGGTCGATCGCTTCCAGCGGCTGGTCACAGCGCGGACAGATCCGCGCGGCATCCGGCCGATGCCGACCGACGTCAAACAGCCCGCGAAGGTCGATGTCATTCAGCGTCCGGCAATACGGACAAATCGCCGACTTTGCCGGCAGTGCGCCGCCGCAATTCACGCAATTCATGGCCGGATTGTATCGAGGCCTCGCGACCGATTCGATGCCATTGGCATCTTCTGCGGCATCCGGCATGATGCCATCCGTGGATGATTTCACGCACTTCCTGCAACCCCGGGAGCTTTTCGATGCAACGAGACGACCGCCTTTCCCGCCGGCAATTCGTGCGATCCGCCAGTGCAGCTGCCGCCGCCCTTGCCGTGTCCGGACGGACTGAGCTTCGCGCCGAGCCCCCGTCGGTCCGTCCGGCGCTGCCGCCTGCCGCCGATGCGTCGCTCCGCGACCTGCTCGAGGGCAACGAGCGCTTCGTTGCCGGACGACTCACGCATCCGCGCCGCAGCCCTGCCGACTTCGCAGCCGTCGCGGCGGTTCAGCGCCCCGACGCCATCGTGGTCGGCTGCGCCGATGCCCGCGTCTCGCCGGAGGTGCTATTCGATCAGGGCGTCGGCGACTTATTCGTCGTTCGGGTTGCCGGTAACGTCGTCCACGGCGCCGGGCCGATCGTCAAAGGCAGCATTGAGTATGGCGTGGCCGAGCTGGGCGCCCCGCTGATTGTGGTGCTGGGGCACAGCAACTGCGGCGCGGTCAAAGCCGCGGTGAAACACATCGACGCGCATGATCATCCGCCCGGCGCGATTGGCGAGCTGGTCCGCCTGATCGAGCCGGTCGTCGCCCGGGTTCGGAAGGACCCCGGCGACCTGCTCGAAAATGCAATCCGCGCGAATGTTTCCACCGGTGTTGAACGCCTGAAGTCACTCGACCCGGTGATCGCGCCGGCCGTGAAGGCCGGGAAGCTCGCGATTGTCGGCGCCACGTATGACCTCACCACGGGCCGCGTGCGGATTATCGCCTGATCGTGCGGCGGATCGGTCATTTTCGGCGCCGCGAAAACTTCAGCCCGCTCCACGTTGCGTCGATCGCGCAGACCTTGTAGTCGACGAACCCGGTCGTCAGGCAGATGTCGCGGATGGTGTTCTCGGTCAGATCCGTTGCCACGCCGCTGGCCTTCTTGGGCCACGCGACCCAGATCCCGCCGCCTTCCCCGACTCGCCTGAGTGCATCCGGCAGCTTTTTGACATACTCCGATTCACTGCGCACAAACAAGACGATCAACTCGACCGCTTTTCGGGTGCTCCGGACGATCTGCACGCCGGATTCGACACGACCCAACGTCGCCTCGAAATCGTCCGGAGCGCCGATCAGCCAAACGACGCTGTCTGCCTTGATCCCAAGTTTCTTCGGCAGCGGCGTGCCGGAGTAGCCCGCCGCCGGAGCCGACTTCGAATCCCGCTTGGCCGACATGTGAGTATCGCGCTTCAAATCGAAAATCAGCTCTGGCCGCCCACACATGCGCAACTTGAACCGATTTTCACGTCGCCGCGCTGCCACACTTTTTCGAATCGTTTCCAAACGCCCGCCGCCTCCGACTTCTTCCCGGATTGGTCGAGGCAGCTCGCCAGTCCATACAGGGACCATCCGTTTTCCGGCCAGACTACGAGGTCCTCGCGATAGACGACTTCCGCATCGCCGACGCGACCCTCGCTCAGCAATACCGCCCCCAGCGTATGCCGTACCGGCTGGATCCACTCCGGCGGCTCCATGTACATCAAGTCATCCTCCAGTTTCACGCCCTCGCGGAGAAGCGCGATCGCCTGATCGGCCTTGCCCTCGCGAAGTGCAATCTCGCCGGCCAAGACCTTGTCCGCGATGGCGAACACATGATGGGCCTTGTTGATCGCCATCATTGCGTCCTTGGGGATCTTCGCCGTCGCCGCCCGGAACTCCGCCTGCTCGCGTCGTGCTGCGTCGAGCTGTCCCTTCGCCGCGAACGCAACCCCACGGGCATAATGCCAGTACGCCGTAGTGATCGGCAGATAGGCCGGCGGCTTTGGCTCTTTCAGCAGCTCGTCCCAGCGACCGAACCGCTTGTAGACGTCGAGCACTACCATCATGTACGGATCGACCAGCGCCGAGTCCGATCGCGCGTAGTCCTCCGGCACGCCGGACACCATGTCGCGCGCCGCCTTGAGCGCCGTCGCGCTACGGCCCTCCATCATCGCCGCGAAGGCGAGGAAGTGTTCGTTGTGAGCCATGTACACGCGGTAGAAGCCCTGCCGGGGCGAAATCGCGCGATACCGCTGATCGGCCGCCGTGGCGAGGACGTTCTGATCCGACGCCTTCGCCCACGAACCGACCTGGACGTCGATGTGCGTCGGCATGTGCATGAGATGCCCCGCGGCCGGCACCATGTTGCGCATCCGATCCGCCGATGCGATGCCCTTCTCCGGCGTCGGCCCCGCCTCGACTGCGTGGATGTACAGGTGGTTCGCCCCCGGGTGGTTCGGCGCGATTCGCAGAACGTCCTCCAAGACGCCGACAATCTCCACCGTCCGGCCTTTGGGCTGCCCCGACTTGGTCCACAGGTCCCACGGCTGCAAGTCCATCAGCGACTCGGCATACAGCGTCCCGACGTCCGCGTCGTTCGGGTACCTCTTCCAGACTTCCGCCATCGCGGCCGCATACGCTTCGTCCAATCCTCGCCGATCGGCCGGCTCCGGATTCGCATAGCGTTTCGACAGCGCATCGATCAGATCGCGCTCGACCGGCGACGCGTGTGCCTTCATAGCCTTCCGAAGCGCATCCCAAGCCGCCTGCGATCGCTCCGGCGGCATGATCGGGAAATTAATGTGCGGGCCGTTGCAGAGTGCGATGCCCCAATACGCCATCGCACACTCCGGGTCGTTCTTCGCAGCCGCGCCAAACGACCGAATCGCCTCATCGTGATTGAACGCGTACGCCCAGACCAGGCCCTGGTCGAAATATCTTTGTGTCATCGGCGACCGCGTTGTGACCGTGCGATGGTGCGACCCCATTCCGTCGAACAGCGGCGGATCGGTCGACGAGCCGACCACCGTTGTGGTTGGTTTCTGGCACGCGGCCAGGATCAACGCTGCCACTGGGGCCGTTGCAATCAATCGCCTCAGGTACATCCGAACCTCCTCCATGCGCTCCCGCCCGATCGCCCGACAACTCTAATGACGCTTCGCCACGACGGCCAATCGTCCGCTGGCGGCGTCCCGGCCCAGCCGTTATTCTCCGGCGACATTTCACGAAGGAGTCACACATGCCGCAAGCAGTCAACACCGCCCACGTTGACGATCGCCGTAAGCTCCGCTTCAACACCATTGACGAGATGCTCGCAGACGTCGATCGAATTGTCGCCGCCGACAAGGCCGGTACCCTCCGCCGTACCGGCAATTGGACCGCCGGCCAGACATTCGGTCACCTTTCCACTTGGGTGAACTATGGCTGGGACGGCTTTCCAAGTGCCATGAAAGTCCCCTGGTTTATCCGCTTTCTCATCCGCATGAAGAAGAACCAGTACTTGCGCGAGGGCATGCCGGCCGGGGTGCGCATTCCACGAGTCGAAGGTGGAACCTACGCGACCGAATTACTCTCGACCGACGACGGCGCGGCCCGCATCCGCAAGTCCATGCAACGCCTGAAAAACGGTGAACAAGCCAAGTTTGACAGCCCGGCCTTCGGACCCATGAGCCACGAAGATCGCGTGGCCATGATGCTCCGCCACGCGGAGCTTCACATGAGTTTCTTGCATCCGTAAAGCCCGAGATTGACGAATCTCTACCGAGTTCGTTAGGATTCCAACTTAGTTGATTACCTAAGTAAAGGAGTTCTCGATATGCACGCACTGCCGCTGTTCATGGTCCTTACGCTTTGCGGATTCTCCGAAAAACCCACGTTTGAATTCGACGTCGTCGAAGTACTGTCAGGCCGGTCCACACCGGGAAAGGACTCGATCACGGCGGATCATGGGCGATTCGTCTACTGGTTCGCGAGCGAGAAAAATCGGGAAGCGTTTCGCCGAAATCCGGAGCGCTACGAGATTCAACTGGGCGGATCATGTGCCCGGATGGGTCCCCTCAGCGGTACCTGCCGTAACGATATTTATGCCGTTCACGACGGCAAACTCTACCTCTTCGCGTCCAAGCAGTGTCGCGAGGGATTTCTGAAGGCACCGGACAAGCTCCTTGAGCGCGACGAAACGCTCCCAACGCCGGACGCAGCGGCCCAGAAAAAGGGTCGCGAACTCCTCGATCGTGCCGCCCGCGCGATTGACCCCGTTGCATCGCTCGCGCGAGTTACGAGCTATCGCGAAACCGTCGCCAAAGATCCGGCCGACAAGTCCGAATCGATGGCCGCGTTGGCAGTCTGGACCTGGCGATTCCCGGATTCATTCCGTCTCGACGAAACATGGGGGAAGTCGAACTACGCGATGTACGTCGTCGGCAGCTCCGGCGGTTTCATCCAACCGACGGAGTCCTGGGCAATGGTCGCGGCGCAGTCCGACGCGCTTCGACGTCAATCAGCCCGTCACCCGCTGGCGATCCTCGTCCGTCGCGACAAACCCGGATTCACATGCTCCGCCGCCGGGCGTGGAAAGCTGGCCGGCGTCGATGCCGAACTCGTCACCGTCAACTTCGACGGAGCGACATCAACTCTCGGAATCGACGCGCAAACCGGCAACGTGATCGCGATCCGCTGCCGCGAACGGGGCGGGCCGCGCGGCACCGTCGGTGAAATCGAAAAGCGCTACTCCGATTTCCGCGACGCCGGCGGCCTGATGCTACCTCACTCCGTTCGCACCGTTGCATTCGACGGCGAACCGTTCGGCGAAGCCGAGCCGACGACGATCACCAAGATCGAAGTTAACCCGTCGATCGACGACGCCCTGTTCCGAGCGCCGCGCTGATCAGGCCTTCTTGGCCATCGCGTTCTTGATCAGCGAGACGACTGCGAGCACGACCGCCCCGCCCACGCCGCCGCTCGCGACGTTCCCGAGGATTGTGCTCAGGTCGAGCCCGCCCCCGCCGGTCGACTTCAGAACGCCGAGGATCTGTAGGATTGCCCCGCCGATCCCGCCGCCGAATATCCCGGCAATGGAATTCCCCGCCGTGCCGAGACTCTTGTCCTTCATCGCAGCCCCAGCCACATTCCCGCCGACGGCGCCGCTCACCAGACTGATCAGAAGACTCATGATATCCATGATCGATCCTCCAGAAGTGACAGTGTGACGATCGACGAACTGGATACCTGGCAGCATACTCCCGGCTCGCACAGCCGCAATCGAATTCCGGCAATCAAAATCAGGATTCTCGACAGGATTAGTCCGGAGCCAGGCCGCTACGGCGACGCAACAGAAAAGGTATCCCCCTGCCGCATGTCGCCTGTTTCGAAGCCCTTACGGAACCATTTGACGCGCTGGGCGGACGTCCCGTGTGTGAACGAATCCGGCACGACGTAGCCGCGTCCCTGCATCTGCAGCCGGTCATCGCCGATTGCTGAAGCCGCCCGTAAGCCTTCCTCGATATCGCCGGGTTCGAGAATGCGTCGCTCCTTGTTGGCGTGGTGCGCCCAGACGCCGGCCAGGAAATCGGCCTGCAATTCGAGTCGTACCGAGAGCTGGTTGTACTCGGCCTCGCTCAGTCTGCCGCGTGCTGCGTGAACCTGGTCGCTGAGGCCCAGGAGGTTCTGCACGTGATGACCGATTTCGTGCGCGACCACGTACGCCTGTGCAAAGTCGCCCGGCGCCCCGAGCCGTCGATCCAGTTCGTCGAAGAAGCTCAGGTCCAGATACGCCGTGTGATCGCTCGGGCAGTAGAACGGACCGGAAGCCGCGCTCGCGAATCCACAATTCGATTGAACGCGGTCGCGAAACAAGACCAGCGTCGGGTCTTCATAGCGACGGCCTGCCTTCGCGAACTGCTCGCGCCAGACGTCCTCCGTGGTACCCAGTATCTTCCGGACCAGACGCGCCCGCGCGTCGTCCTGCGGATCAGACGCCGCGCCGACGCCCGATGGATCACCTTCACTGCGCGTCTGAATCTGTCCGGTATTCTGCAGCAGCGCCGACGGATCAACGCCAAAGAAGAGTGCAAGAAGAATCAGCACGACCGTCCCAAGCCCACCACCGAGAGCAAGCCGTGCCCCGCTCGACTTGCGACGATCATCGACGTTTTCGCTTTCCCGCAAGTCATCGAGACGCATGGCGAGCTTCTCCTTGTGACGTGAGTGATCGGATTATACCGCGGCGGGATCGCTCAGGGCCGCGCGATTCGCGGCTTCCGCGCTACAAATCCGAGCCATCCATTTGCAAATCGCAGCCGGCCATAGCCGCGAACGATTCGCACTCGAAAGCCCTGTGTACGCAGAGTTCGCGCGATCCATGCCGGCCGATACAGGCGCAGGCGATGCGTCTCTTCGCTTCGCCGCCATCGACGACCGACGCGGCGAAACGCAATGATCTCGCGCGTCAGAATCCGTCGGCGTTCGCGTCCACGGACGACGGTCATCCAATCGTCGCCGCGCCGGCATCCGACAACTTCATCGCCCACGCGGCCCGCGACCGCAATGTCGAAAACAAACACTCCACCGGGCCGCAAAGCCTCATATACTCGACCAAACAGCCGTGCCAATTGCCTTTCACCGGCCATCCGATCCGCCGCGTAGCCGACGCATTCGCTGATCGCCGTCACCACGTCGCACGAGGGTAGCCGCGTACGAAACATCGACCCGCAAACGAACCGCGCGCGCTTGGCCCGCCCTCGCGCAATTCGCAGCATTTCAGCTGAGAAATCAATACCGACAACATCGTGCCCCGCCGCCACCAGCCGCGCTGCCCACATCCCGGTCCCGCACCCGAGGTCGACGACGCGCAACCGCCCCCGCCCCACTCCCTCGATCATCCGTGACAACCAGGGCGCCGCCCGACGCGAGAATTCCGTAAACCCCACGTCATGAATGTATGCCAGGTCGCGCCCGTAGAAAGCGTTCAAATTCATCCGCTCCTACACCCTGATGAAGTCAGCCGTTATCTTACGCCGCCGGAGGTGTTCTCATGGACGCATTCATGCGAGCAGCAATCGACGAAGCGAAGAAGGGTCTCGCCGAAGGTGGCATCCCCATCGGCTCCGTCCTCGTCATTGACGGCAAGATCGTCGGCCGCGGCCACAACCGCCGTGTTCAGAAGGGCAGCGCCATCCTCCACGCCGAAATGGACGCCCTCGAGAACGCAGGCCGCCTGACCGCGAAGGACTACCGCCGCGCCGTGCTCTACTCGACGCTATCGCCCTGCGACATGTGCAGCGGGACCGCCCTGCTGTACGGTATCCCTCGAATCGTGATCGGCGAGAACAAGACATTCCGCGGCCCGGAGGACTACGTCCGGAGTCGCGGTGTTCAGCTCGAAATCCTCGAGAACGCCGAGTGCATCAAGCTCATGAAAGACTTCATCGCTGCCAAGCCGCATCTTTGGAACGAGGACATCGGCGTCTAGAAAAATCTTGCAAAAAATCGTTTGCCCCGGCGCCAAATCTGTCGCTATTCTCCAAACACAACTGGCTATCTGGGAGTCGTGCCATGCTCGTTCGTCTTATCGTGTTAACGATTCTGGCTGCGTTCATCCTCCCCGGCTGTAGTCGCAAGAAGGGCTACGACTGGGATTCGAGTTCACCCAACCAGCCCAATCAGCCGAACCAGCCGTGGCAACCCGACAACAACCAGGGCGAGTGGCGTCCGCAAAAGTGGGTCTGGCTCGGTGCTGTCGATGTCAAGCACCGCTACGCCCAGGTCGAGCGCATTTATCCGGGCAGCGTCCGCGGCCGCTTCCGCCAGATGCGGCTTACCGTCAGCGGCGGCGAAGTCGAAATCTATGATGTATTCGTTCAGCTCGAGAATGGCGCCCAGTTCCGACCTTCGATGCGCGAAAACCTCGGCGGCGGAACGCGAACGCGAGTTCTCGACCTGCCGGGTACGGTCCGGGGAATCCGCGAAGTTCGCTTCCACTGCCGCTGCGTCTCGAAACACGAGCGCGCGACGATCTCGCTGTTTGCCCGTTAGCCGCGCCGTCAGGCCTTCTTGATCAGGGAGACCAGGTAAAGCAGAACCAGCGCGCCCACGACCGACATGACAATGTCGCCGATGACGCCGAACGCGACCACGCCAAGCAGACTGAAAATGAACCCGCCGATCACGGCCCCCAGCACGCCCACGATCAGGTTGCCGATCAGCCCGAAGCCGCCGCCCTTGTAGAGCTTCCCTGCTATCCAGCCCGACACGACGCCAATGATCAGAAACCAAAGCAGACTCATACAACCTCCCGGATAGTCGAACTCCACAATTCTATCGACCGCCCATTCAATCGATCATGAGACGGCGGACTCCGCTATGCGTGGATTGTGCCTTCCGGCTCCGTTATTACCATTAGACTTGCGCTCATCCAACGGAGGTCTTCGATGCCCGCTCGACCCCTGCTGAACGCGGCCGCGTGTATTCTCGTCGTCATTGCCACAGCCCGCGCCCCCGCTGCCGACAACGCTCCCGCCGCCCAGGCGCCTGCCCTGAGCAAGGGCCAAGCCGCCTTCGAGAAGCTCAAAACCCTCGCCGGTGACTGGGAAGGAAAATCGACCAAGGGCTGGACCGAGCGCGTCGGCTACCGCGTGATCTCCGGCGGCTCGGTGCTGATGGAACTGTCGTTCGGCGCGCACCCCAACGAGTGGATGGCGACCATGTTTCACATGGACGGCGACCGGCTCATGCTGACGCATTATTGCGTCGCGAAGAACCAGCCCCGACTTGTCGCCACCCAGTTCGCCGACGACTTCAGTTCGATGACGTTCGAATACCTTGACGCCACGAATCTGAAATCGCGCGACAAGGGCCACATGGACAAGGTCGTCATCCGATTCGACGGCCCCGACCGCTTTTTCTCGCGCTGGACCTGGTACCAGGACGGCAAGGAGAACTGGATGGAGGACATCGAGCACCGCCGCATCAAGGATGCACCGGCCGATTCACCCCTCGGCGCCAGTACTTTCCCGTCGGTGAAAGCGGGGGTTACGGACTCCACGCTTTGCCGCGACGCGAGCGGAGCGCGAGTGCCCCAATCGCAACCAGCGCAAGCGTCGCCGGCTCCGGCACCGAGCCAGTGATGCCATGCTGAATGGTCACTTCTCCGCCGGCCCAGAGCGGCCCCATGAATGAGCCCGGCCCGCTGCCGCTTCCGATGTTGATGTCGCCGTACGGAGCATAGACCAGCCCACGCCAGTCAGTGCCGCCGCCGGCCTTAAACGCGTCCTGGTTGCCGCTGTAGTGCGTCTCAAGATAGACGTCGCCGGCGCTGCCGCCTGTCAGATTGACATCGACGCCCCCGAAGTTGACACGGCCTGTGACGAAAATTCGCGTATCCCCGCCATTGAGCGCGATATTGAGGTTCAGCCCGTTGCCGGATGAAAGCTCATCGAAGTAGTAATCGCCCGCGCTCAGGTTGAGCGTCGCGGCGCCGCCAAGCGAAACCTCGCCCCACGAGCCCGGCGCGAGCGTCAAGATGCCGCCGTTGCCAACGGACTTGTCCGTGCCTCCCGACATGAACACCGTCGCCGCCGGCAACCCCGGCTGGCTCGGCGTTCCGATGGTGCGGCTCCCGACCGACGAGTTCGATCCCAGCGTAAGCTTGTCCGGGTTCGTCACCATTCCCATGATGTGCGCGTTGTTCCCCAGCGAAACATCGTCGCCGGCGATCGCGTTTCCAATCACGTTGACCGAGCCATTCAGTGCCAGGTCGATTCCGCTGCCGACCGTGCCTGTAACGGTCGAGCCGACGCCGAACGTCACGCCTTCTTTGCCGTAGACGACGAAATCTTGAATCACGGCACCCGAAGCGGCCGCCGAAGTTAAGCCCAGAAAGGCCACGACTACCACATTGAATCGTGTCATTGCTTTCCCCCATTTCCCAAACAAACAACGCTGGCCGCCGCTCCCAATCTTCGACAACGTCCCCATGGGGGACCTCCCCGAGGGCGGGTGTTCGGCCAGCTACCGTCAGGGAACCATACGATTCAAGACGACGGGAATTCCAAATCGCCGCCAAAGCTTCCCCGCTCCGATAAGCAAATCGCCCGCTGCGCGTTCCAAATGCACCGTGTCTCGGTTCCCATATCTGCAAAAACAGTCAAGCACGCCATCGGCGACTGCCCCCATAATGCGCTCGTGACTGGTGCAACCCATCCGACAACCCAACGCGAATACCACGAGCGAATTCTCCGTGTACTGATCTATATTCAGCAGCACCTCGACGAAGCCGTTTCACTCGACGAGCTTGCCCGCGTTGCATACTTCTCGCCCTACCACTTTCATCGCATCTTCCGCGGTATGGTCGGCGAGTCGGTCATGGAGCACATCCGCCGTCTCCGCTTCGAGCGGGCCGCCTTCCACCTGAAGGCCGGCCACGAACCCGTCACCCGCATCGCCTTCGACGCCGGTTACGAAACACACGAAGCATTCACCCGCGCCTTTCGCGCCATGTTCGACCGTTCCCCCACCGAGTTTCGACGCGAGCGACAACCATCGTTGCCGGTCGGAGGCGGCAAGGTCCGCTACATCCCGGCCGGTGCGATCCAGAACTTCATCCCGATCGAAAAAGGAGAAAACGTCATGCAAGTCCGAATCGAATCGATCGCGCCCGCCCATGTCGCGTTCGTCCGCCACTTGGGTCCTTACGATCGCGTTGGCCAGGCCTGGGGCCGCCTCTTCGCCTGGGCCGGGCCGCGCGGCCTCTGCGGACCGCGTATGCAAGCCTTTGGTCTCTGCTACGACGATCCCGACGTCACCCCGGCCGACAAGATTCGATACGACGCCTGCTTCGTGGTCGGCCCCGATGTAAAGCCGGAGGCCGACATCGGCATTCAGGATGTCCCCGGCGGCGACTTCGCCGTCGCCCTCCACAAGGGACCATACAGCACGCTGACACAAACCTATGCCATGCTCATCGGCCAGTGGCTGCCGGCCAGCGGTCGGACCCCCGGTCCCCTGCCATCGATTGAACGCTACCTTAACAATCCGCAAACAACTCCCGAATCCGAGCTGCTAACCGAGGTTTGCATCCGGCTGGCTTGAATGTACGTATACGCCCGACGGCCTCGCGTTGGTGACACGACCGCCGAACGCCGATAATCTGTCTAAGTCCGTGGTGGTCGGCCACACATTCGGCCCGCCGCCACCCAGCCGGGAGATAGTCATGAGCACGCCGACCAGTCGCTACGATCGCACCTACACCGAAACCGATGGATTTGAAGGCGCCGGCGCGTTCGGTGCGGCCATGGCCATCTCCGATCGCGGCGCGTTTATCGCAAAGACTTACATTCACCTGCTCGGTGCGATCCTCGCATTCGTTGGCATCGAAATCGCGCTCTTCCAGACCGGCGCTGCCGAGTCGATTACACGAATCGTTGCCAGCACGAGCTGGCTGATCGTCCTGGGCGCGTTCATGATTGTGTCGTGGTTGGCGACTCGGTTTGCGAACACTTCGGCCTCGCCCGCCGCTCAGTACGCGGGTCTCGCTGTCTACGTCGTCGCCGAAGCATTGATCTTCGTGCCTCTGCTTTACATCGCGGACAGATTCGCGCCCGGCGCCATCCAGTCCGCTGCCGTTTGCACGCTGCTCGGCTTCGCCGGGCTAACCGCTGTCGCCTTCGGCACCCGCGCCGATTTTTCCTTCCTTCGCGGCATTCTGATCTGGGCCGGCATTTGTGCGATTGTGTTGATTATCGCAGGGGCGATCTTCAAGTTCACTCTCGGAACGGCCTTTTCGGTGGCAATGGTCGCGGTCGCCGGCGCGTCGATCCTCTACGACACGTCGAACGTCATTCACCACTACCCGCGCGACCGCTACGTCGCCGCCAGCTTGCAGCTTTTTGCGTCCGTTGCCCTGATGTTCTGGTATATCCTGCGAATCTTCTTGGCAGCCAGGCGCTAATCCATTGCTGCCGGAAGGAGTTCCAGGGTAATTGCGTCGGCGCTAATCGGGACGACGATACACGCGCGCTATCGCTTGCGCGCCGCTCGCCGACGAGATGCAAATGTCAGCAGCGCGAACAGAGTCATCGTTGCAGGTTCGGGAATAAAGGCGACAAACGCCTCCGCGGTAGCCGGAGAGCCTACTCTATAGCCATAACCGACGATGTACCTGCCGTCCGGCGTGATGTCCTGCGGAACAATGAGTCCCCATCCCGACATGTCGATGCCATAATCGACGCTTAGTACGTCCGCCAGCGCCCTAATCCCCAGTCCCGGAACCCACATCGCTCCGACCGGGAAAAAATTCTGATTCGCGATGCCGAGAACGATCCCACTGTCCGCGATGCAGTATGCCGCTGTGCCAAAATCACCGGAATTTGGAAATGCCGGTAGGCTCAATTCCCCTCCGTTTGAAAATCTCGCAAATGCGCGCTCGGTCGGCTCGGGCGCATTATGAAGCACACTCCCCACGATAACCCGAGTGTCGCCCGAAAGTACGAGTACATCGTTTACTCGGGCCCTGGGACGTGTAGAACCGGATTGCGGAAATCCCAAGTCGTGCAGGCTTCCGTCATATCCAAAGACGTGGTTGTAAAGAGGATTCTGTGGCGCTCCGATTTGGCTGGTTCCGACGATGTACGAGGCGTCGTCAGATATCGCGTATGCGGTACTTTCTTGTCCGCCCGGTACAATCCCGAGTCCAATCATCCCCTCCGTCTGTGTCCACCGGAACGCCTGCGCTGTCGAGTCCCAAGTCGAGAAACCCACGATCGTCGAGCCGTCTGCAGAGACGCTCGCGGCGCTTCCGCCAGCCGCATTTCCCGGCAAGCTGCCGAGCGCCACTGTGCCGCCGCCGGATGTCCATGAGCTGGGAACAAAATTGCTGCTTCCGACAACCACGCCGGTGTCAGAAACATCGCGCCCTTGGATTCCGATGCTCTGCATCCCCCCGCCGTGGGTCCACAAAAAATCAGGTCCCACCACGTACCGACCGTTGGGCGAGATGTGCAGCGCCTGACTCTGCGATCCGCCCGGCAAGAACCCCAGTCCCATGAAATAGCGTTCGGCGGATGCGTAGTTCGTCAGCAGGGCCACCAGTACTCCCGATCGAATAGTCAGTCGTGCCACGGGAGTCCCTCCTCCAAAGTGATTTGTCCTGACCCGAACCGCTTCGCGACGCGACAACAATGTGTGTACGGCTGGCGCTTACCCTCATAATCTACGAATCCATCGCTGCGATCGCAAGAGATTTCGCGATTCCGGAGCGCTAACTTGATCTGATTCTCCTGACCGCTCCCCGCGGTATACTCTTCCGCCGAGCGCGACGCTCGGATTGTCTCGCGAAACGGAGTGCACCGCATGATCGCCCGCGTGAACAACATCGACCTCTACTACGTCACTCACGGTCGCGGTGAACCGATTCTGTTTGTCCACGGCTTTCCGCTTTCCGGCGAAATGTGGAACCCCGCCGTCGAGCGACTTTCGAACCGCTGGACATGCATCGTCCCCGACCTCCGCGGCCACGGCCGCAGCGGCGTCTCAGCCGAGGCCTCGATGGCCGCGTACGCCGACGACCTCGCCGGGCTGCTTGACGCCATCGGCGATAAGCGCCGCGTCGCGCTCGTTGGGCTCTCGATGGGCGGCTACACCGCCTTCGAATTCTTCCGTCGCCACCGCTCCCGTCTGCGTCTGTTGGTCCTGGCGGATACACGCGCGACTGCTGACACACCTGAAGCGGCTGCCAAACGCGAAACGACCGCCGCCGCGGTCCTCAAGGACGGCAGCAAAGTCGTTGCCGATGCGATGATCGGAAATCTCTTCGCCCCCACGGCCTCCGCCGATCTAAAGGCCCAATGGCATGCGATCATGACCCGCACGCCGCCGCAAGGCGTTGCCGCCGCTCTTCACGCGCTCGCCGCTCGGCCGGATTCGACGCCGACGCTCGCAAAGATTGACCTTCCGACGCTCATCATCGTCGGCGAACAAGACGCCATCACGCCGCCTGACGCATCGAGGGATATGCACGCAAAGATTGCCGGCTCGACTCTCGAAATCATCCCCAACGCTGGTCATATGGCGCCCGTCGAACAACCGCAAGCGTTCGCCTCGGCCATGCAGCGATTCCTCGAACGCTGATAGCGCACAACGGCACGCGACGCTCCGATTTGCCGCCTACTCGTCTTTCTTCTTCGGCTTCAACTTCTTCAAGTCCCCCGCGTCATTCAGGATGATTTGCAACCGGCCGCGGTACTCCGATACTTTGCCAACGACCCGTACTTGGTCCTGCGCAACCGGCACCTGTTCGGCCGGAATCTTCTTCGCGACGTCCGCCCAATAGACTAATTGGATTCTGTGATCGCCATCGGCCAGCGTCACGATGTGGATCCGCTCCCGAGTCTTGCTTGGCCGTTCGGTCACCTGCTTTACGGTTCCCCGCACCGAGACCAAATGCCCGAGCATCTCTTCGGTGATTTCGCCGATCTTCATCTTGCGCGGCGTGCCCTGCGTCGTCGGTTGCGACGTGGGCTTGCCGGCGCGTTTTTGTGGCGCATCGCCGTCCGCGAACACCGCAGCGCTGACGCCGATCAGGACAACGATTCCACCGAGCATCGTTCGCACGTTCTTGCTCCGTCCGCCCCTCAACCTCACTACGGTACCGGGTCCAAGCCGCCGAGTGTACCCGGCCGACAGCGCATCAACCGTCCGATGGCAAGCCGCCCGCCACCCAGCGGTCCATGTCGCCGAATGGCCTCGATCGCGTACTCGCTGCAAGATGGATGAAACTTGCAAGTCCCCCCCACCAACAGCGGCCGAAGCACCATCTGATAGGCCATAACGAAGGCGATGAGCACACCTCCCGCGGCACGACTCAACAATCCGCGGTTCGCCGTCATGTGGGCCGCCGCCGAAAGGCGAGCCGATAGATCGCCCGTCCCTCCTTCAGATACTTAGTCTCGAAATTCGTCTCTGTCCGCTCGCCGACCGTGCCAAACTCCGGATCGTCAAACTCCACGGGCTCCAGCTCCGGCCGCCGCGACGTCAGCTCGCGGATAACCTCAAAATACTCCGCATGGTCCGTCTGAATCGCCCACCGTCCGCCGGCACCCAGCGCCCGCACCGCCGCCTCGACGAACTCCGCCGTAAACAACCGGCGCTTGTGATGCCGCTTCTTGGGCCACGGGTCTGGATGATAAATGTGCAGCGCCGCCAGACTACCTGGCGCCACTCGTCGAATAACAAAATCGCGTGCGTCGGTCCGCGCTATCCGAACATTGGCCATTTTCCATCGCGCCATCCGATCGGCCGCGTACTTGTAGAACTCGTTCGCCCACTCGATTCCGAAATAATTTCGCTCAGGATGCGCCTTCGCCTGCCGCAGAAGGAAGCCGCCCTTGCCGCAGCCGATCTCCAACTCCACCGGCCGAGAATTTTCAAACAGCGCGCAAAAGTTGAATGGCTCGTCGCCGATCCCCACGTCGACCGCGATATCATCCAGCTTCACCACGGTCGGATTATACGTCCGGCGTCACCCGCCCGAACAGCCACGAGACCTCTCGCATTCCCATCAACCGTGCCGCCGCCAGGTACACAATCCCCGCGGCTCCCATCGGAACGAACACCCTCGCCGCTCGTGCCGGAATCGCCAACGTTGCCAGCGCCGGCACCGATGACACCCATCGCACAACCAGGTATGCCGCACCGGCCGCCAGCAAGCCCGCCGTCAGCGTGCGAGCACAGGATGCGATCAACTCGCGCGCCCCGACGCGCCCCCCCATCCGTTTTCGCAGAATCCAAAGGCCGATGAGAACCTGCAACGTCGCGGTGATGGATGTGCTGATTCCGAAGGCCGCCTCGCGAATCCTCGGGTGCCACACGAGCACCAGGTTGACGGCCTGCGTCAATACAACGAGTCCGCAGCCGATCCACATTGGCGTCAGGGTATCCTTCAGCGAATAAAACCCGCGCGTAACGATGTGCTGCGCGCAGAACGCCCACATCCCGACGCCGTACCACCTGAGCACCCACGCCGCTCGAACCGTCGCCTCCGGCCCGAAGCGGTGATACTGAAACAGCAGCGTCACGATCGGCTCCGCCAGCACGATCATCAGCAATCCGGCCGGCAGACCTTCAAAAACCGCCATTCGGAATGACGACCCCGTGGCCCGCCGCATCGCGTCCATGTCGCCGCGCGCTGCGTGTCGCGAAAGCAGCGGAAACGCCGCCGTCGCCAGTGAAATTGCAAGGACCCCCAGCGGAAATTGGTACAGCCGCTGGGCATTGTTGATCGCCGACAGTGCCCCATCGCGCAGCGGATAGGCAATCTCGCGACCCGCAAGCGTAAACGTCGCCGGCTGCTCCGGACCGCGCGTCAGAAAAGTGCAGATCTGCGAATCGAAGTAAACATTCAGCAACAATACTCCCTGGCCGATCATGATCGGCACAAACGTCCGAACCATCCGACGGACGTTTGCGTCCGCCCAATCGAGCGTAGGCCGAAATGCCACTCCGTAGCGCCGGAGCACCGGCAGCACCGTGAGTACTTGCAGCACGCTCGCCACCAAGACGGTGCCCGCCACGCCGTATACCTGAACCTCGAGGCGCCCGCTTACCGCTGGCCCGACAAGGAGAACGCCGATCATGTTGCAGACATTGAGAATGATCGGCACCAGCGCCGGCACCGCGAAGTGGTTCATGCAATTCAAGATGCTCGAGAACAGCGCCACCATGCAGATACTAATCATGAACGGCAACATCACCGCCGTCAGTCCGAGCATCAATCGCCGCATCTCCTCGCCCGGCCGACACCACCAAACAACCAGCACGCCCGCCTCGAGCAGGATCGTCAGCAAGGACAGGACCAAGACCAGCAACCCGCAGACCCGCCCCAACAGCGCCCCCGCCGCCGGCTTGCCATCGCGATCCAGCACCTCCGTAAACACGGGTACAAAAACCGCAGACAGCGCCCCCTCGCCGAACAACCGCCTGAAGAGATTCGGAATCAGGAACCCGTAGTTGAACGCATCCTGAACCCAAGTCTGTCCATAGTGGGCATTGATAACGATGTCCCGTGCCAGACCGGTAATCCGTGACAGCAGCGTGCAGCCCGCGACCACCTTCGCCGAACTGAAAAGCCGCTGCTCAGAGCTCATGCCGTCGCCGCCCGCCGCCGCCGTCCCGCGCCGTCAACGCCCGTGCGATGCAGCAATGCCTGAATCACGTCGTGCATTGCCCTCGACATCCCAAGATCGTCTGTGCGCGCGAGCGATCGCCAGGTTCCGTTGCTCAGCCTCGCTGCTGCAGCCGCTCGGCAGACATGCCCGACAAACTCAATCGCCCGGTGCGAAAGCTGCCGCTGAATCCGGCAAAACGCGGTCGCCTCGCAGTCAATGACAGCCCCGCACACTTCCATCGCGAGCCGCCGCGCCGCTGACGCCGTCTGCTTCGATTCACATCGCAGCGTCGGCAGCTCCCACAGCCCGCCCCACAGCCCCCGCTCGGCACGCCGCACGAACAGCCACCGCCCGCCGCACGTCACCGCGGCCACAACATGCGTCTCCGCTCGCACGCGAGTCCGATCTGACGCCTCGGGTAGTCGGTCGACCAGCCCGCGCTTGAGGGCCGAGCACTCTCCACTCAACGGGCAACTTCCGCACTGCGGACTCGTCGGCGTGCAGACAGTCGCACCCAGCTCCATCATGGCCTGGTTAGAGTCTCCGCAATTCCGCGACGGCAGCAGAGACTCCGCAAGCCGCCACAATCGCGCCCGCGCCGTCCCAGACTTCAAGTCTCCACGAATCGCAAATATCCGCGCCAAAACTCGGGCCACATTCCCGTCCACGACCGCCGCCCGCCGATCGAACGCGATCGATGCTACCGCTCCCGCCGTGTACGGACCGAACCCCGGCAGCTCGCGCAGTGCCTCCACGGTGTCCGGCAAGCGTCCGGCATGGTCGTCTACGATCTGTCGCGCGGCCGCGTGCAGGTTTCGCGCCCGTGCGTAATAGCCCAACCCGGCCCACATACGCATTACATCGTCTAGCCGCGCCTCCGCGAGGTCTCGCACCCTCGGAAAACGCTTTAGAAACTTCGCGTAATATGGAATGACCGTAGCGACCTGCGTTTGTTGCAGCATCGTCTCCGAGATCCAGATCGCATAGGGATCGCGCGTCCCCCGCCACGGCATCGCGCGCCGCGCCCGGCGATACCACTTCAGCAACTTCAACGAGATCGCGGGATTCCCTTCGCCGCCTCGCGCCATGCCGATGATTGTACGAAGTCTGGTCCGTACTGCACGGCTCGCGCCGGCGCGCCCCGACCGTGCCCCCGATTCCGATGCGGCGCCACGCCAAAAATTGCTGGTGCGATATTGGAATGCCGATACAATCCCGCCCGCCCACTGGCCGTGTGGCCGGAGCGACGGATCGGTTGTCTGCCCTCGGAGAAGGAATACGAAATGAAGCCCACCAACCCGGACTCGCCTCGATCGATCATTCTGGCTGGCGTCGCCACGATGCTCTGGGTCTCCATCGCGTCGGCCGCCGCCCCGCAGGCCCCCGGTTGTCCGTCCAAGACGACCGAATTTAAGAACATGGGCATCCAGGAGATTTCTGCCGGCGCTCCCCCGGTCGTAACGTCCATCATCCCGGTCACCGGAATCGACCCGTTCCTCTGGGACATCGACGTCACGACATTCATCAAACACAGCAACTGCGATGATCTCGATATCACGATCATGTCGCCTGCTGGCACCATCGTTACGCTGACTACGGATAACGGCGGCGGCAGCGACAACTGCTACTACGGGACGCGATGGGACGACACCGCAAACCCCGGCGGCCCGGCCCCTTACACCGACAACGATGGCGTTGTCAGCGACACGACATTCGTCGACGGCGTCCCCGGAAACCCACTGGCACCTGAGGAAGCGCTCGGCGCGTTTCGCGGCGAGAACCCGAACGGCGACTGGATCCTCACCATCAGCGATGACAAGCACGCCGACGGCGGCGAATTGTCCGGCTGGAAGCTGCACGTCACGACGATCGCCACTCCTCCGGCCGAGTCCGTGTTCAACTACGTGAATGAGACGCCGGCGCACATCGATGACGACTCAACCGTATCATCTCAAATCGAAGTCGCCGCACTTCAGCGTCGGCTGAGCAAGCTTCGCCTCAAGACGAACATCCAGCACACCTTCCCGGGTGATCTCGTCGTTTCGCTGACCTCGCCCCAGGGAACCGTGGTGACACTCACCTCCGAGAACGGCGACAGCGCGGTCGGAGTGTTCAACGGCACCGAATGGGATGACGACGCCAATCCCGGTGGCCAGGTGCCGTACGATAACAATGACGGCCTGGTGACCGACCACTTGTATGTCGCCAGCGTGGTCGCGACGCCGCTCGCGCCGGAAGAGCCATTGTCGGCCTTCGTGGGCGAGAACCCGAACGGCAAATGGATATTGACGATTGGCGATACCGCCGGCGGCGACACCGGAGACCTCACCGGCTGGACGCTCGAAGTGACCACGGCCTACGAACCCGGCGCCGACAGTGACAATGACGGAGTTCCCAATTCGTGCGATTCGTCCGGCGGATGCGGCGTCGGCTTTTCGGCCCTGCTCCCATTCGCGATAGTTGGCCTAGGAATGATGCGGTCGGCGTTTCCCCGCCTCCGCCGCTGACCCGCCGCGGTAGGCAACTCTGACATTAGTAACACCGGGTGCCGGCCAGTACGCTGACACGCGGATGGGTCGGCGTTCTCTTTCACATTCCCTTGAACAACGGTCGCCAAGCCGCGATACTGTTCGGCATGCAGTTCGAACTTCCTGACGACCTGATCGCGTTTCGTGACCTGGCTCGCGACTTTGCGGCACGCCACATCGCCCCGTTTGCCCGCAAGTGGGACGCCGACAAGTGGCTCCCGGACGAGACCATCGCAAAGATGGGCGAGGCCGGCCTTCTAGGCGTGACCGTTCCGGAAGAATACGGCGGCGCCGGTCAGGGCCTGCTGGCCATGACGGTTGTCGTCGAGGAAATCGCCCGGCACTGCGGCGGCACAGCCCTGATGATCGCCGCCCACTCCGGGCTTTGCACCGGCCATATCCGCCTCGCTGGGAACGACTCCCAGAAGCGGAAATACTTGCCCCAACTCGCAACCGGAAAACTCATCGGCTCCTGGTGCCTGAGCGAACCGCACTGCGGTACCGACGCCGCCGCCATGACGACCCGGGCCGATCGGGACGGCAACGGCTGGGTGCTGAACGGCCAGAAAATGTGGATCACCAACGGCAAGCGCGCCGGCGTTTTTGTCGTGATCGCCCGTACATCTCAGCAGGCGGGTCCTCGCGCGTTTTCGGCGTTCATCGTCGAACGCGGCGCCAAAGGACTCGAAATCGGTGAGCCCGAAGACAAGATGGGGATGCGCGCCAGCGACACCGTTCCGCTCGGCTTCGAGAACTGTCGCGTTCCCGACGACGCCCTTTGCGGAAAACTCGGCGAGGGCTATGTCGACGCACTGCGTGTCCTCGACCGCGGCCGCGTTACGATCGCGTCCCTTTCACTCGGCCTCGGCCGCGGCTGCCTGGAAGAAGCCGTCAAATACGCGGGCGAGCGCAAGGCCTTCGGCAAGCCACTGCACGCCAACCAGGCGATTCAATTCAAGCTCGCCGACATGGAGACGCAAGTCGAAGCCGCGCGACTGCTGGTCCGACAGGCCGCCGCAACCTTCGACAGCGGCCGTCCGGACAAGGAAGCGGCGTCGATCGCCAAGCTATTCGCCAGCGAAATGGCCAGTCGGGTCGGCTGGGATTCGATCCAGATCCACGGCGGCGCCGGCTACACCAAGGACATTTGCGTCGAACGACTCGTCCGCGACAACAAGCTGTGCGAAATCGGCGAGGGTTCGAGCGAAGTACAGCGGATGCTCATCGCCCGGGCCGAATTCCAGAAGCGATCGGCCTAGAACAGACGAGGACGGGTAGATTATGGCAACCACACCCACCGCACCCGCGACGGCAATCGAGGACGGCGTCATCCCGTTCGGCTACGAGTTGGACGAAGAACATCGCCTGCTCCGCGACACGATTCGCGACTTCGCCGAGAGTGAAATTCTCCCCGGCGCGGGCGAGCGCGACGTCCATGGAACCTTTCCCGCCGAAATCATCAAGAAACTCGGCGAAATGGGCTACATGGGCATCTGCGTTCCCGAGGAGTACGGCGGGGCCGGCATGGACGCCCTCGCATCGTGCATCGTCGTCGAAGAGCTCTCGCGCTGTGATGCCTCGGTCGGCGTGATCGTCTCCGTGCAGAACTCGCTGGTCATCGACCCGCTACTCAAGTACGGCACGCCCGAGCAAAAGAAGAAGTGGCTGCCGCGGATGGCCGGCGGCGAATTATTGAATTGCTTCAGTCTCAGCGAGCCCAACAGCGGTTCGGACGCCGGCGCGATGATGTGCCGCGCCACGCACAAGGGCGATCACTGGCTCATCAACGGCACCAAGTGCTGGGTCACCACCGGCGCCGAAGCCGACGTCATCCTGCTCATCACGCGCAGTGAAGACGCGGAGAAGCGCAACGCTTCTGCATTTATCATTGACAAGAAAACGCCCGGAATCACCGTCGGTAAGCACGAAGAGAAAATGGGCATTCGCGGAAGCAGCACGACCGAACTGATCTTCGACAACGTGAAGATCCCGGCCGACGCCCTGCTCGGCGAGCGCGGCCGCGGCCTCGGCGTCGCACTGGCGGCCATCGGAGGCGGGCGACTCGGCATTGCCGCACAAGCCATCGGCATCGCACAGATGGCCCTCGATAAGTCCGCGAAGTACGCCCTTCAGCGCCGCCAGTTCGGCCAGCCGATCGCCGAGTTTCAGGCCATTCAATGGAAGATTGCCGACATGGCTGTCCGCATCGCCGCGTCCCGCGCGCTGATGTACAAGGGCGCGTGGCACAAAGATCGCGGCGACAAAAACCTGATGCAGCTCGGCGCGATGGCGAAGGTGTATGCTTCCGAGACCGCCCGCTTTTGTGCCAACGAAGCCATTCAGACCTACGGAGGAATGGGCTATTGCCGCGAAGAAGGCGTCGAGCGTCTCTATCGCGATGCCAAGATTACCGAAATCTACGAAGGCACCAGTGAAATGCAGCGGCTGACGATCGCCGAGACCCTCATCGAGCACCCCGAACGACTGACGCAAATCTAGCTCGATGCCGCTTTAGTTGATAACGGTCTTCCGCGGCCACGGACGACACGTTCCGGATTCGCATTCGGCAGCGACGCGCCGCGCCAAGCTCTCCAACTCTTCAAAGAGCATTTCGCTTCGGCGCTCCAGGTCCGTCTCGTTCAGAAACCGATTGGCTGTTTCGATGTCACTGCTGGCGGCATTCGCCAGATAATCGACCACATCGCTGACCGGCAGCTCGGTCGCCTCCACAAGCTGTCGCCAGTTGCACTCTGTCGCGAATGCTGTCAGCGGCGGAGCGCCGAGAGTGGCCAGCAGCCGCTTTCTAATCGAATCGCAAAGCTGCGGATCAGCAGCTCCTGTCGCCGGTTTTGGTTTCAGTGTCGCGCGCCGGTACGCGCCGCTGCGGTCCTCAGTAACAACCGCGGCCCGGACGACGCCCTGCAACAGGATGTTGTATCGGCCGTCCTTCAGCAATTCGTGCCGGACGATCTGCCCCACGCAAACGGTCGGCTCAATCATCGCTACATTGGTGTAGTACTTCTCCTCGTATCCGGGTGACAGGAGTGCCATCGCGATGTACGGCGACCCGGCAAGGCAATCCGCGACCATCTCGCGATAGCGCGGCTCGAAAACATGCAACGGCAGCACCGCCCGGGGCAGCAACACGCAATTCGGCAGCGGAAAGACGGCAACGGGCCGTGCGAAGTCCAACGCGGATTCTAATTCCAAGGGTCAGCAGCCTCCACGCGCCGTGCAGATTCGAGCATCCGGTTCGTGCCTGAACCGGTTCATGGGCTTCTGGACGGTGCGATCTTCTTCCATCCGTCGCCGCCGCCCGAAACGCCGGATGAATAATCAAGCGTGTTGCCCCACTTTGCGTTGCTATCGTCGAGCTTTTTCAAGAAGCGGTCGAGCGCCATGCAGACCTGGGGCGCGTGCTCGTAGATCGGAAACAACCTCGCGTAACGGAGCGACATCGTGTCACACTTCGCGATGCCTCCGAAAATGGACCGCATGCGCTCGACCCACACCCGCGCATGCTCGCTGGGCTTCATCTGCCGAAGCTCTTCCTCGGGTGACTCTCGGGGCAACGTCACGGGAACCATGAGCGTGATGGGCGCCTTGATCTTTTGTAAACACGCCTCGATTGGGTCAGCTGTGATCTCACCCATAATCGCCGCATACGTCTTACGGTCGGCCTGTTTCAGGATCTCCATGATCTCGTCAGCTAACACGGCGTCGTGGACGGCACGAACGGCCTCGGCGCGGAGCATGGCCTGCCACATCTCCGGTGATTCCGATTCGTATTGAACGGCCATCGTCTTCGCATTCGCGAAACGTAGGTCCATCGGTGCACGCGGTCGAACGATCGGCAGGCAGAACGCGCCTGCCACATCGTCCGGCGAATCACCGGCCACACGAAGCGCAACGTGAGCTCCAAGCAGATGCCCCACGAGCACCGGCGAGCGCAGCCCTTCCGACCGGATGAGCTCCTTCACTTCGCGAATCATGCTCTCGAGGCAGTCTGACGTGCATGGTTTGGTTCCCGGCGCCCCACAGAAGGTCACGATGTAGATCGGATGGTCCTTCTCGAAGTTGGCGTACACCTTTGACCAACAGTCGCCTGGAAAGCCGAGCGCCGGCAGAAAGATGAGAGGGCGTCCGCTCCCACCGCCCTGTTTTTTCCACTGAATGGTCGAAAATGTGGAATTCGCGCTCGACGGTGCCTGGGCAACTACCGCCGCGGACGAGACCAGCCACACGAACGCCACTCGTCGCGCCGTGAACCACGCGATACGTCGATGCGGACCACACTCTTCGGCCCGTGCGTCCGCCACAATTCCCCTGCCCCAGGCCGCAAGCGCATGCACCGTTACCGCCCTCACGGACTCACCGGTTGAGCAGTTGGAGACTCATCGCGGGTTGCTGTCGGCGCGGTCGACTCCCAGCGACTCTTCGGGTCGTCCAGCCGCTTCAGAAATCGCTGGAGCGGAAACACCAGCCGATTCGCGGAATCGATCATCGCATAGAACTCGACATTTCGCAGTGCTGTAATATTGCACTTGGGAAGCCCTGGATAGAGCATTCGTAGAATATCGACTCGCGCCTGAGAAATCGCCGCGAGTCGCTCCTGGCCGTCCTCGATCGTCTCGCGTCGTTGCTGCGGAGGCACGGTCGCAATGAGGTACACCGGGCACTGAACTTTCGGGAGGTACTCTTCAACGAGGTCCGCCTCCAATTCCCCCATCATTCGCGCGTACGATTCACGATCCGTCTGCTTGATCATTTCCATTAACTGTTCAACGGTCGCCGGATCACGCACGACTCCACGGATTTGTTGCGCCATGGCGGGCAGCCACATTTCCGAGTCGGTCTCCAGATAGGCAGCAGCGACTCGTTCGCCGGCCTGTTTGCGCTGGTCGATCGGGGGCCGCGCGGACGCCATCGGCAGACCGAAAATTCCTCCGACAACCCCGGGGTGCTCGGCCGCAAGGCGAAGACTAAGCTGCAACCCGAGAAAGTGACCGATGAGCACCGGATCCTTCAGCTTTTCTTGCGTGATCAAATCGTGCAGGCCGTCCACGATCTTCTGAAGGTAAGGCGGGTGCATCGCGGGGACGCCGCCACTGCCGGCGTACGTGATGACGTAGATCGGATTTGTCGCAGCGAACTGATCGTAGACCTTCGACCAGCAGCGTCCCGGCAACCCCACGGCCGGCAGAAACACCAATGGCCGACCGGTGGATGCACCCAGTTTCTCCCATTTGAGCGCCGGACTGGCGCTCGAAGGCGACTCGGCGTACGCCTCGGCCGATGACGGAACGAGCGTCCCAATCATAAGCATTAACATGAGATTTACCGGGACAGGCCGACGGAACTGGCCTCCACTCATTCCTTTGCTCCTTCCAGATCGTAATTCGTGCGACAAATGCGCGTCGACCGAACGAGTCATTCGACCTTGGGATTACCCGCTGGATGTAACGCCGTGGTATCCCACGTCGAATTGGGGTCGCCAAGACGCTTGATAAAGCGCGAAAGCGAGAATCCAAGGCGTCCAGGCGCTTCCAGCATCGCGAAAAACTGCCAATTCCGCATCAATAACGTGTCACACCGTGCGATGTTCGGAAACTGCTCGAACAACATGTCTTTGCGTCTCGCCGCCAGCGATGACATTCGCTCGTAATTCTTGTCGATGTCGACTCGCTTTGACGAAACGAAGACCGGCGAGAGCAGAAACACCGGCACCTTGATCTTGGGGAGTTGCGACGCAAGGTCGTCGACGAACATTTCGTACACCGCCTGGGCAAACGTCGCCTGATCGGCCTTCGAAACCAGCGCGACAACCTCCCGCGCCACGGCGCCGTCTTCAATCACGCCGTTGATGTCGACAGTGAGCGTCGGCACCCACATCTCCGGCGGGCAGTCCCGATATCGGGTGCGTTGCTCCTCGGCATCCTTTCGCAGCTCGTCAGGCGTCTTTTTGCCCCAGATCATCGGCTGGGCGAACACGCCGCCGACGTCATCAGGGTATTGACCTGCGACCCGCAGCGCCACATGAGCGCCAAATAGGTGCCCGACCAAGACCGGTTTGACCAGCTTTTCCTTTTCAATGAGCTGATGTACCCCCTCGACGAACTGATCGATGTACGGCGGCTTGATTGCCGGAACGCCGTCACTTCCCGCAAAGGTAACGACATAAATCGGGTAGTCTTTCTCAAACTGCTCGTAGACTTTAGACCAATAGCGACCGGGCAGACCCAGCGCCGGCAGGAAAACAAGCGGCTGACCGGCCTTTGCGCCCAGTTTTTTCCAGGTTATCGCTCCGGACGTTGCCGCCACGTCAGGCGACTCGGCCGCGGCTCCCGAAACCGTGATGACGCAAAGGACCGGAACGAGCCAGGCGGCCCGTCGCCGCGTCCATCCAACGGCGCAACCTATCACACGCGCTCCTTGCCAGTGTGCATGTCATTCCACGCTAGTCTACCGGCTCTACTTGATCCCGCCAAACCGGCGATCGCGACCGGCGAAGGCCCGCAGCGCCGCATGGAGCTGTTCACGACGAAAATCGGGCCAATGCGTATCGGCGACATAGATCTCCGCGTAACTGATCTGCCACAGCAGAAAATTACTGATTCGCATCTCGCCGGCGGTCCGGATCAACAGGTCCGGATCGGGCAGCCCGCGTGTGTAGAGAGACTCGCTGATCAACTCCTCGTCGATTCGATCGGGCGACAGTTCCCCGGCAAGCACTCGCCGCGCAATTTCACGAACGCCATCTGTCAGCTCGGCCCGCGAACCGTAGTTGATTGCAAGGCAGAGCGTCATACCCGGATTGGATGCCGAAAGCGCGACAGTTTCATCGAGCTCTCGCAAGACGCTCGGCGGCAATCCTGCCCGCCGTCCGACCTGGATCACGCGGATGTCGTTCGCCATGATTTCCTCGCGTTCGGCGATGAGGTAGCGAACATACAGCTCCATCAGGTGCTGCACCTCGTCGATCGGCCGCTTCCAATTCTCAAGACTGAAGCTGTAAAGCGTCAGACATTCGACGCCAAGCCGCGCACATTCGGTGACGATTTCGCGCACGTTCGCCGCACCGGCCTCATGGCCGCGAACGCGCGGTAGGCCGCGCTCGGCGGCCCAACGCCCGTTGCCGTCCATGATGATCGCCACGTGACGCGGTAGCTGTTCGGATGCGATACCCAGAACTGCACGCGGATCGAGCCGCTCCATCGTCGGCATTTCAGTGCATCCCTCCGCGGCTCGATCGGTGCATTGTCGCCTTTCGGTCGGGTCCGATGCTCACCAGCGTAATCGGCGCCCCCACCAATACTTCGAGCCGCTCCACATATCGACGAGCGGCGGCTGGCAGTTGTTCGAATCCAGACATTCCCCGCCGGTCGCTTTCCGGCCAGCCGGCCAGCGTTTCAAAGCCGGGGGCCACACGCCCGAGAATCGTACAATCCGGAGAAAAGGACTCCAGCCGGCGCTCATCCAATCGATATTCCGTGCAAATCCTTACCTCGGGTAGCGTTCCAAGTGTATCCAGGTGCATCAACGAAATCTCGGTTACGCCGCCGAGTTGAACGCAATATCGCGCGGCCACAGCATCAAACCAGCCGCATCGCCGTGGGCGACCGGTCGTCGTGCCATACTCGTGTCCGCGCTCGCGGATCGTAGCGCCGGTCGCGTCGTTAAGCTCTGTCGGAAACGGACCGCCGCCGACCCGCGTACAGTACGCCTTCATCACGCCGACAACGCTTCGGATTCGTCCCGGCGGCACGCCTGATCCGCACGCGGCTCCTCCCGCGCCACAACTGCTGCTCGTAACGTATGGATAGGTGCCATGGTCGACGTCGAGAAGCGTACCCTGCGCGCCTTCGAACAGTACCCGCTTTCCCGCGGCGACCAGCTTGTGAAGGATCGGCGTCGTATCGGCGACGAAAGGCGCCAGTCGCCGGCCGAATTCGAGATATTCGCTGATAATCAGATTCGCATCGAGCGGCTCACGGTCTTCATACATCGCCGCAAATTGCCGATTCCGCTGTGCGACGATGTCGTGAACTCGTGCCGCAAACGAATCGGCCGAATGAAGATCACCCACGCGAATGGCCGACGAGCGCAGCATCTTGTCCGCGTAGCAGGGTCCGATTCCACGCGCCGTCGTGCCGATCTTCCGCTCGTCGCCGAGCGTGCCCTCACTGAGACGATCCTGCTTCTTGTGGTACGGCATGACCAGGTGGGCCTGGCTCGACACAAGCAGGTTCCGATCGACTGTTACTCCCCGCTGCCGCAACCCGTCGATTTCGGCCAGCAGCACCTCCGGGTCAACAACGACTCCGGGAGCAATCACACACGTAACGCCCGAACGCAGTATTCCGCTTGGAACGAGGTGCAACGCAAACTTCTGGTCGCCGATCCGGACCGTATGCCCAGCGTTAGCCCCGCCCCCATAGCGAACCGCGACGTCGAAATGCTCCGTCAGCACATCGACGATCTTGCCCTTGCCCTCATCGCCCCATTGCAGGCCGACGACGCACGTGTTTCCAAGTCCGGCGAAGTCCATCGCCCATCCAACTCCGCTGCCGCCAACCCCAAACCTACCGAATAAACCCGGCGGAAATCAGCGTATCCGGTCAGCTCATCCAGTCAACATCCAATGTCAAGCCATCGTAGGCGAGTTCCATTCCGCGCGGCAGACCGGCGTTCGTCGCGGCGTGCGGAAGCTCGTGGGCAATGTGCGTAAAGTAGGTTTGTCCGGCGCCGATGCGGCGCGCCGCCTCGACCGCCTGTTCCAGATTGAAGTGTGTCGGGTGCGGCCGATGCCGCAGCGCGTCGAGAATCAGCACGTCGAGCCCCTCCAGCAGCCGCCACGACTCGGCCGGTATTTCGGACACGTCCGTGCAATAGGCGAACCGACCCAGCCGGAAGCCAAGCACCGGCATCCGGCCGTGAAGCAACGGCACTGGCATTATCTCGCGGCCGCAAATCTCGATCGGCCCCTCGATTCGTCGCAGCTCCAGCTGCGGCTTATGCGAGGGGTACTCCGGGTCATGCTCAAAGACGTAAGCAAACATTTGACGCAGCCGCGCGAGCGTCGCCTCGGCCGCATAGCACGGCAGGACCGCCTTCTGCAGCCAGTTGAATCGGCGCAGATCGTCCAGCCCTGCGACATGGTCGATGTGGTGATGTGTGAAAAGGACGGCATCGCATCGTTTCACGCCGCAGGCAATGCACTGCAACCGCAGCTCCGGCGAAGTGTCGATCAGCAAGCCGCGCTCGCCCCACGCGATGTGGATACTGGGTCGAGTCCGCCGGTCGCGCGGATCGTTCGACGTG
The DNA here is from genome assembly GCA_964549445.1 of uncultured Planctomycetaceae bacterium. Classification (GTDB taxonomy): domain Bacteria; phylum Planctomycetota; class Phycisphaerae; order UBA1845; family UTPLA1; genus SpSt-539. Next base: position 38,978 of record CAZJVS010000038.1, read on the forward strand.
CAAACCGCGCAATCGCACGCGATCATCGGAACGCCGTGCGACGTGCCGGAACCAAGCACGCTGATTCTCATGGAGGCAGACACCGCCCGCATGATAGTGCCGCCGGACAATCGCTAACAGCGCCGTGGGCGTGTCTCGCCCCTGCAGCTCACAGCTGCGCGCGGACATCCAACTGATGTGCCTTGCGGCCACCGCGTGCGGGGCGCTCCTTTTCCATCGCGCTCCCCATCAGCACCTGTGCCATGTCGATCGCCCGCGCGACGAGTTCCTCCGCCCCCTGGTGCAGCTCCTTGCTTCGCTCGACGTAGGCGACGTTGTTTTCCATGTCTTCGGCCGACCAGCCTCGCGAATGAGCGATGTAAGGAAACTGCGGAACAACGCAGCCGATCTCCGTGAAGAAACCCAGCATCTGACCCGCCACGGCCTGCACATTGTCCTGCCCGCCCGTGATGATGAACGCCGCCACTTTGTTGCGGAGCAGCACCTTGTCCGCAATCGTAATCTGGTTCTGAATGCAGTTCATCCGTTCAATCATCTTGAAGTAGAGCGAACTCGCCGATCCCCACCGGATCGGTGTCGCAACCAGGATCACATCGGCCCAGTGAACAATCGCCTCATAGACTTGATCGAGCTGGTCTTGCGGATCCATCTGCGTAATCGAACACGGCCACGTGCACGCGTGAGAACTCTTGGAGTAGTACCCCTCGCACGCCCGGAACTGAAGTTCCGCTAACCGGATGAGTTGCGTCTGTGCGCCCGATGCGGCCTCTGCGTGACGGATCGCCGTCGTCAGCAATTCGTCGGACGTGGAATAGCGCGGATTGGCGACGTCCATGTTCGTCGTGGAAATGCCGACGACGCGAACGGGGCCGGCTCCACGCTCGACTTTTCGTGCCAGCGGGTGCGGATCGTGCGGCGCGCGTGTTCGCTTCGTCGAGGGCTCGGTGTTGACGAATACACGACCGTTCTCGATTTTCACTCCGTGGACCGGCACGGCGTCAGCTTCGTATCCCGGCTCGCCCTTGCCGCTACGGCAGTGAAACTTCCAGTTGTGCCACGGGCAGACGACATAATCTCCCGCGAGCCGCCCCTCGCCCAAGGGCCCTCCGACATGGTTGCAGACTCCCGAGATCGCGCTGAACTCGCCATCCTTGCATACGAGGGCGATCTTTAACTTTCCGAGCTTGAGCTGCTGTAGCGGCTTCGACTTCAGCTCGTCGACCAGGCCAACCTCCTGCCATGCGTCCGCCATGTGAATTGCTCCTTGCATGCTCAATACTGCCGAGCGGCTGACGGCCGGATTCGAACGATTGCCAGTTCGCCCGGTTCCGCGAGCTTTCCGGTAATCTCCACCGAATTAACAACGAATGGAAGCCCGCCCGAAATGAGTCTGAGGGCGGATTCAGTCGTCAAAGTGCCACACCACGCGGCCCTGCTTCGCGCAGCGATGTGCTCGATTCCTCGGCCAATCGGAAGTTCTTTCGCCCGCCTGTTTGTCGAACGCCGAAAATGCCGCTATCAATTCTGATGTCGGCCGCGATCGGCGGTCGCCTCCACGACGCCAACGGACGATTCGACGCGGAGATGCCCGTGCCCCGAAATTCCGTGATTTTGTGGCTGCTGTTCGCAGCAACCGCCTTCGCCCAGCCCGCGACATCGGCCCCGGCGTCGGCGCCGGCCGCCGGCGTGTCGACGCGACCGTCCGCGTCCGAGCCCAAATCCGACGCGGAGCGAATCGCCGGACTTCGCCGCTCCATTGCCGAAAGCGAAAAGCTGGTCACCGAACTAAAGACTGAACTCGACGATCCGAAAAGCGAATACCACCAGGCGGAAGCCGCGTTTGCGGAGATCGATGCCAAGCTGGCTCGGAGGAAAAAAGATCTCGCCAAGGCACTGGAGGCCGGTGATTCCGAAATCCCGAAGCTTCAGGACGAAGTGGAGGGATTGGAGCGCGGCCGGCGGCTGACGAGGGAGCGGTTCGACCTCGCGATTCAGGAACGCAAGACCCTCCAGGAACAGATCGTCACCGCCGAAAAGAAACACTCGCAGGATCGGGATGCCCTCGCCCGACTGCTCTCACCGCCGCCGACGGCCACGCAGCCGGCCGCGGCAAAGCCCGCCGCTTCCGAACCGACCGCGAAGACCGACGATCATCCTGGTACCTCCACGACCGGCGGCACCGACAAAGCCAAGACCGCGACGATCGCGAAGCCGTCGGAAACCGTTGGGCCCCCGTCTCCAGGCCCGGCTCAGGCGGATGACGGCACCGCCAAAGATCTGATCAAGTTGATCGACAAGCCCAAGCCGCCGAGCAAGGAGCTCGTCGCGGCGCAACAGGAAGCCCAGACAAAGCAGCTCGCCGCGCAAGAGGCTGAACACGAGGCGAGATCGATTGACGACCGCATGGCCGCGCTGCGCAAAAGCATCGAGCTCGAGCGAAAGCTCCTCGACACCTCTCGCAAGAAAACCGACAACGCCGCCGAGACCGTGCGCTCCCTCGGAACGCTGTTGCAGAAAAAAACTTCCGCTCGCGCGCCGATGGAAGAAACTCAGGAAGTCTGGCGTAAGATCAACCAAGCCCAGCAACGGCTGAATGAGAATCGCACGGAAGCCCAGTCGCGATCCGATCGGCTGGACAAGCTCCAGGACGAACTGAACAGTCTCCAAGCCGAGCAAATCGCCGCCCTCCGCGAAGCCGAAACTCGTCGCAGCGAAGCCGAGTCCGCCCAGAAACGGGTCGTCGAGTTGCAGAACCCCTTCGCACCGCGAAACCTTCTTCGCTGGTTGCTCGACAGCGGCGTGAAGGTGGCCGGCATTCTCATCGGAATGCTGCTGCTCATCTGGGTCTCAGCCCGGCTCAAGAAGCGAATGATCTCGTTGGTCGCGATTGGGCCCGGCACCGGCACCGAGGAGGAACGGCAGAATCGCGCCACCACGCTCGTCAGCGTTTTCCAAAACGCCGCCTCGCTGCTCATCGTCGTGGGCGGCACGCTGATGATCCTCACCGAACTCGGCGTCAACATTCTTCCCCTCATGGGAACGGCGGCCGTGGCCGGGCTGGCCATCGCCTTCGGAGCCCAGAACCTCATCCGCGACTACTTCACGGGCTTCATGATCCTGCTTGAGAATCAGTACGGGATCAACGACGTGATCCGCGTCGGCGCCGTGTCCGGCCAGGTCGAGCGCATCACCCTGCGAATCACCGTCCTGCGCGACGTAGAAGGTGTCGTCCATTTTATCCCCAACGGACAGATCGCCACCGTCAGCAACCTCACGCACGTCTGGTCCCGCGCACGATTTGATATCACCGTTTCGTACAAGGAAAACGTCGATCACGTCATGAAAGTCCTGTTGGATCTCGGCAAGGAGCTTCGCCGCGACCCGGAGTTTCGCTACCTGATCGTCGAAGATCCCGAGATGTCCGGCGTCGAAGCCTTGAGCGACAATGGCGTCGTCATTCGCTTCCTCATCAAGACACGGCCGCAGAAGCAGTGGCCGGTCAAGCGTGAAATGCTGCGACGCATCAAGAACCGCTTCGACGAACTCGGAATCGAGATTCCCATGCCGCAACGAGCGTTGCACATCACGTCGGACAGCACGGGAATCCCGAAGGAGCCCGGGATTTCGGACGGGCATGACGAACTCGACAAGCGATTCGTCTGATGATCCGCCTCACGACGCCATGGATTTCTCGATGCGATATCTGATCCTGCTCTCGCCATTGTTTATCCTGTCCTTGGCCCGCGCCGATGATGCTCTGGTCGCCGAGCAGGTGAAACTCGCGCGCGATCGCGTCTTCCCCTCGGTCGTCCGCATCGACGTGCACAGCAAGGCCTACAGCGACGGCAAGCAGGAGATCATCCGCGGCACCGGTTCCGGCGTCATCTTCGACCCGCGTGGGTATATCCTCACGAATTTTCACGTTGCCGGCCGCGCCGAAAAACTCGTCGTCACGCTCGTCAACAAGGAACGCGTCCGGGCCAAGCTTATCGGCGCCGATCACTGGACTGACCTGGCCGTCATCCAACTCGATCTGAACGAAGTTAAGCGCAAGTCGACCGAGCCGGTTGCGGCGGTCCTCGGCGATTCGCGCCATGTCGCCATTGGAGAGCCCGTCCTTGCGATGGGCACGCCGTTCGGACTCTCTCGCACCATGACCAGCGGCATTATCACCAACAATGACCGGTATTTCTCCGGCGAGTCGATCGACGGCTACGAGACCGGCGAGTTCAACAATTGGCTCCAGACCGACGCGCCGATCAACCCTGGCAACTCCGGCGGCCCGCTCGTCAATATGCGCGGCGAGGTAATCGGAATAAACACGCGGGCGGCATCACTGGCCGAGGGACTCGGTTTCGCGGTTCCGATCGACGTTGCCCGCACCGTCATCGAGCGTTTGTTGAAGGACAGGAAAGTCGTCCGGAGCTACATCGGCCTGCGCTTTCGCGAATTGCAGGACCTCGAGACGCACTTCGGCCTCCAGGCCAATCGAGGCGTCCTCATCGAGTCGGTCGATCCACGATCTCCGGCCCAGAAGGCCGGGATCGCACCCGAGGATGTCCTGCTCCAGATCGACGGCTTCGCCGTCTCGGCCCGATTCCCGGAAGAGCTGCCCGCGGTGCGCCGCCTGATTGCCGACCGGCCGGTTGGCGACACGATCAAGCTTGTCATACAGCGCGGCGGCAAGGAGCTGGACGTCAGCGTCAAGACAACCGAGCTCGAGGGCGAATTCGCCGAAGACGAATCGGAGTTTCCCGAATGGGGCCTGACCGCCCGCTCAATCACCGCCGTCTACGCCGCAAAGGAGCAACTGCCCGATCGCAAAGGCGTGCTGATCACCGGCGTCAAGTCGGCATCGCCCGCTCAACGAGCCGGTCTGCGGATCGGCGACATCATTCGCACGGTCGACCGCAACGACGTCGCCGACCTCGCCTCGTTCCGGCGGCTCTATCAGGTGCTCAACGGCGACAAGCCCAAGATTCTCTTTGAAGTATTGCGCGGGTCCGCCTACCAGATTGTCGTGTTGAAGCCGTCGAACGGAAAAACCTGATCCGTTCGGTTATCAACCGAGCAATCCGTGCTCCTTCTGCCATGCAATCGCCCGCGGCAGCCCCGATGAAAGCGGCGTCTGTGGCTGATAACCCAGCAGCTCGCGGGCCTTGGAAATGTCCGCCACGTAACGCATGACTTCGCCCGGCCGGGCCGGCTCGTAAGTAACCTTGGGCGTTTTTCCAAGGGCCAGACCCACGATGTTCACGAGATCGACGAGCGAATTCCCCTGACCGCAAGCCAGGTTGATCGTCTGACTGGTGACTTTCCTCCCCACCAATGCGTCGATGCCGCGCATGATCCCGTTGACGCAGTCCTCGTAGTAGGTGAAATCGAGCACCTTCTCTCGGCCAAAGACGACAATGGGCTCGCCGCGCTGAATTCGCCGAATGAATAGCGGTATGACGCGCTCCATCCGCTCCAGGTCCGCATCAAACCGCCCGTAAACATTGCTGAATCGAAAGACCAGGTAAGGCAGGCCGTAGCACTCGGCGTACGAATAGATAAACGCCTCGCCGGCGATCTTTGACGCAGAGTATGGACTCTCGGCAACGACGAAGTCGGCCGCGGTCTCATCGGTCACGTGCCGATGGATATCGCCATATACTTCGCGCGAACTGGCGAAGATAAACGGGATGGAATTCGCCCGCGCGAATTCCAGCGAAGTAAAAAGCATCTGCACGTTTTGCAGGGCCCGGTCCGGATGCTCCACCAGCTCGAATACCTTGGCATAGGCCGCAAGATGAACGACCACGTCATAGTCGCGAGCCGGACTGAGTTCCTTCGGAGCCGTCCGGCACAAATCAAGGATCCGCGTTGGAATCTTGTCGGTCCACGTATTGCGGCGGATGTCGACGCCCTCGACCTGGTCGCCCCGCGCCAGCAACGCCAGCCCGAGATTCGTGCCGATCTGCCCGCTCGATCCCGTTATCAGACACTTCATGAACACACCGCTCGCTGACCCTGATCGCGAATCGGCACACTATAGCGGCCCACGGCGTATCGCGTCGAGTCGATACCGCTTACGATCTTCCCGAGCACAATGATCAACGTCACTGAATTGCGAAAATCCTTCGGACCGATCAAGGCGGTCGACAGCGCCTCTTTCGAGCTGCGCCCCGGCGAATCATTCGGCCTGCTCGGCCCCAACGGCGCCGGAAAGTCGACCACCATCCACCTGATTGTCGGATTGCTCGTTCCCGACGCCGGCTCGATCGCCATAGACGGCCGCGCCGATCCAACACAGGCAACCGTCCGTCGCCTCCTCGGCGTCTCGCCGCAATCTCTATCCCTCTACGAGGAACTGACGGCCGAGGAAAACCTCAGCTTCTTCGCGCAGCTCTACGGGATCGCCGGCCGACGGCGCCGCGATCGAATCGAATGGGCGCTGCGCTTCGCCGGGCTCGTCGATCGGCGCAGCGATCGCGTCAAAACCTACTCCGGCGGCATGAAGCGCCGCCTCAATCTCGCGGTCGCCCTCGTCCACGATCCGCGTGTCCTGCTGCTCGACGAGCCAACCGTCGGCGTCGATCCGCAGTCGCGAAATCACATCTTCGAGTGCATCGAGTCGCTCAAACGCGAAGGCCGCACGATCCTCTACACCACGCATTACATGGAAGAAGCCCGCCGCCTCTGCGACCGCGTCGCAATCATGGACCGCGGCCGTATCCTCGCCTGCGACACCGTCGACGGCCTGATCGGGCAGTACGGCGGACGATCTGTCGTATCGGCCGAATTGGTGCGCCCCCCTGCCGACGCATCCGTGCTCCCCTCCCCGCTCGACGGAACTTCGCTCCGCTTCGACACCGACGAACCGTTACAGGCCGTCGGCCGCCTTGCAGGCGCCGGCGTTCAGTTCGCAACGCTGCGGGTCGACCGACCCGACCTCGAAACCGTCTTCCTCTCCCTCACCGGCCGGAGCTTGCGCGACTGATGTCCCGAATCCTCGCCATCGCCGTAAAGGACCTCCGGCTGCTGATCCGCGATCGGACGGCCCTGTTCTTTCTGCTCATTTTCCCCGTGATTTATGGCGTGTTCTTCGCCTACCTGTTCGGCGGCGGCGATGAACCGCGCTCGGCCCATCTCCAGATCGCCGTCGTCGATCGGGATGATTCCGATCAGTCGCATCAATTCGTCGCCGAACTGCGGAAATCAAACGCACTCAGTATCGAATTGACGACTCAACCCGCCGCGTCCGAAGCGGTGCGGCGCGGACGACGCGTCGCGTACATCGAAATCCCAAAGGGCTTCGGCCAGACGGCGGGACTCTTCGGATTTGACGCCCCCGAGCTGGAAGTCGGCATCGATCCGTCGCGCAGCGCGGAAACGGGAATGCTCGAAGGTCTGATCATGCAGGCGACCGTCGGGTTGATGAAAGAGCGCTTCATGAATCCCGAGACCTTTCGTCCGCAGGTTCAGAAGAACCTCGCCGAAATTCGCGCAGATTCCAAGATGCCGATCGACCAGCGGCTTGTCCTGACCGGCTTCATGACGGCCCTGGACACCTTTCTCGGCGCCGTGAAGCCGTCCACGATGTCCGAAGCCCCCTCCATGGAACCCGCCCGCGTCCGCACCGTCGACGTCACCGCCCAGACTTCTGCCCGCGGAAAGCTCCTGGCGAAGATCCGCTCGCCGTTTCAGATCACCTTTCCATCCGCCATGATGTGGGGCGTCATGGGCTGCGCCGCCGGTTTCGCCGTGTCGCTGGTCAAGGAAAAGTCTGACGGCACCCTGACCCGGCTGCGGATCGCTCCCATCACACGGGCCGCACTTCTCGCGGGCAAAGCGCTGGCGTGCTTTCTCGCAAGTCTGTTCGTGCTCCTGTTCATGCTCGCCCTCGGCCGCTTCGTCTTCCGCATGCAACTCGGAAGCATCCCGCTGCTCGCTGTCGCCGTGCTTTGCACGGCCTCGTCGTGGGTCGGCATCATGATGCTGCTGTCGGTTATTGGCCGAACCGAACAGGGCGTTGGCGGCATCTCGTGGGCTATCCTGGTCGTGTTGGCCATGATCGGCGGCGGCATGGTCCCGCTCGCGTTCTTACCGCCCTTCATGCAGAAGGCAAGCATGCTCAGCCCCATCCGCTGGGGCATCGAGGCGCTCGAAGGGGCAATCTGGCGCGGCTACTCCCCCGCCGAGATGGCCCTGCCCTGCGGCGTGCTGCTGGCCGTCGGAGCCCTCTGCTTTGTGACTGGCGTGCGTATTTTCGCGGCCCGCGACAACTGAACTCGGCCCGCTTTCGGTCCATAACAAACGCACTCCTACCCAATCTGCGCACCACAGCCCGGGCGTAACTTGAGTGCCGCCCTCCCTTCTCCGAAGACCTAGGCGAGTAGCACCGCGCTGCGTTTGTCCGCGCGTGCGTTTCGAAATACGACAGACGAAACCTTATTTGGGGGATTACTCATGACGCCTCGTTCACGTTCGACCCTGCGACTTCGCGTCGGCCTGCTTGCAATGGCCGGTGCGGCCGCGGCGCTGTTGGGCTGCCGCAACAGCATGCCGCACTCATTTACCTGGCCATACTCAGGCGACCAGAATCCATCGCATCCCAAGCCGCCCGAGGGCGGCTACTACACCAACTGGGACCCGTATGCGGTCTCGTTGGAGGTCACTCCCCTCGAGGACGTGAACCCGGTCCGCACCCAGCACGTGCTGGTGGCGACGGTTCGCGATAAGGACGGCAAGGCCCTGCCGAACCGGCGTGTCGAGTGGATTCTCTCGCGCGGCGACAACGCCGTCGGCGAGATCGTCGAAGTCGATGAGTCGGGCTGGCGCGCCAGCCGCGGCTACAAGGTCGACAACCTCTATGCCGTTTCCCACACGAACAACGGCCCGCACGTCCTGGATCGCGGCAACGACGATCCGTCGGACGACGTGACGCTGGAGGAAGGTCAGACCTGGTGCGTGATCACCTCGCCGATGGAAGGCGACACCCACATCACCGTTTACGCTCCCGGCATCTACGACTGGGGCAAGCACAAGGTCTTCGCGGTCAAGCACTGGTACGACATCAAGTGGGAGTGCCCGCCGCCGTCGACCAATCCGGTCGGCACGACGCATGATTTCGTGACCCGGATCACGAAGTACTCGGACGGCACCTTCCTGCCGAACCACAGCGTAACCTACACGATCATGGATGGTCCGGATGCGACCTTTGACAACGGCACGAAGACCCAGACGGTCATGTCCGACTCAAAGGGCGAGGCCAAGGTCACGATCAAGCAGACGACGCCCGCCAAGGGCACGAACAACATCAACATCGAGATCATGCGGCCCGAGAACACGCAGTGCTGCATGCCGGCGGTGAAGATCGCCACCTGCAGCACCAGCAAGACCTGGGTGCAGTGCGAACTGACGCTGCGCAAGGAATGCACGCCGTCGGCGGTCGCGGGCGAGCCGGTGAACTACACGATCACCGTCAACAACCCGTCGCAGGCCGATGCGAACAACGTGACGATTACCGACAACATTCCGGACGGCATCTCGTACGTCTCGAGCACGCCGGCCGCGAGTGGCGGCGGTCCGAACCTGAGCTGGTCGCTGGGCACGCTGAAGGCGGGCCAGTCGGCCTCGATCCAGGTCCAGGCCAAGGCCGGTGGTCGCACCGGTCGGTACGAGAATTGTGCAGAGGCCCGGGCCGACCAGTGCTCGGCACGCGATTGCTGCACGACGGTGGTCACGAGCCCGCAGCTGGCACTCGAGAAGCAGTGCCCGGCCGAAGTCATGCTGTGCGATCCGTTTGACTACACGATCATCGTGAAGAACACGGGCGATGGCGTGGCTCGGAACGTGAAGATCGACGATCAGCTGCCGGATGGCCTTGCGACCACGAACGGCCGCAACGCGGTCACCAGCCAGATCGGAGATTTGCAGGGTGGCGAGGCCAAGCAGGTTCGCTTCTCCGTCAAGGCCAGCCGCACGGGTTCGTTCACGAACCGAGCGGTTGCCAGCGGCGACGGCGGCCTAATGGCCGAAGCGAGCTGCACGACGGTCGTCAAGCAGCCGCAACTGCAGGTCACCAAGGCGGGCCCGGATATTCGGTACATTGGCCGACCGGCCGACTACCAGATCACGGTCCGCAACAGTGGCGACACGGCTGCGACGAACACAGTCCTGACCGATCCGATTCCGGCGGGCACGCAGTTTATCAGTGCCTCCGACGGCGGATCGTTCTCCGGCGGCCGCGTGACGTGGAACCTCGGCACCATGGAGCCGGGCGCCACTCGCACGGTGTCGCTGCAGCTCAAGGCGGTCACGCAAGGCAGCGCGAAAAACGTTGCCACGGCCACGGCGAACTGCGCCGAGGGCCAGGCCCAGACCGAGATGAAGATCACCGGCATCCCGGCTGTTCTGCTCGAGGTCGTGGACGAGGCTGACCCGATCGAAGTGGGTCAGAACGAGACGTACACGATCGTCGTGACGAACCAGGGCTCGGCGGACGACAC
>CAZJVS010000039.1:0-14450 GCA_964549445.1 uncultured Planctomycetaceae bacterium
GGATTTCTAATCCGCTGGTCGCAGGTTCGAATCCTGCCGGGCGCGGTTTTGCAAGTTGCGTTTTCTGCGTCACTTGCGTTTTCAATCCTGACATGACTCATCTCGAAATAGGCCCAAGATGGGCTCCGCGCGTCGCGAACTGCTTGGATTGCCGCACAACCTTTCCGTCAGGTGACGGTGCGAACTATCGCACGATCCAAACGCGCTTCCGTCTTCGCGGCCACAGGTTTTCGGGGATCGGCTGGCCATCCTGGCCGACGGGCAACGAATGGACATGGCGACCCCGCCCCGATCGGCGCATCACGAAAAACCTATCGGCCGCCCTGATCCGTCGCGCCGGATAATGCGCACCTTTTCGATCTGTTGGTTTGCGTGCTCCAATTGGATAGGGCTTTCTCGATCCTCCTTCTTAAAGTCCCAGTGCGATCCAGTTGCGCATTTGCGCGTTCTTTACGGAAATCGGTGCAGACGTTACGCGCGCTTTACTACGCGCGGCGCGTTGCTGTTCCTACATTGAATGCATGATCGCGTAGTCGAGAATTCTCAACGCGCGGCTGGAGACTCCATCGTGGACCTCGTTTGCATCGGCATTGTTCTGGCATTCTTCATACTTTCGATCGGATTCGTTCGGTTGTGCTACCGGCTTCGGGGGTCGCTATGAGCGCTCTGTACGCGATTAGTTTCCTCATCGCGCTCTTGCTTCTGACTTATCTCTTCATCGCGCTTCTGCGGCCGGAGTGGTTCGCATGACGATGAATGGCCTGCTTCAGCTCGCCCTTTATTTCGTCGTACTACTCACCTTGGCGTACCCGCTCGGTCTCTACATGGCCCGCGTCTACGAAGGCCGCTCCTGCGGCCTCGATCGCGCGCTGAAGCCCGTCGAGCGACTGATCTATCGCGCGTGCGGCCCGGCCGCGACAGCCGAGATGAGTTGGAAGAGCTATGCCATCGCGATGTTGTGCTTCAACTTCGCGGGTTTGGCCGTTGTCTATGCGCTGCAGCGGTTGCAGCATTCGATACCGCTGCTGAATCCGCAAGGCCTGCCGGCGGTCTCGCCGGATTCGTCGGTCAACACGGCGATCAGCTTCGCCACGAACACGAACTGGCAGGGCTACGGCGGTGAGACGACGATGAGTTATCTCACACAGATGCTGGGGCTGACGGTGCAGAACTTCGTGTCGGCAGCGGCGGGAATGGCGTGCCTGGCGGCGTTGATTCGCGGATTTGTCCGGCAGGGCGCTGACACCATCGGCAATTTCTGGGTCGATTTGACGCGGAGCACGCTTTACGTGCTGCTGCCGCTCTCGATGATCGTGGCGGTTGTGCTCGTATCGCAGGGCGTCGTGCAGACGTTCCGGCCGTACGCGCAGGTCGCGCTCGTCCAGCCGGCGAAAGGGCCGAATGGCGAGGCGATTGCCGAGCAGACGCTCGCGCTGGGCCCAGCCGCATCGCAGGTAGCCATCAAGCAACTCGGGACCAACGGCGGTGGATTCTTCAACGTCAATTCCGCTCATCCGTTCGAGAACCCCACGCCACTTTCGAACTTCGTCGAGGTCGTCTCGATCCTGCTGATTGCCGCGGCATTGTGTTTCACGTTCGGCAAGATGGTGAACGATTCACGGCAGGGCCGTGCGCTCCTTGCGGCGATGCTGGCGATCTTCATTCCGATGCTGGCACTGTGCGTCTGGTCGGAGTACCGCGGCAATCCGGTGTTGGCATCGTCCGGGGCCGATCAGCGGGCAAGTAACCTGCAGCCGGGCGGGAACATGGAGGGTAAGGAGGTTCGCTTCGGCGTTGCCAACTCGGCCCTGTGGGCGACGGCGACCACGGCGGCATCAAACGGGTCTGTCAACTCGATGCATGATTCGTACACACCGCTCGGCGGATTGGTTCCGCTGGTCATGATGCAGCTTGGCGAGGTCGTGTTCGGGGGAGTCGGAAGCGGGCTCTACGGCATGCTTGTCTTTGCGATCATTGCCGTGTTTGTGGCGGGACTGATGGTCGGGCGGACGCCGGAGTACCTCGGGAAGAAGATTGAGGCCTACGAAATGAAGATGGCCTCGCTGGTCATTCTCATTCCTTGCCTGGTTCCGCTTGTGGGGACGGCTGTAGCGGTAATGACGACTGCTGGTAAGAGCACGATTCTCAATCCCGGGCCGCATGGCTTTTCGGAAGTGCTGTACGCGTTTTCGTCCGCGGGCAACAACAACGGCAGCGCGTTTGCCGGGCTGGGAGCAAACACGCCGTTCTACAACATCGCGCTCGGGCTCGCGATGCTGATCTCGCGCTACTGGTTGGCGATTCCGGTGCTGGCGATCGCCGGTTCGCTGGCGCGCAAGAAGAAAGTGCCGCTCAGCGCCGGGACGATGCCGACGCATACCCCGCTGTTCGTCGTCCTGCTGGTTGGAGTGGTGATGATCGTGGGTGTGCTCACGTTCCTGCCGGCCCTGGCGCTGGGACCGATCGTTGAGCAACTGATGGTGGTGAAGTCCTGAGGCGCATCGCGCGCGAGACATCATGACGACTGAAAAAGCCACCATTTACAATCGAAACATCCTTACGACCGCGTTCGTCGACTCGTTCCGGAAACTCGACCCGCGTCACATGATCCGCAATCCGGTCATGTTCGTGGTCGAGGTCGTCAGCGTGCTGACGACGCTGCTCTACTTCCAAGCGGCGTTCAGGCACGGAGAGGCGCCGGCCGGGTTCATCTTGGCCGTGTCGGTGTGGCTGTGGTTCACGGTGCTCTTCGCCAACGTCGCCGAAGCTATCGCCGAGGGCCGGGGCAAAGCGCAGGCGGACAATCTTCGCCGCGCCCGGACGACGCTTCATGCGAAGAAGCTCACCGCGCCGCAAAAGACGAGCCCTCACGCCAAAGTTCCCGCATCGACCCTGCGTAAGGATGACGTTGTCCTCGTTGAGGCCGGTGACTTCATCCCCGGCGACGGCGAAGTCATCGAAGGCATCGCATCAGTCGACGAGAGCGCCATTACCGGCGAGTCCGCACCGGTCATTCGCGAGGCCGGCGGCGATCGCAGTGCCGTCACCGGCGGCACGCGGGTACTCTCTGACTGGATCGTCATTCGCATCACCGCCAATCCCGGCGAAACATTCCTCGACCGCATGATCTCCCTTGTCGAGGGCGCGAAGCGCCAGAAGACGCCGAACGAAATCGCCCTCAACATCTTGCTGGCCGGCTTTACCATCATCTTCCTGCTGGCGACTGCGACACTGCTGCCGTTCTCGATCTACAGCGTCGCAACCGCCGGCCAGGGACAGGTCGTCACCATCACCGTCCTCGTCGCCCTGCTCGTCTGCCTGATCCCCACGACTATCGGCGGCCTGCTCTCCGCCATCGGAATCGCCGGCATGGATCGCATGATCCGTGCCAACGTCATCGCCATGTCCGGCCGCGCCGTTGAAGCCGCCGGAGACGTCGACGTCCTGCTTCTCGACAAGACCGGCACGATCACCCTTGGAAATCGACAAGCCGTCGAGTTCATCCCTGCCGACGGCGTCGCGGCCGACGCGCTCGCCGAGGCGGCGCTGCTTTCGTCGCTATCCGACGAAACACCCGAGGGCCGCAGCATCACGCACCTTGCTCGTCACAAGTACAACCTCCGTAGCCGCGAGGAGTCATTCCAAGGCGCTCATTTCGTTCCGTTCACCGCGCAAACTCGCATGAGCGGCGTCGACCTCGCGGATGGCCGCCAGGTCCGCAAGGGCTCTGCCGATGCGATCGCCGCCTTCGTCTCAAACGGCTCGAATCGCTTCGGCGCAGACGTGCAGCGATCCGTCGAGACAGTCGCAAAGGGCGGCGGAACGCCCCTTGTCGTCGCCGAGTCCAAGCGAGTGCTCGGCGTCATTCACCTCAAGGACATCGTCAAGGGCGGCATCAAGCATCGCTTCGGCGAGTTGCGCCGCATGGGCATCAAGACCGTGATGATTACCGGCGACAATCCGATGACCGCCGCTGCCATCGCCGCTGAGGCTGGCGTTGACGATTACCTCGCCCAGGCAACCCCCGAAGCCAAACTGAAGCTGATCCGCGAACAGCAAACCGGCGGACGTCTTGTCGCCATGATGGGAGACGGCACAAACGACGCGCCCGCCCTCGCCCAAGCCGATGTGGCCGTGGCCATGAACACCGGCACGCAGGCTGCAAAAGAAGCGGGCAATATGGTCGATCTCGACTCGAATCCCACCAAGCTCATCGAGGTGGTCGAGATTGGCAAGCAGCTGCTCATGACTCGGGGCGCCCTCACCACCTTCAGCATCGCGAACGACGTCGCGAAGTACTTTGCAATAATTCCGGCCGCCTTCGCCGCGACCTATCCCCAACTGGGTGTGCTGAACGTCATGCGCCTCAGCACGCCGCGAAGCGCGATCCTCGCTTCGGTAATCTTCAACGCGATCATCATCATCTTCCTGATCCCACTTGCTCTGCGAGGTGTCCGCTATCGGCCCGCCCCGGCCTCGGAGTTGCTCCGCCGCAATCTTCTGATTTACGGCCTCGGCGGAATCATCACGCCGTTCATCGGCATCAAGCTGATCGACCTCGTTCTCGTCGCTCTCCACCTCGTCTGAAGAAGGAGCCGCGCGTGTTTCAACAATTTCGTCCTGCAATCGCCTGCCTTGCGATCTTGACGCTGCTTACAGGCGTCGCCTATCCGTTGGCGATGACCGCTGTCGCCCAGCTCGCTTTCGCCCACACGGCCAACGGCAGCATCATCACCGAGAATGGCAAGCCGGTCGGCTCTGAGTTGATTGGACAACCGTTCGACGATCCGCGTTATTTTTGGGGCCGCCCGTCTGCGACGACGCCCGCCTACAACGGCGGCGCATCGAGCGGCTCGAACCTCGGCCCACTGAATCCCGACCTCACCAAGAATGTTCAATCCCGGATCGAAGCCCTGCGCGCCGCCGACCAGGGCAACACGGCCGCAATACCGGTCGACCTCGTGACTTCGTCCGCTAGTGGTCTCGACCCACACATCAGCATCGCCGCCGCCGACTTTCAGATCGGGCGTGTCGCCCGCATGCGCGGTCTTTTGCGCGAGCGCTTCCATCGGTTCGTCGAGGACAACACGGAGCACCGGCAGTTCGGCATTTTCGGTGAACCGCGCGTCAACGTGTTGAGACTGAATCTTGCTATCGACGCCGTAACACGCTCCGAGGGCCGTCGATGAAATCGCGCTGCACTCGCTTGGCGACTTGCGGAACGCTGCTCGCGGCGGTCGTCGCGTCGGTGCCGCGACTCTCCCGCGCTGCCGAGCCCATGACCCAGCCGCTCGATCCAACTTCGCAGCCCGCGCCGCTCGCCCTGGGAATGCATCCCGCCGCCGCACCGGCGGCAGCCGGATTCATCATCTATCCCGAACCCGGATTTCTGCTCTGGCCGCAGCCGGCCCCGCTCGAAGGAACCATCGCCACCGACCGTCCCGGTTTCTCCGACACCACCTCCGTCGTTCCTCGCGGCCACATACAGCTCGAATCGGGCTACTCGTACACATACGACAAAGGTCCGCATCACGAACGATTTCAGTCGCAGGACTTCCCCGAACTCTCCTTGCGAATCGGCGTACTCAACAACCTCGAAGCTCGCGTTGGCTGGACCGGCCAATACATCACGCGGACGCGTTACTTGGCAAAAACCCGAGCCGGCCGGACGACGACGTTTCTCGACAAAGCCGACGGCGGCTCCGACATGAAAGTTGGCTTCAAGTGGGCCATGACCCGGCAGGAAGGCCTGATGCCGAACCTCTCGCTGATCCCCTCGCTTTACTTGCCGACGGGCGCGGACGGTTTTAGCACCGGCGACGTCGATCCCGAAGTTCGCGTCGCCTACTCCTGGGCCGCCACGCCGAAATGGACGATCTACGGCGTCGTCCAATTGTCCTCGATCTCTTACGAAGACGGCGACGGCGACAACCGCCGCTACTTTCAGACCGGCGCCTCGGTCGCTTCGGGCTACCAGATCACGGACAAGTGGTGCGGCATTCTCGAATACTACTTCCTCGCGCCCTTCACTCCCGGCTCCGACGCCGCCCACACCCTCAATGTCTGCAGCACGTATCTCATCACCAACAACATCCAATTCGATATTCGTGTCGGTTTCGGCCTCAACGAGGAGGCCCCGGATTTCTCAACGTCTGCTGGAATCAGTTTTCGTTTCTAAGGAGTCGCTCTCTATGTGGCTGAATGACTTTTTCTTCTCGGTTCTGACAAACTTTACAGCGTTCGCGGCGGTGGCTGTCTTCCAAGTCCCACTGACGATCTTCACGAACTTTGTCAGCACGCTTATCTCGACCTTTGTGTCTGCGACGGGCGGAGGTTGAAGGCCATCGGCTCGTCGCGCGAAGGAGTCTGCACATGTATGGATCGGTCGCCATACTCTCAGTCGTCGCGCCGCCCGGACACCCAACAACGGAAAGCGGTGGGTGGCTGCTCTTGGCACCCCTCCTAGCATTGGCCGCCGTGGCATTTTTGCTTGCATGCAGCCGGCGCGGTTCGACCAACACCGTTGTGCGTTGCAGTTCCTGCAACCATTTCCTGCCCATTCGACCGGCATCTCGTTACTGCCCGGCATGCGGGCGGCAGATTCATACTACGCCCCAATTGGATTCGGCCGAGCAAGGCGAACTCCCCTTACGCCAACCGCCCGATTAAGCTGCGTGCCGGCAGCATGACTTCGGGCTTGGAGCCGCGATCGACATGACCACAGCCCGGCCTGATCCCGACGCGGTCCTCGCGCAGATTCGGGCTGAAGCACCTCACAGTACGCGCGGGCGTCTTAAGGTCTTTCTGGGGATGTGCGCCGGCGTCGGCAAGACCTTTTCACTCCTTGAAGCTGGACGAGTCCGCGGCATCGAGGGCGTCGATGTGCTCGTCGGCGTAGTCGAGACCCACGGACGCACCGAAACTGAGCAACTGCTCCTCGGCCACGAGTTGCTTCCGCTCAAGTCCATCAACTATCAGGGCGTCACCCTGAAAGAATTCGACCTCGACGCCTGCATCGCTCGAAAACCGCAACTCGTGCTTGTCGACGAACTGGCCCATTCGAATGCCCCCGGCTCACGCCACGAGAAGCGCTGGCAGGATGTCCAGGAACTGTTGAACTCCGGAATACACGTCTATACGGCGATGAACATACAGCACATCGAGAGCTTGAACGACGTCGTCGCTCAGATTACCGGCGTCGTCGTGCGGGAGACCGTGCCCGATTCGGTCGTCGAAGCCGCGAACGAAATCGAACTGGTCGACCTGAATCCGGAAGAACTGTTGAAGCGGCTGCACGACGGAAAGGTGTACGTTCCAGAACAGGCCCGGCTGGCGGTTGGAAAGTTCTTCCGACTCGGCAACCTCGTGGCGCTCCGCGAACTTGCGCTGCGGTACGTCGCCGAGCGCGTCGATCAGCAGGTCCAGAAGTATCGACAGGATCAGGCCGTCGCGCGGACGTGGCCGGTTCGCGAACGGCTGCTCGTCTGCGTTACCGGCAGTCCCCAGTCGGCGCGGCTTGTCCGTGCGACCCGCCGGCTGGCGACCCGGCTCGGTGCCGAGTGGCTGGCGATTCACATCGAGATGCCGCGGGACAACCGCATGGTGGCGCGCGACCGTGATCGGCTGAATCGAATCCTGCGGCTGGCGGAACAGCTCGGCGCCGAGACCCGCACGCTCAGCGCGCCGAACGTGATCGACGAGCTGATTGCCTTCGCCCGCAGTCATAACGTGACGAAAATCGTCGTCGGGAAGACCGCCGAACCACGATGGAAACGCTGGCTGCGATCCACGCTGATCGACGAGCTGGCGCGGCGCTCGGGCGAAATTGACCTGTACGTCATCAGCGGCGAGGGCGACCCCGCCCGCACCGAGCCCTCACAGGAGCGTCGCCGCGGACGGCGCTGGCGCGGCATGATCGCGGCAACCTTCGTCGTTGCGGTCAGTACGCTTGTCTGCGCTCTGTTGCACGGGCAACTTGCACCGTCCAACCTAGCGATGCTGTACCTTGTGGGGGTCGTGCTCGTATCGCTTCGCGGTGAACGGGCGCCGGCGATCCTCGCGTCGATCCTGAGTGTCGCCGCGTTCGATTTCTTCTTCGTTCCGCCCTCATTGACACTCGCCGTCAGCGACGCGGAGTACGTTGTCACCTTTGCCGTGATGCTGCTGGTCGCACTGGTGACGAGCAATCTCACGGTTCGCGTGCGCCAACAAGCCGAATCGGCCCGGCGCCGCGAGGCCCGCACACAGGCCCTTTATTCACTGGCCGGGCAGCTCGCCGACGCCGGCGACCTCACGGCGATCATCGCCGCGGCCGTGCGCTCGGCCGAGCACGGACTCCGCTCCACCGCGCTCGTGCTCGTGGCAGACGCCTCGGGACGACTCGCGCCCGGACCGGGTCAGCGCGCCCCGGACAATCTCGAGCGCGAGGCTGCGGTCGCCCAGTGGGTCTTCGAGAACGGCCAGAAGGCGGGACTGGGAACCAGCACGCTTCCGTCGGCCGGAGCGCTCTATGTTCCGCTTGAGGGATCGCAGCGGACGGTCGGCGTGCTCGCGATAAGCCCGGAACTGCGCGACCGGTTTCAGGACCCGGACGAAACCCATCTGCTCGACAGCTTCGCGCGTCAGATCGCACTCGCCATCGAGCGCGTGCAGTTGGTCGACGAAGCTGGCAACGCCCACCTCGCCGTTGAGACCGAGCGACTGCGAAATGCGCTCCTGAGTTCTGTCTCGCACGACTTTCGCACGCCGCTCGCCACGATACTCGGGGCGGCCAGCAGCCTGCTCGACCCCAAAGGGCCAACCGACGGCGATACGCGCCGCGAACTCCTTGCCGCGATTTACGATGAAACAGAGAGACTGGACCGGCTGATTCGAAACCTGCTTGATATGACGCGGCTCGAATCAGGCGCGAAGCTGCTGCGTCCGGAGTGGCACCCGCTCGAGGAGATCGTCGGAGCCGCCCTGCGTCGGATGAACAGGCAACTGGACGGCCGGCCCGTGACGACGTCGCTGCCGCCGGATCTGCCGCTGGTTTCGATTGACGGTGCGCTCATCGAGCAGGTACTGATCAATCTGCTCGAAAACGCAGCCAAGCACACGCCGGCCGGAACGCCGATCGACATTCGGGCAACGATCGAGACGCGCGGCATCGTGGTTGAAGTTGCTGATCGCGGCCCGGGGCTGCCGCCCGATCAGATCGACAGAATCTTCGAGAAGTTCTACCGCATCTCCAATCGTGAAGGCGGCGTCGGTCTTGGCCTGGCTATTTGCGAAGCGATCATCCGGGCGCATGGCGGCCGGATCTGGGCTGACAACCGCGCGGGCGGAGGGGCCGTATTCCGGTTCCTGTTGCCAATCGTCGGCGAGCCGCCGACCGTGGAGCCGGAGAGCGAGCAGGTGGCTTCATGAGTGCTGCCGAGATCACAGTTCTGTGCATCGAGGACGAGCCGCAAATTCGCCGCTTCCTTCGCGCATCGCTCACAACCCAGGGATACGAATTGGTTGAGGCGAGCACCGGCCGGCAGGGGCTGGCGGATGCGGCAACGCGTGCCCCCGACGTGATAATCCTCGATCTCGGTTTGCCGGACATCGACGGACTTGAGGTGACACAGCAGATTCGAGAAGTTTCGAAGGTGCCCATCATCGTGTTGTCGGCCCGCGGGCAGGAGCACGACAAGGTCAATGCCCTCGACGCTGGGGCGGATGACTATCTGACTAAGCCGTTTAGCGTCGCGGAGCTACTCGCCCGCATCCGAGTCGCTCTGCGGCATTCGGCGAAGAAGCCCGGCGCGTCAGAGGGAGACCCGATCGAAGTTGGCGAACTGCTCATCGACCGCGCCCGCCATCGCGTCACCGTGTCAGACCGCGAGATCAAGCTGACGCCGACCGAATTCAAACTCCTGTTTGAATTAGCCCGGCATTCTGGCAAGGTTTTGACGCACCAGCACCTCCTTCGCGAAATCTGGGGCGAAGCGTATCTTGACCAAGGCCACTACCTGCGAATCTACATGGGGCAGCTGCGGCGGAAGATCGAGAGTAATCCTGCTCGCCCGCGATACCTGTTAACCGAGCCTGGAGTTGGGTACAGGCTGGAGAGTACGGACTAGCTCGGTTGGCTTTCTCGACGGCGGCGCGCAACTCGGCAATCTTGGATTCATACAGCATCGACATGCCCTCATGATGCCGCGGACAGGCGTTGGTCGAGCTCACATCGCGCATCCGGCACAAACGCCTTTCCGTTTCCCAGTCGACGATCAAGAGAGAAGGCCGTTTGCCCCGCCAACAGCGCGTCTCTTGGCCTTGGACCGAGGCAATTCGACCTCCTCGCCCATCCCCCTGTGGTCCCGCCTTGTATCTTGCATCAGAAGGCTCCGACGGGTCATGCCGTGAGGTGGTGAAGCCACTGGATGTGGCAATCATCGCTGCGGGGGCGAGCTATGCGTCGCATGTGACTCGAGGAATTCCACGCGAACCGGACGCCGACTAGGGGTGCACCGAGAGGCGGTCCCCGCGTTGTGTTGCTCGCTTCGACGCTTCACATCCGTCGTTATCCCGGTGTAAAGCGAACCGTCCGAACAGCGCAAGATGTACACGAACCACGCGTTGACGTTCGCCCCTTCAGATTTCCCACGTCTCCTTGACAGCGTCATGTTCGTTCGGCTTGTCGAAGTGCTTGGTCGATCGGTGAGCTTCACGCTTCGACGTCGTCGCTCTCCGGCTCGCGAGCCTCTTGCCAGTTCTGGCCACAGGCCGGACAGGTCCGAACGACGACCAGAAGTGGCATGGTCGCGCGCATTTCGACGCGAACGTCGTCGACGTCGTCGTTTTCGAGGGCCAGTCGGCGGCAGCGGGGGCAGGCGGGTCTTTCAGTGAAAATCGCATCTTCGGAATCGGCTGGCTCGTTCGTCATCGATATTTCTCCAATTCGACGAAGATTCTACACGACACCGCTGCTGCATAAGAAGCCTGAGATCCGACATAATGGGAGTCATACGAGGCTGGTTGAAAGCCGCTAGATCTGCATACTTCAGTGACCGTTAGCTCGCGGCGGCACAGCCGAACGCAATTGGCGGATCATTTCGTGGAACCGCCGCGCTACTCACACCCGCTCCCCTGCCCATTCACCGTAACATCCATCGCCAGAGGCACCGAGACGCAATCCCCGCCGCGGATTGCTTGAAGCCGCTGCAGTTCATGCAGTGCCCTAAACAAGCATCGTTCAGCGTGAGATTCGTAGCGGAGCAAGCGATTCTGGTCTTCGAGTGTCGGCAATAATCGCTGTCGGCGCAGCCGATCTAGTTGCCGTCGTGCACTGAGTGCTTCGGCCTCCGAGCGTGATTGAGCAGCATGAAGCGCCTCCAGTGCGTGCGTGATCAGGGAATTCAGGGATCGCGCCGTCCTCTCCGCAACGACGGTCCAGATGCTACGTACGCGACCAACGGTCCATGGCCTATCGCCGTCCAGATCGAGTCTGCCACAATCAGTAATCAATGCCGAGCGCGCGGCTCCCGACAACTCCGAACCCACGGCTTGGATAGCGGTCTTGATCAAGTCAAGACTCTCAGCGCTCGTGAGGCGTTCTTCCTCATGCGAATCCCGAATCCGCCCCACAAGGGAGAGCAGCCGGTCGTTCTGCGTCGCGGATTCGCGGATGTCGCCATCGCCCGCTTCGCCCGTCGCCTGTGACCCGGGCACTGCATCGGAATCGGCATCCTCAAGCGCAATCGCGGTCCATTCCCGCTCTTGCCGAGCCACCCGGTTCAACCGCCAAAGCATCAGGGCAATCCGCTCGGCCAGTGCGAATTCAATGCAGCCAACGGGTTGTAGGGCTTCTGTCGTTTGCAAGTAGTGTGCTAGCCAATCGGATTGCGTCTCAACAAACGGCAGCACGCGCAAGTTTGACAATAAGCCGTGCGTTATCGCATTCCGCGAGGAGGTGGATTTGCCAGTTGCGGACTTCGGACCGCGGGCGAGCTGCGCATTTCGACGGTTCGCTTCAATTCTTCGCTCTGTGATAATCATGATGTATCGCTGCCCGCGTCGACTGGTCGTACGATTACAGCGCTTTGTTAATTGTAGTAGATCGTTCGGCTGAGGTGTGTCGCGCCGACGGCCGCTGGGTTGGGAACTTAAGCGGCCTCTCCGGTGCCCGCAGAGGTCCCGCCGTTCGAATCAACTGTATCGCCCAAGCTGAGACAACTTGCGTTCGAGAAATGCGATCGCGTTGCCGGACGCAATTCACGTGTCGTCCGCTCGGCGGGACGCAGTTTGCGGTGATCGCGCAGACGTCTGGCGACCGGATGCCGCACGGCTTCGGGGCAAATGGTTGGGTCTTGGCCGGCAGGTCCGTGATGACTGGCGACAGGGGTCGCCCGACACATCAGGAAAATCCCTAGTGCGGCGTATTTGACGCGGTTGCTGAGCGCGAACCGCCTGTTTGCGCTCGGTGTTGGGTTCATAATTCGCATCCGTTTTCCGTGGCACCACCGAAACGGGGGAGTCGGGGCGGTAGTTATTCGTTGACTTATGAGATCCCAATCCGCTAATCTGGAATGTCAATAGGCGGTGATGGATGCTGGGAAACGAAGGCACACTTCGTCGGGTGGTTTGCGCACCTCCATCTCCACAGCGATGTTTTCAACCGGCGATGCGACGTTCGTTCCCAGTTCTCGCCATGTAAAGGAGCGGAATCATGCTTCTTGGTGATTCATCTGTTTGTCGGCCATCGGTGCGCTTGAACGTCTTTTGTGGGGCAATTGCGGCGGTCCTCGTTGGTATGGCAGCGTCGCCGGCGGTGAATGCGCAGGTTGTCATCAGCCAGGTCTATGGTGGCGGGGGTGGTTTCAATACGAATTGGCGGAACGACTTTGTCGAACTGTACAACCGCGGAACGAGTTCGCAGGACCTTACTGGCTGGTCCGTTCAGAACGCGACATCTGCCGGCACGTCATGGTCGGTAACGAATCTTTCCGGATCAATCGCACCCGGAGCGTATTACCTTGTGCAGCAAGCGTCCGCGAGTACCGACGGCGCAGTGTTACCAACTCCTGACGCCACTGGGACAATAGGCATGAACCCGGCCTCCGGAAAGGTCGCGCTCGTCAATGACACTACCCCGCTCAGCGGCGATTGTCCTTCAGATGCCAGTATTAAGGACTTCGTCGGTTACGGCACGTCGGCGACATGCTGGGAGGGGAGTAGTAAAGCGCCCGGCGCGCCTGCGGGTCCCGCTCAGAATACGATCGCCGTGTTTAGGTTCCTCGGCGGGTGCCGAGATTCAAACGACAATGCCAACGATTTCTATGTTGGCACGGCAACACCGCGAAATAGCGCGTCGCCCGTAAACGTCTGCGGCCTGATTACGACAATCGCAGACAACGCGCCGGGAGGTGTGACCGTTGATGGGGGCAGCGGTCCGGGAACAAATGAGTACGGCCCCGGCAATTCCTATCTATTCTCTGGTGGTGGCAACGGCTTCGGCGGGACCATCGGAGGGTCAAGCGCCAAGATCTACATGAACAGCGACGCGACAAACCTCTACATCGGGTTCCAGCCGGGCGCTGCGCTGAACGACATCGTTGTGATTTATTTCGACACGAAGTCCGGCGGCCAGACGGACGCCGCGATGAACGACCAGGCCACCAGCGACCGGGCCGTCATCAGCAACCTCACGGCCAATGTCAATGACATCTTTCCCAATTCGCCCGACTACGCACTGACGATCTGGAACCAAACCCCCGATGCGTTCCTGTATGAGCTCAACGCAGGCGGCAACAACAGCTTGAACTACCTAAGCAGCGCAAACATCACGCCGGCTGCGCAGGGCACCAGCACTGTTTTTCGAGAGATGTCGATTCCACTCGCGACGCTGGGCGTTTCGCCGGGCGGGAACGTTGATTTCTTCGTCGCGTATTGCTCCACGTCCGGTTTCAATTCGAACGAATCGATGCCGCCGTTTCAAACACTGAACAGCGGCGGCAATCCGAATCAGAATGGGCCTGCGCCGGGCTATGGGGCGTATGACCGGTTCGTGACAGAGAGCTCCTGCACGCCACCCTCGATCGACAGCGGCCCGACGCCGACCAGCCAGACCAAGTGCGTGGACGACGACGCAACGATCGCCATTACCGCCAGCGGCGCGGGGCCGCTGACCTATCAGTGGCGGCGCAATACGACCAACCTCGTCGACGGCCCGCACGCCGGGCAGGCGACGATTTCCGGCGCGACGACGAGTTCATTGACGCTCACGGGCGTCAGCACGCTTGACGCCGGCAACGACTACAACTGCGTCGTCACGGGCGTATGCAGCCCGGCGGCGACGAGCACCAACGCGACGATGATCGTCAATCCGCATCCATCATGCGCTATCAGCGGTGGCGTGGAGACCGTTTGCGCCGGCGACACCACGCAGTGGTGCGGCCCGGCCGGAATGGACACGTACGCGTGGACCG
>CAZJVS010000039.1:14550-48738 GCA_964549445.1 uncultured Planctomycetaceae bacterium
TCACGCCGCGCCCATCCTGCACGATCAGCGGCGGCGTCGACACGATTTGTTCGGGTGACACCACGCAGTGGTGCGGCCCGGCCGGAATGGACACGTACGCGTGGACCGGCCCGGGGGGATACACGAACAACACGCCATGCATCACGATCGGCACGGCCGGTCAGTACTGTCTGGTCACGACCAAGGACGGCTGCACGTCGACGGACACGTGCTGCCGGACGCTCACGGTCACGCCGCGCCCATCCTGCACGATCAGCGGCGGCGTCGACACAATTTGTTCGGGTGACACCACGCAGTGGTGCGGCCCGGCCGGAATGGACACGTACGCGTGGACCGGCCCGGGGGGATACACGAACAACACGCCATGCATCACGATCGGCACGGCCGGTCAGTACTGTCTGGTCACGACCAAGGACGGCTGCACGTCGACGGACACGTGCTGCCGGACGCTCACGGTGTGGACGGTGCCGGTGGTAACGCTCGACCCGATCGGCGGGACAGTGAACATTGGGGCGACGTTCCAATTCACGGTGGCGGCGACGGGCGGCGGGCTGAGCTACCAGTGGTATCACGGGGTCACGCCGCTGTCGGACGACGCGAATATTTCGGGCGCACTGACCGACACGTTGACGATCGACCCAGTCGGTCCGGCCGACGCGGGGAGCTATAGCTGCGTGGTCAGCAACACCTGCGGCAGCGACACGAGCGGCGCGGCCGTCCTGAACGTCAACCCGAACAGTGAGGCAACGCTGACGCTGACGGCCCCGGCGGGCTGCCACACGGGCAGCAAGCTGGTGGTGAAGATCGAGATGAGCGGTGCGACGACGACAGTCGTCGGCGGGCAGTACTTCCTGGCGTACGATCCGTTGGTGCTGGACTTTGATTCGGCCAGCCCCGGCGATGCGCCGTTTACGCGTGTGATTAGCGAGGACGTGAATGAGACGCTGGGCGAGATCGACTATTCGACCGGCATCGAGAGCGGTGGAACGGGGACGTCGGACAACACGACGATGGCGTATTTCTCGTTCAACGTACTGCAGGATGTGTGCACGCTGACGTCGAACCTGGTGACATGGCGCGTGCCGGGGACGAATGGGGCCGACAACCAACTCAGCGATGCAGACGGCTTTCCGGTGACGGCCAACGTGGTGGACCTCGGGGCGGTAAAGATCGATACGACCGAGCCGGAGATCACGTGTCCGGGCAACGTGACCGTGGACTGCACGGCGACGACCCAGCCGGCCGGCACCGGCACGGCGACGGCGACGGACAACTGCGGCGGGACGGTGACGATTGGTCATAGCGACTCAATCGCATCAGGCTCGTGCGCGGGGAACTACGTCATCACGCGGACATGGACGGCCACGGACGAATGCGGCAATACGGCAAGCTGTCCGCAGACGATCACGGTGACCGATACGCACGGGCCGGTGATTACGTGCCCGGCCAACACAGCCGTGAACTGTGCGGCGACGACGCAGCCGGCCGGTACCGGCATGGCGACGGCGACCGATGACTGCAGCGGCGTGGCGAGCATCACGTACAGCGATTCGATTGCGGCCGGAAGCTGTGCGGGGGATTACGTCATCACACGCACTTGGACCGCGGCGGACAACTGCGGCAACGCGTCCAGCTGCAACCAGACCATCACGGTGACCGATACGCACGGGCCGACCGTGACGTGTCCGGCCAGTGTCACCGTGGATTGCGCGGCCACGACACAACCGGCCGGGACGGGCACGCCGACGGTCACGGATGATTGCAGCGGCGTGGCGAGCGTCAGTTTCAGCGATTCGATCGCACTGGGAAGCTGTGCGGGCAACTATGTCATTTCGCGAACGTGGTCGGCGATCGACAATTGTGGAAACGCTTCGTCCACCTGCGTCCAGACCATTACGGTGCAGGATACGCATGGGCCGACAATTTCGTGCCCGCCGAATACGACCGTGGATTGTGCGGCGACGACGCAGCCGTCGGGCACCGGTTCGGCGACGGCGACAGACGACTGCAGCGGCGTGGCGAGCATCACGCATAGCGACTCGATCGCGCCGGGAAGCTGCGCCGGCAACTACGTCATTACTCGAACGTGGACGGCGACCGACCATTGCGGGAACTCATCGAGCTGTCCGCAGACGATCACGGTGACCGATACACATGGGCCGGTCGTGACATGTCCTGCGAACGTGAGCGTCAACTGCACGGCTTCGACGCAGCCGGCCGATACGGGCACGGCAACGGCCAGCGACGATTGCAGCGGCGTGGCCAGCATCACGTACAACGATGCGATCGCGCCGGGAAGCTGCGCTGGCAATTACGTCATCACACGCACTTGGACGGCGATGGACAACTGCGGCAACGCTTCGAGTTGCCCGCAGACGATTACGGTGACGGATACGACCGGGCCGGTTGTGACATGTCCGGCGAACGTGAGCGTCAATTGCACCGCATCGACGCAGCCGGCCGATACGGGCACGGCGACGGCGGTCGATAATTGCAGCGGGGTGGCGAGCATCAGTCACAGCGACTCGATCGCGCCGGGAAGCTGTGCGGGCAACTATGTCATCACGCGGACGTGGTCGGCGACAGACAACTGCGGCAACGCATCAGCGACAACGTGCAACCAGACCATCACGGTGACGGATGCGACCGGGCCAGTCGTGACATGTCCAGCGAACGTGAGCGTCAATTGCACGGCTTCGACGCAGCCGGCCGACACGGGCACGGCGACGGCGACCGACGATTGCAGCGGGGTTGCGAATATCAGCCATAGCGACGTGATCGCACCGGGAGGCTGCGCCGGCAACTATGTCATCACGCGGACGTGGACGGCGACCGACAACTGCGGCAACTCGTCGAGCTGCGCGCAGACGATCACGGTGACGGATACCACCGGGCCGACGATCACGTCGTGTCCCGGTCCGAATATCGCAGTGCACTCCGCGGCGGGAACCTGTCTGTCTGCGCCGGTCACCTACTCCGGCGCGGCGACCGACGATTGCAGCGGCGTCGCCAGCATCACGTTCAGTCCGCCGAGCGGAACAGAGTTCCCCGTCGGGATGACGACCGTGACGATGACGGCGACGGATGGGTGCGGCAACCCGACGCAGTGCCAGTTCACGGTGACGAACGACGGGCAGAATGTAGTGACGGTCGACGTCGAGTTGGGCGGCGGCGTGATGGACGCCGGCAGCTTCGACCGGTGCATCACGTTTGAGCTGTGGAACGGCGGGACGATGGCGTACAGCACCTCACAGACATACACGTTTACGGGGGGAAACATTGCCCCGCAGATGCTGCTCGTGCCCTGCTCGGGCGGGCCGTACACCTGCATCACGGCCCGCGACCGTTTGCACACATTGCGGCGGACGATCAATTTCAGCCCGGGCGGCTACACGGCCAACTTCATCGACGCGAAGAAGTTGATCGGCGGAAACTTCAACAATGACAAGTTCATCGACATCCTCGACTTTGGCATTTACACCCTTCAGGATCTGACGAACGTCGGGAAGAACACGAGTTGTTCGATCGTGCCACCCACGCGCCATACCGATGTCAACGGCGACGGAATCTCCGACTCGGTCGATTTCGGGTTTGTCGCGAATAATTTCCTGAAGATCCGCGATCCGAACTGCGACGGCAGTACGACCACGGTCATGGGCGGTGATGACGACAACGACGGTCCAGTGACGCGGATCGCCGTCGCCGACTTGGCAAAGATCGGAATGGCGGACATTGCT
Organism: uncultured Planctomycetaceae bacterium; assembly: GCA_964549445.1. GTDB lineage: Bacteria > Planctomycetota > Phycisphaerae > UBA1845 > UTPLA1 > SpSt-539. The sequence continues at coordinate 18,288 of CAZJVS010000039.1, forward strand.
CCGGCCGACCTGAACCGTGACGGCTGGCTCGACCAGGCCGACATCCAGGCGTACCTCAACGGGGTGCGGCCGCAGCAACCGGTCGATCCAAAGCCGCAACCCAAGCCGATCGGTCCTCGTCCGGGCGGCGGATTCCAGACGACGGGTGGTTCAGTCTCTGACGTCGGGCCGTAGAGACGTTAACCTGGTCAGGGTCATTCGGTGCGTGCGTCGGAGAGCGTTCTGAGATTCCGAACGGCGAGTTGTCTCACTTTGAGTCAAACATTTCACGGGCTGTGCTTGACGGAAAAATAATCTTGGGAGCATCGACGGAATTTCGGCCGGGCGATTGAGTACTTTTCAGGAGCGGAATGAGCTCGATGAATCCCCGTGCAGGCCCTACGGTTCACGGCCTTTCAATCCGGTCGGCAACTGCGATAGCCGACTTTTGGGAGTTTAGTAAATCTGTAACGTGTGCATCGTATCCCTGCTAACACATATAGGTAAAATCCCTAACACAATCCCGGGGCAATCATTACTCCGAATGTCACCAATCGTACCCAGCGGCTGCTCTTGGCTTGGCAATGAGCGATTTGCGATGAGAGTCTAGTCCGACGTGATGAGCGCAAGACTACGCATTCTGAGCGAGTCCGGGAACACTCGGTGTGTCCCGGATGCTGTTTTCGACAACTCGTACCATCACAAGCCTTGCGAGGTCGGCATTTACTTGGTATAAGGATGAAGGCAGGGAAGGTGCTTCTGGGAGAGGGCCCAAGTGCATCTCAACTAGTAGCAATCGGCCCAAATCATCATGCACACTCGGATCACACCGGCAGCTGGTGAATCGGGGTTGCGCGCGTCCGCGAGCGGGCGCGCGAGCGAATTAGCAACTCTGCACGCTGACGATCGGGTCGGCGGGGGCTGTGGAACCCAACAATCGGAGGTTCTGCTACGGTGCAGATCGTGCGATGCCGAGGCGCGTGTGCATGTCCTGCGCGGCTATCGGCAGGGTGCGGCCCTTCACGATCACTTTTGTGGCGGCTGTTTTCATCTTGCCGAACTTACGCCGGAGTTACGTGAGAACGCGGGCCGCAGACTCCGTTGGTCGGACACGTTGATCGTCGGAGGCGCGGGTCTGACTGCGTTCGCTCTGTCCAGTGATTTGCTGCTGCCGGGGGGCCTTCCTGGATTCGGTGCCTATCAAAGCGCAGGATCGTTGCTCGGCCTGTTTCTGGTTTTCCTCGGCCTGGTCTTCCGGGTCGGGCCGCTCGCGATAGCGGGTATGGCCGCCGCGACCGGATCGATGCTCGCGGACTTGTTGGATCTTCACAGCACCAGCGGATTCGGGTGGAAACAGTCTGCCGCGGTGATCGTTGGCATACTGACGGTCATCGCCGGGCTTGTGGCGCACTGGCGCGCGCGACGTGCCGATGAGACGTCCAACGACCGCCCGGAATCGACCGCAGATGGCGAGATGATCGGGCCGCCGCTTGGCGCTGAGGGGGCCGGGTGAAATGGGTCGTTCCGCGATCGACAGATCAGCAGCGGAGTCGAGCGTGGGCATCGTGCTCGCCGGAGTGCACGTGTGGCGCGACGGTGGGCTGGATTCGCTGCGCAGTCTGCCGATGCTCCCGATCGCGAACCGGCCGTTGATCCAGTACGTATTCGAGTGGTTCAAGTCTGCGGGTATCACGCGGATCGCGGTGTGCCTGACGCAGACCGAGTCCGCGGCCGAGACCTCGTGGATGATCGAGCACGACGATGACTTGGAACTACACCTGTTCTTCGACACGACCCCGCGCGGACCGGCCGGATGCTGTGGAGATGTGGCGCGGGTCCTGACGGCGACGAACTACATCGTGAGTGAGATCGGCCTGCCGCCCGACATCAATCTCGCTGAGTTCCTGACCGCGCACGCCGAATCGGACGCTGCGGTGTCGCTCCTGGTCGAGGAGTCGGGCCTCAATTCCGGTTCGGGCGAGCGCACGGGGACTCCGGTTGGCGTCATGGCCTTCCGGCGGGCCGCACTGGGGCTCGTACCACCGACAGGATATCAGGACATAAAGGAAGTACTGATTCCGAAGCTGCGCCGCGAGGGGCACGCGATTCAAGTGGTTCCCGCGACTGCTGCTGGCCGGCGCATGCACGGATTGCAAAGCTACCTGGCGGCGCAAGAGTCCGTACTGGGTAGCTGCACCCGCGAGTGGTCCGCCGACGAATATCAGCAGGACAGGGGCCTGCGTGTTCATCGAACGGCCGAGTTATCAGCGAATGTGCGATGCGAGGGGTCGGTCCTGGTGGGTCCCGGTTGTCGGGTCATGGAGGGCTGCGTGCTCGTAGGTCCGGCCGTGCTGGGCGCTCGGTCGTTCGTTTCGGAGCGGGCGGTCATCGGACGGACGGTGCTTTGGGACGACTGCCGAATCGGCGCCCAGAGCGTGTTGTGGAATTGCGTCGTCGCGGACGGGACATCGGTGGGGTCCACGGTTCAGCGGCGAGGTGAAATCCTCTCTGGCGAGGTTTAGGAGTTGAATCGGTTCAGAGCCCATTGCGCACTCAGGAATGCATCGTCGCGAAACGGGGGCGGCCGCGATGCGCGAACGCCTGCCGCCATGGGCATCGCGGCGTATTCGGTGGAGCGTCACATACGGTCGGGTGGTTGGAATGCCGGACGCGACGAGACCGGATGGATCACGCGCGTTGAACAGGCCGGTGGGGAGAGATGTTTTGAATAAGCTGTCCTTGCCACATGAATCATTGGCTGAAGAATCGGCGCTATCGCTCGGGGTGGGCGCCGATCCGGTTGTCAGTGACGGTGCTGCGCCGGGCGGATTCTCACCGACGCAGCTCTTGCCCTACAAGTGGAGCATCCTGGCGACATTCGTCGTCCTGGCCGGGTTGAGCGCAGCCGGTGTCATGCTGATGTTGCGACCGGCATATACAGCGACAGCCAAGATTGAGGTGCTGCCGGTCATCCCGCAATTGATGCAAGGCAAGAGCGATCTCGTCCCACTCTACGAGAGCTTTCGCGCCAGCCAGGTCGACCACATCTTGGGGACCGAGGTGCTGGATGCGGTACTGGATCGCGCCGACGTCAAGTCGACGGCTTTCTATCGTGGAGAGGGTAAGTCGCGAATGGAGCGTTTGATCGAGCGGCTGGGTTTCCGACCGAGCATGTCGGCCCGCGACCGGCTGCTTGAAAGCCTGACCGTCGAGGCGCCGAAGGGCAAGGAGCACATCTACGTCGCCATGTCCGCGCCCACGCCGGGTGAGCCGCGGCTGATCGTCGACGCAGTCGTCGAGGTATTCACGAAGCTGTCCAACCAGCAGGCGTCCGACGCCGATCTCGATCGGATGTCCAAGATCAAGGAGAACATCCGCTCAAAAGGGGGCGAGCTCAGCCGAATCCAGTCCTTGGCGGCGCAGCGGCGCCAGCGGCTGAAGACGAGCGAGCCGGAGCAAATCCTGCAGATGCGATTGATGCGCCTCGACCATCTCAAGTCGCAACTGGCCGAGCTCGAGCGGCAATCGGAAGTGCAGCGAAATACGCCAGTAACACAGCCAGACTCTTCGAGCGGGCAGTCGGCCGTCGCGACCGACCCGAGTCTGCGGCGGCGGTTTGCCGCCGACCCGGAGTGGTCCGCGCTGCGCTCGGAGCTCCTCGCCGCACAGGCCAGTCTTACCGAGGCAGGCCGTCGGTACGGTGAGTCGCATCGGATGATGAAGCAACTGCGGCGCGACGCAGAGTCTGCTGAACAGCGGTTGGCCGCGCGCGAAGGCGTGCTGCTGTCGGAAGCGCCTGAGGGTGGTTCGGGCGGAACGGAGCAGGCAGAGCTTGAGATCGCAGCCAGGATCGATGCACTCCGGAAGTCAATCAAGTCCGAGGAAGAAAGCTATCGCGCGGATTTTGATGACCAGGAGACGCTGCGAGAGCTCAACGCCCAGTCGATTAAGGCTTCGGAAACATTGGTCGCGCTTCAGAATGAGCTTGAGCGGATCGAAATGAACCGGCAGGTGGCGGGAAGCATCCGTCCGTGGAAGGCATACGAGCCGCTGGCTCCGTCCGAAGACAAGCGGGTAAAGCTGCTGATCGCGGCGCTCGTCGGATCGCTGTTTGCTGCGATCGGCCTGGCATTCGTCCGCATTCGCCTCAGCCCGACCTTGCATGACGCCGAGCTGAGCCTCCCGCGATCGGCGGGAGCAGTGCTGGGTTGGGTGCCGACGATCCCGAAGGATCCGAAAGAGCGCGCCATGAGCGTCGAAATGCTCGGCGAGTCGGTGCGCTTGTTGCGGACGACCGTTCTGCGGGCGATGGCCGATTCGCGCAAACGGATTGTGCAGGTCACGAGCGCGGCGGCGGGGACGGGCAAGACGACCTTGTCGCTGCTGATGGCCCGCAGCTTTGCGGCGCTGGGCAAGCGCGTTCTGATCGTCGATACGGACTTTCGGCGGCCAAAACTGTCCGAGCAATGGGGCTTGAGAAACCACGACGGCCTACTGCCCTATCTCAAGCAGCGGGGTCGGCTCGCATACGTGACGCCGGAGCAAAGCGCGCCAACGCTGTTCGTGCTGCCGGCCGGGGCCTGCGACGACCACGAACATCCCGACGAACTGGCCAACGGGCTGTTCAGGGACCTCATAACGACCTGGCGCGAACAGTTCGACTTCGTCGTGCTCGACGGGCCGCCGCTGCTGGGCTCAGCGGACGCGGCCATGATCTCGGGCCAAGTAGACGCGACGATCCTGGTCGTACGCGAAGGGTTTTGCCGCCGGGCGGCGATCGGCGCGGCGCTCGGGACGCTTGGACAGACCGGCGGGCGGCTGCTCGGAACAGTCGTAGTTGGGAGTTCGCGCGGCCAGTACTCCTATTACTATCGAAATGCGTATCGTTGGAAACACAGCGACCGTGCTTCGGGATCAGTGGCTCCGGTCGTGGTGACGGCGGTGTTGGACCGGCCGCCGTTCGAGAACGGGTGACGAGGGATTTACCGCTGGCGGGGGCGGTGACGATCGAGCGTGTCGCAGTATTGAAGCGGCATGCGAGCACGATCCGACGCGTGCAGACGTCATCCGAAGCGACGGCGGTCTTTAAGGAATTGGAACGAGTCTGTGGCACTGACGGCCGTCATTCTGGATTTTGCCAGCGTTGCGGATTCGCCCGACAGCGGCGAATCGCTGCTGCGCACGACGCTGGGGACAGCGACCGTTCTGCCTCTGATTGCGGGCAGGCTTCGCGGGCTCGAGGTGGATGCGATCCTCGTAGCGCCGGCATTTGAGCCCGACGACGCATACGTACGCTGCGTTTCGGCGGTGCTGTCCGGTGCGGCGGCACACACGGACATTGTTAGGTTGGCCGAGCTGCACGAACAACTGCTGCACGCCGAGGCCGCCGATCACTTTCTGATTGTGGATGCCCGGCGGCTCTCGGGCCCACCGTTTGCATTCGACCGACTCCTAAAGGATATCTCGCGCTGCCGGGTCGTCCGGCATCTGGTCTATTCCAGCCAGGTCGCGCGTGTCCGCGAACGCGTTGTGTATAACGGAGAACGAGAGGTCCGCCGGGTCGAACGCCTGTACGACGGTGTGACGGATTATGATTTCTCGACTGTGGGGGCTTCGCTGTTCAGCGCCGCCCAAGTGCGTGAGCTGCATCGGTACGACCTGGCAAACCTGAACGCCTTGCGTCTGGAGTTTGTGCGGCGCGGCATTCCCAGCGAGGACGTCGGCATCAAGGATGGAATGGTGAATTTGACAACCGAGGCGGGGCTTTTGACTGTCAACGATTGGGTGCTCGCGAATCTGGAGTCTCAAACGCCGACAGCCGGCTATGTGCGGCTAACCCCCTCCATCTGGACCGCGGACGACGCGACGATCGCAAAGAGCGTCCGCGTCTATGGGCCCGTGGTCGTGCAGCCCGGCGCGCGGATCGGAGCCGAAGCGGTGGTCATCGGGCCGACCTCGATCGGTGCCTTCGCGCACGTGGGTGCCGGCGCAACCGTGGCGCGGTGCGTGGTTGCGAGCGGAGCCGAGATCAAACCGCAGGCGTTCGTTCGCGACCGGGTGATTCACTCAACAATCAACGAAGACGTAGCGGCCCCCGCCGCTGTGCCTGAACCGCTGCTTGTCGCCGCTCGTGCGGCCTACGCGGGCCCTCGCGGGACGTATCATTCAGCGCCGGCGCGCGCGGCGAGCCCGATCCCCTCACTCTATGAGGTAGTTAAGCGGGCGCTGGATGCAACCTTCGCGGCGGCGGGTCTGCTCGTGCTTTCACCCGTCCTTCTGGTCGTGGCGGCGCTCATCCGTTTGACGTCGCGCGGACCAGCCGTATTCGGGCACGACCGCGAGGGCCGGAACGGCGAGGTGTTTCGTTGCTGGAAGTTCCGTACGATGGTGAGCGACGCGCACGCGCAGCAGCGGGCCCTCTACCAGGCGAATGCGTTGGACGGCCCCCAGTTCAAACTCGCCAATGACCCGCGAATTACGCCGGTGGGCGGCTGGCTGCGACGGACCAACCTGGACGAACTGCCGCAACTCTTCAATGTCTTGCGCGGGGAAATGAGCCTGATCGGTCCGCGCCCGTCACCGTTTCGCGAGAACCAGATTTGTGTGCCCTGGCGGGCGGCGCGTCTGTCGGTACGCCCCGGCATCACGGGCCTTTGGCAGGTGTGCCGTTGCGATCGGGCCTACGGCGATTTCCATCAGTGGATTTACTTCGACATGCTCTATGTTCGCCACCGTTCGCTCGGCCTCGACGGCCGCATACTGCTGGCGACTCTGCTGACGCTCGGAGGCCGCTGGGGCGTGCCGGTGAAGTGGATGATCCCGGCCCTGCGCCGAGGCCGATCGACGCGCACGACGCCGTATGACAAAGACCACGCGAACGGAAACGGGCGAGTGGCGTCGACGAATAACCGTTCGCGCCGTGCGGTCCCGGTGCCGGCGGCGGCAGGCGGAGGGTCTGGCGGCGTGGGCTAGCAGCACCGGCAACTTTCACCAGACCGATTGATCGCCAGCGAGTCGCGAGAAAACGAATTTCGATATGGCATCGACTCATTCCAGTTCGGCCCAACTCAATCGCTCCGCGGCGGTCGCGCCCGGGACGATGGCGGTGCTCTCGCTGCTGCTGGGCGGCGTGCTGTGGAGCTATTGGCCGACGCTGGTTGAGCTGTTCGAGTTCTGGCAGCGCAACCAGGACTACTCGGTCGGCCAGCTCGTGCCGCTGGTCGCGGCGTACTTGGTGTATCGACAGCGTCGTGAACTGGCGGCCGATTGGATGGGGCCGGCATGGATCGGACTGCTGTGGATCGCAGGCAGCGAACTACTGCGGCTGGGAGGGGTCTACTACGGATTCGGGTCGATTGAGCGCTACGCGCTGATCCTGACGATTCCCGGGATCGTTCTGACGGTGGGCGGTTGGCGCGTCCTGTATCGGTTGCGTTGGGTCTTGGTGTTCCTGGTGCTGATGATTCCGCTTCCGGGTCGCGTGCACGAGGCCGTGGCGCTGCCGCTTCAGAGCAAGGCCACGGCGCTCACGGTCTTCGGGCTTGAGTTGCTGGGATTCTTCGTCGTCCGTGAAGGCAATGTGCTCCGGCTCGATGAGGCGACCACGATTTCGGTGACGGAGGCATGCAGCGGACTCCGCATGCTGGCTGCCTTCGTGTTCGTGGCGGCCGTGCTGGCGTTTCTGATCAAGCGGCCGGCGTGGCAGAAGGCGGTGCTGATCATCGGCAGCGTTCCGATCGCGGTGCTGTCGAACGCACTGCGCGGAGTCGCAACGGCATTGTTCGTGCACTATGCCCACAACCCCTCGCTGGCCGAGAAGTTCCACGACGCAGCCGGCTTGGCGATGATGCCACTGGCGCTTCTGATGCTGGCCACGATGCTCAAGTTTCTCGATCTGCTCGGCAACTCGAATCAGACCCGACCTGCATCGGCCACGCGACGCGCTTCCCAATCTCGGACAGCGAAAACGCCGGGCGATGGTCATCTATCCGCGGTCGGCGACAGGCGGATTGCCTTGGGCGCCGGTCTACGGCGGGCGAGGGCACGCTGAACATGACGACGCGTTCGACCAGTATGGGCGATGCTCACGAGCTGACGAGTCGGCGCAGCGCCGCGTTGTGGGCGGGCGCCGCGCTGGCGGTCCTGCTGCTGATTGCCAGCGGCTTGGGGTATCGCGCAGTCTCGGCGGCCATCGCCCGCGAACTCGTTATGACGGTGAAACTCGATCCGCCGCTGTCGACGCTTCCCCACATGCTGGGCGCGTGGCAGGGCGTCGACGTGGATCTCCGCGAGAGCGTGCAGAAGATCGCCGGAAACGACGACTTCGTGAACCGCTCGTATCGAAACGCACAGACGGGCGAAGCGGTCATGCTCTACGTCGGGTACACGGCGAGGCCGCGGACCATGCTGCGGCACCGGCCGACGGTGTGCTATCCGAGCGCCGGCTACACGCACGTCGGCACAGAGCGGCTTGCCCTGCAAATCGGCGGGAACGCCTCTCCGGCACTGCTGCACCGGTTTTACAAACCGGGTTTGACCGAGTCTCGCGTGGTGGTGCTGAACTACTACGTGCTGAACGGCGCGGTCACGACCGACGAGAACAGTTTCTGGGGCATCGGCTGGCGCGATCCCAAGCTCGCCAGGGAAGGCGAGCGCTATGTCGCTCAGATCCAGGTCATTACGCCGATCGCAAGCAGTGAAGAGGCCGCCACTGCGGCGGTGCAACGGTTTGCGACCGACTCTGCGCCATTCATCCTGTCACTGCTACCCGAGACTGGCGTTGGGTCGCCGGCGCAAACGGCCGGACAGAACTGATTTAGTGGCTTGTGCCGCGGTCACTTACATCTGACGTCGGTGCGCGGCCGACAGGGACGGAGTCTGCCCTGAGCCAGTCGAAGTCTCGCGGACATCATGGAGTGATACGCATCGTGCCGCTCAACTCCGCCGGCTCGCCGCTCGGGCAACGGCCGCGGCGGACGCTCCGCGTGGAATCGTGCATCGCAAGTGAGACGGCAGCGACAGCGAAACGAGCCGAGCAGATGAACGACTGGGAATGCGTCGCGTGAGATTCGGCGAAAGAGTTTGGAATCGCACGGTGTCGCGGGAAACGAATCAGGCGCTGAGCCACGGCTTATCGTTTGTGCGGAATATCATCATCGCACGGCTGATCAGCCCGGAGCACTTCGGCATCGCAGCAACCTTTGCGATCACCGTGTCCATGCTCGCGGTGATCAGCGACCGTGCGGCGGAGAAGTTACTCATCCGGGCCCGGGAGGAAGATCGCGAAGACCTGCAGGCGACCGCGCAGTTCTGGCAATTCATGCGCGGCGTCGTTGCCGCCGGGCTGATCGCGGCGATGGCCTGGCCGATGGTTTGGCTGTTCAAGGTTCCCCAGGCCCAGTGGGCGTTCTACTGGCTGGCCCTGGTGCCGCTGCTGCGGGGATGTGTGCATCTGGACATCAAGCGTCTGCAGCGGCACATGCGGTTCGGGCCGCAGTTGTTGACGGAGTTGGGCACGCAGGTGGCGATCACGGCGGCCGCGTGGCCGCTGGCGTACTGGCTGCGGGACTATTCGGTCATGCTGTGGCTGCTCATTGCGCAGGCGGCTGCGCTGGCCGTGCTCTCGCACCTCCTGGCCCAGCGGCGGTATCGCTGGCGTATTGACCGCGCGCCGGCGGGGGGCCTGTTGGCGTTTGGCTGGCCGCTCTGGGTCAATGGTCTGTTGATGGTTGCGATCGTCCAGGGCGACCGCTTGGTGGTTGGGTCGATGTACTCGGTGCGTGAGTTGGGTATTTATGCTGCCGCGCTGACACTCACGCTGATTCCAACATCGCTGCTGGCGGGGCTGGGTACGTCGTTCATGATTCCGCTGCTGGCGAACCCGGAGAAGGACCGCCGGCGGCGGGTACGACGTTATGCGCTCAGTATGCAACTGGTCGCATTCGCATCCGTGCTGATTGCGGCTACATTCATCCTTCTGGGGCCGGTGCTCGCGCCGCTGTTGTTGGGTCCGCGCTATGGCGACATGAGCCAGTTGGTCGTCCTGTTGGCGATCATGCAGGCGATACGACTGTTCCGCGTCGCGCCGTCGGTGGCGGCCACGACCGGCGGCGACCCCCGCAGCGCCGCGATGGTGCGGTGGGCCCGTATGACGGCATTGCCGCTGGCGCTGCTGGTTGGCATCCTGCGGTTGCCAATCGAGTGGATCGCCGTGGCCGGCGTCGTGGGCGAGGCGATCGGATTCCTGGTGTCGGTCGTGCTCCTGCGCTTGCGACAGGCCATTCCGATGCGACTGTCGCTGATCCCGGCTGCGGGTGTGCTGGCGGGATTGATGCCGCTGTGCGTTGTAGCCCACCTCGCGGCCGATTCGCTGACGGCGCGAGTGGCGGTGCTGTGTATCCTGATCGGGATGGACGTGCTGTTCGTGCTTTCGTTCAAGGAAGCGCGTGGCGAGGCGTCGCGGGCACTGCTGACGTTCACACGCCGAGGATATCTGGAACTGATGTCGGATTCGTGGAACACGTCGGCCGCGGATGCCCACTCTTATGCATACGCTCGCGCCCATGCCTGCGCCCGTGCAACCCCGGGCTTGTTATCGAGCGTGGCGCTGCCAAAGCCGCGCCCGGCCGCGGCGCGAAGCGGGGGTCCGCTTGGACGCGGTGGAGGGAGACTGCGGCGGAATCCCTTTGACGCAGTCGGAGCCCCAGTACGCGTGGTAAAGTGCATTGTGCACGGAGTCCCTCGGAGCGAGCGCACCGCTTGAATGCATCCAAATCCTTTCCGACGATTAACGCACATGAGCCGCAGTCGACGCTGGGATACGGTGCGGGCACCGGCGGATCCTGGGGCGATTGCGTGAGTTTCGTCTCGTGCGGCCCGGCCGCTCAAGCCGGTGGCGGTGTGCTGGTGCGACGGTCCGGGCGGCGGAACCAGCCGCGCCGCTCAACGAGCCAGGCCGCCAGCGCGATGCCGGCCAGCCCGGAGAGGATGTCGGCCGCGTCGCCCCAGTTGGGAGCCCGTGGCCGCAGGTCCTCGTGGGCAACGATGTCAAAGATCTCCTTGCCAAGCAGAATAGCGATCGTAATGGCCGCCGTACGCCGCGCGCTGAGCCAGCGGCGGAGAAACCCGTACATCGCTGCGAGAACGACGAACCGCAGCGGCCAGTCGCGCGGGATGCCGATGACGGTGTGCTCGCTGCACCAGGCGCAGAAGTTCCGGAAACCGCGAATGACGTGGACAAGCCAGGCGGGCCACGCGATCGTAATGTCGGCAAGCAATTGCATGGGAGCTGCGACGATTCTGCCCGGCCGCGCGGCCGTGGGCAAACGGCGCAGGACGCTTTCGTGATTCGAACTGCAGAGAGCGCAAGCGGAACGGCCGCAGTCGGCGACGCGGATCCGACACGGCGGTCGCTCCGTCTGTGCTACTTCGGGGCGTCGCCGGACACAGGCAACTTGGGCGTGTCCGCCCTGTGCAATTCGGTGGTCGCAGGCATCGGGAGGGTCTCCGCGACGACGGACCTGACGGTGTTTGACGAAGGCCGCGGCGTGCGCTTTGAGTCCATTCTGGCGGGCGGGCGACCGTTTCGCTTTGCCTGGTGCGGCGCAACGCAGACGCGCCGCTACTGGCGGCGGGCGAGCTACTGGAACGTCCGCGTTTCGGCCCGCTTGGGCGGGCTGGGCAACCCGGCCGCCGAGCGGCTGCTGGCGTCCGACGCGGTGCTGGATGTCAGCGGTGGCGACAGCTTCACCGATCTGTATGGTCCGAAGCGTTTTGCGTCCGTCACGTTCTGCAAGCGTCTTGTTCTCGAACTGGGGAAGCCGCTGATCCTTCTGCCGCAGACCTACGGACCCTATCGCGACGCGCGCAGCCGGGCGGTTGCCTCCGACATCGTGCGCCGGGCCGCAATGACCTGGGCGCGCGACGCGCGGAGTTTTGAAGTCTTGCGAGACCTGCTGGGCGCGGACTTTGATCCAGATCGACACCGCTGCGGCGTGGACGTGGCCTTCGCGCTTGAGGCGAGGCCACCGCGGAATCCGCTTCCGGAGACGGTCGCGGGCTGGCTGGCGGATGCGCCGGGCCGGCGCGCGGAGCCGGTGGCCGGGTTCAACGTGAGCGGGCTGATCTGGAACGATCCGGCCGCAGCGCGGAATCGCTACGGTTTCAAGGCGGATTACCGCGAGTGCGTGCTGGGTGTGCTGCGGCGAACATTGCGTGAGAGCAACGCACGGATCGTCCTGGTGCCGCACGTGCTGACGCCGCCGGGACACTATGAGTCCGATCCGGCGGCGAACGAGGCGGTAATCGCGGCATTGCGGAACGACGGCGACGAACGCGTGCGCCGGGCCGCGCAGCAGCGGCTCGCCAGCGTGCCGGCCGTGTATTCCGACCCCGGCGAGACAAAGTGGATCATCAGCCGGTTTGACTGGTTCTGCGGAACCCGGATGCATGCCTGCATCGCCGGCCTTTCGAGCGGTGTGCCGACCGCGGCGATTGCCTACAGCGAGAAGACGCTGGGCGTGTTTGAGATGTGCAGCCAGGGCAAACAGGTGGCCGATCCGCGCGCCGAGGCAACCGAAGAAGTCGTGACTCAAATCTCGGCCTCTTGGGATGCTCGTTCGGACATCCGGATGGCGCTGGTCGAGCCGGCGCGGCGGACAGTTCAGCAGGCCGAGCAGCAGATTCGGGCGATCGTGGCCCCCGTTCCCGCGCCCACGCGCGTTGGAGCGCAACAGGAGGCCCTGGCATGACTCTGCGTCGCCGGGTCTTGCAGGGCGCGGCGGTGCTCAGCGCGGGGCAGGCCTTGAGCCAGGGCCTCTCGTTCGTCCGCAACATCATCGTCGCCCGGCTGATTAGCCCGGAGAATTTCGGCATCGCGGCGACGTTTGCGATCACGGTCTCGCTGCTGGAGATGATCAGCGACCTCGCGGCCGACAAATTGCTGATCCAGGCCCGCGACGGCGATGGCGACGATCTGCAGGCGACGGCCCAGTTGTGGCAGTTCACGCGCGGCGTGGTTAGCGCGGCGCTGATCGCGGCAATGGCCTGGCCGATGGCCCGGCTCTTCAAGGTGCCGCAGGCCCAATGGGCGTTCTACTGGTTGGCCCTCGTGCCGCTGCTGCGGGGCTGCGTCCATCTGGACATCAAGCGTCTGCAGCGCCACATGCGCTTCGGGCCGCAGGTGCTGACGGAGGTGGGCTCGCAGGCCCTGATCACGGCGGCGGCCTGGCCGCTGGCTTTCTGGCTGCGGGACTATGCGGCCATGCTTTGGCTGCTGATCGCGCAGACCGGCGCGCTAACGGTGCTGTCCCACGTGTTGGCGGAGCGCCGCTATCGCTGGCGCTATGACCGCGAGCAAGCCAGCCGGCTGCTGTCATTTGGCTGGCCGCTGCTGATCAACGGAATCCTGATGGTCGCCATTTTCCAGGGCGACCGGCTCGTGGTTGGTTCGATGTATTCGATGCGCGAACTGGGTATCTACTCGGCGGCTCTCACCCTGGCCATGGCGCCGTCGATGCTCGCAGGCGGTATCGTGACGTCGATCTTGCTTCCGACCCTCTCGGCGGCGCAGGACGACCGGCCGCTCTTCCTGCGGCGCTATGCGCTCTGTGTTGAATTGCTGGCGCTTCTGGGCGGATCGCTCGCCATCGTGTTCCTGTGCTTGGGGCCGCTGCTTCTGGGCAAACTGTTTGGGCAAAGCTACGCGGCTGGCGGAACTTGGCTCGTTCTGCTCGGGATTGCACAGAGTGCCCGGCTGCTCCGACTCGGCCCGACTGCGGCGGCCCTGGCCCTGGGCGACACGCAGAACTCCATGTGGGCGAATGTCTGGCGCCTGGGCGGGCTGGCGGCGGCGCTGGTGCTGGGATTGGAGCACTCCGCGTTGATCTGGATTCCGATCGCAAGCCTTGCGGGCGAGCTACTCGGGCTGGGCGCCGCGCTGTCGCGGCTGGCCCGCCGCCACCAATTGTCGCCCCGAGTCTGTATTCAGTCGGCGCTGTCCGCGACCATAATGGCCTGTCTTCCGCTACTCGTGTCGCGCCTGGGATGGAGCCCACACGGATGGTTGGAGTCCGTCGCACTGACACTCGCGAGTACGACGAGCTGCTTCGCGATCGTCGCCATCGCTTCCCCGGCGCTGCGCGCCGAGTGCCGATGGGTCTGGGTACACATGAGACGAGCGACGCCGGTGGCGGCGATCGAATGATATGCCGAGTCCTAGAATTCCAAAGCCATCTATAGCGCTCGCACGTGCACTGGCGCGAAGGTGATCCGCGTGGTGGTACGCCCGATGACCGGCGGCCAGCAGTGTGCCGCGGAGTTCCTGTGATAGACCAAAGTGGTATGCATGTCGTATTGAATGTCACTGAGAGATTTGCACGACCGACGCGAAGCATGGCACTTCATAAGGCGACGATTCCGAATGTTTTTGCGGTGGGATTGCTGCGCCCATGGAAGCCTGCGGCTCAGCGCTCGGTTGTGCCGAAAGCAAAATGGTAACAGAAACCAAGAGCGATTGCCTCAAGTCTGAGTCACAAACCGATCATAGGCAGCTTGCTGTCAATCGCGCAAATCACGTCTCTCGCTGTCTACTAAGATCACAAACCGGGTCTTCGCTTCCCTTCGTAAGATTTCATGATGCTGGCCGAGCCGATTGAGAGTCCGGAATGACTGAGGTGTCGTTTGTGTCGACGCTCAACGAATCCGATGCCGCCGCGTGGGATGCGTTGTACCGCAATTGTCACAACGCTCATCCGAGGCAGCATCATTCGTTTGCCGAGGTTGAGCGAGCCCGTGGCCGAGTACCCATCTTCGCGATTGGGCGTCGAGGGAAAGATGCGGTCTTCGCAGGGCTTTTTGGCCTGCGCTACCTTCTTTCGTCGAGGCTCGGCGCATTCGAGGCGGTATGTCAACGAGGGCCTCTTTTTCTTGATGGGAGCTCGCTGCACGATGGGTTGACAGCGGTCGTACGCGAATTTCACCGTCGGCTGGTGGGGCGCGTAGTCGTTTCGCCCTACTGCCGTTTTCCCGGAGCGCGAGAGGTTGCCGAGATCATTGGTGACTGTGGATTCACGAGTGGCGATGGCTGGGTCGAGTCAACCGGAGTCATCGAGCTTCAGCGGCCCGAAGACGAGTTGCTGGCTCGTGTCTCAAAGAGCACTCGCTACCAAATCCGACTTGCCGCTCGGGAAGGAGTGAGATTCTCCCCGGCGGTGAGTCTATCAGATGCGAGGTGTTTTATTCGGCATCTTGCGGTCATGCATCGCCAGCGCGGGTTATTCAAGATCCATGCCCGGGAGTTTGAGGCGATTTACCGAGTAATCGAACGCAGTCCATGTTTTGGCGTCTTTCTTAACGCCTTCCGCGGAGATAGTTTTGCCGGGGGGATTCTTGTCTTACGCAGTCAACGAGTCGCATTCGCGGCGCGTTGCGTCTTGGCATTCGAAGCGCTGCAAGACACACCGAATCTATCTCTCGCGCCAGCGCTTTGGTGGAAGGCCCTCGAATGGTCGCGAGCTTCGGGTTGTCATTCGTTCGACGTTGAGGGATACCGCGAAAACGTGAATCGATTTGACCCGCTCCACAATATCTACGAATCAAAGAAGCGCCTAAGGCCAATTCAAGTTGATCGCCTCATGCCCTGTTCCTGCGAGCTCAACCGCGGTGTCGCAGGGATCTTGAAGTTCACCGACGCGTTGGTCAGCTTGAATCGAAAGATCGGCCTGCGTATTCGTGCCAGTCGCTCCTGACAACAGGCTGATATCCGTGGAAGCGATTTTGTGTACTGAGTGTCTGGTTGCTCGAAACTTGAGGATGTCCAGGGTGTGTCGCGATTTCAGTGCGATTGCACAACCATGACTTCGATAAAGATTCAGAACATACAATATTGGGCCGAGCGGCAACTGTGCTGCGGCTGCGGGGCGTGTGCGTACATCAGCCGGGACGAGATCCGGATGGTAGACACATTCGAGTACGGGCGGCGGCCGCTGCTGTCCGACGGGCCGCCGCGCGATCCTCGCTCGTACGAGGAGCTGCGCGTCTGCCCCGGGATACATCTCGAACACACGTTTGACGCCGCGGATCCGGAGCTGGTTCGCGACCTCCTCGCTGGCTGGGGGCCTGTCTACGAGGTGTGGGAAGGACACGCGGCTGACGAGGCGATCCGGCTGGCCGGTTCGAGCGGCGGGGCGGCCAGCGCGCTGGCGTTGTATGCGATCGAGCGCGGCGGGATGCACGGCGTGCTGCACATCGCGCCCCGAAGCGACGTTCCTTATCTGAACGAGACGGTGCTCAGCCGCTCGCGGGTTGAGCTACTGGCGCGAACCGGCTCGCGCTATGCCCCGGCCAGCCCCTGCGACGGCCTGCAATTAGTCGAAGATGCCCCGGCCCCCTGCGTCTTCATCGGCAAGCCGTGCGACGTCGCAGCCGTGCAGAAGGCGCGGCAACTCCGGCCTAAGCTGGATGCGAAGGTCGGGCTGACGATCGGGTTTTTCTGTGCCGGTGTGCCGACGACCCGGGCGACCCTGGAATTGCTGCGGAGGGTGGGGGTCGATGATCCGGCTGGCCTGATCAGCCTGCGCTACCGCGGCAACGGCTGGCCGGGACGCTGGACGGCCCGCTATCAGACAGCGTCCGGGTCCGTCGAGGAGCGCAGTCTGAGCTACGAGGAATCGTGGGGCTTCCTGACGAACGACAAGCAGTGGCGCTGCCACATCTGCCCGGACCACACCGGCGAGTTTGCCGACATCGCCGTCGGCGACCCCTGGTATCGGCCGGTCCGGCCGGGCGAGCCGGGCCAGTCACTGATCGTGCCGCGCACGCGAACGGGTCTGGATTTTCTGCATGCGGCGGCGCAAGCCGGCTATGTGGTTCTCGAGCGGCAGGATGCCACCCTGCTCCCGCGCTCGCAACCGAATTTGCTGAAAGCGCGGGGGGCCGTCTGGGGCCGGTTGCTGATGTTGCGGCTGCTGCGCGTGCCGACGCCGCGCTTTCCGGGGATGCGCATGGCCCGCTTCTGGTGGAGCGAGCTCAACTGGCGGCAGCGCCTTCAATCGACCCTGGGTACGCTCCGGCGGATCGTCCGTCGCGGGCTGCGACGGCCGCATCCCGTCACGCCGTGGCGCCCGGCCTCGGCCGGGTTTGCGGCGGAGCGGACGTCGCCCGCCGCCACACAGGGTCCGATCGCCGACGCGCCCGTCGTTGTGGGCTGTCGCGAATGATGGAGTACTGCCCGGTCATTGCGTCTTTGAACGCCGTTACGGCGGCAGTATCTCCTCCTCGCTTACGATCGGCGCTGGCGGCCGAGGCTGAAATTGCGAAACGAACCCACCGTTAATGTTCACGTCCACCGCTACCGGCGGCGGAACCGGCTGGCCGGCACGTGCCGCCTGCAAGCGCTGCAGCTCGTGCAGCGTCCCGCGGAATGCCCGCTCGAGCGCCGTTTCATACCGCGAAAATCTTCCGAGCGTGTCGGAGTTCGCGGCGAGCCATGCAAACGCGCGGCCCACGCGGAGCTCCTTGGTCGGCTCGGCCTCCTCGGCAGTACCTGTCATCGCGAACAGCGAACCGCAGATCGCTTTTCTTTGCTCCACTCGGTCCGCTGCACTCTCGAGCAATTCCATTTCGGCCCGGCACGCCCGTGTCAGCCGCCAGGCGATCGCGACCACGCGGTCCGCGAACAGCCCTTCCACCGCCCCGACCGGCCTGAGCGAATCGAGCATCTGCGCGCGGAAGGCTTTGTACGCCTTGGCGTCCTCGTGGGGCATCAGCACCGTGGCTGCCGTCAGACCATGTTTGACGGCGTTCATCCGCGACGCGGCCTTGCCCTCCGGCGACCGGGGCCCGGTCGATTTCGCGGCATTGGCTCGGTTGGCTTCGATCTTGGCTTGCGATGACATGGGAATCCTTTCCAGTCTGTTTCTTGGGATCCTCCCAATCAGGTCGCCGGTATTTTTGCCGGATGATAGCCACACCGGCCGCAAACGCCACTCTGTACTTAGGCATTTGTTCGTAGCGGCGGTTTGCCAGGCATGACGGCCTGCGCCGCGGGCCCGGATTGTATTCCGTTCAGATAGCCGCGCCGTCGGCGGCTTCGTTGGATCGACATGGGTGACAAAGAGTTTGAGTTCGGCGTTCCTGAAGGCGTCAACGAGACCACGCTTCATCCGTTGGGTCTCGCGGCGATCCTTGTGTTTGGCTGCGCCATGCTGTTTCTGCCGCGGCGGTATGCGATCGTCCCGATGATATTGACGGCGTGCCTGATCGCGCCGGCGCAGCGCATAGCGATCTACACGCTCAACTTCACGCTGCTGCGGATCCTGGTGGTGTTCGGCGTCATCCGGCTGCTGAGCCGCCATGAGCTGCGCGGTTTCCGATGGAAGCCACTCGATACCGCCGTAGCGGCCTTTGCCGTCTCGGCGACCGTCCTTTTCATCCTTTGTTGGGGTACGCCGGAGGCCGTGAAGTACCGGTCCGGCTGGCTGTTCGACGTCGCGGGGATGTACTTTCTCTTCCGGGCCCTGATCCGTGATTGGCGCGACGTGGACACGTTGGTGGCCGGATTTGCGCTCACCAGCATTCCGGTAGCGCTGGCGTTTCTCGTAGAGAATCGCTCGGGCCATAATGTGTTCGCATTCTTTGGCGGCGTGCCTGAGCTGACGATGGTGCGCGAAGGCAAGCTGCGCTGCCAGGGGGCGTTTGCCCATCCGATCCTGGCGGGCTGCTTCTGGGCCGTGGTGCTGCCGTTGATCGTCGCGCGCTGGTGGGATCCGCGCAAGAATCGGGTTCTTACCGCCGTGGCGAGCATTGCAGCGTTAACGATCATCGCACTCTGTCAGTCAAGCACGCCGATGTTCAGCGTGATCATGGCCGGCGTGGTGACCCTGACGTTTAGGCTTCGGCGTCAGTTGCGATACCTGCGATGGGGGTTGGTGGTCATGCTCTGCCTGCTGCACATGGTAATGAAGCACCCCGTCTGGTTTCTGTTCTCGAAAGTCGATCTGGTGGGCGGTTCGACCGGCTGGCACCGCTACTGGATCATTGACACCTTCATCAAGAACTTCGACGACTGGTGGCTGATGGGGACCGTCAATCCGTTTAAGTGGGTTGAGAAATCGGGCATCCCCATCTTGGATGTGACCAACCAGTATGTCGCCGAGGGGATCAACGGCGGACTGCTGGGACTTGTGCTCTTCATCGCGGTGATCGTCGTTGCGTTTCGTAACGTGGGATGGCTGTGGCGATTTTGGGAGGCGAATCGCGCGCGGCTCGCGACGTCGTGGGCGGTTGGCGTCGCGCTCTTCGTCCACGTCGTTAACTTCTTCGGTGTTTCCTACTTCAGCCAGATTGTCATGCTGTGGTACCTCATCCTCGCGATGATCGGCAGCCTTGCAGCGATGTCTCCACGTATGGCCCCCGCGCTGCAACGGCCAGCAACGCGACGCCCCGAGTTGAGACAAGGCGTCTGGCCGACCGCCGCAACCACCGCGACCAGCTGAACAATCAATCGCAGGCCGCGCCTTCGGATGGACCTCTCAATCATCATTGTGAATTTCAACACGCGCGAGTTCGTGTTGGATTGCCTGCGCTCGATTTACACCGGGTCATCCGGGCTGACGGTCGAGGTGTTTGTCGTCGACAACGCCTCGGGGGACGGGTCGGCCGACGCGATCAAATCGGCGTATCCTCAGGTTCGGCTGATTCGCAACATCACGAACCGCGGGTTTGCCGCGGCGAACAATCAGGGGTTGCGTCTGGCTCAGGGCCGTTACGTCCTCTTGCTCAATCCGGATACGCTGATTGTCGGCGATGCTCTGCCCACAATGGTCGCGTACATGGACGGGCATGCGGACGTGGGTTGCGCCGGTTGCCAGGTGCTGCTCAACGAGACCGAAATCCAAATGACCTGCTTCCGGTTCCCGTCTGCACTAAACGAGGTGCTGGAGCTGGTTGGTCTGGCCCGCCTCGTTCCGAAGTCGGGTTTCTTCGGCCGATACGCCATGGGCGCCTGGGACCGGCGATCGGAGCGCGACGTCGACGTCGTCTCAGGCATGTTCATGCTCGTGCGGCGCGAGGTTGTCGAGGATGTCGGCCTGATGGACGAGGACTATTTCGTCTATGCCGAAGAGGCCGACTGGTGCTGGCGGATTAGACAGCACGGCTGGCGGCGGGTTTTCACGCCGATTGCAAAGATCATTCACCGGGAAGGCGGGGGGCAGAGTTCGCGGCTGGTCAGCACACGCATGTACGTGCAGCTGCAGAAGAGTATCCTGATCTTCATCCGGAAGAACAACGGACCGTTCGAGTGGCTGCTCACAAAGGCGGCATACGGCGCAGCGATGGCCGCTCGGTGGTGCATGCTGGGAGCCGCATTGCCTTTCGTCCATGGGGACCGGTTTCGCGCCAAGGCACGCCAGGCGGCTGCAGCGGCACGGTACCATTGGCTTGGTTGGGAGCCGACCGGGTGAGCATCACTTCAATGGCGCCTGTTCGTTCGGAATCGAATTCAGCGGCCGAACTCACCCGCTCCGTCATGACGTCGTTCGACAACGATAAACTGACGCCCGCGGAGTGGGACGCATTTGTCGCGAGCGCCGACGGCGATCTCTACTGCTCGTTCGACTGGTGCCGGATCTGGTGGGAGCACTATGGCGACGGGCGGGACCTTCGCATCTTGGTTTATCGTCGTGGGGCCGAAATCATCGGACTGCTGCCGCTGGTCATCGACCAACTTTGGCTTGGGCCGATCCCGGTCCGGGTCGCGCGGTTTGCGGGTTCAGATTCGACGATGATCGTCCTGAATCCGGCGGTGCGGGCCGACAGTGTGCAGGCCGTGTGCACAGACGCGCTGCGGTTCATCTTCGACGAGTGCGGCTGCGACCTGTTCTACGCCGGGCCGCTTTCCGGCGAACATCCGCACCGCGTCCAGATCGTGGCCGCGAGCACGTCTCTGACGGACGAGGTTTGCGTTTTGCACGCCGGACCCTGCGGCGTGCACACGGTCGTTCCGCTGCCGGAGGCACCGGACGATTACTTGGCGGGGCTCTCCAAGTCGGAACGCGGCAACTACCGCCGCGATCAGCGAAACCTCACAAAGGACTGCGGCATGCAGTTCGACCTCGTCCCGCCGGAGGAGGTGGAGGAGTGCTTCGAGGAGTTCGCCGCCCTGCACACCGAGCAGTGGCGGGCGCAGGGGAAGCTGGGCCACTTCGGCGATTGGTCGAAGTCGCTCGAGTTTGCTCGCGCGCTCGTTCGCGAGTTGGCGCCGAGCGGACGCGTCCGCCTGAGCCGGCTGCGGGCCGATGGCCAGACAGTGCAGCTCGAATTCTGCATCGCATTCGCAGACACGGCGCACTGGCGATTGCCCGCACGACGCTTCAGCGACCGCTGGGAGCGCTACGGCGTTGGGCGCGTGGCGATGGTGGAGCGGCTGCGGCGGGCGATCAGCGACGGGATCCGTCGCATCGAGGCGGGACCCGGACACTACGAGTACAAGCTGCGACTGGGGGGTATGGAGTATCCGCTCGAATCGGTCCTGATCGCGGCCAATCGGCCGCTGGCACGGATAAAGGGTCGGTTGCTGCGAGCGATTAGTCGATTGCTGAATTTGCTCTACTACCGCATCTGGTTCAATCGAATTGCGCCGCGTCTGCCGCTGCCGCGACGGCCGCTCTGGAAGATATGGGTCCGCACACGCTTTCAATGAACCCGCCCCTTCCATTGAGCACCGGACCGCGCGTCGGATTGGGCGAGTTGCTGCGATGCTGCGGGCCGGTGGTGAATGACCTCTCGACCTGGCCGCTGCCCGCGGGGCGCGTGCTGCAAACGCACCTTGCGCGGGTGGGGATCGAGTTCGTATGCCGCTTCTGGGGGCTGGGCGCCGGCGACGAGGTGCTGGTGCCGGCCTATCACTGCGGCTCGGAGGTAGATGCACTCGTGGCGGCCGGCTTGCACGTGCGGCTCTATCGGGTCGACGAGCATGCTCAGGCGGATTGGGACGATTGCCGTTCTCGGGTAACCGCTCGCACCAAACTGGTCTACGCAATCCACTACTTTGGCTGGCCGCAACCGTTGACAGCAATGAAGGCATGGTGTGCGGAGCGCGGGCTGCGCCTCCTGGAAGATTGCGCGCTGGCCTTGTTCAGCCGCGCGGGCCGCGGGCCGATCGGCGGCTGCGGGGACGCGGCCGTATTCAGTCTGCCGAAGACGCTGCCCGTTCCGGATGGCGGACTGTTGGTGCTGCGGCGCGATGATCGCGGTGTCTCGACGAGACTCGGACCGGCAAGTCTCCGCAGAACGACCCGACGAATGTTGCCGCTCGTGAAAAACGCACTCCTGCGCCGCTCGGCGGGTTTGCGACGCGCTTACACGGCGTTGCGCCCGGCGACCACGGAGCGAGTCGCGAATGAGGCCTGCAGCGCGGCGTATCCCGATATGCCCGCCACGTATTACTTCGATCCCCGGCTGCGGGATCGGGGAATGTCGGCACTTGCGGCGCGCCTGGCCGCGCAATGCCGGCCGGCGGACGTGGTCGAGCGCCGGCGCGAGAACTACTCGCGCCTTGTACGCCAACTGCCGGCCGATGCGGGCATTCGGCCGCTGTGGCCGGAGCTCCCCGAAGGCGTCTGTCCGCTGGTATTGCCGCTGATCGTGAAAGAGCGGAACGAATGGTGCCGGGGTCTGTGGCAACGCGGCGCCGCAGCCGTCCCGTGGTGGGCCGGCTACCACCGATCGCTCGACTGGTCTGAATTTCCGGAAGCCGTGCACCTCAAGAACAACTTGTTGACATTGCCGATTCACCATCAGCTGGACTCAGCCGACATCGACGCGATCGCTGACGTAGTGCACGAGTCGTTGAACCGTCGGAGTCACCCAGAAAACGCCAATCGCCCAGCGACCGGAGTCGCACCCATCGCAGAGCCTTCTACAACGTGATGCTGCGCACCGTTCATCCCGGTCGATCGCCCCATGGCGCTTACGCGCGGCTTGGGCTTCCACAGCGGCTGTTGTATCTATCAATCGCATGCATCCTGTGGATATGGCGTGCGCTGCGGAAAGAATCGAACGCCGGCGTTGTCGTGTTGTGCTATCACGCGATCATGAGCCGCGACCGGGATCGCTTCATCCGTCAGATGCAGCTGCTTCGCGGGAGGGCGATCGCTCCGAGCGAACTGAATGACACCGCTCGTCCTAACTTGACTGGCCGGCCGCACGTATGCGTTACATTCGACGACGCGTTGGCCAACCTGATCGAGAACGCGCTGCCGGCGACGAGCGAGCTCGGCATTCCGGTCACGATCTTCGTCCCGTCGTCCAACCTCGGGCGGCCGCCGAAATGGCCCATGCGGCCCGGCCACCCCGAATCGAGCGAACGTGTGATGACCGCCGACGAAATCCGCCGGGTTCATAAGCCGGGGCTTGTCGATTTCGGATCGCACACGGCCAGTCATGCCAACCTGGCGCTGCTGGCTGGCGCGGAGCTCAGCCGCGAACTTACCGAGTCGCGGCAGGCGTTGGAGAAGTTGCTGGGAGCGCCGATCTGCGACTTGGCGCTGCCGTACGGCGCGTTCGACGATCGAGTGCTTTTGGCGGCGCAGTCGGCTGGTTACACCCGAGTATTCACACTGGAAGAACGCACGGACGGCGTGGATGCACGCGGCGCGTGCGGACGCTTTCTGATGTCGCCCGACGCATGGCCGATCGAATTTCGACTGACATGCGCCGGAGCGTATGGGTGGCTTTTCCGTTGGCGGAATTTCTGGCGGTCGCGGCGCGCACGTCGCGGGCAAGCGCTGATGACAGCGGTGAGCACATGACGCCTAGGCTCGTCGATTGCCGAAGCGCTGCGGAATGGTCCGTACGTTGCCGAAAGTTCCGCGACCACAACTACCGCCAGCTATGGGCCTTCAGTACGGCCTGCGCCGAGCGGGTGGGAGCGCGCAGCGAGCACGTGGCCATCATGGATTGCGACGAGTTGCTGGGTCTGGCGGATGTTCGGATCAGGCATGTGCCCGTGCTGGGCGCGGGCGTGGCCTACGTAAACGGTGGTCCGCTGGTGCGGCGTGGCGACGAGCGCGATCGCGAACGGCTGCGCTCGGCACTGCAGGCCCTGCTGGCCGAATACGTTGCACGCCGCGGCCTCGTGCTTCGGATCGCACCGACGGTCGGCGAGCCGGCTTGGAACGACCGCGTGATCGAGACGTTTGAAGCACTTGGATTCGCCCTATCAAATGATGCGCGCCCGTACCGCACGCAGATGCTCGATCTCGCGCGGCCGCTGGGGGAAATCCGAAGCGGACTCGAGCAGAAATGGCGGAACGGACTGAACCGAGCCGAGCGCAACGGCCTGACGGTGCGCGCCGGCACCGACAATGCGTCGTTCGAGTCTTTCGTCAGGTTATACGCCGCCTTGCAGGTGCGGAAGGGTTTCGACGTCGACTTGGATGCCGGGTTTTACGCTCGGGTACAGCGCGAGCTGGTGGTGGATGAACAATTTGTGATGAGCTTGGCGGAATTCGAGGGACGTGCGGTTGCCGGACACCTCGCGAGCATCGCGGGCGATACATGCGTCTATCTGCTCGGGGCGAGCGATCCAACGGGGCTGGCCCAGAAAGCCAGTTATTTGCTTCAGTGGCGGGCGATCACCGATGCGCAGATGCGCGGTTGCAGGTGGTACGACCTGGGCGGAATCGATCCACAAGGCAATCCGGGTGTGCATCATTTCAAGTCCGGGCTGGGCGGCGCGGACGTGACGGCTCCGGGACCGTTTGATTTCGCGCCGTCGGGATTCACGCGCTCGGTCGTGCGCGGGGCGGAACGAATGTATCGCTGGATGCGTCGGCGGGCGTCGCGGCCCAACGGGGCGTTACAGAAAACGTGATTCGGCTCGACCTGATGATCGGATGCGGCTCGGTCCTCGGTCTTTGTGCCGGCCTTCTGACGTATGGGATGCCGTTGTGGATCCGGCGACGGGAGACACGGGTGTTGCGTCAGCTCTGCCGAGCGCGGCGGACGCTCGTGCTTTCCTTTGACGACGGTCCGGGCCGCGAACTCACACCCGCCGTGCTGGAAGTGCTTCAGCAGCACAATGCAGTCGCCACATTCTTCTTGCTCGGCCGCCGCACGGCGGAGGCTCCCGAGCTGGTGGATCAGATCCTGGCAGGCGGGCATGAATTGGGTTGCCACGGCCAGGATCATCTCCACGCCTGGCGAACGGCTCCGTGGCGGGTCTGGGCCGACGTGGATGCCGGCTATCAGACGCTGTCGCGCTGGACCGGACCAACCGCGACCTTTCGGCCACCCTACGGCAAGACGACGTTCCCGGTGATGTGGCGACTGCAACGACGCGGCGCCCGGCTGGCTTGGTGGACGATCGACTCGGGCGACACGCACGCCGTGCTGCCAACGCCGGAGTCGGTCGTCGAGGCCGTGCGCCGTGACGGCGGCGGCGTCGTGTTGCTGCACGACTTTGATCGCGATCCGCGGACGCGGTCGGAGCGTCACGGACACGCGCTCCGGACCACCGAGTTGCTCCTGCGCCTGGCCCAGTCCGAGGGCTATCGCGTTCGATTCCTCGGCGACTTGCTGAGTGAACTGAGCGGGCACACGAACCGCAGCCCGGGATCCGCGCCGGATCGCGCGCTGCAACCAGCGGCGAGTACGGCCGGTCCGGCGCGCAAAGGGGACGAAGCATGAGCAGCCTGCCGTCGATCGCCCGATTCTTGCGATTCCAGACGCTGCGGCGCGAGGGTTCCGCTGCGGAGGTCAGCTCCGGACAGCCCAGCGACGGCGCGGCCGCCAGCCGGCCGCGGCGCGTGCTGGCCATCGCCTCCGGCGGCGGACACTGGGTGCAACTGCTGCGTCTCCGTCCGGCGTTCGACGCCGACAATGTGACCTTCGTGACGGTCGATCGAGCCTACGCGTCGGACGTGCCCGGCCGGCGGTTCCGCGTAGTCAGCGACGCGACGCGCTGGAGCAAGCTGCGGCTGGTGCTGCTGGCCGTGCAGGTCGCGTGGATCATCGTGCGCGAGCGGCCCGACGCGATCATCTCGACCGGCGCCGCGCCGGGATACTTCGCGATCCGCATCGGCAAGTGGATCGGAGCTCGGACGGCCTGGATCGACAGCATCGCGAATGTCGAGGTGCTGTCGAAGGCCGGCCAACTGGCCGGACGCCATGCGGACCTCTGGCTGACGCAGTGGCCGCACCTGGCCCGCCCGGAGGGACCTTACTTTCAAGGGGGCACGCTATGATTTTCGTCACCGTGGGTGGACAGATGCCGTTTGACCGACTCGTCCAGACCGTGGATCAATGGGCCGGTGAGAGTGGGGCGCGGGACGTCTTTGCGCAGATCGGCGATTCGCGCCTGCGCCCGAAACACATCGAATGGACCGCGTTTTTGCAGCCCCCGGAGTTTGCGGCTCGCGTGCAGGCCGCGCGGCTCATCGTCGCGCACGCAGGCATGGGGTCGATCCTGACCGCCATGGAGCACGGCAAGCCCATCTTGGTGATGCCGCGGCGCGGTGATCTGGCCGAGACGCGCAACGATCACCAGGTCGACACCGCCCGGCATCTGGGCCAGATGGGCTTGGTGCACGTCGCAATCGACGAAACGGAGTTGCTGTTCCGAATACGCACGCCGGCAGCACTCGTGCCAAGGACCACGATCGGTCCGTACGGCTCGCCGCAACTGTTGCAGGCACTGCGAATATTTGTTAGTGGGCCAATCGAGCCGGCGCTGTCGGCGCGGTTCCCGCAGCACAGTATCCCTTCGTGATGTCGAGCGACCTTAGGACGGTCCTAGCCGGGGGTACAAACTGGCTGGCGCGGCGCGCCATCGGACCCTTTCGACGGCGGCGCCGGGAACTGGCTGAGACGCAGTGGTGGGACGCCGACAAGCTCGCGAAATACCAGCTTTCCCACCTGCGGGCGATTGCCCGGCAGGCGTATCAGAGCGTGCCATTCTATCGTGCCCACTTTGCGCGCCATAATGTCGATCCAGATCGAATCGCGTCGCTGCACGATCTAGATCGCCTGCCGGCGCTGACAAAGCGCGATGTACGGACGGCTGGCGGCGATCTCGTTTCGCGCGGCTTTCCACGCTGGGCGCTGCGTGTGGCGCACACCGGTGGGACGACGGGCCTGCCTTTGCGAATCACGCGAGACGTCTGGTCGATTGGAAATGAGCACGCGTTCGTGCGGCGCCAATGGGAGTGGGCTGGCCTGGGGCTTCGTGACCGCTGCGCATTTCTCACCGGACGCGTGATCGTGCCTCCGGACCAGACTTCCGGCCCACTGTACCGAATTGATCCAATCATGCGGGAGCTCGTACTCTCGACCTATCATCTCGGGCTCGGCGTTGTTCGGGAATACGCCGACGCGATGCGGACTTACAAGGCCGCCGCGCTGGTTGCCTATCCTTCGTCGGCGCTGACGTTCGCGCGCGGGTGTCGGGAACTAGGGCTGCGCTTACCACTGCGCGCGGTCCTGACGTCCTCTGAAGTTCTTTCGCCGGAGGCGCGGCACGAAATCAGCGCGGCGTTTGAATGTTCGGTGTTCGATTTTTACGGCTCGGCTGAGCGCGTTTGTTATATTCATTGCTGCGAGCGTGGCCGCTACCACGTCGTTCCGGAGTACGGCTACACCGAATTCGTCCCCGACCCCACTCATCAAGGCCTGTTCCGGATCGTGGCAACCGGATTCTGGAACCGGGCGATGCCGCTGTTTCGATACGAGCTGGGCGATCTCGTTGAGGCCGGCGGGCCACCGTGCTCCTGCGGGCGGCAGTTCGAGACAGTCGAGCGCATCGTGGGCCGGCCAAGCGAGTGCATCGTCACGCCGAGCGGCCGGCAACTTGGGACGGCGCTGTTGAGCCATCTGCTGTATGGGCCGGTGCACTTACTCGAGAGTCAACTGGTGCAGGATGCGCCCGATCACGTCAGCTTCCGTTACATTCGCGGGGCCGGGTTCGGTTCCGGAGATCTCGACGCGCTGCGCAGGCTTACGGCCCAGCATTTACCCAGCGAATTGCAAGTTGAATTCGTGGAAGTCGACGAGATTCCCCGCACGGTGAGCGGCAAGTTCCGCCCGATCGTCGGCTTGGCGGGTCAATCGGACGCCGGCGGTGCTTGAGAATCGCCAAGTCCTGTGCTTCGGGCCGACTGACTGGTGGCACATGAACCCCAGCTGCACAACGCACATCATGCGCCGGCTGGCGACAACCAATCATATTCTCTACGTCAACCCATTCAGCAGCGATCTCCCCACGCGGCCGACACGTGGCTTGGGACGGCGCGTGATGCGGAAGGCCGCAAGTTGCCTGCGCGGATTGCGACGGGTCAGTCCATCCCTACACACGTTCAGCCCGGTTTTCCTCCCTCTTCAGGGACATCGCGCCATCGACCGTTTGAACAACCTCAGCGTGCAGGCTCAACTCCGGATTGTGGCCCAGATTCTGGGAATCCGACCGGACCTGCTCTGGCTAGAAAATCCGCGGGCGGCCGAGGCACTGGACTGGTTCGGGGGTGTGCGTTCGGTGTATCACGTCTCGGACGCGTTCGCAGAGTGCCCTTACACGCGCGACGGCGCGTCCGTCCGCGCGCGAGAGGAACGACTGACGCGCGAGTCCAGTGTGTTAGTATGTGTGTCACAGACGCTCTTTGAGGCGAAGCGCGCCGTACGAAACGGCGCCGTGCACTACTTGCCGCACGGTGTGGAATTTGACCGGTTCGCCCAGGCGGCGGCTACCCGATCGTCGTCACCGTGGCTGCGGGGCGTGCGGCGACCGATCGCAGGCTACTTCGGAACGCTTACGGCGCAGAATGACATCGAGTTGTTGGAGTACTGCGCACGGACGGCCCCCGACATCTCCTATGTGTTCGCCGGCACCATCACGGCGGGTGATTACAGCCGCTTGCGTGCACGCCCGAACGTCGTCTTCACCGGGAAGTTACCGTATGAAGACATACCAGCTTTGGCGGCCGCGTTCGACGTCTGTTTGTTGCCATGGCGGATGAGCGATTGGATTCGGCACTGCAATCCATTGAAGCTAATGGAGTACCTTGCGGCAGGGCGGCCGGTGGTGTCAGTGCCGATCCCGCAGGTGCAGGCGCTGGCGGGAACGCTTGTCAGTTTCGCGTCCGAGCCCCGTGAATTCCTCGCCGCCATCCGCCGCGAATTGGCCTCTGATGGCCCCGAGCGCGCCAGGCAGCGGCAGGCGCTTGCGCAATCGCACGACTGGACCGCTGTCGTAGAGAAGCTGTCCAAGATTCTTGAAATCAACGAGCCGACCCAGTGAGCGACCGTCGCCTCCGAATAGCGGCCGTCGGAGACGTTATGTGTGGCGAATCGTTTTATCAGTATGGCCGCGGGCCCCGAAGCTCCCTTGACCGGTTGGGTTCGGCGTTCTTCGACGGAGCAATCGGAGCGATACTTCGCAGCCACGATTTGGCTATTGCCAACGTTGAATGTGTGCTATCAGATGTTGGCTATCAGCCGACTCGGCTACGATCTCACCAAATGCGCGCTCGCGGCAATCTAGCCCCGCGATTGCGAGAGTGGGGAATCAACTTGGCGAATTTGGCCAACAATCACATACTTGAGCACGGCCGCGCCGCTGCGATCGATACGGCGCAGCAACTTCGCGCGGCTGGGGTCGATGTGGTAGGTGCTGGTCCCAACTGTTCTTTTTCTCCGGGCTTACAGGCACACGAGTCAATCGCCAACGGTTTGCGCGTGGCGTCCATCGGCGCATGCCTTCTTTGCGAGAAGTATGCGTATGACGGGGGCGTTCAAAGGCATCAGCTCACACCCGCGATTCAACAACTTGCGAGCCGCAACGACGTAGTCATTGTATCATTGCACTGGGGCACTGAGTATATGGATCGCCCAAGTGGGGACCAGCGTCATTTCGCCCATGAGTTGGTGAGGGCGGGCGCGACTTTGATACTCGGACATCACCCTCACGTCCCTCAGGGCCTCGAGCGCCATTCCGGCGCTCTCATCGCCTATAGCCTCGGAAATTTCGTGTTCGATCAGCTCCTTCCGGACACACGCTGGGGTATGATCCTATCGTGCGAGCTTGAAGCCCATCGGGTCGTTGCATGGGATTGCAAGCCAGTCCGTCTCGATGATTGGAACCGACCACGCCCCGCTGCTGGTCTAGAGCTGACGGCTATCTCCGCCGAACTAGACCGAAGAAGCCAGCTTCTAATTAGCCCAGCTTTAGGACCAACCGAATATCGACGCATTGCCCGGCATCGCGATCGCGATATGCGCCGTTTGCTCCGCGAACACTTACTTCGCCACGTTTCGCGAATGCCCCTTCGTTTCGCAGCGCAGATTATTGGGCGACCAATTCTGCGCCGCCTGAGCCTGTGGTGACCGTTCGTCTTCTATCTCACAAGAATGCTGGGCAGATCCACATTGTCTTGGCTCACAGTTCAACCGGAATCTTGGGACGCATTTTTGTGAGAGACTT
>CAZJVS010000040.1:0-47407 GCA_964549445.1 uncultured Planctomycetaceae bacterium
CTAACCCGTATCCTGGAGACAAGCCGCTTTCCCTTTCAAGTGGGGCTATTTAGAATGCCATTAGGTTAATCCGACTTAGCCGTAAATTCTTCTTGCCCGGCGCACTTACGACGCTGGCGCAAGGAATGGCGTCCCGCGATCAAGTTGTTGTCGAGTCAACCGCATCACAAACAACCCAAGAATGCTCAGTTTTCCCGCCGCCAAATCACCCGCCCTCGAACCCACACGCCGAAATCCACAATATGCAATCGCCGCTGCGGAACGCCGGCTATTCTTTCAAGCAGTACATCGTGAGGGCAAACGCCACCGCACGGACCGATGACCCGGCCGCAACACCGGCTCCGACTGCACTTACCGCCCCCCGCCACGAAGATTCTGCGCGCTGAATGGCATCAGTCCGCCTATTCCATTGAGGCAATCTGCGATGCATCGCCAATTAACGCCAATTACCGCCGTCAAGATCAATCGCCCCTCCGCCCGCCGACCGCCTCCGGCGCGAATTCCAAGCATTCCAACTTTTGCCGTGCACCCGCCTCCAACCACCCCGGGATTACCAGTATGGCGACACGATATGTCCGGCTCTCTATCGCCTTCTGTCGGCTTCTATCGTCAAAAAAAGTGCGCCGACAATCCAACGCCGGAGTACGAACAACCGCCGACAATGATCGGACCGCGGACGGCCACGACCCCTGTCCCACCAAATCCCAGCGCGTCTCAGCAAAAAACAACGGGGAAGGACAGAATGATTCCGCAACCACGCCCCGCGGAGCCCGTCTGCCAATTAATGCCATCAAATTCATGTCCGGCTGATTTCCGCGTTTTGGCTTTTCAGCGTTTCAGCGTTTGGAACCCATCCCCAAGTCCCACGCGGCCCCCCGGCCGCCTCTTTCAGTCCGTTTGTGCCTTCGTCGCTTCGTGCCTTCTTGCGGTCGTTTGCTTTCCCGCTCCCGGCGCGGTCTCATGCAAAAAACAGTCCCCCCAAAACCCGGAGTCCCCGCAATGCGTCGCCCCTTCGTCGCCGGCAACTGGAAAATGAACCTCAACCTCGCCACCGGCCGCGACCTCATCGCCGCCATCCGCGCCAAGCTCCCCCCGCGCCCCGCCATCGACGTCGCCATCTGCCCGCCGTTCGTTTATCTCATGCCCGCCGCCAAGGCCCTCGCCGAAAGCGCCATCGCCCTCGGCGCCCAAAACCTCTGGCCCGAAGCAAAAGGCGCCTTCACCGGCGAAGTCTCCGCCCCCATGCTCAAGGACGCCGGCTGCACCTGGGTCATCCTCGGCCACAGCGAGCGCCGTCACACCATCGGCCCGCGCGACGCCGTCGGCCGCATCTGCGGCGAGACCGACGACCTCATCAATCGAAAAGTAAAATCCGCCCTCGCCGCCGGCCTGGGTCCGATACTCTGCGTCGGCGAAACCCTCACCCAGCGCGATGCCAATCAGACCGACGACATCCTCACCCAGCAGATCCACGCCGGCCTCGCCGGCCTCAAGCCCGAACAGCTCGCCAGCCTCGTCGTCGCCTACGAACCCGTCTGGGCCATCGGCACCGGCCGCAACGCCACCCCCCAGCAGGCCGCCGAAGCCCACGCCCACATCCGCCGCCAGCTTGCCGCGGCCTTCGGTGCCCCCACCGCCCAGGCCGTTCGCATCCTGTACGGGGGCAGCGTCAAGGCCTCCAACGCAGCCGAACTCATGACCTCCCCCGACGTCGACGGCGGCCTCATCGGCGGGGCGAGTCTGGCAGCCGACGATTTTCTCGGTATCATTGCCGGGTGCATCAAGGCGAAGGGACTCACGTAGCATCGCCGGCCATCGTCAGGCCGGCCGGTTCCTCTATCGCTCGATCGGTTCGCTGAGGTACGTCGAATGTTGATTCTCGCGTCATTCTGGCAGGGCCTGCTCGCCACGCTCTTCGTGCTGGTCGGCCTGCTCATGATCGGCATCATCCTCCTCCAGAAAAACCGCGGCTCCGGCCTCTCCGGCGCCTTCGGCGGCGTCGGCGGCCACTCCGCCTTCGGCACCAAGACCGGCGACTTTCTGACCTGGGTCACCGTCGGCTTCACCGCCGCCCTCATCCTCCTCGCCATCGTCAGCAACTACGCCTTCCAGCCAACCTCGTCCGCCGAAATGATGGGAATCTCACCGGCTGGCGGCGCTCCGGTCCTCCCGGCCAACGTCCCAATGCCCGCGAACGTCCCCGGACAGTCCGCGCCGGCGAAGCCGACCACCCCGACAGGCGGAACGGCCGTCCCGATCAACATACCGCCGACAGCACCGGGTGGTTCCGCCGGTTCGCCCGCGACTCCTTCGCCGACAACGCCACCGCCGCCGCCGGCTGGCGCACCTGCACAGCCGGTGAAGCCGTGATGTCGCCGAGCCCGGCTCGAGTTCAGCACTTGCACGGTTTGATTCGCTGATCGCTGGAAAGTATTGATGATTCTCAGCATGACCGGTTTCGGCGCCGCCGATCGTCACGTCGACGGCATCAGTTATCGCGTCGAGATTCGCAGTCTCAACGGCCGCTACTTCAAGCTTTCCCTCAAGCTCCCCGAAGAGTTGACCGCCCTTGAACCGGTCGTCGAGCAGCGCTTGCGCGAGCGACTCGGACGCGGCAGCATCACCTACAGCTTGGCCTTCCGCGATGAAAGCCCGCTCGCCGCCCAGCAGATCAATCTCGCCGCCCTTCAGTCATACGTCGATAGTCTCCAGCAGATTCGCGGCCTCGAGAAGGCCTGCCAGATCGACCTCGCGGCCCTCGTCGCACTGCCCGGCGTCTGCCAGCCGCGCGTTCTCCACGATTCCACCCGCCAGAAATACCAGGCCACGGTCGTCGCTCTCACAGACGACGCCGTCAACCGCCTCATCGAGATGCGCAAGCTCGAAGGCGCCGCCCTCCGAAAGGACCTGCTCGATCACTGCGCCCGCATCCGCGACTTGGCCGCACAGATTCGAACTCGTTCGCCGCTTGTCGTCGAGGACTACCACCAGAAGCTCCGCTCCCGTGTTAACTCGCTGCTCGCATCCGGCGAAATCAAGCTCGACCAGGACGACCTCATCCGCGAAATCGCCATCTTCGCCGAGCGCTGCGACATTAGCGAAGAGCTCGCCCGCCTCGCCAGCCATCTCGATCATTTCGCCGAGTTGTGCGATACGCGCGACGAGGCCGGCCGCAAGCTCGACTTCGTCGCTCAGGAAATGCTTCGGGAGACCAACACCATCGGCAGCAAGGCAAACGACGCCCAGATTGCACGGCACGTGGTCGATATCAAGGCCCTCATCGACCGCATCAAGGAACAGGTACAAAACGTCGAGTAGACCGAGTGCGGGCGACGCGGACGAGGGACCGCCGACCCGGACGAGTGGACAATGCCACCCGAAAATCGAGGCCAGATTGTCGTCATCAGCGGACCGAGCGGCGTCGGAAAGAGCACCGTCTGCGCCCGGCTCTGCGAGCGACTTCCGGCCGAATTCAGCGTATCCTATACGACGCGGCCCATACGCTCGGGCGAGCGCGACGGACGGAACTACCGTTTCGTCGAACAGGCCGAGTTCGATCGGTTGCTCGCCGAAGGCGGCATGCTCGAAAGCGCACGCGTCTACGGCCATTCGTATGGAACACCGCTCGATCCCGTGCGCCGGGCGCTCTCCGACGGCCGGACCATCGTCCTGGAGATCGACGTCAATGGCGCGATCCAGGTCCGGCAGAAGTATCCGGACGCGAAGTCGTTTTTCCTGCTGCCGCCCAACCCGGATGAGCAGCGTCGCCGGATCGAGGGTCGCCGCACCGACCCCGAAGCCGAAATCGCCCGCCGACTCGCCAAGGCCGACGGCGAAATCGGCTTCGCTCGCGAGAGCAAGTGCTATGATCGGTTCATCGTCAACGCCGAGTTGGAACGCACCGTGGACGAAATCAGTAGTTGTTTGAGTCAGGAGACGAGTCGATGATCAAGGGACTCCGTAGTGATGACATCGTGGACAAGGTCGGCGGCCGCTTCAAGCTGACCGCCCTCATCCAGAAGCGCTGGCTGGAGCTGATGCAGGGTGCCAGGCCCATGGTCGAGCCCGGCGATCTGACGCCGATGGAAGTCGTGGTCGAGGAAATCCTCCAGGGCAAACTGACGGTCGACTATGAAGCGAGCAACCTCGCGGCGCCCGAGCCGGCCAAGCGCTGAGTCTCCGCAACGCAACGACCTCGACGGGCGCGAAGTCGTCGTCGGAGTCTGCGGCGGGATCGCGGCCTACAAGGCGGCGGCCATTGTCTCGGCGCTGGTGCAGCGCGGCTGCGGCGTCACCATCGCCATGACCGAAGCCGCCCGCCACTTCATCACCCCCCTTACTTTCGAAGCCCTGTCCGGCCGTCGCGCCCACCTGAACCTCTGGGACGTCGCCGACGATTACGATCCCCAGCACCTTCGCCTCACCGAGCGGGCCGACCTGATGCTGGTCGCCCCGGCCACCGCCAACATCCTCGCCAAGATGGCCCTCGGAATCGCCGACGACCTCCTCAGCACCATGCTCCTCGCCGCACCCGGCCCAATTCTGCTGGCGCCTGCCATGAACAGCCGCATGTGGGACAACCCCGCCGTCCAGCGAAACATCAAGCTCCTCCGCGAAGCGAAGTGTCACTTCGTCGGCCCCGACTCCGGCTGGATGGCCTGTCGCACCGTCGGCGTCGGCCGCATGGCCGATCCCTCTGAAATCGTTTCCCGCGCCGTCGAACTGATGACGGGCCGCCGCAAGTAGCAACGCAGAGGATAAGACATGCGAATCCTGATCACAGCCGGACCAACCCGCGAGTACTTCGACTCCGTCCGCTACATCACAAATCCATCGTCCGGCAAGATGGGCTACGCCATTGCCGAGGCCGCCCGCGATCGCGGTCACGACGTGACGCTCATCTCCGGCCCCGTCTCCCTCGCCGTGCCGCGAAACATCCGCGTTGTCCAGGTCGTCACAGCCGCCGAAATGGCCGCCGCCGCGAAGAAGGCATTCCCCCGCTGCGACGCCGCCATCTTCACCGCCGCTGTCTGCGACTACCGCCCCGCCACGCGGCAGAAATTGAAGCAGGCAAAGACCAGCAAACCCATGACCGTCCGCCTCGAACCGACCGAGGACATCGCCGCCGCGCTCGGCAAGCGCAAGCGCCGACAACTCACGATCGGTTTCGCCATGGAAGATCACGCCGCCCGTGTCCACGCCGAAGCGAAGCTCCGCCGGAAGAACTGCGACGCCATCGTCCTAAACGGCATGGAAAACGTGGGCGCCGATCGAGCCCGCGTCGATTTCCTCGTCCGCGGCGGTCGCTGGCAACGCTGGCCTGCCGCTTCAAAACAGCAAATCGCCCTCCGCCTGCTCATCGCGATCGAAACTCTTTCGCACGGCGGCGCAGAGCGCATCCCCATTTAGAGACCGCACTTCCATCTGCCCGGCTGCGCTAAGTTTGCGCATAGTCGGGCAAATCCCGATTGCAGAGCACGCGTGCGAATGGGTAACCTGTTTGGCGCTGATGAAGCAGCGTTTGCTTCATTCCCGAGAGGGGCACATTGCATCGATGGGTGACGCAACGTCGCTCGCGCGAGGAGGAAAAAATCATGACAAAGAAGAGCTTATTGGGAGCGACCGCGTTGGTAATGGCGCTGACAGGTTTTGCGTCGGCCGCATTCACGCCCGGCAATCTCGTCGTTTCGAGGGTTGGTGACGGAACCACGGCCCTTTCGAGCGCCGCCAACCCGGTCGCCCTCGTCGAATACGACACGACCCCCGCGTCGCCGGCCGTTTCGACCCTCGCGCTCAACTCCGGTCCTACCGGCAACCGCCTCACCATGAGCGGCAGCGCAACCTCCGAGGGTGCCCTGACCCTCTCCGATAACGCACAGTACCTGACCTTGGCCGGCTACAATGCCGCCGCCGGAACCCTCGGCATCGCCGGCACCTCGAGCGCCAACGTCAATCGCGTCGCCGGCCGCGTCGATTCACTCATGAACGCGGACCTCTCGACGCTCTATCCCAACAACTACAGCGCCAATAACATTCGCAGCGCCGTCACCGCCGACGGCTCAAACATCTGGACAACCGGTGCTGGCGGAACCGGCGGCTTAGTCTACAGCGACTTCGGCGGCGCCAATCAGGCCCAGCTCAACACCCTTAACACTCGCGTCGTGAACATCTTTAGTGGGAACCTCTACGTCTCGAGCGCCTCCGGCACGAACGTTGGTATCAATATTGTCTCCGGCGGTCTGCCGACCAGCGGCTCACCGACCGCAACGCTCCTGCCCGGAACCGGCGTCTCGGGCACTGGAACCCCCTCGCCCTACGACTTCTGGTTCTCAGACGCCAATACGCTCTATGTGGCCGATGACCGCACCCTCGCCAATGGCGGCGGCCTCCAGAAGTGGACCTTCAACGCCGGACTGAACACATGGCAATTGGCCTACACGCTCACCGGCCAGCTCACCGCCGGCCTCCGCGGTCTCGCCGGAACGACGGACGTCACCGGTGCAAACATCCTCTACGCCATCACCGCCGACGGCACGGCAAATAAGCTCGTAACGGTCACGGACACCGGTATCGCATCGTCGTTTACGACGCTCCAGACCGCCGGAGCAAACACGATCTTCCGCGGCGTCGATTTCACCCCGGTTCCGGAGCCGACGACTCTCGCGTTGCTAGGCATTGGTGCGATTGCCGTGATTCGGCGTCGCCGATAGCAACCGCGAAGCCCGGCTGCGAGCCGAGCGCGAATTGCGATGCAAGCGTCGCAACGTGATCGATATCGACCCTCCGAATAGCCAAGAATGTGACAGTTCGCGCGAGTCCGGCTACTAGAGGCGCGCGGCAAATGGTTGCGCTGGCCGTTGGGATCCAGCCTGCAGTGGTCCCGCTTCGGCGGTGCCAGAATCCGATAGGCCGGCTCAGTTTCGGGGCAAATTCATAGTTCCGACCCGAATTGCGCCGCACCATAAATCGCGGGTATTATTGCGGCTGGCGGCTTCACGATCACCACAAACCCGGACTGGACAGCCGGTTAGGCCCGATCGATTCCGCCGGAATCGCGTTGATCTGGGACCCCCATTCCGAGTATGATGTAGTGAGTGAAGGAGGAGCGGAAGTAGCTCCACGGTGGTTGGATTACTCGTGTCGAAGGCGGATCGCCCTTTTCGGCTCGGGATAGCTTAGGAGGAGTGTGTGATGAGAAAGAGTGTACTGCTTTTCTCGGTCGCCATTGTTGCGGCAACGGCGCTGCCCGTTTGGGCGCAGGCCGATCTCGCGATTTGGACGTTCGAAGTCAGCGTCCCGACAACTGCCGGGCCTTTTGCGGCAGAGGGCGGACTCAACGCCGCTACGTCGTTCGCGCTCGGTTCCCACGCGAACGGCGCGACGGTCTACTCGAATCCGGCCGGCAACGGGTCCAACGAGTCCTTTAGCTCGAACGCATGGACAGTCGGAGACTATTACCAGTTCAGCACCTCCAGTATCGGCTGGTCCGGCATCAAGGTCTCATGGGATCAGACCAGCAGCAACACCGGTCCGCGGGACTTCCAGCTTCAGTGGAGCAACGGAGGACCGTACACCGCCGTTCCCCCGGATTATATCGTGCAACCGAACTCCGCGCCGAACACGCCGTGGTCTTCAACTCCGCCCGCCAACCCCGTGTACAGTTATTTTGTTAGTCTGAAAGACATCCCCGATTTGGACAACCAGGGGTTCATCGGTTTCCGACTCGTGGACATGTCGACCGCGGCTGCCGGCACAGCCGGCGGAACGGTCGCTACGGCCGGTTCTAATCGTGTCGACAATTTTGTTATCCATGCCAATATCCCGGAACCTCTGACGCTCACGCTCCTTGGTCTGGGTGGCCTGTTGATCGGTCGCAGACGCTCCTGATCGCGAACTAAACATCGATACTCTTCGCAGCGTTATCTCCTCCGGGAGGTGACGCTGTTTCTTTTTCGCCCGCCAACGCTTGCGCGCGACACCGGCTGATTCCGAACTCAGGGCAACATCGGGTCTCCGGTGGATCGTCGGCGGAGCTCAGCAGCACGCTCGGAGTCGCCTCTGCGCTCATAGATGGCGGCGAGAATTATGGATGCATCGTGATAGGTCTTGTCTGATGCTTCGCCCGCTTCATACAGGGCAATTGCCCGCTCCAGATGAGTAATGGCAGTGCTCGATTCGCCCAGAGCATCTAACGCGATGGCGAGATTTGTGTGTGCGTCCGGGTCGTTGGGATCGCGGCGCAGAAGCTGCTCGTAAACGTCTCGGGAATCGTTGAATCGACCCAATGCCAGAAGTCCATCGGCGATCATCAGAAGAACACTTGTCCTGGCGTTGGGGACGGCGGCGCCGCGCTTGAAATGCACAACCGCCTGCTCGGTCTGGCCCAGTTTGGCCAGGCAGACAGCCAGATTGCTCTGGACCAACGGCTCGTTGGGAAAGACGGCTTCAGCTCGTTCGAAGTGCTCGCGGGCCGGCGACAGATCGCCGCTCCGCAAGAGAAGCAAACCCATGTTGTTATGCCCGGCCCACGAATCCGGCTCGACAGCCAGGACGCGCTCCCAAAGTGATCGTGAGTCGTGCCACACGCCGCAGTATCGCCAAGTTGCGACGCCGAGGACGGCTATCACGATCGTGACTGCCGTGATACTCACACCGGCCCTCTGCCTGGAATGCAGCGGAAGTGAAGCGATCGCACCGGCCAAGAGCATCGCAAACGGGATACATGCAAGGTAGGTGTAGCGCTCGGCGACGATCTGTGGACCGACCGGCACCCATCCGGCGACGGGCGTGAGCACGACCAGATAGATCAGCCAGGCGCAAAGCAGGGCGGGCACGCGTCGGCGAAGGCCGATCAGGGCGACTGAGATAATCACGACACTTGCGGCGCAGATCAGATATCGCGGTGCAAACGCGTTGAGCGGAATCGGCCGCTGATGCAAGGGCGTCAAACCGACCGGCATCACGGTCTTCCAGATGTAAAAGATGATGCTATAGCAGGATTGTGCGATCTTCTCTGCCCAACCGAAATCAGACCGTAGCTCCACCCGTGTCGTCTGGGCGCCGTACGCCTTCATCGCAGCCGCGGCCGCAAAGAGGATGAAGGGAAACTTCTCCGCCAGCAGTCGTCTCGCTTCACTCCATCTTCGCCCCGCTGTCGCCACGCCGAATCGGCGCAGTGGGTAAACGTCGAGGATGAGCAGAACGATCGGCAGCGTCATGCCCCAGACCTTTGCGAGCAACGACAGGCCCAGCAAAATGACGGTTGCGTAGTACCCACGGCCGGGCGGACTGCGGCCGGCGTAGTTTAGGTAGGCGATTACGCTCGCCAACAGAAGACAGCTCGACAGAACGTCCTTGCGCTCCGTGGCCCACGCAACCGACTCGACCCGGAGTGGATGGAGAGCAAAAAAGAGGGCCGCGGCCGCTGCTCCGATGACTCGCGAGCGGCCATCGGCGTCCGGCAGGCACAGTCCGAGCAACTGGCTGGCCAGCACGAACACAAACACAGCGTTCGTCGAGTGCAGAAGCACGTTGGTGAGTCGATAGCCGAATGGGTTCATGCCCCAGATGCAATAGTCGAACGCGTAGCTCAGCCAGGTGAGCGGTTGATAGTTGCCGAGCAGCATCGTGGAAAACATCCAGCGCACGTTCGCCGGCCAGAAGCCGCGAAAGCCCATGTTCTCGGTCAGCAGTTTGTCGTCGTCCCAGTTGAGAAACTCGCCGCGCAGCGCCGGTAGAAACGTCAGAATAGTCAACAGCGCCAGTGCTCCGGCAATTACGAACACGCGCGTGCCGCGCATTTGCTGCGACAGGGTCATTCATACCTCCGACAATCGGCGTCCCGCGCGGCGGGCGAGCGATAGGATTGTGAGCAGCACCAGAACCAATCCCCAGTAGTGAATCCCGATCGCCCGCGCCTCCGGCCACGCCAGCAACGGTGTCGCTACGCCCCACGCCAACAGCACCATCGTCATCATGGGCCAGCGCCCGCTCGTCCTTCGCCGCTCGAATGCATCACTCGCCATCAGTGCCAGCGGCAGGAAACAAAGCGAATAGTAAAACGTCCATAACACCGGTGACATTACCATCGACAGAACCATCCACGCCGCATACTCGAATCGCATGCGCTCATTGCCCAATCCTGCCGCCGCCCGCCTCGTGCCCAAGACCACTACGCACGTCAGCACTCCCAAGACCCCAACGACCGCCGCCTGAACCGCCGTCATCCGCAACCCGAGCACCCGGCACTCCCGGCCGTCCCAGTCAACTATGTTCACGCGAAACCCCTTGCCGTCGTAGTGCCGCCCCGCATCGACCGGCAACAGCAATCTCCGCATGACCACCGGCAGCGATTGGTTCGAAAACGCCATCTTGTCCGAATCACCGGCCGCCAGCGCGAGCACCGACTGCCCCGCCGCACTCCGCTCCCAAAATGCCCGATGCAGCTCCCAGTTCTGCCGCGGTCCGAACACCGCCGACGGCACCATCACATCGCAAACAACCAGCCCGATTACCACCCCACCCACCACCCGAAAGCGCCGCTTCAACAGAAACCACCCGACCAGCACGATCGGAAAAAGTTTCACCGATGCCGCCACCGCCAGTACCGTCCCCGCCGCCCAATCGCGCCGCTTCTCAAACAAGCGCAAACCCCACACCAGCAGCGCAACGATGATCAGCGCCGTCTGTCCCAGCAGCACGCAATCCGCCGCATACGCAAACACCAGCCCCGCCGTCAGCCCGGCCGCGCGCCAACCCACCCAGCGACTGGTTACTCGCACCGCCGCCCGGAACGCCGCCATCGACGCCACATTGAACACCACCACAGCCGCCT
This sequence comes from uncultured Planctomycetaceae bacterium, assembly GCA_964549445.1. Classification (GTDB taxonomy): domain Bacteria; phylum Planctomycetota; class Phycisphaerae; order UBA1845; family UTPLA1; genus SpSt-539. The sequence continues at coordinate 10,835 of CAZJVS010000040.1, forward strand.
TCAACGGCAGCCACCCCAGTGGCGCCATCACGGCCATGAAAAACGGCAAGTAGTTGTGAACCCCGTACTGCTCCGAAATCGTCCGCCGCGCCAACACGTCATTCCGCGCCGTACGCCAGAAGTCGTCGAAGTCGCTCGTCCCCGATCCGTCTTCTCGCGCTCGATGCGCCGACGCCGCCAGCAGCCCCGCCGCCACCAGCAGCAATGCCGCCGTCCCGATATTGCGCACGTGTCGAGCCGTTCGTTCATTCATCGCGCGGCCGATTGTACGCCCCTCAGCCCGTGCGGCGACCCCGCCATCGCTTGCCGCCGCCGCCGCGCCTCGCTAACCTCGACCGCGTGAACGTCGTCTCACAAGGCATCGACCTCATCGAAAACCGCCGCCTCGGCGAAGTTCTCGAACGACACCGCGACCGCTTCCTCGAACGCGTCCTCACCCCCTCTGAGCAGGCCTACGTCAACCGCATGCGCGACCCCCTTCCCCACATCGCCGGCCGTTTCGCCGCAAAGGAGGCCGTCTTCAAAGTCCTCGGCACCGGCTGGCGCGGCGGAATCGCCTGGACCGACGTCGAAATCACCAACAACGCCTCCGGCCAGCCCAGCGTCACGCTCACCGGCGAATGCGAAATCATCGCCCAGCGCAAAAAAATCGCCAAGATCCTCATCTCGATCTCCCACACCCACGAATACGCCGCCGCGACCGCCGTCGGCCTCAGCGTCGCCGGCTGACCATGGCGAGCTGACGGTTGAATGTCTCCCCGCGCCATATCAGAACCGCGCCCGTTAGGAAGCGCCGCGAGCCTCCCCATCGGCCAACCAGCTCCCGCCTTGTCTCAACTAGTTTCAACGCACGGCCCCAACGGTCCCCCGCCCGCTTTTTCCTTGTTCTTGACCGGGAACAAAGTTAACATTTACTCCAACCCGAAGGAGAAAAATCCATGTCGAATCGACGTTTCGCAAGAGTGCTCGCGCTCGCCGGCCTGCTTCTCGCCGTGGCCCTCTCATCCGGCTGCGGGTTCTTCTGCCGAACTGACTTCGACTGCCTTCAGCAATGCTGTTCGCGTTCCCGCTGCGCCGACATCTGCCTCGCACCTGATAAGGCCCGCATCGACGATGCCGCCCAACCGAACGAATTCACCGACCTCCTGATAGCCTTCTTCCCGGAAGCCCAGTGGCCGAAGTTTTAGTGCTGGCGGACGGCACGCTCGCCGATCGCCGCTAACCTGCTAGAGGAGAAAAGCCATGTCGAATCGACGTTTCGCAAGAGCGCTCGCGGCGGCCGGCCTGCTTCTCGCCGTCGCCCTCTCATCCGGCTGCGGGTTTTTCTGCCTCGCCGACTGGCAGTGCCCCACCGGCTGCTGCGTCCGTTTCCGGTGCATCAATGACTGCGTCGAAGAAATGAAAGTCCGCATCGATGACGCCCCCGCGACCAACGACTTCACCGACATGCTGGCCCTGCTCTTCCCGCCAGCCGAGTTGGCGCGCTACTGAGTCGGTTCGCTTTCGCGCCCGTCACAGCACAAGTTCGCGCCGACAGCGAGCTGCCTGACGGCGAGCGCCCGGCCTGACGGGCGCCGCCACCGACGGCCCTTTTGGAGAACAACCATGCCCACGAACTCACGATTCGCGCGATCGCTTGCGTTGGCAGGTCTTCTCATCGCCGCAACCCTCTCATCCGGCTGCGGATTCCTCTGCCTTGCAGAATGGCAATGCCCGATTGGCTGCTGTGTCAGCTATCGGTGTACCAGCCCCTGCTTGGCGGTGCCGATCAAGGCAAAGATTGACGACGCCCCGCGGGTGCCGGATTTCACCGACCTGCTGATAACGCTCTTCCCGCCGACAGAACTGGAGTACTAGTCGTCCCGACCAAGGCGACCCGCGCCCGAACCGACGATGGCGACCGGCGACTGAGGCCGACTTCCCGTGCTTCGTGAGAACCATTGGTGCCCAAGGGTATTTCTTCGTCCAGCGCCTTTCGCTACGATGCTTTTGGAAGGAAGCAGCATCCCTGTGACGGCATCCGGACCGGTGCGTATCCAGCAATCCGAGCGTCCGGCCTGCCGGTAGATCGGCGCTCCCGCCGCCGATACTCAACCACAAGCCCTCCCGGGGCCAGGAGAGGAGAAGCCAGGATGAAACGCACCGATTCCACGCCAATCCACGCCATCGTGATTCTTGCGGTTCTCGCTGGCGCCGCGCTGTCAATGCCGACCTCCGCCACAGCCGGTACCGACTCGATCTGGATATCGCGGGTCAACGGCCAGTTCAGTGACGCGGCGAACTGGGCCGGCGGGAACGTACCCGCGTCCGGTCCATCGACGCGCTTGTACTTCACCAACCTCGGGCACTCGTCCTATCGGGCCTTCAATGACCTGGGCGTGCTCGAAGTTGGCCAGATCACCTTCGAGACCCGCACCGGGACGGCGACCTTCATCGGGCAGAACGCCGGCAGCTCGCTGCAATTCGGCAACGGTGCCCTGCTCCGCACAACCGACGTCGGGCTCTTTCGGTTCGGCGGCATCACGGGCGTGGCAAACGACTGGCGTCTCACCGGCAACCTCACGCTCGAGGCGCTGTCCTACGGGACGGTGTTCATCGCCTCCCCCGTCTCTGGCGTCGGTTCCATCACCGTCACCTCGTCTTCGCCCACTGAAATCGACGGCTTTTTCCGACTCGAAGGCGCCAACACGTTCTCCGGCGGCGTCGTACTCAGCAGCGGCGTCATTGAAATTGGAAACGCAACCGCCCTCGGAACCGGAGCCGTCAGCGCTAACGGTGGCATCCTTCGCTCCAGCGCCAGTCTCACCGCCGCCAACAACATCACCGCCAATAGCGACCTTCTGCTCCGCACCACCAATGGCCTGACGCTCTCGGGAATCATCAGCGGCCCCGGCGGCATCGATGCCCGCTCCGTCGGCACCGTCGCGATCACTGTCACGCTGACCGGCGCCAACACCTACGCCGGCACCACGCTGATTGACATGCCCGTCGCCTACGGCGTGCCCGCCAGCGCCACCGTGGGTTTCAAGGCCGGCGGTATCACCGTCAGCGGCGCCGCAGGACGTATCGCCAATTCGAGCCGGTACGACATCCGCAACGGCGGCGAGCTGCGGGTCGACAACGCGGCCGGCGTCGTCAATCGCCTCAATGACACCGCGCCCGTCAACCTCGTCAGCGGTCGCATCTCCGCCATCGGCAATTCCGCTGGAGGCAATCTGACGACCGAACGCGTTGGGAACATGACCATCGATGGCATGGGCATGCTGTTCATCAACGGCGGCAACGGCGGCGTCACGTTCAGCGCGCCTCAGCTCACCCGCGGCGATCGCGCCACGATGATGTTAACGCTCGGCAACGCCAACTCGCGCTTCGAGGTCGATCAGGCGCCGGTGTTGGTCAATGGAATTGTCCCGTGGATCAGCGCGGTCTCCGGAGTGCTCATCACGTCGCCGCGCGATCTCGTAACGTACGACGGCGGCGCCTTTCGCTCGCTTACACCCGGCGAATACACCGACAACAATCTGTCCGCCGGCGCGACTTCCAACGTCCGGATCACCAGCACCGTCAACAACAACGATGTGGTCGACATCAACGCCCTCATCGTCGGCACCAGCACGGCAACCGGCGTTACGATTACAGGTGCCGGCACGATCCGACCCGCCAGCGGCGCCGTCATCCTCGTCGGCAACGTGCCGATCGAAAACAACTTCGACTTCGGGGCCGCCGAGGGAATTTTCCACGTCGGCAATATCGCGATCATCAATGGCGTCATCGCCGGCAGCAACGGCATCACCAAGAGCGGCGACTTCTCGCTGACGACCGTTGCCACTCACACTTACACCGGCCTCACCACCATCGATGCCGGCGGCTTTCGCTTCACAAACCCGAACACGTTCGACTCCACCAGTGGCTTCGTCAACCGCACGGCCGGCGGCGGCGAACTCGTCCCCAGTCTCGAATACCGCGGCGCGGGCGCCGCCGTCATCGACAAGCCGGCCGACGTGCAGTCGGGCGCTTTCCGCCTGGCGGCGACCACCGCCGCCAACAACGCCATCGAGTACGCCGGCGTCATCTCCGGTCCGGGCGCTGTCTATCTCGAGTCAAATCCCACCGACATGGGCCGGCTCGTCCTCTCGAACGACAACACCTACACTGGCGGAACACGGATCTTCAACGCCGAAGTCGAACTCAACCGCGACAGCAACTTGGGCGATCCGGACGGCATCCTCGAATTCGTCGGAACGACAGGGGCCGGCCTCGTGCTCACGGGCGATTGGGACACCAGCAGGCCGATCCGCGTTCTGCGCCTGACCACGATCGATTCCAACGGGCACGACATGACTTGGACCGGCCGCATCGACTCCGAAGCCAACCTGACAAAGATCGGCGAGGGCCTTTGGCGGATCACGCCCGATGGCATCGCTAACGGCGGCGCGGCCGGCTGGTCGGTGGGCGCGGCGACGTCCGGTTCTCACACGACGGGCGGGCGCGTCGAGATTGACGGCCACGTCCGCATGAACTGGAACGTGTGGGACGGCACGCTGGCCGTCAACGGCACGACGCGCATCCTCAACACGTTCGGCCTCGGCGGTGGGCAGGCCATCCTCGCGCCCGGCGACATCGGAGGACCGGGCATCGGTATCACCGAGGCCTGGAGCAGCTCGATCGCCCCCGGCACGCGAATCGCATTCGACTTGGGCGACCAAAGCGATCGGATCAAGCTGGTGACCACCTTCAGCCGCGGCAGCAGCGGCTCGGGTCCGGTGATGTTCGACTTCCGCATCGGCCCCGGCGTCGCCAAGACCGAGTACACGCTGGTCGAGTACATCGAGGATTCCAGCCCCGGCGTCACCTTCCAGGTTTCTGATTTCGGCTTCACGGCCGACGAACCCGAGTTCGACGGTGTCTTCGACCTGATCGTCCGGCCCGATGGCGTCCGAGCGCTCACCTTCACCGCGACGGCGATCCCGTGCGTCTGCCCCGGCGATCTGAACAACGACGGCCTGATCGACGGCTCGGACATCCAGCCGTTCGTTCAATGCATCCTCGTTGGCGGCAACTGCACCTGCGCCAACCTCGACGGCGCCGGAGCCATCGACCCGGCGGACGTCACGCTCTTCGTCGACGACCTGACGGCCGGAGCAGTATGCCCCTGACGATCGCGCTCGCCACTGGCATCTACCCCGACACACCTGTTGTTCGGGCCATTCCCGGGACTCGCAGAAATGCACCGCCGCGGCCAGTCCGCGCGAATCTCCATCCAAAACCGCCTCTGAGAGTCGGCATCGTCGACCCCATTACGAGCCATCGCACGACGGGCCGCCCGCGCCAACGGTCGGACACCACCCAATGCGCTACAATGAGACTGCCCGCGTGAAACCGTCGCCGGGGCCAGACTAGCAATCAACCCATGAACACTCGAAGTCCAGTTTTCAGATGCGTCCAACTCCTGCTCACCCTTTCGACCAGCTTCGCCGCCGTCGACGCACTCGCCGAATGCGCTTACGACTGGCGACCCGGACAGGGAATACCCGGCGTCAACGGAAACGTGTACGCCTTGACGGTGTGGGATGACGGCACGGGCCCCAAGCTCGTCGTTGGCGGCCTGTTTACCATTGCCGGCGATCAGCTCGCAAACAACGTCGCTTGCTGGGACGGCCAGCACTGGACCGCCCTTGGGAACGGACTGAACGCGACAGTGCAAGCGCTCGCGGTCTTCAACGGCGATCTCGTCGCCGGCGGCGATTTCACCAAGGCCGGGGAGACGGAAGCCAATCGCATCGCCCGCTGGGACGGCTCGAAATGGCACGAGCTTGGTACAGGAATGGATCGATCAGTCCACGCATTGACCGAATACAAGGGCGAGCTCTACGCCGGCGGCAGTTTCTTGTATTCCGGGGGGCAGAATATCCCAGCCATCGCCCGATGGAACGGGTCAGCGTGGAGTCTCGTCGGCCCCCGCGCATTCCATAGTGTCTACACAATGGTAGTCTACAACGACGAACTGATTGCCGGCGGTAGCTTCTCGGTCGGGTCGGCCAGACACCTTGCACGATGGAACGGCAGCGCTTGGCAGCAACTCGCGAGCGGATCCACGTTTCGTGCGCTGGCAGTCCACAACAACCAACTGATCGTCGGCGGACCATCATCGTTCGGCATCAGGGCGTGGAATGGTGCATCATGGGAAGTGCTCGCGTCGAGCGTCGGCGGTTTGTACGTCCATGCGCTCGCCTCGTTGGGGAACCATCTATATGCGGGGGGGTACTTCAATTCGATTGAAGGCGCCTTCGCGTTAGGCATCGCTCGCTGGGATGGCGTGGCCTGGCAAGCTCTCGGAGGGCGCCTTCTCGGAGGTAGCGATCCCCAAGTGTTTGCCATGAACGTATTCAATGGCGAGTTGGTCGTCGCGGGGTTGATTGCCGGTGAACAAACCGTGGGATGTTCCGGCTTGGCGCGCTGGACCAACGATGAATGGAAACCGGCCGGGGAGGGAATGCGTGCGCCGATTTCTGCCGCAGTCGTGTATCGCGGCTCACTCTTTGCCGGACGCCAGGATTGGTCGGGACTCGATCTCTTACCGGAAAACCTTGGGCGATGGAACGGCTCGGCGTGGGAGTCCATAGGGTTCGTCGGCGAACACATCAACTATGTCTCGGCGCTCCGCGTGTGGAATGATCACCTGATTGTCGCCGGTGCCTTTACGCACGTCGATGGCATCGTCATGAATAGCATCACTCGGTGGAACGGATCCGACTGGCAGCCGATGGGCGAAGGCATGAACGGCCAGGTCAATTGCCTCAATGAATTCCGCAACGACCTGATAGCCGGTGGAAACTTCGCAACAGCAGACGGGCTCACGGCTCGCTCCATTGCTATCTGGAATGGCAACCATTGGGCAGAGCTCGGCGGAGGCATCGACGGAGCCGTGTGTTCGCTCGCAACATATCAGAATGACCTGATCGCGGGCGGGAGCTTTACCCGGTCTGGTAACGTCAACACGACGGGTCTTGCACGATGGAATGGAGCAGAATGGCAATCAATCGGCGGCGGAATTGCAGGATCCGTGTTTGCGGTCGCCGAGTACAAGGGCGATCTCGTTGCGCTAGGTCAGTTCAGTTCGGCGGGAAGCACGCCGGCGTACAACATCGCCCGCTGGGACGGCCAGGCATGGCACGCGATGGGCACGGGACTGAACCAGTACGGACGCGCGCTCATTGTCTATAACGACGCACTTATCGTCGGCGGCTCGTTCCTCTCGGTTGATGGTCAGCCCATTCGCGGAATCGCAGCTTGGAATGGCAGCGCATGGGGGCGACTTGGCAATGGTATCTACCATTCCGGTTGGAGTGGCATAACGACATTCACCTCATTTAACGGTGACCTCGTCGTCGGCGGAAGCTGTTTCATCGCGGGAGACCACGTGTCCGCCCACTGGGCCCGCTGGGGCCCCACCCTCCAGCCCCCAGCCATCACCCAGCAACCCGCCCCTCGAAAACTCATCACGGGCGCAACCGCCTCATTCTCCGTCGCCGCCTCCGGCGGCCAGCCCCTCACCTACCAATGGCGAAAAAATACGAAGCCCCTCTCCGACGACGGCCGTATCCTCGGCTCGACCACCGACACGCTGACGATCCACTCGGTCACGCTCGACGACGCCGGCAACTACGACTGCCTCATTGCCAACGACTGCGGCCAGGCCTCCACCACCCCGGCCCGACTCTCTGTCGTTCGCGCAATCATCAGCCCGCTCTCCGCCCAGGACGTCACCGACTGACGCTCGAACCGCAGCCAGTCCGTATTCTCACGAACTCGACGCCCCGAAGACTCGCCGAGGTGAAACCAACCGGGCCCTCGCGCAGCCCTTGACTTCCGACGCGATGATACTAACATATCCCGAACACTAGCACGTGCCGCTCATTCCGCCAGAGGCACAAACGACTGCATTGCGCGCTGCCGCGACCGGCCCATTATCAGGTATTATCAGCTTTTCTCAGCAAAAAAATGCCGTGTTCGCATCCACGTCGCCGGCGCGACCACCCGCCCCGCCCGCAGGACCGCTCACACTTTCGTCGACGGCGGATAGACCGGCCAGAACGCAAAGCCGACCGCCGCCACGATCAGCAGAAATGCGACGTAGTGGTTCCATCGCGGCGTTTCGTGCAGGTAGAAATAGCAAAACCCTGTGAACACCAGGAGCGTAATAATCTCCTGCATGATCTTGAGCTGCGTTGCCGAGAACCGGCCATGTCCCCAGCGATTGGCCGGCACCTGCAGGCAATACTCAAAGAACGCGATGAGCCAGCTCACGACGACGACCTTCCAGAGGGCCGTCGACTTGAACCGCAGGTGCCCGTACCACGCGATGGTCATGAACAGATTACTGGCAATGAGCAGAAGTATGGTCGTCATGGGGGGCGGAGTTTACCACGATTGCCGGCCGCGATAATCTGGCGCCCGAGCAGCGTCGAATGACGAAGTGCGGACGTAGCGCGATGCAATGGTGCCTGGTGTTCGCGGCCCTCTTCGTACTGGCCGCAGGGCCCCGGCAAGAGACAACCCCCATGACCACAACCACGACCGCCCCGCGACATACCAACCGTCTGATCGACGCCACCTCGCCCTATCTGCTCCAGCACGCCCACAATCCGGTCGATTGGTGGCCCTGGGGCGACGAGGCCCTTGCCAAGGCCAAGCGCGAAGACAAGCCGATCTTCCTTTCGATCGGCTATTCGGCCTGCCACTGGTGCCACGTCATGGAGCGCGAGAGCTTCGAGAACGACGACGTCGCAGCGATCCTGAATGAGCACTTTGTGTCGATCAAAGTCGACCGCGAGGAACGGCCCGACCTCGACGACCTCTACATGAAGGCCACCGTGCTCTATAACAAGGGCCAGGGCGGCTGGCCGATGAGTGTCTTCCTGACGCCCGACCGCAAGCCGTTTTTCGCGGGGACGTACTTTCCGCCCGAGAGCCGCTGGGGCCGGCCGGGCTTTAAGGAACTGCTGACCCAGGTCGCAAAGATCTGGAAAGAAGATCGCGGTCGCGTGTCGGCAGGGGCCGAGTCACTGACCGATGCGGTCAAGAAGTATGCCGTCGTCGAGCCGGGCACGGATTTGATACCGCATGAGGTCGTCGCCCGCACCGCGGCGATCCTGGCGCGGGCGTTTGACCCGATCAAGGGCGGCATGAGCGGCGGCGGCACGAACAAATTTCCGCCGTCGATGGCGATGGACATCATGCTGCGGGTTTACCAGCACTCGCTGCGCCCGGGCGCGGACGGGAAGCCGCAGACGCGCGGCGAATTGCTCGATCGTGTGAATACCACGCTCGATCATATGGCCCGCGGCGGAATCTACGACCAGCTCGCCGGTGGTATCGCCCGCTACAGCACCGACACCGACTGGCTGGTTCCGCACTTCGAGAAAATGCTCTACGACCAGGCGCTGGTGACGGGTATTTACCTCGACGGCTACCAGGTCACACACAACCCCCTTTACGCCCGAATCGCCCGCGAAATCTGCGAGTACGTCATCGCCGACTTGCAGTCGCCAAAGGGTGGCTACTACAGCACGCGCGACGCCGATAGCGAAGGCGTCGAGGGCAAGTATTACGTGTGGTCCAGGGCCGAAATCATGTCGGCTCTCGGCCCGCGCGACGGCGAACTGTTCTGCAGCTATTACGACGTGTCGGACGCGGGCAACTGGGAAGGCCACAACATCCTCAACGTGCCTCGCTCGGCTGAGGCCGTCGCCACGCTGAACAAGGTCTCCGAATCGGAGCTGATGGCCAGTCTTTCCGCTTCGCGAAGCAAGCTGCTCGGCCTCCGCGCGAAGCGTGTGCCGCCGCATCTGGACGACAAGATTCTTGCGTCGTGGAATGGCCTGATGATCGCGAGCATGGCCCGGGCCTCGTGCGTTCTCGAAGAGCCGCGCCTCGTCGAATCAGCCGCTCGTGCAGCATCCTTCGTCCTGAGCGAAATGCAGCGCGACCGCCGGCTGCTGCGAACCTACCGCGACGGCAAGACTCACACCCCCGGCTACCTCGACGATTATGCATTCTTCATTGAAGGGCTTATCAATCTTTACGAGGCCACCTTCGACCTCAAATGGTTGATCGAAGCCGAACGGCTCACGGAAACTGTCAACCGCCGATTCGCCGATCCGACGAACGGCGGCTACTACTTCACGGCCGATGATGCCGAGCATGTCCTGGTTCGCGCCAAGGATGCCGACGACGGCGCAATCCCGTCCGGCAACTCGGTCATGCTGATGGACCTGTTGCGACTCTCGGTGATTCTCGATCGAAGAGACCTGGCCGACGCCGCCGAGAAGCTCCAGCGTGCTTTCGCGTCTCGCGTTGGCGAACACCCGACCGCGTCCGAGCGCATGCTAGCGGCAGTCGATTTCTATTGGAGCCGGCCGAAGGAAATTGTTTTCGTCGCTGCGACGAACGATGCCGAACTGGTCGCCCTCCGAAAGGCCGCCTGGCAGACTTATTTGCCCAATCGCGTGGTGGTCGGTGCAATCGGCGACTCATTTGCCGACGCCGAACGTAAGATACCGCTGCTGGCCGGCCGCAAGCCGATAAACGGTAAGGCGACCGCCTATGTCTGCGAAAACTCGGTATGCAAGCAGCCCACGACCGATGCGCTCGAGTTGTCGAAGCAGTTGTCGCCGGGTGAAATCTCAACCGGGAGGTGACGTCATGAAACTGAACTCGCGAACGATCGTATGGCCGGCGGTTCTGTTGTTTGCCGCAACCGCCTTGAGCATGGCCGGGACGACGATCGACGATCCGCCCGAGCAAGTCGAACCGAGCGCCGCCGACATTATGAAGCAGATGGCGCCGAAGGAAGGCGAGCCGCGGCCGAAGCCGCCGGCCGAACCGCCCGCCCAGGTCCCGCCGCCACGGCCACCGGCTGCACGAACCTCGCCAAAGCCGCCGCCCTCGGCGCCCGAAACGAACGACTCGGCACGCCCCGCGAAACCCGCGGCGTCGGCGGACGATCCACTCGCCGAACCGAAAAACGAACCGAGCGCTTCCGAGGTCCTCGACACCCTCCGCCCGCGCGACGGCGCCATGCAGCCGATCGTCCGACCGAATATGCCAGGCGCGGCCCGTCCGACAACGCTGGCCCCCGAAGCCCTCCCGCGAAACGCCGTCGTTCCCGTCAACACGCGCCTGCTGCCGGACGGCTATCGCCTCGTCGATCGCCCCGGTCGGCTGCAACGCGAGGGCGATTTCTGGGTTCTCGCCTTTGAAAGCCGCAGCACGAAGGAAGCCGAAGCGCCGCTCCGCCTGCTGCCGAATCGCTCCCTCGAGGACATGGAGATCGCCTCGGCCGGCGGAACGCGGCCGATCGTCTTCATCGTCAGCGGCGAGATCACCGAGTATCACGGCGTAAACTACCTGATGATCCAGAAGATGCTGATCCGGCCGAACATGGGAAACCTGCGGTGAGTCGCGGAGGGGAACCGGGCACATGACGATCGATCTCGCGCAGACCGACCGCTCCTGGCGCGACATGCACCGGCTCTATCTTTCGTTCGTGCAACCGCGCCCGATCGCGTGGGTTTCATCGATCGACCGACAAGGCCGGCCCAATCTGGCCCCGTTCTCGTTCTACAACATGGTCTCGGCCAATCCGCCCGTCGTTCTCTTCTCGCCCGCGTTGAATCGACACGGCGACGCAAAGGATACGCTCGCCAACATCCGCGAGACGGGCGAGTTCGTCATCGCCACCGTCACCGAGCACAACGCCATCGCCATGAATGACACGAGTACGGAGTACCCCCGCGGAATGAGCGAATTTGAAATCGCCGGTCTCAAGCAGATGCCGGCGACTCGGGTGCGCCCTCCGCTGGTCAAAGAGGCGCCGGTCAACATCGAGTGCAGGTTGCGACAGATCATTCAGCTTGGCACGGAGAACGGCGCTGGAAACGTCGTCATGGGCGACGTGTTGGTGATTCACGTCGACGAAGGTGTGCTCGGTACGGACGGGACCTGCGACCCCGACAAGCTGCTGGCCGTTGGCCGCATGGGCGGCTCTCTCTACACCCGGACGCGCGATCGCTTCGAGCTGCACTCCATCCGCGACCCGGCCAAGCTTCCGAAATAGCCGTTGGGTCTTCTGGTCGATGTCGTCGCACTCGCTTCGTGGGCGATATCGTTGGTGTATCGCCTCATCACAAATACTTGCCGAGTTCGCGTACCAACGCGCCCTGTAAGTGATGCCGCGCGTCCGGCGGCGCGGCGCCCGATTTCTCGCCCGCCGGCGTGAGCGAAATCACGCCGTCGAGAAGCCCTGCCGCCGTCTCAAAACCCTCGCCGAGCGAGCCGACGACGGCGATGCACGGCACGCCGGCTGAGCGCGAGAGCCGGGCGACGGAGCCGACGACCTTGCCCATCAGGGACTGGCGGTCGAGCCGGCCTTCGCCGGTGATGACGAGATCGGCGCGGGCCAGTCGCTCGGGCAGCCGCACGGCCTGCATCACGAGGTCGGCGCCGGGAACGATGGTCGCCTCGCCGAACGCCAGCAGCGGCAACGCCGCGCCGCCCGCCGCGCCGCTGCCCGGTTCGTCGCGCAGCGATCGGCCGGACGCTCCTTCAAGAAGGCCGACCCAGTTCGTCAGCCCGAGTTCGAGCGTTTGAATGGCGGCCGGGTCGGCTCCCTTTTGCGGTCCGAACACGGCGGCGGCGCCGTTTGGTCCGAGCAGAGGATTCAGCACGTCCACCGCGACGGCGATGCTTGTTGCTCCGAGCCGCTCCAGCAGCGTCTCGGCTTCGATTCGACGCACGTCGGACAATCGGCTCGGCGTGAGCGGGGCGGCCAGCACGCGTCCGGCCACGTCGATCAGCGTCGCACCGAGCGCCTGCGCGATTCCACAGCCGCCGTCGATCGTGGCCGAGCCGCCGAGCGCGAGGATGATGCGATCGACTTCGGCCGCCAGCGAAGCGGCCAGCAATTCGCCGATTCCGAACGTGGATGTGTGAAGCGGGTTTCGTTTCTCGCTCGGTACGAGGGTAAGCCCCGCGGCCGTCGCCAACTCGACGACCGCCGTCGACGCCTGATCGATCAAGCCGACTTCGGCCGTGATGGGCTCATGGAGCGGGCCGTGGCAATCCACGCGGCGCCGCTGACCGCCGGCCGCGCGGACGAGCACATCCAGCGTGCCCTCGCCGCCGTCGGCCATGGGGCAGCGGTCGACGACGGCGTCGCGGCGCAGCTTTGTGATGACTTCCGCGATGAGGTCTGCCGCCTCGGACGCGGTGAGCGTGCCCTTAAAACTGTCAGGAGCGACGACGATGCGCATGGCGGCATTCCGCTCGCGAACCGGGGATATTCATCCCGTGCCGTAGAGCCGGTCTCCGGCGTCGCCGAGGCCGGGGAGGATGTAGCCGCGGTGATCGAGTTCGCGGTCGACGGCGGCGGTGTAGATGGCGACGTCGGGATGATCGGCGGCCATTCGGCGGATGCCTTCGGGGGCGGCGAGGAGGCAGAGGAGCTGAATCTGCCGCGCGCCGGTCTGCTTGATGATGTTCACGGCGTGGACGGCGGAGCCGCCGGTCGCGAGCATGGGATCGACGATGATCACGCGCGTCCTGGCGATGTCTTCGGGCAGCTTGTTGAAGTAGGCGACCGGCTGGAGCGTCTTCTCGTTGCGATAGACGCCGAGGTGCCCGACGCGGGCCTGGGGAATGAGGTGCAGAATGCCGTCGGCCATGCCGAGTCCGGCCCGGAGTACAGGGACGACGCAGATGTCGGCCGCCAGGACGGCCCCGGCCGCGGCTTCGAGGGGCGTCTGGATCTGCACGGTCGTGACGGGGAAATCGCGCGTCATCTCGAAGACCATCAAGGCGGCGATTTCGGCGAGCAGGTCGCGGAACGATTCGCGATTGGTCTGTTTGTCGCGGGCTCGCGTGAGTTTCTGCTGGATCAGCGGGTGGGATGAGACGTGCAGGCGCGGATGGAGGGCTGACGACATGATTACCTCATTTCGCAATGGCAGCCCGACGGCGGGCGCGGAACGACGCGATCCAGAGTATCAGCAGGCCGGCGATGATGTGAATGATGCCGATCGTGGCCGGCCACGATTGAGAGAGCCAGCGAAAATCGGGTTTGCTGATGACACCTGACCGGACGAAGAGCAGCCCTTGCAGCGTGAGGGCTGCGCCGAGCAGACCCGCCTTCCAGCCCATTCGTCGATGCACCGAAAGCAGCACGACGGCGGCCCAGATCACGAATTCGCGCCAGAATGGGAATACGGACATGCCAAACGACAGGGCGGTAAGGGCATTGCTACCGGCCGCCGCGAGATTGGTGCGGTTTCCTGCCGCCGATGATTGCACGGCCGGTTTCATGCCCGGCCCCATGAGCGGACCGAGGGGCGTCTCGACCCAGACGTGCTGCAAGTCGGTGACGATGCGCGCGTCGAAACCCATCGCCCGCAGCATTGACGCGCACATCACGGCGCGGCCGTCGCAGTCTTCGTAGACTTTTCCGTCGGGGCGTTGCCGCGCGTACTCGAACATTTCCGCGACGGTCGGCATGTAGTCGGCCGCGCCGTACAGCTCCCAGTCCCATTGGTAGGGCACGTGTGCGTAGACAAATTTCTCGACGGCCCGCTGCGTCTGCGCCGGCTGCGTCGGAACCGGGGCGAGCGACGCCTCGTAGACGTCAAACTCGGCGACCCACTTCCGCAGGTCCGGGTCTTTTTCGTCGATCATCGCGTTGAGATTGCTGATGTGCCGCACGTTGCGGACAAGCAGACGCGGATCGGGAAACAAGACGAACAGTACGACCAGCGCCAGTATCAACCACTTGATCGATAAGCGGAAATACCAGGGCAGGCCGCGGCGGGTTTCGGGTTGTATCGTGGAAGGCAGGTCCACGCGGCATCGGTCCCCAACGGAGATCAGCCGGATTTCACCGGCAGCGGGTTTTCGAACCCCTTGTGCTCGCAGATCGCGTCGATCATCGGCCCAAACTCAGCGATCTCGAAAGAATCCAGCCGCACGGTCTGCTGTCCACCGTTGCCATTGAAGTGAAGTTGGACCCATCCCTTTTCCTCGACCTGATCGCCGTCGAGCTTGCTCATGGCGGCCCATGCAATGGTCGCCGCGCCGGGGATCGTCAAGCCGCGCTCATCGAGCACGTAGCGTTGCGAACGCAGGCGAAGCATCAGGGCGGCGGAGACCAGGAATGCGGCCAGGAGGGCCACGCCGATGGCGCGCTGCACCAGGATGTCCGTGGCTGTACGTTTGGCCGGCTTGAATGCCGCTGAACCGTTTGCCGGCACGACGAGCGTTCCGGCCGGACCGAACCAGCGCGAGTCCAGCTCAGTTCTCAACGTCGGCGGCCCGAGTCGCTTTTCCGCTTCGGCGGCCACGCCGGTTGTACCGAGCTGGGCAAGCAGTTCCGGCGTGACCTCGGCTTGGACCTTAACCGTTTCGGCAGCCGGACGGTTCGGGAACTGCTCGCTGTATTCCTGTCGGTTCTGATGGGGATAGCCGACCCAGCCGTCGTAGGCGAACCACAGGCCCACCGCCAGGAGCGCAACGGTCCAAATGCCCGCCCGACGGAGCCGATCGGACGACGGGCCACTCTGAATGTTCATAGGCAATCCTTTATGCGGAGCCGCGAAGTCAGCAACGCTCAGTTTCGGGGCGTCGCTGCGGTATTGCAAGTCTTAGAGTCGCTGCGACTGCCGGAGCTCGACGATTTGGTCGAATGGATCGACCGTGAGGAGACTTCGCTCGGAGAGCGAAAGTCCGCTCAGGGTCCAGACGCGGCGTTTTTTCTCGACCAGTCGTTCGTGGACCTCGCCAAGCGAGTCGACCGTCAGTGTCAGGCGACGCCGCCGAGGCGATATTCGCGGGCACTCGCACGGGACAAAATAGATCGCAAGCCGGTCACCGCCGAAAGCAAGCGTGCGTCCGCCGGTCTCTTCGATATCGGACAGGCGCTTGAGCCCCAACAGATCGCCGTAAAACGCGGCAACGGCCGTCTGGCCGCCCGTGGGAATCTCGACGCGCAGGTGATTGACGGCGTGAACGCGGGGCGGCGGAAGCAGCGCGCGCGAGTCGACCGGTGGAGCAGCCATGCACCGCATGATAGCCGTCGGCGGCGATGGAATCCGGTCCCTGGGGGCCACGAACACCCGCCGGGAAATAGCGTTTCTGTCCCATTCCCGCGTCGGTTACACTAGTCAGACAACGGTTGTTTGACTGATCCCGGCGATCCGGGCATCGAGGTGCAAAATGGAAAGACTGGAGTTTCTTCAGCAGCAATTCACGACGCTTCGCGAGGAGATCAAGGCGACCAAGCAGCGCGTTTTCCTCGTGGTTTTCTTTGGTCTGATTTCTGTCCCGCTGATGTCGTATCTCGTTGCCACCAATCGCGAGTCGCTTAACTACGCCGGGCCGCTGCTGCCCTTCCTTGTACTCGTCATCACCGTCCTGTTCTTCGCCGAGCAAAACGCCCTCATGCGCTGCGGGCACTTTATCCGGTCGGTCATCGAACCGGCGGTCAAGGACTCGCCGGGCTGGGAGGCGTGGCTCGAGTCGCGGCCGGACCTGCGCCGGATGGACAAGTATTTTGCCGGCTGCTTCATGATCGTTTTCTTCGTGTTCTATTTCCTGTCGGTTGCCATTGCGCTGAACTCGTCCCTCTGGTCGAGTTTGTCGATTGCGGGGAAGCAGGACTACGGCCTCTACGCCGGCGGCATCACCTACGCCATCGGCGCGATCTGGATGATCGTTACGCTTGTCCATCACTGGCACTATTGCACGACCACGCGGGACTGACGGCCATGCAAGACTCATCGCGGAGGTCGTTTTTGAAGGGAGCGGCTGCCGCCGCACCGGTGCTTGCGATCGTCCCCGCCGCACGTGGCGGCGAATCACCGGCATCGGAAGCGCCGCGCGTGATCGAACCGGGTCCGTTCTTTTCGCGGGCGGTCGTATTCGGCGGCCTCGCCCATATCGCCGGGGTGATGGGCACAAAGCCGGGTACCTGGGACTTGGTATCGCCCGATTTCGAAGCCCAGGCCCGGCGGGCGATGGATAACCTGAAGGCCTCGGTCGAAGCGGCCGGCTCGAAGCTCGACCGCGTCGTCAAATGCAACTGCTTTCTGGCCGACGCGGCCGATTTCGCAACATTTAACAAGATTTACAAGACGTATTTCCCGTCAAATCCGCCGGCCCGTTCGACCGTGATCGTCAAGGCACTCGTGCTGGCGGGCGGCAAGATCGAAATCGACTGCATCGCGGCCGTCTAGCCAGGCCGCGGAGAGCGGGCATGGTCAATCGCAGGGAGTTTCTGGGAGCCATTGTGATTCCGACCGCGACCGCAGCCGTGGCCGGGGGTGTTTTGCTATCGCCCACGCGGAGCCGGCGGGCTGGCGCCGCCCTCAAGCACATGGCGGCTGCGTCCGGCTCGCCCGAGTCGGTCGCGCGAGACGAAGACCTCTGGTTCGAGGTCGGCCAGGCGTTCGCCGTCGATCGCTCGATTATCAATCTGAATAACGGCGGCGTTTCGCCGTCACCGCGAAGCGTCGTGAGCGCGCTGGAGCGGCATATCGAGTTTTCCAACAACGCCCCCGCCTACTACATGTGGAACGTGCTGGAGCCGCAGCGCGAAACCGTACGAGACCGGCTCGCCTCGGCCTTCGGTTGCGAGAAGGAAGAGCTGGCATTGACTCGCAACGCTTCCGAGAGTCTTCAAATCTGCCAGTGCGGCCTGCCGTTGAAGCGCGGCGACGAGGTCCTGACGACGACGCAGGACTATCCGCGGATGATCACGGCGTTCAAGCAACTCGAACGCCGGATGGGGATCGTGCTCAAGCAATTCAAGGTGCCGGTTCCGTGCGAAGACCCGGCCCTGATCGTTCGGCTGTTCGAACAGAACATTACGCCGAACACGCGGATGATCCTCGTCAGTCATGTCATTAATCTTACGGGACAGATCATGCCGGTCCGCGAGGTCGCGGCGTTGGGGCGGGCGAAGAATATTCCCGTCGTCGTCGATGGCGCGCACGCCATCGCGCACCTCGACTTCAAGTTTTCCGATCTCGACTGCGACTATTACGGGGCGAGTCTCCACAAATGGCTGTGCGCTCCGATTGGCACGGGATTGCTTTACGTTCGCCGCGACAAGATCGCAGGTCTGTGGCCGCTGATGGCGTCCGAGCAGAAGCAGGATGCCGATATCCGCAAGTTCGAGGAGATCGGCACGCACCCGGCCGCCAATTATCTCGGCATCGCCGAGGCGCTCACGTTTCACCAGGGGATTGGCTCGGCCCGCAAGCTGGCTCGCCTGCTCTACCTTCGAAACTACTGGGCCGAGCGGCTGGCCCGCAGCGATCGCGTTCGTTTGCATACCAGTCTCAAACCCGGCTGCGCGTCCGGCCTCGGCAATATCCAGATTGACGGAGTCGACACCGCGAAGCTCTACGATTGGCTCTGGAGAGAGCATCGCATCTACACGACTGCGATCATCCACGACGAGTTCACGGGACTCCGCATCTCGCCCAGCATTTGCACTCAACTTCCCGAGCTGGATCGCTTCTGCGACAAGATGGAACTCGTGATCAAGAACGGACTGCCGGCGTGACTGCAAGCCGCCGCAGAATTCTCACGCCATAGGCGCGGGTCTGGTACGTCTCGGCGACTTCATAGTGTTCCGCGATCCACGCTGCCAACCGCTGCGCATATTCTTCGCCGAAGAATCGCGCCCCGTATTCGCTCAGGTCGCGCGACGTCAGCAGAACAAACTCCGGCGGATCGGCCTGGAGCTGCGCGATCATCGCCGACTCATCAAACGCACCAGAAAAGTCGAGCGGCAGAAAAGTGTGCACCCCCAGCGCGTTCTGGCAGCCCGCCAGAAACGTCATCGCACATCCCTCCGGAAACACGACGACGCGGGTCCCTGCCGGCTGCCGCGAGAGGAATTGCACCGCTCGATCCGCAGAGCCGACATAGGGCGGATTCGCGACGACCATCACGCCCCGCGGGCCGCGAACGAGTTGGGTCGCGGGAGTCGGATAGCGGACCACACCAAACTGATAGCGGCGAATCGCATGTTGGACCGTCAGCGCCGCCACAAGCGCAACCCCCGCCGCCGTCGCGACCATCCGAAAACTGCCGCCGCCGAGCCGCGGAATGAGCCCGCACGCCACCACGACCAGCCCCAGTAGTGCGGGCACGGCAAGGTAGAAGCCGTAGTGCTCAGCCGAACATCGAAGCCCCAACCGCAGGACGGCCGCAAGCGCCCATGCCAGGAGCACGAGCACCGCCGGCGCTCCCGCATTTCCTTCCGGCTTCCGCAGCCAACGAACAAGAATCCACACCGCCGCAACAAGCAGAATGACGGGCAGTCCGTTCAGTACGACTGACGGATTGAGCCCAAAAGCGATGACTCCCGCGACGACGGCGGCAACGCCCAGCGCGAGCGCAGCGACTGCGGCCGTCGCTGGTCGATTCATGCGTGGTCTGTTCCACGCCGCCGCAACACCAAGGCCGAGACACGCACCCAACTCAGCCAGGGACGTTGCGGCACCGACCAACGACCGAGCGGGCTGTTGGAGACCGCTATGTCGCAGGATGAAGTCGCTGGCATTCACATTCCCGGCGATGAACAGATTGTCGCTCCACAGCCCCGGCCCGACGCGGACGCGGAAGTATATGTAGACCGCGATCGGGACGGCTGCCGCAAGGCCATAAACGCCGGCATACATCGACCAGCGCCGGGGCGATTGCCGCAGGGCGATGACCAGGAATGCAGCGTGCGCTGCCAACGCCGCGGCAAGCGTCTCGAGTTTGCACAGCGAGACGAGCCCGAGCAGACCGCACGCAAGACAGAAATCGCCGCACCGCCTGTTCCGCAGATAGCGAAGCAGCATATAAACGCTCGCCAGCGCGAGTACCGTTCCATACACGGCTGGAAACGAATACGGCAACACGAAGTTGAAGATGTTCGGAAACCGATACGACCCGAACGCGTTCATCGTCAGAATGCCGACAACCCCGACCGTCGCCGCGCACCGCGCGACGAACCGGCGCAAAAGTCGATAGCTCAACCACCCCAGAAGCGCAGCAAGTGACAGTCCCGCCGCAGTGATGACGTCCAGCCGTGTCCCGAAGGCGCGATAGAGCAGACTGTGCGCGTATGGAGCGAGCGGTCCGTACCAGTACCGCACGTCGCGATACAGCATCTTGCCTTCGGCGAGCTGCTTCGGCGTGTCCAGCTCGCGTCCCGTGTCAATGACGAGGTCGCCCCAGCGCTGCCACGTCGCGGCTCCGTTCAGTGCAAAGGCCACTGCAATCGCGAGCACCACCGCGATTCGCTGAACGCGAATGTTCGATCGGGCGGCCGGGCTCGCCGGATGAGAAAAGGATGCGCTCGGTGTCTTCATAAGGCCATGGGTCGCCGATAGACTCTCGCTCCCGTGGGAAATCGCGCCGCCGATCGCACGCGCGATCCTAACCAGCACAGCAGGAGCCGGGCAAACGACTCATGTCCAAAGCGGCCGCAATCTACGCAACGCGCGACTGGCAACGTCCGGCCGTCGAGCGGCTGCGTTCCGCCGGATACTCCGTCGAAATGAACTCGTTGTCGCGTGCACACACTCACGAGGAACTCTGCGAAGCCGTTCGCGGTCGGGATGCCGTTCTCTGCACCGGCGCCGATCGCGTCGATGGTATGGTCTTCGACGCGGCGCTGCCCCGCTGTCGAATCTTTGCCACCATGGCCGCCGGCTACGAGAACATCGACCTGAACGCAGCAACTCAGCGCGGAATCATCATCTCAAACGGCGGTCGGGCCCTGACCGACACCGTCGCGGACCTCGCGTGGGCCCTCATGCTCGCCACGGCACGCCGCCTCGGCGAGGCCGAGCGGCACCTGCGGACGGGACGATGGACGGGATGGAAGCTGGATGAGTTCCTCGGCCTCGATGTCCACGGCAAGACGCTTGGCATCGTGGGCTTCGGGCGGATCGGACGGGCCGTCGCACGCCGCGCGGCCGGCTTCGAGATGCGCGTGCTCTACCACAACCGCAGCCCCGTCGCCGCCGACGCCGTGTCCGGGGCACGGCCGCGCCCGCTCGACGATCTGATGTCCGAAAGCGACTTCGTTGTCTTGCTGGTCCCCGGCTCGGCGGAGACGTACCACCTGATCGACGACGCGCGGCTCCGTCGCATGAAGCCCAGCGCCGTGCTGATTAACGTTGCGCGCGGCACGGTGGTCGACGAGGCCGCGCTGGTGCGAGCGCTGCGCGAACGGCGGATCGCCGCCGCCGGGCTCGATGTTTACGAGCACGAGCCGCGGATCACGCCTGAACTGCTCGAAATGGAGAACGTCGTGCTCTTGCCGCACATCGGCTCCGCCAGTGCCGCGACTCGCGAGCGGATGGCGCTGGTCGCCGCCGAGAATGTGCTGGCGGTCCTCGAAGGCCGCCCGCCCCCGGATCGCGTTGTATGATGCTCGACGGCAACCGGTGATACAATCCCGGACGAGACGCCATGAGTCAGCAAGCCGCCGCAACCGCCGCGCCCCAGACCCAGTCGGCCCAGCCGGACCGCAAGCCACGACAGCAGCCGCGCTATCACGTCATTCTGCTCGACGATGACGATCATTCGTATGACTATGTAATTGAGATGCTGACGAAACTGTTCGGACACCCGCAGCCGCTGGCGTACAAGATGGCCAAGGAGGTCGATACGAACGGACGTGTGATTGTCGACACCACGACCATGGAGCGGGCCGAATTCAAGCGCGACCAGATTCACGCCTACGGGCCGGACAGGCAGATCACGCGTTGCAAGGGGAGCATGTCGGCGGTGATTGAACCGGCGCCGGAATAGATGTCGGTCTATGCGTGCTGGTAGAGCGCCTCGCACTTCACCAGCTTTGCCCCCGCCCCGTCATCCGCCGCATACGTTGCCTTGTCGTTTGCCCACATGCTCGCACCCGCGTGCAAGCCGTCCTTTCGCAGCGCGTAGAACTTCAGGTCGAACTTCGGCCGACCCCGCTCGTCGCGCAGGCGCGGCTCCGTATGCTTCGCAACCCGTTTCATCGCCTCCAGGCACGCCTCCGCCGGCGTCATCCCCCGCCCCATCAACTCAACAATCAGAAACGATGAGCAGTTTTGCAGGTTGGCCTCGCCGCGGCCGGTCGACCCCGCCGCTCCATACTCGTTGTCCACATACAACCCCGCACCGATGATCGGCGAATCGCCCACCCGCCCTGCCAGTTTGAACGCAAGCCCGCTCGTCGTCGTCACTCCGCCGAGGTCGCCCGCCTTATCGAGTGCCAGACAATTGATCGTCCCGTACGTAAACGCCGCCCGCCAATCTCCGCGTGACTGTTGCGTTGTCGGCTGGCTCGTCGGCGGCAGCCACGCATCCACATCCGATCGCCGCTCCCGCCAGTCGAGCCACGCCTTCCGCGACGCCTCGGTCAGCAAATTCTCCTCGGTGAATCCGTGCGCCTTCGCAAACCGCAACGCCCCCTCGCCCACCAGCAATTCGTGATCCGTCCGCAGCATCACCAGCCGCGCCACCAGCGAAGGGTTCCGAATATTCCGCAGCGACGCGACCGAACCGGCCTTGTGCGCCGGGCCGTCCATCACCGACGCATCCAGTTCAACCACGCCGTCTTCGTTCGGCAGTCCGCCCAGGCCGACCGACTGGTCGTTCGGATCGTCCTCCACCTTCGTCACCACCGACAGCGCCGCGTCCAGCGGCTCCGCTCCCCCACGCAGCGTCTCAAACGCCTTCTGCAGATAGGGCAACCCGTTCGAACTCGCAATGATGACCGGTCCGCCCGCCCCGCGCGCCGCCGGCTGGCCCATCGCCTGCTTCGAAGCGTTCAGAGCTGCCCCCACCGCCGCACCGCCCGCCGCAACCAGAAAATCCCGCCGATTCCAACCCGCCATCCACGCGCCTCCGCTCCCCCACGGCTTACTGGATCAGGTACGCATCGTACAACGCGTTCGATTCCGTCTCGAACGCCACCGCCCCATCCTTCAAGCGGAACGTCACTTCCGTGCAGCCGCCCGCACCGAGCGCCGGGAACCGCCATACGTGCCGCACGGCCGCGGCGTTCGGCACGCGAACCTGCACGGCCGTCGCCGGCAGCGGCGTATCGGCCGTGAAGTTCACGACGTGCAGGGCTGTCCGCTTGCCATCCGCGTCGCGCGTCAACTCGATCGCGCTGCCACGCTCGAACGCACCCTCCACCGACAGCGGTCGCCCCAGTGCCGTCCGCACAGCTTCCGCAAATTCATCGCTCTCGATCGCCCCGGCCACCCGCGCCTTGCGATCCTTCCGCGTCGTCAGCCACATGTTCAGCGCCGGCCTCGGCCGCGCCATGGAAACCACTCGCCCCTGCTCGAACTTTCGAATCACGATTTCAAGCCGACCCTTTGGCGACGATTTTTCCGCCGGACCGCTCGACCGCTCGGTGATGTAGTCCGAGAGATCGCGACCCACCGTCTTCCCCGCCGAGTCCTGCACCGTCGTCGTCCCGATCACGAGCAACCCGCCCCCCGACATGACATGCGCCCGCAGGTCGCCCGCCTGGTCCTCGTTCAGACTCGGCACGCCTGCGATCATCACCACTGCGTCGTGCGGAATATCCTTCGGGCGATCGTCAAAGTTGAAGCTGAACGGAATCCGGTGCGTCACCAGAGCATTGCATGCTTGAATCTGCGCCACGTCCGCCGCCGGCCCCCCGAACAACCGCGCCGCCTGCGGCTGATACACGATCACGTCCGCCGCCGGCCGCATCCCCGCGAAAAATACTCGCTCGCGACGATACGCGTTCGCGAGCGTCAGGATGTCCGTCCAGACCCCGGTCTGCCCGAACTCGTCGCTCGACAGCTTCCCATCGTTGAAATACGCCACGATCCCCGCGCAATCCCCGCCAAACGCAAGCTGCTGTGCCATCCCCAGCTTCGTCCCCATCGCCATCGCAGCCCGGCACCCCACCGTCGTCGCCGTCTTCATTTCGACAATCTGGTGCGACACCCGCTCCCGCTCATCCACCCGCGGCACGGACAAAACCATAACAACATTGACACCTCGCAGCAGCGAAGCCGGATCCACCGCCGGGCCATCAACCATCCCAATCTGTCTGGATGGTCCGCCGCAGTCGATTCCAAACAATTCTTCCTTATTCAGTTGAATTGCGCGCCGGAGCATCAGCTCGGTATCGTGTGCGAGCCACATCGCGCGAATCTTGACCCACTCGCTAATCAACGGGGAAGATCCGTCCTTCGGAAGACCGTTCTTGCGCAGTGCGTCAGCGAGCGTTGATCCGGCACGTTTGTCGGCGCTCGCCGCCATCACATTCATGACTAGCTCCGAACCCGATTCATGTCCGAAGGCAATTCGCCAATCCGGTACGAACACTGCATCTGCATTCGCCTGACCAACTGCCTCATCCAAGAGCGGGCAGGGTGACTGCGCCGAAAGCGGAACTTGTAACGAACTCACGTATTGCCGCCCCCCCTGTGCTGCCATTGGCCGGCCGCTCGCCGACCGCACCAACCACTTCTCGACGTCCGGCTCCTCCGCCTTCCACACGTTCGGATCGAGCTGCCCGACCGGCAGCCAGACCCCGCATTTCAGCCCAACCTTGTGACAGCGCTCAATCGTCTCGCGCGCGATTTTTCGCTCCTCGTGCTCGATCTTGTCCGGCCCGTACCCGCCGTAAGGCACGAGCACCAGCGTGATCCCCATTTCGCGCAACTTCGCCAGCACCGGCTCGCTCCGCTCCTCCTCGTATGCCCGCCGCTCTTGCGTCGCCGGTTCTCGCGTTCGCCCGCCCGAAATCCGCCAAGCCCGATCCGCCAGCACCTCATTGACCGACGCGATGACCAGCCCCTCGCGCTCCCACCACGGCCGGTCGGCCGGAACGACATACGCCGGTCCCGTCGTCGGCTGCGACGTCGCCGGGGATTCATTGCCCAAAGCTGCCCCAAAGAGAAACGTGGCGAGAAACGGTGAAATCATCATCGAAGTCTGTCGCACCCCCCCCGCAAATGCAATCGCCGCCCGAGTTTGCCGCCCGTACCGATAACCCCCCGCGCCCGAATTTGCCGCACCCGCCGCCCGCAAATACGCTATCCTATGAGGAAGGAAACGGTTAAACCCCCCGCGGACAGCCATTTGAGCCACCTTTCACACTAACCCACGACCTCCCGCGAGTGTCTAACCCCATGGCTGAAGGCCAACAAGCGACCGCCGCACCCAGCTTGGAGCAAACCGAGGACGCGCGCTGGGTCGCCCAGACGTTGGCCGGAGACCTAGGGGCGTTCGATCGACTCATCGAGCGCTACCAGCGCCGGGCCCTGTCGGTTTCGTACCGCCTGCTCGGCAGCATGGAGGATGCGTCGGACGTCTGTCAGGAAGCGTTCCTGCGGGCCTATCGCTCGCTCGATTCGCTCGACGCACCGCAGCGGTTCGCCGCATGGCTCATGCGAATCGTCTGCAACCTGTCGCTCAACTTCCGCCGGGGTCGGCGGAAAAACCTGTCGCTCGTCACGGACGACGCGGCCGATCAGGAGACGAATGATCCCGTCCGACCCGTGGCGGCGACGACTCCGACGCCCGGCGAAAACGCGATCTCGAAAGAACTCGAGATTTCCATCAGCCGCGCCGTCGAGCGGCTGCCCGAGAAACAGCGGCTCGCCCTCGTGATGTTCGCGATCGAGGGCATGCCGCAGAAGGAAGTTGCCGAAATATTGGAAATGAGCGTCGAAGCGGTAAAGTGGAACGTGTTCCAGGCCCGTAAGACGCTCAAGGATGAACTGGCCGACTATCTGACGGAATAAGCATGACGCGG
Organism: uncultured Planctomycetaceae bacterium; assembly: GCA_964549445.1. Lineage (GTDB taxonomy): Bacteria > Planctomycetota > Phycisphaerae > UBA1845 > UTPLA1 > SpSt-539. The sequence continues at coordinate 36,684 of CAZJVS010000040.1, forward strand.
GACGATCATATTGAGCAGCAAATCTGCGACCTGGTCGACGGGACGCTGAACCCCGCCGACGCAGCCCGCATCCATGCACTGCTCGTTTCCGATTCCGCCGCCCGCGAATTGCACGACCGCTACGTTCGACTTCAGTCCGTCCTCCGCAGCTGGCGCACTCTGCCGGTCGGGGCGGCGTCGCGCGACTGGTCCGGACTGCTCCGCCAGAAAATTGAAGACGATGTTGTTCGCCTCATGTCCGAATATGAGGCGGGCACCCTGAGCGCCGACGAAGCACGCCAGGTCGCGCGGCGCTTCGCCACCGACGCCGCCGCCGCACGGGTCGGTCGCGAACTCCAGCAGACGCAGGATCTCCTCGAGGCCTGGGCCGGACCCCTTCCGCCGGTGGATTGGAAAGCGACCCATTCGCGCTTCAGCGCGGCGGTGCGCGGCGAGGCCGCACGAGCGCGCCGTCGCCGGATTGCCGGCTGGGCTGCGACGGCCGCGATTGCGGCGTGCGTCGGACTTGCGGCCATACTGGGCTGGCGATTCGCGACGCCGAACTCCCCGACTCCGTCCACCGTCGCGTTGGTGAAAATGGTTCATGCCGAGGTCGAACAGCCATCCGGCGCCGGTAAGGCCGTCATCCGTTTTGACCCGTCGGCACCCGAGGGATTTTCGCCGCTCACGCCGACCTCACCGTCACGGAGCGCCGCGCTGCGTCCGGTGCGCCCCCGTGCCGCAACGCACGGCAGTGATGACATCCCAAACTGATTTCTGAACTTCCCCGCCGCGGGTACGATTCGAGCCAGGAGGAATCGCCATGCGCCCCGTACTCCACACGCTGGTCATGATCTTCGCCGCCTCGATCGCGATGGCCGCCGACCCGCCAACCGCAACGCCGACGACGGCCGCAGCCCGGGCCACGACGGCCCCGGCGCCGACGGCCGAAGCGCTCGACCGCCCGCTGCCGGAAATCAACCTTCAGGCGCAGTCGCTCGGGAGCGTGCTGGAGGCCCTTTCACATAAGGCCGGCGTCCGATTTGAAATAGATGACGACACCTACGCCACGCTCCCCTGGGGTCGCGAGACGCGTCTCGCTTCGCTCAAAGTCACGCAAGGCGCGTCGCTCCGCGCTACGTTGGACGAACTCCTCAAGCCTCTCGGCCTGATCTACTCCATTGGAGACAAATCGGTCCGCATCGACCCGGGCGCACCGCTGGCTCGTATGAACCGTCGCTCCACCTGGAACGACCTGCATTTTCTCAACTGGCTCGACACGACGGCCTGCACCGCCGAAAACCTTGGCAAGACCAAGATCCAATACCGCATCACCACGAAGATCAACGCCCCTCAACTTCTGCAGGACCAGATCAAGCGTGCCGGCGACGGCACCATCGCCCAAATCCTCGAGACCGCCACCAAAGCCCTCGGCTGGACCTGGTTCCCTGACGAGGACCACGTCGTCATCCTTTCGGCCCAGGCCCACATCGCCCACAACCTCTCGCGCACCGTTACGGCCCGCTACAACCAGATGGGTCTCTCACACATCCTCCTCGACCTCGCCGACAAGGCCGACGTCCCGCTCTTCCTCGAGCCCGGCCTGATGCTCAAGCTCCCGCCCAACGTCGCAAACAGCTACACGTTGCAACTCCAGCAGTTCACCGTTCGCGACGCCCTCGAAATCATCTGCGCTGAGACCGGCCTCACCTACAAAATTCTGCGAGACGGAATCTCCATTGCGATGTCTCCCAACGCCCCCGGCAACCCCGCCGCCGGCCGTACCCGCGGCGACCCCTACGTCGCCCGCATCGTCGTCCCCGCCAAGAACGGCGGCTACAACTACGAGTTCCTCATTCGCGAATCAGAAATGCCCCAGGACGTGCTCGAATATCGGGGAACGATGGTCGACGAAATGATCGAACGCATGCGCCAGGACATGGCCCCCGTCCCGACGCCGGAAACCGCACCGGCCGCCAAGGCCGAGGAAGAGACGCCAACCAGTAAGCGGTAAGTCGACTCACGGATTGCGCGGGTTTGGATCGGGCGACGATCGTCTAGAACCGCACCCCTCCCGCGCCCGTCAGGACGGCGCCAAGATCATCATTCAGCCGTCTCTGATCTCGGAACTCAATCTCGAAATTGCGCGTGATGACATTGACGCCGCCGTCGTGCGCTCCGGTCAGCCAGCCGTTCGACGCACGTTGCACGAGGTCGCGGACTTGCGTGCTCGCGGCCCGTGGATAGAGCTGTGCGTCCGCGATCGGGTTGCCGGTGAAATGGATCGGCGTCACGTCCAGCTTCCGCCCATCGAGAAACGCAAACGTCTCGCGGAAGTAGCTTCCCTCGACCGCATCGACGCCATTCGGCTGGTTAATGCCGGCATCACGATACGAAAAGCGAAACGCCCCGCCCGAACGCAGATCTCGCGCGTTCAGGCCGCGGCCGCATGAGCCCGCATCGAAGTGCTGGCGCTGGCGGCCACTCATTGGCAGCCCGAAGCTGGCGATGGAAACCGGTGAGACCGGGTTTGAGGTCACAGGCCCTTTTCCGATACACTATACCGACGATACGTTTTGCCAAACGTCGTCGGTCTGACGAGACGTATTCTGATCGAATCCGCTCATGAACTGGTCCTCACGCACGCACAGCGGGATAATCGCGACGCGAGTAAATTGCGGGGATACGGCCCATGATCACGCCAATGCACTTCAATCGCGCACGAGCACTGACTCTCGCGATCATGATCGGCGGAATTCCGTCCCAAATTCTTCTCGCCGATTGCCCCGCCGAATGGCTGACCGGGAGTGGTCGACCGGGACTCGCAGGAACGAACATCCCAAGCATCAATGCAACGATTCGCTGGGACCCTGACGGCGACGGTCCGGAGCCCGAGTCACTGGTCGTTGGAGGCTGGTTTACGTCAATCGACGGCGTTGCGGCCAATTCCATCGCAATTTGGAACGGCACGCGGTGGCGACCACTCGGATCCGGAATGGGAATTAACGTACCGTACGTCTATGCACTCGCGGTGTTTGAAGGTGACCTAATAGCCGGTGGTTCATTCTCGACAGCCGGCGGTGTAGCGGCTAATCGTGTCGCGCGATGGAATGGCACAACATGGCAACCGCTGAGTAACGGACTCGTCGCCGCGTCAAACCAACACGTCTACGCGCTTGCAATATACAACGGGCAGCTCATCGCCGGCGGCAATTTCTCGAACTCCACTGGCGGACCCGGCGGGATCGCCCGCTGGAACGGCACGACCTGGCAGCAATTTAGCGGGGCGTTCTTTGGCTCTGCTGTCAGAGCCCTGACGGTCCACGACTCAGAACTGCTCGCGGCCGGCTCTTTTTCCACGATTGGCGGAATATCAGCACGGTCGATCGCTCGCTGGAATGGCACCAACTGGCGCCCGCTGGGCACAGGTATCTTTGGCGGAGGAGTCTCGTCCCTCACGAGCAGCAATGGCGATTTGGTAGCGGGCGGAAACTTCACGACCGCCGGCGATCTGGCCGCAAGCTGCGTTGCGCGCTGGAACGGCTCGACCTGGCAACCGATCGGAACCGGTTTGGGACCGACGACGCGCTCCGTGTTCGCGCTCGCGGCCTACGATGGAAACCTGATCGCCGCCGGGAGCTTCGACGCGGCGGGCACCGAGCCGATGAGCGGCATTGCACGTTGGAATGGTACGAGCTGGCAAAAACTCCACGATGACTTTGCTGGTTATGGCGATTTTCCCAAAGTGTACGCGCTCGCCGAATTCCGCGGCGAGTTGATTGCCGGCGGGCATTTCTTCACAGCCGATGACATAGAAACCAACGGTATCGCTCGTTGGACGGGGGACCGATGGCGGGCGTTCGCGACCGGATTCGGCGGAGTGCCGTATCCCACGATCTACGCGCTTCGGCAATACAACGGCGAAGTGATCGCCGGCGGAAATTTCACCACTGCGGGCGGCCTGCACACAAACAACATTGCCCGTTGGAACGGCTCAGAGTGGCGCGCACTCGGCACAGGCCTGACGTCCGCGGGAGACCCGCCCGAGGTCTACGCACTTGCGGAATACAACGGAGAATTGATTGTGGGGGGTTTCTTTACCGGCGCCGGCGGCGTCGGTGTGGGTCGAATAGCACGCTGGAATGGAACGAACTGGGCAGCGCTCGGCGCCGGTGTCGACGCTCAGGCCGACCCGCCCTTCGTCGCCGCGTTAGCCGTCTACAACGGCGAAATGATCGCAGCGGGCAGGTTCACCTCCGCGGGTGGCACGCCGGTCAGTAATATTGCGCGTTGGAACGGTTCGAACTGGCGACCGGTTGGCGCGGGGATCGACATCACATCCCAGTATGGCGCTGTTTACTCCCTTTTCGTTCATCGCGGCGAGTTGATCGCCGGTGGCTGGTTCGGGACATTCGCCAATCGCGACGCGATCATGCGCTGGAACGGAACCGGCTGGCGATCACTCGGCGGTGGAATCACATCGAATACCTACGCCTATTTTGTCTCGGCGATGGGTGAGTATGGAGGTGAGTTATTCGCCGGTGGGTACTTCTCAACGGCTGCTGGGTCGCCGGCGAAAAACATCGCTCGCTGGAATGGTACAAGTTGGCGACCGGTTGGCTCCGGAACGAATTTCGAATCGTACGCGATGACCAACTACGATGGCCACTTGATCGTCGGTGGGTACTTCAGCGAAGCCGGTGGGCAGCCGGCCAGCGCTATCGCACGCTGGAATGGCACGGGTTGGCTACCGCTCGGCACAGGCGTGGGATTGGCAGACGAGAGTCCCGGCATTCGCGCCCTCACCAACTTCGGCGGCGAATTGGTTGCCGCCGGTTTCTTTAGCGCTGTCGGCGACGAGCCCGCATCCTCCTGGGCCCGATGGAGCCCCCTGATTCAGCCCCCCCTGGTCACCCAACAGCCACGCCAGCGCACTTTTCTCAATGGCGCATCGACGACCTTTTCAATCGCAGCGTCTGGCGGAGAGCCTCTCGAATATCGGTGGCGGAAAGACGGCATCCCCCTCACAGATGATGGCCGAGTCAGCGGATCGGCAACAAATACCCTGACGATCTCCAACGCTTCCAGTATCGATGTCGCGGGCTACGACTGTCTCGTCACCAACGTCTGCGGTGAGGCAGTCTCCAACCGTGTGATCCTCCTCATTGTGCACGGAATCGCTGCGCCCCTCGACGCCAATGAGCTCATCGCCCCCGATCCCCTAGAATAGATCCGACTAGGCTTCTCTCAGCGTTGTGTGGAATAGTAGGCGCGTCGATCTGATGGGCATCGTGCGTGCCGTTGCACCCACACCGAACGCTTGGCCAAACCAGCACGCCCTGATCGCCCGCTTGCATTCACTGGTCTTCCCGTCTGAAGCGTTTCTCCCGACTCTTCTAACGCGCTCATGGTCGGGTGCAGACGCGTATTCAAGTCGCGTTGCTGTCTGTTCCCTCCAGCCTAGCCAACGAGCGCGATGCGACCGTGAGAACCCGCGGACCGCCGGCCCCCCACGGCGCAAACCTTCGCAATCAGCCGGCCGCGCCTAAAACCGTACCCCTCCCGCGCCCGTGAGGACCGCGCCAAGATCATCATTCAGCCGTCTTTGGTCTCGGTACTCGATCTCGAAATTGCGCGTGATGACATTGACGCCGCCGTCGTGCGCTCCGGTCAGCCAGCCGTTCGACGCACGTTGCACGAGGTCGCGGACTTGCGTGCTCGCGGCCCGTGGATAGAGCTGTGCGTCCGCGATCGGGTTGCCGGTGAAATGGATCGGCGTCACGTCCAGCTTCCGCCCATCGAGAAACGCAAACGTCTCGCGGAAGTAGCTTCCCTCGACCGAATCGACGCCGTTCGGCTGGTTGATTCCGGCGTCGCGATAGCTGAATCGAAACGCCCCGCCCGATCGCGGCCATCCCACGACCGCCGACGGACACGCGAATATCTTCACCTGATCGCCGATTCCGTGCGGTGCCAGGACCGTCGGCATCGCTTCGGGCCAAAGTTCCGAATCAAACGGATCGATCTGAGCATCGGTCACGTCGCTGCGCCCGAAGCCCGGCACGCCGCTCGCGCCCGCCGTCCCGTTCGTCATGGGCGTGCGAATGACCGGAACATGCCCATCCTCGGCGACCGAGTAGTTCCAGATCGCCGTATTGATCTGCCGCAGGTTTGACTGGCAGACCACGCGGCGCGCCTTCTCCCGCCCCGCTTGGAGGGACGGGAGAAGGATTCCGATGAGCAATGACGTGATCGATATCACGACGAGCAACTCGATCAGCGTGAATCCCTTACGCGTTTTCATGGCGGCTCCTTCGCGAAGCGGACCGCCCGATGAGGGCGGCGCCGCAAACCAGCAGGGCGAGCGTGGCCGGCTCCGGGACCGGCGCGGACTGGGCGATCAGCACGACGTCGTATCCGACCGTGTCAGCAAAAACGGGGTCCGGGCTGTTGGCGATGCCAAACCCCGCCGACTCAAGGAAAACGAAGCTGTTCGAATTGGGATTGATGAGCGGCACGACGACCGCATCGAGGTAAGCCCCGAGATCCCCGCCGTATGCTGCAAGCGGCAGGCCGCCATTGTTGGCGGCCGCAAAGCCATCGAGCGCTGTCCCTCCGGTGATAGACGTGGTCGGCGCGCCCGGCAGCGTGGTGTTAAAGATGCCTCCGGGAACGCCGCTTACCGCCGACCACAGCGTCGATCCGAGCCCTTGGCCCGCCAGCGTGGGGAACTGCCCGCTGCCGTCGCGTTCGATCAGCCAGCCCCCGAGCCCGCCGAGGTACTGGAACGTGCCCAGTGTGCTGGCCGTGCTCGAAGTCGGCTCAATCGCGTCCTGCCAGAGCTCATAGCCCAGGTTGCCGATCCGGCTGACGCCCGCCAGCGTTCCCCCACTGCCGCTGAACGGCGTCAGCGTTCCCGTTCGGGTATCGACGCCGGGATTGATCGGACCGGTCTGGCCACCGAGCGGTGTCGTCCCGGCCAGCGTATTAACGGTGACGCCGTTTCCGGCCGCGATTCCCTGGCTGCCTTCGTTCGTCCCGGTGGCATCGAAACCGGTGAGTCCGATCGAACCCGCGCCATGGTTGATGCTCAGTCCGATAGTGCTGGTTGATCCGGGGATCGCGACCGGAGTCTGCCCCGCGACCGGCACCAGCGAGCGCGAACCGTTGCCGAGATCGCCATCGAGGTCGAGTTGCGGACCGCCAAGGGATTCAATGGCCATGATGGGGATGGCTTTGAGACCCCCGGCGTTCAACGTCAGCGAGCCGCGGCGATACAGGAAGCTGAGTGAACCGAATTGATTGGGGGCGTACAGCGGTGATCCGCTGCCGAGCCAGTTGATCATCGGCCCGACGTCGGGCGTGCCGGCCAGCCGGTCGCCATCGCTGAACTGGCCCGGGGCCAGCGTCGGTCCGGGGACGGCGAAGACGCTTCGCGTTGTGCCGGGATAGCGATTGGCGTCGACGCCCGTAAGAAGCTGAAACTGCTGGGCCGAGGCGACGGTCGTCGCGAGCGCCAGCGTGGTCATTACGATCACCTTACTTATTCGATTCATGATTTCTTTCACCTTTCTCCAGAAAGCACCTGCTTAAAGCAGAATGTTGATGAACACCTGAATATCCAGACCATTGAGTACGAGGTCGCCATTCACGTCGGCGCGAGCGAACTGCGCCGGCGTGAGAGCGGCCGGGTTCATGAGGGCTGCGGCGAGCGCGGATGCATCGGCCGCGTTAACGACGCCGTCGCCGTTGACGTCGCCGAGGACGACGCTCGATTGCGTCGACACACCAACGATCACCATGTCGTAGCCGTTCGAATTGCCGAAGATCGGATCGCCGGTGTTATTGATTCCGAAACCGGACGACTCCAGATAGACAAAACCGGTCACATTCACCGCCAGTTGCGGTACAACGACGGCATCGAGATAGGCGCCAAGGTCCCCGCCAAAATCGGTGAGCGGCAGACCGAGATTGCTGTTTGGCGCCGGCTCCGAGAATCGATCCGTCGAATTGCCGTCCGTAATCTCGGCCGTCGGTCCGAATCCGATGTCAAACGCACGATTGAACGACATGCACGGATCGAGCGGCGGACATGTGACCGACGTCTCGGCCCGCGGCCAAAGCGTCGACCCAAGGCCCTGTCCGGCAAGCGTCGGGAACAGTCCATTCCCGCCTCGCCGGACCAGCCACCCGCGAATCCGCTCGAGCTGCTGAAACGTCCCGAGCAGATTGGCCGAGCTGCTGTTCGGATCGATCGAGTCGTACCACAGCTCCGCTTGCAGGTTTTGGATGCGGTACACGCCGGCCAGCGTCCCGCCGGTGCCGGTGTATGCCGTCAGCGATCCGACCCGCGTGTCAAACGTCGGATTGACCGGCCCTGGCGCACCGCCGTTCAGGGCGTCGTCGGCCAGCACGCTGACCGTCGTCGCCGCCCCGGGGTTAACGCCCGGCCCGCCTTCGTTCGTTCCCGTGAAATCGACCGCAACCAATGCGACCGTCCCGCCCGCTGTGTCGAATGTCAGATCGACATGGCTCGACGAACCGGGAATGGCTACCGGCGTCTGCCCGATCACCGGCGTGAGAGATCGCGTGCCGTTCCCGAGGTTCCCATCCAGGTCGAGCAGCGGCCCGCCCAGAAAATCGATCCCCATGAACGGAAGCACATGGTTTGCAAACAGCGGCACGCTGCCGCGTCGAAGGAAAAAGCTCATCGCGCCGATGTGATTCGGAGGATAGAGCGGGGTGCCCGAGCCCTGCCATGTCACGGCAGGTCCGGGGACCGGCAGGCCGCCCAGCCGCTGGCCGTCGTTGAACGACCCGGGCGCGCTGAACGCCGAACCCGGAATCGCCGACACACTTCGCGTCGGCGCCGGGTAAAGCCCGGTGTTCACGCCGACCAGGAGTCGAAACTCCTCGGCGATCGCCGGACTCGCCGCCGCCGCCAGGATCATCACCACGACGATCCGGAGGCGCGGGCCTATATTCGTGTTTCGAGACATTATTTCTCCGTTCTAAATCAGACTGTTTGAATGTCCGACCTGCGTTCTCGATGCAGAATCATCGAGATCGGTCGCGGCGCGACGCATGCGATGTCGTCAGAATGGCGGCACGCACGGCGCGCAACGCCGGCGATGACGGAGAATCAGGCGGGTGGGCCGCGCGTTGGCGCGGCCGTGTGGGTGAGAATCCACCGGGGAAGTTGATGAGTCGAGTCGAGCCGCGTTGCGAGCCAGCGGGGCCGCCGGCCGCCGCGCGCCTGCTGGCAAGCGGGCTGCGCAAAAATCCGCACATAGACCTGCTCCCAGCGCCGTTGAACCGGCTCGAGGAACAGCACAGCCGACGCCGTAGCCAGCATCTGCGGCAGCAGGTCTTTATCGGATGCAATTCCGATCGACTGCGCGTGCAGCAGCAGCACAATCATCGCCAGCGATGCAATGCTCCTTCGGTCGGTTCGGAATCGTAACCACACGACATCAATGAACTTGAGTACGAAGAAGAGAGCGGCCAGAGTGAGGATGACCGGCCGCGCGGGGTCGATGCCCGCATCGCCAGCCCCAATCGACGCCCACGCCGACGCCACCGCCCGCGCATGGGCGAGCAGCATGACGAGCCAAAAGCCCCGCCAGGCAAGCGAAATCAGCGATGATCGGGAGAGCCGGGAGAACACCACTCGAATCCTGTCGTGCAATGCAGCTGACTTCATCGTACGCCGTTTCAGGTCAAACGCAAGGCGTCGGGCCTTGTTGCGACGAATTGTTGAGCAAGTCGCGTGCCAGACTGCCCTTGGAAACCGGTGTTTTTTCAAGCGCCTGCATCAGTTCGCCCGGCGTTGCACCGGTGAAGCGGGTGATCCACTCAATCGCATCGCCCGCCAGAGCCGCATGATGCAACTGTGGGAGCTGCGGATCATCATCGTCCGGCAGGGGGAACTCCTCGTCGCGAGGGGGTACGGCCACGATCTGCATCCTCGACCAGTCGAGAACATGCACCCCGAACGGGCCCAGCCGCAGGGCAATGCCATCGCCGCCGATTTCGACCTGCGTCGGCTTCGTCCAGATCGCCAGCAGGAACCACCGCCCGCCGCTCAGCAGCAGCGCGAATCCCAGCAATACGAAGAGCGCAAGCAACGCGACCTCGGCCACGAGCGTGAAACGGTCGGCCGCCCACATCTCGTTCCAGTGAATGCCGTTCGCGATCGCCCGCGACAGCAGAAAGATCAGCACGCTCAACCCCAGCATCCACGACGCCCGCATCGCAGCCCGCCAGCGGTCGACCGGAATGATCGTCACGGCTGCGCTCACGCCTGGTACGGATCGGCGACCACGGGGTTTTCAAGGCGTCCGATGCCTTCGATTTCAACGGCAATGGTGTCGCCCGGCCGCAGGTAGATCGGCGGCTTACGGGCAAAGCCGACACCCTCCGGCGTCCCCGTCAGGATGACGGTGTCCGAAAGCAGCGTGAACTGGTGCGAGACAAAGCTGATCAGCCGGCGAATGGAAAAGATCATGTCAGCCGTGTTCGACTCCTGCATGACCTTGCCGTTGAGAAGCGAGCGGATCGGGGCGTTTTGCGCGTCGATCTCGTCGGGCGTCACGACTACCGGCCCCAGCGGGCAAAACGTGTCAAAGCTCTTACCGCGCGCCCACTGCTTGTCGCGCACCTTCTGGCAATCACGAGCCGAGACATCGTTGGCGCAGGTAAAGCCCAGCACATACCCCATCGCGTCGTCTTCGGACACGTTGCGA
>CAZJVS010000041.1:0-42307 GCA_964549445.1 uncultured Planctomycetaceae bacterium
TTGGCCAGCCGCTCCTGGAGCTTCTCGCGGTCGTAGTCGCTGGTCGTCGATTCGATCTCGCGGCGAATCTGCTCGACACGCCCCTGGATCTCCTTGCTTGACCCGGCGCCCTCGATGATCGTCGTATTGTCCGCGTCGACCTGGATGCGCTTGACCTGACCGAGGTCGGCGATCGTCACGCCGTCCAGCTCGATGCCGAGGTCTTTAAAGATGGGCTTGCCGCCCGTGAGGATCGCGATGTCTTCGAGCATGGCCTTGCGGCGATCGCCATAACCCGGCGCCTTCACCGCACAGATACTCAGAATGCCTCGCAGCTTGTTGACGACCAGCGTCGCCAGCGCCTCGCCCTCGACATCTTCCGCGACGATCAGCAGCGGCCGCTTGGTCTGGGCCACCTTCTCAAGCAGCGGCACGAGTTTCGTGACGCTCGAAATCTTCTCTTCGTAGATGAGCACAAAGGCCTTCTCGAGCACGCACTCCATCGACTCCTGGTCGGTGACGAAGTGCGGAGAGAGATAGCCGCGGTCAAACTGCATGCCTTCGACGATCTCGACCGTCGTGTCGAGACTCTTGCCCTCTTCGATCGTGATGACGCCGTCCTTGCCGACCTTCTCGAAGCAGTCGGCCAGTCGCTCGCCGACCTCGCGATCGTTGTTGGCGGAGATCGCTGCGACATTGATCACATCGTCGCGCTTGGTCGCCTTGATCGGCTTCGACAGACCCTTGAGTCCCTCGACGACGACCCGCACGGCCTTGTCGATGCCCCGGCTCAGCGCGAATGCATCGGCGCCCGCAGCGATGTTCTTCAGGCCTTCCTTGAAGATGGCCTCGGCCAGCACCGTCGCCGTCGTCGTGCCGTCACCCGCGTCCTCGGAGGTCTTCGAAGCCGCCTCTTTCACGAGCTGGGCCCCGAGGTTCTCGAACTTGTCCTTCAGGCTGATCTCTTCCGCGACCGTGACGCCGTCCTTCGTCACCGTCGGGACGCCCCATCCCTTGTCAATAATGGCATTCTGCCCGCGGGGCCCCAGCGTCGCTTTCACGGCCTTCGCCAGCTTCTCAACACCGCTCAACAGCGCCGCACGGGCACTCGAATCGAAACTCAACTGCTTGGCAGACATGGCTTAACGATCTCCTCTCAGGTTGCTCGATCGCGTCGAAGACAGACAATGTGTTTCGAGAGGGTCACCGCGGATGCACCCTCTCCGATGAACCTGAATAGCAACAGATGTGCCGCAAACCACGTTCGTGGTCTGCGGCACATAACTGTCTGTGCATTAAATGTTTATGCTATCTCTGGTGGCGGCTGACATACGGCACTCTCCTGCCACATCGGCAGAAGCGCGCCCGTAGCGCTGCCAACTGAATCTCGGCTCAGTTCCCCGTGCAGGCCAGCGCTTCGTCCAACTTTGCCGTGAACGCCGCAGTGCCCAGCGCCCCGAAGAACGGGTCGTTGTTGCCGATGAAGAACGCCGGCGTCCCGCTGCCCGGGATCGTCCCGATCCCCAGCGAACCGCCGTTGTCGACATCCTGCTGAACCCGGCTCGCCTTGCCGCCGCCGTCCAGGCAGGGATCAAACGTCGCGCTCGAACATCCGATGTTTGCCGCGACGGTCTTTAGATTCGCCTTTGCCGTCGCCGCGGCGACCGCTGTGCCGTTGGCGTCAGCAAGAATCAGCTGATTCGCATACACCGCGTCAACGAACTCCCAGAACCTGCCCTGGTCGCTTGCGCACTCGCTCGCCTGGGCCGCGACTTCCGCATTGGCATGAATGTTCCGCAGCGGGAAGTGCCGGAAGACCCACCGGACCTTGCCGGTATCGATGTAATTCGCCTTGATCGTTGGGAAACTGTTCCGCGCAAACTGCCCGCAGAACGGGCACTGGAAATCGGCGTATTCGATCACGGTTAGCGGTGGGTTTCCAACCGCGAGTATGTGATCATTCTGCAATAACGGCGGACCGCCGTTGCCTTCGAAGCTATCACACGGGTTTCCCGGCGGCGGGTTTGTCGTATCGCAGGCCGCTCCCGACAGGCCGATCGCCATGCCGACGCAGAGCACCGCGCACAGCCCCGGTGTCATGAAAACCCTCGCCAATCCACTCGTCTTGTTTGATACTGCTGACATTCGATACCTCATTACTCCACGGTCAAGTCATCACCGTGGTGGTTCCAATTGACATTACTGCGAGGAGGGCTTCTTCGTCCGGCGGGAGCGGACACGGGTTACGCGACGCAATCCTTTTGACATCGCGATAGACCACCAGCAATTCTATTCATCGGTACTACCCCGGTCAATTCGTACCGCCATCCGATGTTATCGGCCGTCAGCTCGACACGAGGCCGGTCAATTCCGCTGCCCGTGCAAAGTCGCACACCGACCGCTAATAGGGAAACCGGCGCTCGCGACGCGCCGATGATTCGGACATGAACCTGCTACAAAACCCGCCGCTCGTCGCCCGACGCGAACGTCGCCGCACCACGCGACTTCCGCTTCGATGGCCCGTGACTGCCCGCCGCGAAGGCCCGGCGCAGTCGCTGCCCATTCGCGGCGCAACCCGCGACATCAGCAGCCGCGGACTCCTCTTTGAAACGCAGCAGCCCGATCTGCAGCCGGGTGACATTCTCGATGTTCGCCTGGAATTGCCCGCCGAAGACGGCGTCTGGCCCACGCCAGCCGCGATGACAGGTCGGGCCCAGATCCTGCGTGTGAACGTCGGCCGCACCCGGCCGTTCGAGGTCGCCGCGCGCTTCCTCGATCAACTCCGCTTCGATCTCTGATCCCGGCGACGGTTCGCCGCCGCAGGGCTACTTCCCAATCAGAATCGCCCCGTGGTCACAAACCAGCGGCTGTGCCGCCGGGCATTCATCGACGCACGGATCGCTCGCCGCCACGTGCCAGTCGAGGCGCTGGAGTTGGACCAGATCGCCCGAAAGTCCCACTCCCTGTGCGAGCAGCGAAGGATTGTTCTGCACGCCGATCGGGAACAGATCGTCCGCCAGCGGCGCAACGCCGAACAGCGCATCGACGAAGAACACCTGGTTGGCCGTCGCCGCCGGCGCCATCAAATCGTTCGGATCACCCGTGTGCTGCAAGCCCAGCAAGTGCCCGAGTTCGTGTGCCGCCACGTTCGCCAGGGCCCGCGCGACGTCCTGCGCAGTTGGATTGAGATAATCGAACGTCCTTAACGACTCCGCGAAGATGATCGACTTCTGTTTCACGTTCGCGTTGAAGTTGTCGACATTGTCCGACAGGCCGAGGAACTTCTCGCTCGTCCCGCCCACGTACATTACCGTGTGGTCGCCCGTCGGCCGCACATCGCGATCGCTCCGGAGCAGTGTCACGTCGATGCCGGCGAAGTCGGCGGTCATCTTTGACACCATGTCGTCCTTGATTTGCTCGGTTGCCCCCGCGAGCCGGGCCGCGATCCGCCCGGCGTCAAACGCCGGCACGTCGTACGGCGCTTCCTGGGCGATGCGGATGCCCGCCGCGCCGCCAAACTCGAGCCACACGACCTGCGCGTTCGCCCGCACCGGCTGGTTTGGATCGCGGCGAATCCGCGCACGAAACGTCCCCGACGAGAATCGACCTTGCGTCGACGCGAAATACCGCGAGCGCGAAACCGACACGCCGACCAGCGCGTTCTCATCGTCCTCGCGCAGAATCACCCCGATGAACGGATCGAGCTGCCCGCCGTAATAGGAACGATCGTCGTTGAGCTCAATGAGCTCGCCCGCGCTGTTGAAAAGCGCCGCGACGGTGTTTATCCCGTTGTTTCCCGTAACGTCCACAATGATGCGATCGCCGCGCCGCACGGCGCCCAGCGAAAACACCGCCACGTCATCCTCGCCGTTCAGCGCACCGTCAACGTACACTTCGCCCGTCGCCGGCAGATCGATCACCGTCGCCGGTGGAAACGACCGCGCGGTCGTTACGTCGCGCAACACCGCGTTGCCGTTGTTCGCCGGCAGCCCCGATGCGAAGTTCGCCGTGTCGCAACCGGCCGTCATGGCCGCCAACACAACGCTCAAAACAAGAACGGCCCCCGATCGAGGGTCGCGGACGCGGGAACCCATGGTGTGCCTCCCCCGGCAATTCCCGAGCGTGCGGCGACCTCCGTGCTGGGCCGTCGAATCGCGGAGGGCGGTCTCTCGATCGCCTCCGCAGTTTCAATGTACGATATGGTTCAGTTGAATAACGGACCGTGCGGATGCGGACCCTCGTTTCCCCCGGGCCTGATAATACGGAGCATGCTTCCCGCTGTGTTCGACCTGCAACAAGTCACGGATATCGGTCTGATCGGTGATGGTCCTTTCGCACCATCTCTCGCTGCAGCCGGCCTGCCGCCGACGGCGCCGGCCGACTCCGCCTGCCTCTCGCACCCACAGCTCGTTGCCGCAGCCGCCCGCGCCTTCATCGAGGCCGGCGCGTCGCTGCTCTGCACCGACACACTCGCCGCCAATCGACTCGCGCTCCAGCCCGATCGCGTTGCCCAGTGCGAAGACATCAATCGCTCCGCCGTCGCGATCCTCCGCGGCACAGCCGATGCCGCCGGCCGGCCCGTCGCGGTCGCCGGCCAGGTCGGACCCAGCGGCCGCTTCCTCAAGATCGGCGAAGTCAGCGAAGCCGACCTCCGCGACGCCTTCGCCGAGCAGGCCGGGTGGCTCGCCCGCGGCGGCGCCGACCTGCTGCTGCTCGGCCGCTTTCTCGATCTCGACGAATTGCTCATCGCGCTCGCCGCCGCGAAGGCCGCCGCCGAGATCCCCGTCATCGCCGCGCTGGTCTTCGATTCGGGCGCCGAGCGACTCGACACCGCCGCCGGGCAGTCCCCCGCTCAGGCCGCCGAATCGCTCGCCCAGGCCGGCGCAACGCTCGTCGGCTGCGACCGCGCCGCCCCCGAAACCGCACTCACCGTCGTCGGCCTGCTGATGGAGCATTCCAAGCTCTCGGTCTTCGTCCGAACCTTCGCCGGCCAGCCCGAGCTCGACGAAGGACGCATCGCCTGGCCCGAGTCGCCCACCGACTTCGCCAACCGAGCCGCCGAACTCCGCCGCCGCGGCGCAGCAATCGTCGCCGGCTGCTCGGGCACGACGCCGGAACACACCCGCGCTCTCGCTGCGGCTTGGCCCGGTCCCATCAACCGCCGCGCACGTCGCTAACAACGGGGCTGACGACAGCGACACACCGTCTTCGATTGGAATGCGGAAAACGCTTGCGGGAGTAGAATCCCACGCTTGAACAGCCGAGACGACCGATTTTGAAGCCGAAATCACACCAGCTTGAACACCCGAACTTCGCAATCGCCTTGTCGGCCTGGTTCATCGGCTGGGTTTCGGGCATGGTGATGAATTGGGTAGACCAACAGGACATTAGTCTGCTCCCTGGGATCTGGTTAGGAGTTGTGTCTGTTCCGATCTGGATAATCCTTTCTGGTCTGATCCGGCGTCCGACAGTCGCTCACGTGATTATTTGTTGCCTCGTTGCACCAATCCCCATTTCGATCATGACGTTTCTGATTCTCGCGCCTTTGGTCCTTGTCACCTACTGGTACGTTCTCTGGCCCGCCTCATTTGTCACCGGCGGCGCTATCGCAGTCATTCTCATTCGCTTCCGGCGGAGCCGGTTATGGCGAGCGTGTCCAACTTGTGGCTATGACTTGTGGCGCAACGAGTCTGGCTCGTGTCCCGAGTGTGGAGTGGCGATACCAGAGGAATTGCGAGATCAGTTACGTATGGCCCTGCCGAAGGCGGCATCAGGAGGGGGGCAGTGAAAAGCGCCGACCCGTCCGGCACGCCATCCGACCACATCCGCGCGATAAACACCTCCGCCGCTGAGCGCCAAAACCGGACGAAATACCAATTCGTGGACACTCGCGCCGCATGCGCCCTAGAATCGGCTCGAATGTTTCTGCTCCTCCCCTATCGCACCGACGCCCCCATTCGACGCGCTCCGACCGTCAACTACGCCATCATCGCCATCAATGTCGTAGTTTTCGCCATCCAGAAGATGTTCGGCGGCGAGCAGGCCGATTCGTTTTCGCGACCGTTCATGCTCTGGCCGCTCGAACCCAAGGCCTTCGAGTTCATCACCTACCAGTTCCTCCACGGCGACATCATGCACCTCGCCGGCAACATGCTCTTCCTCTGGGTCTTCGGCAACGCCGTCAACGCCCGGCTGGGGAACTTTGTTTACGCGATGTTCTATCTCGCCTGCGGAATCTTCGCCGGCATCGGCTTTGTGCTCGCCGGCAGCACACACCCCTGCCTCGGCGCCAGCGGCGCGATCGCCGGCATCACGACCGCCTATCTCGTCTTCTTCCCGCGCACCGACGTCGCCTGCCTCTACTGGCTGTTTATCATCATCGGCGTCACGGCCGTCCGCTCGATCTGGCTGATCCTCATCAAGATCATCCTCTGGGATAACCTGCTCGCCATGCACATCGGCAGCCCGATCTCGGCAGGCGTCGCCTACTCGGCCCATATCGTCGGCTATCTTGCCGGCTTTCTGCTCGCCCTGGCCATGCTCAAGTTCCGCGCCGTGCCGCGCGACCACTTCGATCTCCTCGCCATCTGGAAGCGCGCCCGGCAGCGTCAGCAATACGCCACGATCATGGCCGACCCCGTCACCCGCGCGCAGGCCGAGTTCGGCCGTGTCGCGCGTGTCCCCCCCGGCGTTCCCGAACCGCCCGTCGCCCGGCCGGCCGATCCGCTCGCGACTCTGCGCGAATCGGTCGTCGCCGCCCTCAGCACGGCCGACAACGTCGCCGCCGTCGAGCGCTATCTCGAATTGATTTCGAAGGACGCCGACCAGGTCTTGCCGCAGCGCTTTCAGCTTGAAATCGGCAACGCCCTGATGACGCAGCGCCGTTATCCGCAAGCCGCGGCTGCCTACGAGGGCTACCTCCGTACCTATCCGCACGCGGTCGATTTGAATCAGGTCAAGCTGCTGCTCGGCATCGTCTACGCCCGTTACGTCCCGCAATACGAGCGCGCCCGCGGCTTCCTCGCCGACTGCGCCGAGAATCTCAGCAACGCCCAGCAAAAGGCCCAGGCGATCCAGTGGCTGACCGAAGTAACCCGCGCCCTCGGCGGCGCGCCGCCTGCGTCGGCTGCGCCACAGTGACGCCCACTCACTTGAGTCACAAATCGAACGACAACGACGAAGCAGCGGTGCATCGTCCTAACGCTACGGGCGCCGTCGTGGCGATTTCACTTTTCACAATGCTCTTGGTGGAAATCGTCTGCCTGGTCGTTGCGGCGCGGTTCATCGACGAGCAATTGACGGCCCGAATGTTCTCGGCTTATGTGGCATTGGGCAGCCTCGTCGTATTTGCAGTCCTTGTGCAGCGTGGTCTGGCCCGGTCGATTCCGAAGCCAATTCTCGCGCGAAAACTGCTCTACGCCGCGTATCTCCTCGCGGGGGTAACCCTCATCGCGCTGATCAACTGCGGCCCATACCACTTGTTCTTTAACGCCGCCAAGCCCCTCGCCGCCGGATCTTGAACAACCGCACATCCGATGGCCCCATGAAACCGCACCCGTGCAGGGTTACCATACCCCCGTGCCCGAAACTCCCGCCGAGTCCGCTCGCTCAAACTCCTTCATGGCCCTCATCCCCGGCCTCCTGATGACGGCGTATGGCTGGATGACGTCGCCCGTCCTCTTCGGCTCTGCGCTGCACGAGGCATCCACTCACGCATTCTTCTTCATACTCAGGTTCGGCGGCCCCGTCCTGATCTTCGCTTCCGTTATCTGCTATCTCGGCCAGCCCGCCGGCATCTGGATCGACGCGATCGCCTCACTCATCTGCGGCGCAGTACTTTTGCTGATCGGCGCCTACTGGATCGTCGTCGACCGCGACCTCAACGATTTCCTCATCACCATCTTCGCGCTGATGCTCCTCGGCTCCGGCCGACGGCAGCTACCCGGCCTGATGCAAGCGCGCTATCGCGGCATGCCCGATGAACCGCCGCCGCCCGAGCCGCGCCCACGCGTCGAGCCGCCTGCGTCGCCTTCAATCCCCGACGAACCGCCGCCGCCCGGCGGCTACCTCGCCGCCCTCGGCCGCGCCGCCAAGGAGCGCCACGACGCCCGCGATCGCAAGGACTCCGCGCATGGCCCCTGAATCGCAAGCCGCCGCGCGGATCGACCCCCAGCTCGAGCGATATTCGCGCCAGATTCTCTTCGAGCATCTCGGATCCGACGCGCAGCGCAAGCTGCTCGCCTCGCGCGCCACGCTCATCGGATGCGGCGCGCTCGGCACCGTCATCGCCGACACGCTCGTGCGCGCCGGCCTCGGCTTCCTCCGCATCGTCGATCGCGACTACATCGAGCCCAACAACCTCCAGCGCCAGGTCCTCTTCGACGAGCAGGACATCGCCGACAACCTGCCCAAGGCCGCCGCCGCCGCCAACAAGCTCGCCCGCATCAACTCGCAGGTCCGCGTCGAAGGCGTCGTCGCCGACGCCAACCACGCCAACATCGAAGCCCTCACCGACGGCGCCCATCTCCTGCTCGACGGCACCGACAACTTCGAAACCCGCTTTCTCATCAACGACGTGGCTGTTAAGCACAACATTCCCTGGCTCTACGGTGCGTGCGTCTCCGCCACGGGCATGGTCATGCCGATCATTCCGCGCGAAACGCCCTGCCTCCGTTGCATCTGGCAGGAGCCGCCGCCGCCCGGCTCAAGCCCGACCTGCGACACCGCCGGTGTCCTCGCCCCGGCCGTCCACATCGTCACCGCCCTGCAATGTGTCGAAGCCATCAAGCTCCTCACCGGGAACCGCGCCGCGCTCAACCGCAACCTCGTGCAGATCGACGTCTGGTGCGGCCGCTTCGACTCCTTCGACATGTCCGCCGCCCGCGACCCCCAATGCCCCTGCTGCGGCCTTGCCAACTACGAGTTCCTCGCTGCGTCGCGCGGCGCAGCCGCCGCCTCGCTCTGCGGCCGGAACGCCGTCCAGGTCAGCCCGTCATCATCGATGAAACCCGACTTCGCCCAGATCGCCGCCCGCGTCGCTTCCGTTGCCGACCAGCCCCCGCGACAGAACCGCTTCATGCTGCGTTTCACCGTGGGACGATATGATCTCACCGTCTTTGCCGACGGCCGCGCCATCATCAAAGGCACCCCCGATCCCCAGGAGGCACGCAGTGTTTATGCAAAGTACATCGGCGCGTAACTTCCGCCGTCTCGCGCTGGTCGCCATCGTCGCCCTCTTCGCCACCGGCTGCTCCGAGTTGGTCCTCGAAGGCATCATCTCCGACCGCGAGTATGCCCGCCCGCTTCCCTACGTCCAGATTTCCCAACGGCACAGCGGCTCGTGGAAAACCCTCGGCGAGACCGACGGCCGCGGCCGCTACTGGATCATGAAGGACACCGTGAAGGGCGGCGGCCGCGTCCGCTTCAGCAAGGAAGGCTACCACCCCGCCGAAGTCACCGAAGGCGAATTCCTCACCGGCCAGAGCTTCATTCTCGTCCCGTCCACGACGCCGGCCGAGGGCATCTAGCCGCCGTCCCGTCGCGGCCGATCGTCCGACCACCATCTTTCCGCGAGCCGCATTGCCCGCCTCGCCGATGAGTCATAAGTTGCTTTTGCGGCCAATGATGAATAGATTTCATCAGAGCGGCCGTCGCCCCCGCTCACCCGGGCCTAGGACGACCCCATGACCGATGGCTCTTCCAGATTCGCCCGTCTCCTCGGCTTTATCAGCCTCGTTCGCATCGCCACACCCCTGCTGGCCCTCGGCGCCCTCGTCGGCGTCTTCCTCGAACATCGCGACGCATCCGGCTGGTACAAATTCAACTGCGTCGCACTCGCCATCCTCACGGTCGGCGTCATCGAAGTCCTCCTCGGCGCGGTCGCCGTCCTCATCAAGATCGAGTCCTCCGTCTTCCGCATGCACGACGTCCAGCTCGACCTGCGCGACGCCGCCACCCGCACCTTGAAACACATCCAGGAAGTTGCCGAGCAGTCGCGACTCTCCGACGTCGCCCGGTCCATCTCCTCGCGCGAGCAGGAGCGCGATCTCATCCGCCGCGCCTTCAACGAGTCCCTCATCGGCGGCGACTTCGAAGCGGCTTACTCCTTCGCCGACCAGCTCGAAAACCGCCACGGCTACAAGCAGGAAGCCGAGCGGATGCGCCGCGAACTTACGGCGACGCGCCAGGGCGCCGAAGAGCGCTACGTCGACGAAACCGTCTCGCGCGTCCACCAGCTCATGGGCGACCACGAGTGGGAGAAGGCCCGCCTCGAGATCGAGCGGCTCGCCAAGCTCTACCCCAACATCACGCTGATCCAGAACCTGCCCGAGTTGCTCCGCCAGAAGCGCACCGAGCAGAAGCGCCGCCTCCTCAAGGAATGGGACGAGTCCGTCCAGCGCAACGAGATCGACCGCGGCATTTCGCTGCTCAAGGAACTCGATCAGTATCTGACCCCCAACGAGGCCGCCGCGCTCGAAGAGTCCGCCCGTGGCGTCTTCCGCGCCAAGCTGCACAATCTCGGCGTCCAGTTCTCGCTGGCCGTCACCGAAAAGCAGTGGACGACCGCCCTCAACATCGGCCAGCAAATCGTCACCGAGTTCCCCAACAGCCGCATGGCCGCCGAAGTCCGCGAACACCTCGAAACCCTCCGCACCCGCGCCACTCGCGCCGAGACCGTCGAGGCCTGATCCGCGTTTCAATCAGCCGAGCTTCTCCTCCACATATCCAACTGTCACTCCCGCAACCCGGATGACCTTCCGCGGCTGAGTGAGCCCGCGCACGACTCTCACTTCCCGCGCCGTCACCCCCAGTGCCTTCGCCAGCAATTCAATCACCGCCGCGTTCGCCTTGCCCTTCTCCGGCGCGGCCGACACCGCAACCTTCAGCGCATCCCCCAGCATCCCCACCACCCGGCTCCGCGACGCCCCCGGCACCACCTTCACCGCCAGCTCGACCCCACCCTCGATCGCCTGAACAAAAGACATCACATCTCTCGGTTTGTTCGGCTGACAGTTCACAGCCCGATATCTAACTTCGCGCTGCAATCGAATCGTATGCTTACACGTTAGACACCCGATCGCCAAGCGAAAGGAAACGCGTGTCCGCCTACGACCACCTCGACCCCTTGGATTTCGCGAAGCACGCTCAGCGCCGCCGGAGAATCCTCCTCATTGAGCGCGCTCTCGTCGTGAGCGCCGTCATCGCCCTGATCTTTATGGGCACAGTCGGATCGTGGGGCGCGAGTCTCTCTCAAGCCGTCGGCCGAGTCACATCGCAAGTTCCCGACGGCCGCACGACCCGCTAGCGGCGTCTCGGCGTCCCGCATGTAGCACAAATTGACACACCGCCGCGAATCGCCTAGGATTTGTACATACCGATCCGCACGACCATGAACGTCTCCCTCACGCCCCAGCTCGAAAGATTCATCGAAAACCAGGTCGACTCCGGTCGCTACCAGACCGCCAGTGAAGTCTTCCGCGACGGCCTCCGTCTGCTGCAGGAGCGCGAAGCCCAGCGCAACGCCGCTCTGGCCGAAGTCCGCCGCAAAGTTGGCGAAGGTCTCGCAGCCGCAAAACGCGGTCAACTCATCGACGGCGAATCCGTCTTTCGCGAGATCAAGGAATTGAGCCGCAAGCGCCGCAAGGCCGCCCGCAAATGAGCCGCTTCGAGCTGACGCCGCCCGACCGGGCCGACCTGCTCGAAATCTGGATCTACCTCGTCGAAAACGCCAGCATCGACCGCGCCGATCGCGTCATCGCCTCGCTCCAGAAGGCAATGAACAAGCTCGCCCGCACCCCCGGCCTCGGCCACCTGCACCACGACCTCGCCAACGAATCGCTCCGGGCCTATGTCGTATACTCCTACCTCATCATCTACCGCCCGGATGAACGGCCGCTCCAGATCATCCGCGTCCTGCATGGTGCCCGCGACCTTGCGTCGCTGCTCGGCCAGAATCCCTGACGGACTCACTCGATACTCGCACGCCAAGCGTCAGCTTGCATTCCTCTGCCCCACCTTCTCGCGCACCATCCCGCACTCCGGACACCGCCCAGACTCATTCTACGTTAAGTCATACCCGCACCGCTGACAATGCCCAAACGGAATCCGCCGCCCATCGCGATACCAGAGCAACCCGGTCGGAACCGCGACCAGTACGAACGGAATCCACAGCGGAAGATAGATCATCTGCCACCGAACGTTTGCGGAAGGGCCTTTGCTTTTCGCGGGCGATATGAAGACGATGGGTAATGCCAATCCGAATCGCCCACCTAGCCCGATGTGTGCCGCATTATCCACCGACCAGAGCCAGCGCGGCGTCGCAGGGAATGTCGCAAGGTATGGCATAAGTTCGTTCGGCGGTCCGACCATCCGCGACAACCCAATCATTCCACGCATGGCCCGAATCTGCGTCGCCGCAGAAAACGTGTAACGTACCGAATAGCGCGCACAGATGAACCAGGCCATCAGCAGCACAAGGCACGCCGCTGTCCCCGCCCACTTCCCCACCAGCCAAACTCGCCCGCGAACCGCCATGTGCCGCGCTCCGCAACGCCGCCCCTGATCCATCAATTCTAGATCACGATTTTCCGATGACCCATGACCTCTCACCCCCTCAGGAAGTACTCCATGAACTCCGCCGCCGCCTCGATTCGCAGATCCGCCTCCCCCGCATTCCGCTCGCCGAATCCCGCACCCGCCGAGCTGAGATTTGCCGACCCCGCACCGTGCGCCGAACCGGCCAGGCACACCGGCGTCGACTCGGCCGTCTGCCTCCGCGTCTCGCTCCTCACGACCACGTCGGACACGAACGCGATGCCCCACCGTTCCCAACGCCTGAGCCGCTCCAGCAGGGGGGCCACGATCGCCTCGTCGATCTGCTCGATCGCCCGCAACTTGCCCGCCGCGTCGCCCGCCAATCCCGCTTCATACGGAGCTTCGACATGCACGACCACGAGTTCGTGATTGTCGATCGCCGCCATCGCCGCCCGCCCCTTCGCCGCGTAATCGGTGTCGGTCGAACCCGTCGCCCCCGGCACTTCGATCACGTTCCACCCCAGCAGCAGCCCGACGCCCCGAAAGAGATCGACCGCCCCCACCCCCGCCGCCCGCCGCTCATAGCGCTCACGAAATCGCTTCACCCGCGGCAGAACGCCCTGCCCCCAGACCCAGATCGCGTTCGCCGGCCGCTCGCCGAGTTCGCACCGAGCCCGGTTCACCTCGTGCCTCGCCAGCACGTCGCCCGCCGCGGACATCACATCGCGCAGCTCCCGGCTGCCGCGCCCGCTCGGCCGGTTGGCTTCGACTGCCTGCCCGATCATGTCGTGCGCCGGCGTGCACACCACACCATCCCACCTCCGCGGCGCAATCATCAGCGCGCGATACGAAAGTCCCGCGCAAAACCGCACGCCCCGCCCCGTAAGCGCCACGTTGAACGCATCGACGAGCTTCCGCGCCTCGGCCGTCGTCAGCCGCCCCGCCGTCGGATCGACCAGCACACCGTCTGTGACCGTTGCAAAGTTGCACCGCAGCGCGATCTCGCCCTCGCCCGGAATCGCGCGACGCCCAAGCGCCTCGATTCCCGCATATCCGCAGTACGGCTCGCGGACGTCGTAGCCCGCCAGCCCGAGCGTCGCCAGTTCGCGCGACGACGCGAACCCCTCCGGGATCGTGCGGATCGTCCCCTGCCGTCCCATTGCCGCGATGCGATCCAGCGTCGGAGTCGCCGCTGCCTCCAGCGGCGTCCGGCCGTCGAGCGACTTGAGAGGATGGTCGGCCGCACCGGCCGCGATGATGAGAACATGCCGCGACATATCGGACCCATTGTACGGCCGGCGTCACTGCAAATTCGTGCGAGCCTTTGGATTCGGCCGGATATCATGCCGGTTCTCGCTCGCGGAGACTGGAAAGATGCACTCGGCGCTAAAATTGGCGGGAAGACTCCCTCGGGTTGCCGGCGCGCTCCTGCTGGCCGCCGCGGCGTTGGCCGCACCGCACATCGGCTGCAACGCCCTCGATCTCGCCCCGCCGTCGTGCCCGCCAGACTCGACCGCCAATCCATCCGCCCGCGCTTCGAACGGAACACTCGACGCCGCTGAGGTTGACGCGCTCATTCAGAAATATGTCCGCGGCACCAGCGCCCCCAGCATCGCCGTCGGCATCGTTCACGGCGACGAACTCGTCTTTGCGACCGCCGTGGGCCTCGCGGACCTCTCGACCGGCACACCCGCCACCGTCGACACCCTCTACGAAATCGGCTCGGTCACCAAGACCTTTACCGCCACGCTGCTCGCCATGCTCGTCGACGAAGGCCGGCTCCAGCTCGACGACCCGGTCGCACCTTATCTGCCGACCGATCATGACATCTCGAATCAACCCGCTCTCGGCGACACCATCACCTTCCGCCAGCTCGCCACCCACACCTCCGGCCTCGATCGCGACGCCCCCAACTTCGCCCTGATTTTCTTCGGCGATCACGACTTCGACGCCGACGATCTGCTCCTCGCCGCCGGAAGCAGCCCGCTGCTCTTCAGCCCCGGCTCCGGCCGCAGCTACTCCAACCTCGGCTATGCCCTGCTCGGCCTCGCCCTCGAAAACTGCGACGGCCAGCCCTATGACGCCATGCTCCAGTCGCGCATCCTCTCTCCGCTCGGCATGACGCACACCTACGTCGCCGACCGCCCCGATGACTTTGTCGGCGTCGCCTCCGGTTATCTCAACTTTCTCGCCAGCTGGCCGGTCCCGCCCATTCCGTCCGGCGAGCTGAGCCCGGCCGGAGCCATCGTCTCCAACATCCCCGACATGGCCCGCTACCTCTCTGCCAACCTCCGCGCTGCCGACACCGATGACGCCAGCCGGCTGTCCACGGCGATGCGCACGGCCCTGACCCTCCGCGTCGGCCCCACCTGCGGCACGTCCCAGGCCCTCGGCTGGCAGACCCGCGACGACGCCCAGTTCAACGGCATCCTCTGGCACGGCGGCGTCCTCAACGGCCAGTCGGCCTTCGTCGCCATCGCCCCCGATGCCAACACCGGCGTCGTCGTCCTCACGAACTCGTGGCAGAAGCCCGAGCCGCTCGGCTACGAACTCATGCGCGTCGCCATCGACACTTACGGCGACACACCTCAGCCCGCCGCCCGTGTAATGGAGCTCGAATAATGTTTGCTAATGTCTAAGCCGTCGCCCAACCGACCTGCGCGAGTGCCGGGATCCGCAGCACTTCGCCCACCCGAAACTGCTCTGCCGCGTCCGCCATCCGCCGCCCCAGCTCGTCGTGTTGCGACGGGCTCAGCCGCTTCAGCGCGGCCCGCAGCGTCGCACCCGTTCCCAGCGACATCTCCCAGAACTCCCGCCCATCCCGCACCACGCTCATCAGCGGCACAAGTTCCGTCCCGACATCGCGATAACCGGCCGCCTTCAGAACTTCCGCCAGTTGCCCCGGCCGCGAAACGTTTTGCATGCCCGGCTCATCCGGATCGGGCGGCGGCAGGTCGAGCAGCTTCGTCACCGCGTCGTTGACGAGCTGAAACCCCGGCGAATTTTCCATCGGCGTCCACGTCGCCAGAGCGATCCGCCCGCCCGGCTTCAACCAGCCGCGAATCCGCCGCAGCTCCGCCGCCACGTCGCGACAGAAGATCAGACCCCACCGGCTAACCACGGCGTCATACGGCGTCGCCGGCGGGCCAAGCTCCTCGACCGCCGCCTGCGCAAACTCCACATTGCCGATCCGCAGCGCCGACGCCCGCTGCCGCGCAACCTCCAGCATCTCCGGCGTCAGATCGGTCGCCCGCACGCCGCCGCCCGGCCCGACCACCGACGCAATCGCCAGCGCCGGCTCGCCCGTCCCGCAGCCGATATCGAGAACTCGATGCCCCGCCGCCAACCCCAGCCGCTGCACAAGGCGCAGCGTCACCGGCCACGTAAACGCGACAAACTCCGCCTCCCACCGCGCCCAGCCCCGCGCCGCCTCAGAATATGCCTTGATGGTCCGCTCGCGATCGCTACTCATTCGGGTTTCGCGCCCCCGCCTCCGGCCGCACCTTGAAGGTCATCTCCTTCTCGCCGCGCAACACGACCACCGTCACCTCATCCCCCGGCTTGCACTTCGCCAACGCCGTCATGTACGAATAAACATCCGTCACATTCTTGTCGTTGATCTTCACGATCCGGTCGCCGTCTTTCAGCCCCGCCCGCGCCGCCGGACCGCCCTCCGAGACAAATTCGATCGCCATGCCCCGGCCCTCGGCCGCGCCATACGTCGGTGCGATCCCCAACCGCACGCGCGGCATCGGAGGCGTCTCGTCATCACCGCTCGGATCGCCGTGGGCCGCCGCCGCGTCCGGCTTCGCCGCCGGCTCGTTGTCGTCGCGCTGCCGGTCCGGCCGGAAGCGACTCGCGTCCTTCTTGAACACCGGCCGCGACCGCGCATCGGCGATCTCCGTCAGGCAGTCCATCACAAATCGCGCCACCCGCACGCCGCCGTCGTAATTCACGAGATCGGCGTCATCGTCCGGCGCGTGATACTGCTTATGCATCCCGGTGAAGAAGAACAGTACCGGAATGTCCGCCCCATAGAACGACGAGTGGTCGCTCGGCCCGCGCCCGCCGCCGCCGTCGTGCAGCTTGAAGTCGTACGACTTCGCCAGCCGCTCGACCATCTCCTTGAAGTCCGCGCCCGTGCCCATCCCGCCGACCTGCAGCACGTCATCCTTCAACCGGCCGATCATGTCCATGTTCAACATCGCCACGACGCTCTTGATCGGCACCGTCGGATGCTCGACCCAGTACTTCGATCCGAGCAAGCCCGACTCCTCGGCCGTAAAGGCGATGAATACGACGCTCCGCTTGAGCGGCTGGCCGTATTTCAACGCCTGCGCGAGCATCAGCAGCCCTGCCGTGCCCGAGGCGTTGTCGTCCGCCCCATTGTGAATGTACTGCGTCGAGTCGTTCGGCTTCCGCCAGTTGGCCGCAACGCCGAGGTGGTCAAAATGGGCCCCGACGACGACATATTCATCGGCCAGCGGCCCCTCGCCGCGAATCACCGCGATCACGTTCTTGACCGGCGTCTGCTCCTTCGCGATATCGACGTATCCATTGACCGTGACCCCACGCAGCTCCGCCGAACACGGTTGCTTCGTCCGCTCGATCCGCCGCTGAAGCTGCCGAATTGTCGGCATGCCGGCCGCCTCGAGCATCTCGTTCGCCGCCGACCGTGTGATGTTCACCATCGGAATGTCGAGCGTCATGCCGCGGCCGGCCGCAAAGTCGTAGAGCTTGTCAACGGCCGACGGATCTTTCTCGGCCACGGGATTGACGATGAGGATGGCCTTCGCACCGCGCTTGATGGCCTGCTCCGCCTTGGCCATGAAGAGCGCCCGCCGCGACCGTCGCGGCCCGCCGTCCCGATCGCGGGTCGGCCGCTCACCCGGGGGGCGGTCCCCCGGTGGTCGATCGCCCGGCGGCGCCTCGGCCGCGGCCCAGCCCGGTTCGCCGCGCAGCATCAGCAAAACCTTCCCCTTCACCTCGACGCCGTCGAAATCGTCGTACTTGCCGTTCTCCGAGTCGGAGATGCCGTAACCGACGAACACCGCGGGCGCATCAAATCCGCCGTTCCGCGAAAACGGCAGCGGCACAAAATCGCGCTTCACCATCAGCGCGTGGCGCTCGTCGCCGCGCACGACCAGCCGCGTGTTGTCGGCGATGCGGCTCCGCACCGAGACCGTGAACGACTGAAACCAGCCGCCGTCGTCGCCGCCCGGCAGCGCCCCGATCTCTTCAAACTGCGACGCCAGGTACCGCGCTGCCGTCTCGATCTCCGGCGAGCCAATGCCGCGCCCCGCCAGGTCGTCCGACGCGAGATACCGGACGAATCGTTCGTACGTCACCGCAGCGAAGAGATTCGCCTTCTCCTTCGCCAGGGCGTCGGCCCGTGCCGGCGCGGCCGCAACCGAGAACAGCAGGATAAGTACCGCGGCTGCCCGCCCGCGGACTCGCGACAAGTCGAACATATGCAAATCCTTCAAAACGGGATTGTGGAAACGACCGATTTGATCTTAGGATAGCAAGTCGCCGGCTCGGACGGCAACCGGCGCGGTCGCCGTGAGCCCGGACGCGGGAAAAAGCCCCGTTTCAGCCCAACAATACGACAGGAGCTTTGGCGTGAACTTGCGAACGACGATCGGTCTTCTCGGAACGTGCGTCCTTTTTGGCGGCTGCGGCCGCGTGATCGGCGAAGGCGCCGGCGTCGTCATGGGCGCCAGCGGCAAGGTCGTCGCCCAGCGAAATCCAACCTCGCTCGCCAAGTACAACGGCCTGAAGGTCGATACGATAGGTGTCGCCGGCGGCATCTACGCGCCCTCGGGCCTGTCGGGCCAGGTTCGCAGCGCTTTTGAGAAGGCCGCCCGCGAAGACCTGCACCTGACATCGAGCGGCACGCCGGCCCTCACCGTCAGCGGCGAAATCGTCCACTACGAAGTCGGCGGCAAGACCGACGAGTTGATGGGCCCGTTCCAGGAGCTTGTCGTCCACACGCGCCTGACCGACGCCGAAAGCGGCCAGCTCCTCGGCGAAGCCAACCTCGTAGGCCGCGCGAAATCCAGCTCGTCCAGCGGTGCGGAAAATCTCGCCGAAGGCGCAGCCAAGGCGCTTGAGAAGTGGCTGAAGGAATACGACGGCAAGCGGAAAGACTGAACCGCCGCTAGTTGTTGATGTTCAGCGGACGGTTGTTCTGGATGCCCGGCGCGTACTCACGTTTGACGTCGGCGTACATCGTGCTGGTCACCTTCAGAATGCTCCGAGCGGGCAGCCACAGGAACGGGTTGGCTGATTTCAGGTCGCCCAGCGTATCGGCATGCCCATCGAAGTAACCAAAATTGCCTTGAAACGCGTTCGCCGCCGCTCCGCAGGGAACTAATGCAGCCGTGCTGTGCCGGTAGCCGTACTGCCGGGCGTCGGCGCCCGTCGTGCAGGCGACCGTCGTGGCTCCATTACCCGGCGCGGCGCTTCGATCCCACGCTCGCGAAAACGACGTGTATGGCCCGGAGTCGGCGTGCGTGCCGCCGTATCGCGCCTGAACACTCAAGTCATAGTCCGGCGGCTGGTTGATCGTCGAGTAACGGGAGCCGTCCGCGACATAAATCTTGTTCGCCGTGTCGCCGATGACCGACAAGCGCGGCGAATAGCTGTCCGGCAGCTCCTCCTCCCAACCCGATGGAATGATGTCCATTCCCGGATCGTTGGCGACGACGGCTGGATTCGCACCGTCCGACTCTTTCAGGACCTTTGCCGCGCCGAGATACATGAAGTTGCGCCCGGTGTTCATCGCAATCATCGGCCCGACGCCGGCATCCAGGCCGCCGCTGCCCACGAATGCGCTCGCGAGGTAGGGATTCGACGCGCACTGAAACATCTTCATTCGGCGAATGATGTCGAATCGAACTTTCGGATCCTCAACCATCACGTCTTCCATGCCGTTCTCGCGGGCAATCGGCCCCATGAAGTCCCAACGCGTCGTGCACGGCCCGGCCCAGATTCCCGCCGTGACACCGGCCAGATAGACCCCCGACGTGTTCGGTGATCCGGGAATCGAGTCATCGTTCGACACCGAGTAGTTGCTCATGCCCTGCAACGTCGATCGTAGATTGGCGTTGCAATAGACACGCTGCGCCACCCGCCGCGCCGCCGACAGCTGCGGAAGCAGGATGGAGATCAACAGCGTGATGATCGAAATGACCACGAGCAATTCGATCAGCGTAAACGCCGCTGCTCCCGCTCTGCCTCGGCGGGTCGGTCCATTGGCAACTCTCGCGTTCGAACGTTCGGCGACGGGTCCCATCTGTCAAAAACCTCCCTATTCCTGGCGGTTGGCCTGGATCGCCTCTTCCATCAATTCAACCGGAGGCGGCGGGTTGTGTCCGCGAACTTCGCGCCCGCAATCCGGGCACATCGTCGGACCGGATTTACCGACGTACTCATTCAGCAGGACCAGCGTCGGCTTCATTTTCGCCTTTCCGTCGCGCGTCCAGAAGCACTTTTCCGCCGGCCAGCCGGTTCGGTTCTTGGTGTACGGAGACAGGATCGGATAGGTCTCGCCCTCTTCGATCACATGCGCAAACGACTTGTTCGTTTCGGCACAGATAAAGTTCCGATTCGCCGCGTCTTCCGACACGTTGCGGCCGCTGAACGCGACGAACAGGATGACGCCCGACGTCACCAGCAGGACAGCACCGATTCCGATGCCGGCCTTGCCGGTCAGAAAGCGTCGTATTCCGCTCGGAGCGGCCGCCGTCGGCTTAGTGTGCATTCGAAGCGCTCCCGGTTGTCGGTGTCGCGTTGCCCGCCTTTGTCTTCGCTTCGCGCAGTGCGACTTCCATCTTCTCCGTCGGGGGCATCGGATTGTGCGCCACCACCAGCCGCCCGCAAACCGGACACAGCGTCGGGCCCGGCTTGCCGATGTACTCGTTCAGCAACACGAAGTCCGGATCCAGCTTGGCGTTGTTTTCCTTCGTCCAGAAACACTTCTCGGCCGGATAGCCGGTGCGCTCCTTGCTGTAGGGCGACGGAACCGGAATGGCCTCACCCTCATTCATGAGGTGCTTGAAGTGCTTGAGCGTCTTGGAGCAGATCATGTCGGCGTATTGCGGCTTGCGCTCCGCCGTCGGCGGATTCGTGAAAGTTCGGTAGGTCGTATAACCCGCCATCCCGAGCAACAGAGCAACAACGACCAGGCCCAATCCGCCTGAAAGCGCACCGCTCCGCGCGGGGACTTCCACCGCGGGTTCGGAACCGCTCGGAACAGGAGTGCGGGTACTCATGGTTGCGCTCGGCTTCGGCTACCCCCTAGATGATAACCCGCCAATTTCGACGTGCCAAGCAAGAAGCGGCCGTTCGAACCGCACCGGGTGCCATTCCGTCACCCGGCCGATCGGACCGCTCCAATTCGGCGTCCGAAATTCACAATTTCTTCACGGGTTCCGAATCGGACGTGATTGAGGCGCCGCCGCGCCATTCGGGCCTGGCCCTAAAGCAGCTCGGCCTGGTCGCGGCGTATCCAGCCGTCCTTGCCGTCCGGAAGCTGGATATGCAGCCACTCGCCGCGCGGCGGCTCGGTCAGTACAAACTCGACGCCGTCGGAGAATCGATGGTCGAACCGCGGCTCATAGGCCTCGCCGTTGCCCTTGCGGAGAACAACGTTCTCGCTCGTGACGACCCCGGCCATGGTCCGCGCGTCGTTCCAGTCCCACGCGATGGAGCACGCCAGCGCAATCGTCAGCAATGCAGCCCCGCGCGTCGCCCACACGAGTGATACCGGCCGGCTCCGAACGAACAGGCGCGCCGCCATCCCCCCCCAGAATGCCGCGAAGGCAAAAAGACCGATTCGGCTGCGCAGCGCCTGCGACGTGTTGAAGTGCCAGAAAAACAAGCTCCGCAGGGCGGCGGCCGTAGCCGGCGGAGAGATCTGATCCTGTCGCAGCGACCGGGCGAAACGCAAGTTCTCATTGAGCTGCGGGTCGCCGGGAATCAACCGCTCCGCCTTGCGATAGCAAGTAATCGCCTTGCCCACCTGCCCGAGCCGGACGTAAGTATTGCCGAGGTCGTAGTAGAGCCGCCCGTTTTCAATGCCGTCGTCGACCAGCGACTGAAAGCCGCGCCGCGCCTCTTCGTAAAGACGCCGGGCGGCGGTCGGATCGCGCGCGCCGAGTTTCGATGCCTCGTCAAACGATCGAATGGCGGCTGCGCACGTCTCGTACTGCGAGGCCCGCTCCAGCGACGCGCGATTCCGCTCCGGCGTCACCGCGAGTAACGCAATCGACATGACAAGTGGACCGATCACCGAATCCCCCCCGACTCGAGCGACCCCAGCGCTCGCCGCGCCCGGCCGATCAGGTCTTCCGCCGAACCCGCGGCGCTGCCGGCGAACTCCGCCATCTCGACGTCGGCCAGCAGCGAATCCATCTCGGCAATTACCGGCTCGTCGACGCGGCGCTCCGTCAGCTGGCGGCGGACATCTTCGCGCGTCATTGCGCCGTGTGGTACGTTCAGACAATCAGCCAGGTAGCCGGTCAGCGCCGCGTGAACCTGCGCCGCCGCGGTTGGACCGGTCGCGGCTTGGGCCTCTTTCAACCGTCGCTTTGCCTCTGACATGGCGTGGCTGCGACGCCGGTAGGCCGAATCGTTGTTGTAGCGATCGCCGCGCCGCCGCACGAACAGCAGCACCAAATAGGCGGCCGGGCACCCCGCCAGCACCGCTGCCGATGGCCAGCCGATCTCCCTCCGGTGCTGAACCAGCAACTCGGGCACGTCGGCATAGTTCGCAAGCAGCCCTTCGCTCCGTTCCACCAGCGGCTTGGCGCTGCGGGCTCGGGCCGGCTCGGCCTCGACGACCTGCGACAGCGACAGATTGTTCGCCGCCTTGACCGTGATCGCCACGCTTTTGGAATAGGCCGTCTCGAATCGCCCGAGCTGCGGATCGAAATAGCTGAACGGGATGGGCGGAATCTCCTCGACGCCGGTGCGGGCGGCGCGAATCGTCTGCGTGAAGATCTTCGAGTCCGATTCGACCCGGCCCGGCAGCGGTTCGTCCGGAATCTTGAAGTCGCGCGTCAGCGACTCGACGCGATTCAGCAGCGGTGCGCCGACATGCTGCATCTGGCCCGTGCCACGCACGCGCAGCGTCAGCGTGATCGGGTCGCCGACGCTCACGTCGGTCGGCGCGGCCGTCGCCGAAATCTGGTAACGGCCCACGGCCCCGTTGAAGTCGGCCGGTCGCCCGTCTTCAGGGATGGGCTTGACGTTGATCCGAACCGGACTGGGAACCGCCGACACCTGCCGGCCGCGCTGCAAGCTCAGGTTGCCGAATATGTCCCGCACGAGCGAAATCGGATAGTTCATGCTGACGCGGACGTCGCTGAGCGCAATCGCTCCAGGCTTCTCCGGCCAGATGATGCCGTCTTTCTCGTAGACGTAATATGACGCGGCGCTGTCGCCCCCGTCGGGTCGGACGCGCTGATCTACGTACGCCGGCTCGCCGAACACGCCGAAATCGCTCGACCGACCGTCGACCAGACTCCACATGTCGCGATAACTGAGCGTCACGCGGTCCTGGCGATAGACGCGAATCCAGACGCGTAGCGTGGCCCGCACCGCCTCCTCGACGTAGGCCTCGGTCTGGTTCGTCACGACTTCGACGATCAACGGAGGCCCCGACTCGCCTCGGGAGACGACCAGAACCTGCGGCCGCGATTTGAATTCTTTCCCGTCGGCGCGAATCGTGAGCGACGGAACGGTCAGACGCCCGGTCTTTCGAGGAGTAACGCCGAACTGAAATGACAGCTCGCTCCACTGAGACATTTTGCCGTTCATGTAGTTGACGCCGCTCGAACGATTCGGCGGGCCGAGCGAGCGGATTTCCATCGAATCAACCTGCGGAATAATCGGCCCCTTCGACGACTGCGCCCCGCTGACGATGACCGTGAGGATAACTTCCTCACCGAGAACCGCCGACGTCGTCGAAAGCTGCTCGGTAACCTCGGCGGCCCGCGCCGAGGTCGCGGATAGCACCACGCCGATCGCACAAACTGTCGCGAGGACGAGTCGCATCACCAATCCCGATCGACCGGTTCCCGGCCGCCGTACATCGCTTCCTGCTTCCGCTTGTCGTCCCGCCGCGCCCGCTCCTTGTCGCGGATCGCCTGGAGCTGCCGCTCGGCATCTTCGCGGGACATCTGGTCTTTCTTCTTCTGGGCCTGCTGCTTTTCCTTTTCCTGTTTCTCTTTGTCCTGCTTGTCCTTGTCCTTCTGCTGTTGATCCTTCTTCTGCTGGTCGTTCTTCTTTTGCTGATCCTTTTGGTCCTGCTGGTCTTTCTGATCCTTCTGCTGCTGGTCCTTGTTCTTCTGGTCCTGGTTCTGTTGATCCTTGTTCTGCTGCTGGTCCTTCTGATCCTTCTTTTCCTGGTCCTTCTTGTCTTTATCGTCCTTCTTCTGCTGGTCTTTCTGCTGCTCCTGCTGCTTCTTCTGCTCTTCTTCCTGCTTCTTCTTTTCCTTGTCGAGCAGGTCCTTGATCAGCAACTGGGCCGTCTCGATGTTCTGCTTGGCCTCGGTGTCGGCCGGGTTCAATTCGAGCGAGTCGCGCCAGTAGTTGATCGACTTTCGCAGCTCTTCGATCGCCCCCTGCAGATCAGTCAGCTTGCCCAGCGCCGTCGAATACGAGCAGTTCCCGAGGTTGAACTTCGCCTGGGCCTCCAGTTTCGGATCGCGCGTCCGCAGGGCATTCCCAAACGACTCGCGGGCCTTGTCGAACTCGCCCTTGCGATACAGGGCGATGCCCCGGTCGTACGCGACTTCCGCAGAGTCCGGCTGATCGACCTCCGCCTTCTTGAAAAACTCGAGCGCCTCGTCGTACTTCTTCTCGGCCAGCGCCTGGTTGCCGCGCAGCACCCAGTTCGCCGCGGCCAGGCTCGCCTGACCCCGCGCGCTCGCCGAACCCAGCAGCGAGCAGCCCACAAATGCACCGATGATCATCGTCTTCACTTGCGTCATGCCGCCGCTCCCGCCTCGACGCCGTTTCGCCGCCGCGACAGCTCGCTCATCGCCGATTCCGCCAGCAGCAGTGCCAGCGCCGCCGCCGCGAAGAGCTGATACCGCGGATAGTACCGCTGCACCTTCCGGGCCTCGAACTCCCGCTTTTCCAGCGGCGCGATCTTCTCCGTGTAGATCCGATCCAGCTCGATGTTCTGCGTCCCGGCCGGTACGTACGCCCCGCCGCCCGCCAGCGCGATCTGCTGCAAGCACTCCGGGTTCATCTTGGACCACACCTGCTTGCCGTCGTGCATGACGTAGTCGCCGCCTGCCGCCGGTATCCGCGAGCCCTCGCTCGAATCGCCCAGACCGATCGAGAAAATGCGAATCCCCTTCTCGCGGTACGCCTTCTGGGCCGCTTCGATCGGGTAGCTCTCCTGGTCCTCGCCGTCCGAGATCACCACAATCGTCTTATAGTTCTTGATACGGTCGTCGAACGACTCAGCCGCCATCCGGATCGCATCGCCCAGGTTCGTCCCGCCCAACGGCGCCGAGCCCGTCCCGATGTCATCCAGCACCAGCCGGTAGAAGCCATAGTCGATCGTCAGCGGGCACTTCAGCACCGACTTACCCGCGAACGCGATCAGCCCCACCCGGTCGCCCGGCAGCACCGACAGCAAATCCCGGATGTCCTGCTTCGCCCGCTCCAGCCGGTTCGGCTTCACGTCGCCGGCCAGCATCGACTTGGAGACGTCGAGGCAGATCATCATGTCGAGCCCCTTCTGCTGCACGTCCTCCCAGTGCGTGCCCCAGCGCGGCCCAACCAGTGCGATGATCATCAGCGCCGTGGCCGCCAGCACCAGCCCCGCCCGTACGATCTGGCGCTTGCGGCTGATTCCAGGGACCAGCGTCCCGAGCAGGTTCGCCGACGCGAACTGCCGCAGCGCCCGGTCCTTCATCGCGAAGCCGAACGCCACGATGCCGGCCAGCACGGGCACCACCCACAACAGGTGCAGATACGGAATGTGATCGAATCTCAGGTCGCTCATGGCTATTCGCTTAGGGAATCTTTCTCAGGAACGTGCTGGCCAGGCACAACTCCGCCGCGACGCAGGCGAACGCCGCCCACAGCCAGCCGCCGCTCTTCTCGGTGTACTGCATGTATCGCTTCTCGTCCGTCTTCGTCCGCTCCATCTTGTCGATCTCGCTGTAGATCTCGCGGAGCGACTCGGTGTCCGTCGCCCGGAAGAACTTGCCGCCCGTGGTCTTCGCTACGTCCTTCAGCACGTCCTCGTCGATCTCGAAGTTGGCGGCGATGTACTCCGTCTCGCCCGTGATCGGATTTAACCGCGCGACCGGTACGTTGTTCTCCCGGCCGACCAGAATCGTGTAGATCTTGATCCCCAGCGGCTTCGCCAGCGCCGCCGCTTCAACCGGATCGATCGAGTCCGGCACCGTCTGCTTGCCGTCCGTCACCAGGATCATCACGCGGCTCTTGATCGCGTTCTTCCCCGATGTCGCGTTGCCCTTGGTCGCCTGGTCCAGCCGCTCCAGCCCCAGGCCAATCGCGTCGCCGATGGCCGTCCCGTCTTCCTCCGCCAAGAGCTGATACCGTCGCTGCAACTCGCGCAGCTCCGACTCTGAAGCCCCGGCGATCTGCTGCCGGCGAAACTCAAGCTGGATGTCGCGCAGCGTCTTTTGATCCTTGATGTCGTTCTTCGCCCGGATGCCCTTCAAGATGTTCTGCAGGTTCGCATGGTCGAGCGTCAGCGGGCACACGCTGTCAGCGTATCGCGCGAACGTGATCAACCCGATCAGGTCGTTCGCCCGCCCCGCCAGCCCGCGGCCTTCGCCCTTCACGAAGTCGCTCATCTCCTTTTTCACGACATCGACTCGCGTCGCCTGCCGGCCGTCCAGCTCGAAGTCCATCGCGTTCATGCTGCCCGATACGTCGCAGACCATCTCGATCGCGATTCCTTCGCTGAAGATCCGCGTGTGTTCGTTGCCCTGCTGCGGCCGGGCCAGCGCGATGATCAGCGAAGCCGCCGCCACCGTCCGCAACATCGGCAGCAGCATCCGGGCATGAACCCGCCAGCCCGGCGAGGCCGCCTTCAGCCGCGAAATATCCGAGAACACGACCGCCGCCCGCCGTCGCCGATCCCACCACGTCCACCACACCAGCGGCAGCAGCAGGAACAGCAGCAGAAACCAGGGTGAATGAAGCGTTGTCATGCCGCCACCGCCTGTGTCTCTTCGATCTCGACCTCGCGCTCCCGCTCCGCCGTCCCGAGGATGAAGTCGCGGGCCGCGTTGAACACCTGCTCGATCTCATCGCGCTGCGGCTGATAGCGGGCGTACTTCACCGGGTCGCACGCATTGATGAACTGCTGCAGCGCCGGCTTGTACTCCACCGGCAGTCGCGCATCGCCCCGCAACTCGCGCAAAAATTCCTCGCTCGTCTGCTCGGCCGCGTTCAATCCGAACCGCAGCTCGATGTACCGCCGCAGCAACCCGTTCAGCCGGTAGTAAAACTCGACCACCTTGCCCTTGCTGACCAGGTCTTCGGCCACCAGCCGTTCCAGTTCCATCATGGCCCACTGGTGCGGCGGCATCTGTACTTGTCGCTTCAGCTCGCTGCGCCGTCGCAAGTACCACACAAGCGCCCCGGCCGCGAGCAGCGCCGCCACCGCGATGCCGCCCCACATCAAAATGCGCTGCGACCGCGGCCGCGGCAGCGCCACCGCCGCCTTGATGTCATTGAATTTCTGCGGATCGAACTGACCCGACAGCAAAGACTCCACCTTCAGCTTCAGCGGCTCGACCTGTACCGACGACTCAATCGCCGCTTGCGTGGTCGCCGCGTCCTTCTTGCGGCTGTCGGTGAATTCCACCTTCACCGGCGGCAGCTCGACCTCACCCGACACAAAGCTCTCCAGCCGGTACGTCCGCTTCCACACCCGCTCGGGCGCGTCGCGCTTCGGCGACTGGTCGCGGAAGTCGCGAATCGAAAGCCCCTGCGCCGGCTCTCCGAAGTTCGGCATCCGCACCTCGACGCCCGGCTCTGCCTTCGCCTCGATCGACAGCTCGACCGGCTCGGCGATGCTGGTCCGGTCCTTGTCCAGCCGCACCGTCACCTTCACCGGCCCGCGTTCCGCTGTCTGCTCGACCGGCTTCGCCGCTGGTTGCGTGCTCGCAGGCCCGCTCGGTGCCTGCTTGCCTTTGCAGCCGTTCAGCGTCGCGACGGCCAGCGCCGCAACCATCAGTCCCAGGTAAGTTCGTGTTCTCATGATCCCTTTGAATTCGTCGGTTGCGAAGTCGCCGCCATGGCCCCGCCATGAATCTTCACGTCGTACTTGCGGAGCATTTCATCGACAAACTGCTGCATCACTTCCTTGCCCCGCGCTTGCCGGCAATCGCCCTCGACGCGGTCCCGAATCTGCTCAAGCGTCGGCGTCTTCGCCTCCTGCTTGTCCGTCATCTGGTAGACGATCCACCCGTCGCCGACCTGACACGATTCCTTCGTGTATTCGCCGGCCTTCAGGTTCCAAAGCTTCGCATGCAATTCTTTGTTATCGCCCGCGCCCGGAACCGCATCGCCCGTGGGCAGAATCGGGTCCGACAATTTGCCGCCACGCGCTTTCGTCTCGGCATCGGTAGATCGATCCTGCGCCAGCTTCTCAAACGTCGCCCCGCCATCAAGCAGCTCGATCGCTTTCGCCGCTTCTTCCTTGGACTTGCACACGATCTGCGCCAGAGACCCGCGCGCCGGAATCTCGTAGCGCTTCGCATTCGCCGCGTAAAATCGCTGCACATCCTCCTGCGTCACCGTCGCCCGCTCCTGCGACACGTTCATCATTAATTGTGCGGACAGCAGATCATCCGCCTGGTCAATCAGCCGCGCCTTGTACGCGGGACTCTGATCCAGCTTTCGGTCGCGCGCCTCGCGCGCCAGTACGCGATGCAGCACAAATTGCTGCAACATCTGGGCCCGCGCCTCCGGCTTGCTGAACTGCTTGTGGGCTTCCTGCCGCATCGCGTCCATCTGCGACGCCGACATCCCCGGCGAGTTCCGCATCATCGATTCCAGCTCGTCCTGCATCATCCGATCCAGGTCCGACGCCGTGATCTTCTCGCTGCCGATCTCCGCCACGATCTGCCGCCCCGCCAGCTCGCCCGACTTTGCATTGATCGACGTCCGCTCCTCGACTTCGCGCGCCAGCTCGCCATATCGCCCCATCTCGCGGAAGCAATCGCGAACGCGAATCGATACGTCCTCGCCGATCACGTTCTTGTTCGCCCCCGCCAGCGTCTCCGCGCGGTAATAGTTCGCGACGGCAGCCTCGTACTGCCCCGCGCTCTGTTGCAGACGCCCCATCTTGGCCCGGATCTTCGCCTCGCGCTCCGCCGGCAGCGCCGCTGCCGCCAGGTAATCGCTCCACGCCTGCGCC
This sequence comes from uncultured Planctomycetaceae bacterium, assembly GCA_964549445.1. GTDB lineage: Bacteria > Planctomycetota > Phycisphaerae > UBA1845 > UTPLA1 > SpSt-539. Next base: position 28,940 of record CAZJVS010000041.1, read on the forward strand.
GCCGCCGCCGCGAGATTCTTGTCTTCCAGCCGCAGCGCCAGCTGCTCAAGCTGATCCGCGTTCAGGTTCCCGCCCGCCGCGTTCGACCGGCCAACGGCCGGCCCGCGAAGCTGAAACCAGATCAATCCGCCAAATCCGACCAGACAGATCAGCAGGATCGTGATCGTCGCCCGATCAAAGGCCGATCGTTTGACGGCCACGCGTTGAGGCAATTCAAGCTTGGGCATTTCCATGGGTGCGGGGCTCCATTACATGCGCGTTTCGCGGACGTGGAAGAATCGCTGCAGCGGCTCGACGAACGAATGGCCGGTGAACAAATCGATCGAGTCGATCTTCATCCGGCGGAAGTCTTTCTTCCGCGTCTCCATCGCGTTCTGGGCCCGCTGCCGATACTCCTCGCGAAACGACTTGCTCGACGTGTCGACCGTGATCAGCTCGCCGGTTTCGCCGTCGACCAGATCAATGTATCGCACGTTCGGCAGTTCGACCTCCCGACGGTCAGTTGTCGTGATCGGGATGATGTCGTGCCGCCGCCGCGCGATCCGCAGCGCCCGCTCGTACCCGGTCGCCTGGAAATCGCTGACCACGAACACGACGGCCTTGCGCGTTACAACGTGGTTCAGGTAATCGAGCGCCGCGGCGACGTCGGTTCCCTTGCCCTTCGCCTCCTGCGCCAGCAGTTCGCGAACGACCCGCAGCACGTGCGACGTGCCCTTCTTCGGCGGCACGTAGCGCTCGATGCGATCCGAAAACGCGATCAGCCCGATCTTGTCGTTGTTCTGGATCGCCGAAAACGCCAGTGTCGCGCACACCTCGGCCACCAAGTCGCGCTTGAGCTGCGAGTCCGTGCCGAATCCCTGCGACTTGCTGATGTCGACCACCAGCATCACCGTCAGCTCGCGCTCCTCGCGGAACCGCTTCACAAACGGCTTACCGGCCCGGGCCGTGACGTTCCAGTCGATCGTCCGCACATCGTCGCCGGGCTCGTACTCGCGGACCTCCTCGAACTCCATCCCGCGTCCCTTGAACGCGGAGTGGTACTGGCCCGCGAACACGTCGTTCGCGATGTGCAGCGTGCGAATGTGAATCCGCCGCACTTTCTTCAATAGTTCTTTGGGCGTCATGTCTTTCTACAAGCTCCCAATTCAACTCGGTCGACCGCTGCGTCGGAGTTGCGGTTACGGGACCGGAACGTGATCCAGGACGTCCTTGATGATGACGTCGCTTGTTTTTTCCTCAGCCTCGGCTTCGTAGCTGACGATCACGCGATGACGCAGAACCGCGGGGGCAATGTCCTTCACGTCCTGCGGCGTCACGAACCCGCGACCGGCGAGGAACGCACACGCTTTCGCACCGAGCGTCAGGAAGATCGTCGCTCGCGGCGACGCGCCATACTGAATCAGCCCGGCCATATTCAGCCCGAACTGCTCCGGCTTCCGCGTCGCAACGACGAGGTTGACGATGTAGTCCTTGATCTTGTCGTCGATGTAGATCTCATCGAGCGTCTGCCGCGCCGCAATGATGTCAGCCGGAGACATGACCGGATCGATCCCGTGCTCCGGCTTCGTGAACGCCATGCGATCGAGAATCTTCCGCTCCTCGGCCGGCGTCGGATACGAAACGACCGTTTTGAGCATGAACCGGTCGACCTGTGCTTCCGGCAGCGGGTACGTGCCTTCCTGCTCGATCGGGTTCTGCGTCGCGAGCACGAGGAACGGGTCATCGAGCTTGTGCGTCTGCTCGCCGATCGTCACCTGCCGCTCCTGCATCGCTTCGAGCAGGGCCGACTGCACCTTGGCCGGCGCCCGGTTGATTTCGTCCGCCAGAATGATGTTCGAGAAAATCGGCCCCTTCTTGACCGTGAAGTTGCCCGAATGCGGCTGGTAAATCATCGTGCCGATCAGGTCGGCCGGCAGCAGGTCCGGCGTAAACTGCAATCGCCGAAAGCCCGTGTTGATGCCGCGGGCCAAACACGCGACCGCCGTCGTCTTTGCCAATCCCGGCACGCCTTCGAGCAATATGTGCCCGTTCGCCAGGATGCCGACGAACATGTGCCGCACCATCTCAGCTTGGCCGACGATGACGCGGCCCATCTGCTCGGCCAGCTTGCGGAACGGCTGACTCGCATTTTGTACGTGTGTCCCGATCTGCTTGACGTCCAGTTGACTCATAATCTCACACCTGCAACGCGATCCCAATCAAAGACGAATAATGGCAGGACCATTGCGAAGCGGATCGCTGTTCTCTTCGCAATAGGTACAACGCGGTAACCCGTGCGAGGTTCTCCAATGCAGACAGCCGCCACCGAACCGGCCTGTCAGAATCTCCCCGCAAGGCCGGTCTGCATTTGCGCAAACTCCTGATTCCAACACGAATTGTGCGTTTCGGCCGAACGCGGCGGTGGCAGATAACTGAAGCCGGCCCGCGGGTCGGCGCCGCGCCTACTTTGGCTTGACGAATATACCGCTGGCGTTCACCACGAGCGAGTCGCCCGTCGAACCACTCGCGACCTGTCCCTCGACGATCACTTCGGCCAGCGGCGCGAGCTTGCCCATGTTCTGCAACCCGGCCTTCAGCGGACGACCGGCCGAATCGACCACCTGCACCGTGGCGATGTTCTTCGTGATTACGTCGCGCGGATCGCAGCAATAGTCCCACGGCGTCGGGCAACTCTCCATCTTGCCGACGCCGCACGGCTGCAATCCCAAGTCCATGATCGTGAAGATCGCCCGCTCGGTGGCCATCGGCTCCTTGCTCCCGCCAACTCGCCCGCGAACAACGATTCGCTCGCCCGGCTTCGCCCCCTTCTTCGCGGCGATCACATCCTTCACTCCCGCCGGCGCGCTGGCCAAGAAGAAACCCGCCGGCAACAACGCCGAAATCGCGACATCGCCCTTCTCACCGCCCGAAGTCGGCGACTTCTCGCATCCACTCATTCCAAGCGCCGCAACCAGGACTGGAAGCACTGCACGCCACATCAGACGCCCGTTCGCTGTCATCTTTCGTTTCCTTTCAAATCGCCTTCAAAGACTCCGGGATCGGCATTCGCATCGAGCGCCAGGCCGGCGGCAATGCACCGACGAAGCCAAGCAGTGCCCCGGCGATCATCCCGATCACCAGCACCGCCGCATCCACCGTCAGGCCGAACGCTCCCAGCGTGAATCGTACGGCCACTCCATCCAGCAACAGGATCGCCACGACGCATGCCACGAGAGCCCCGGCCGTCGTTGTGAGCAGCGACTCCTGCACAAGACTGACGATGATCGCCACGCGGCGGTAGCCGAGGCACTGAAGCATTCCCAGTTCGCGGACTCGAGACGCAAACGCCGCGTACATCGTGTTCATACCGCCGAGGAGCCCGCCCATTCCGATCAAGAGCGCCGTGACCCAGACCACAGTCCGTACCGGTTGAAAAAACGTCGTGAGCTTGGCGTAGTAGTCCGACTCGCGCTGGGCCGACAACTCGAGGTCGGGCCGCTGCTTGCAAAAGGCGTCTACATCCGCGAACTCGGCGGTATCGAGCGTCAGGATGATGCACGAATCCGTTTCCCGTTTCGTCGCGGTCTTCAGATCGGTCAGCGGCGCCCAGATTTCGGCGTCCATGACCGTCCCGGGCGCGGCGAACTGCCCGACGATGGTCCACGGCTTCTCGCTCAGCCAGATCGTCGCGCCCGTCGCCAGTTCGCCGGCCGCCATTCCCAGCTTGAGCGCGGCAAACTGGCCGACCATCACCTCGTCCCGCCCCGCGGTCGGCATCCGCCCGTTCAGGATCTGGACCTGCGGATGAACCAGCAGCGCCGCCGGCGTGACGCCGCGCACGACGACAAGCTCGCTCTCCCTGTCGCTCGACGCGCGTTTGACCGGCAGGGCGAGGTGTACCTGCGGCGAAGCGTACGGCACTCCGAGCCGCGCACGGATCCCGGGAATGCTGGCCGCGATGAGACTCGCGCTCCCCGCCGGAATCTCGCTCCGTTCGATGCTCTCCTCGCTGCCGGCCCCGAGGAGAATCACATTCTGCGGGCTGCCCGTCGCCCGAAGCGTCCGGCTCATCCCGCGTACAAACGCGCCGGCTGCCAGCACCAGCAGCACCATGAGCGCGCTGCCGCCCACGCTCAGCGCCAGCCGCGTGCTGGATCGCCCGAGGTTGCGAACTCCGTATTCAAACGGCAGCAGCCGAATCATCGCACCCTCGTCAAACTGCCCGGAAACAGGCGGCGATTTCCTGCCGCGACGCCTGCCACGCCGGCACCGACCCCGCTCCGGCCCCCAATGCGGCCGAGATGAGCAGGCCGAGCCCGATGACTCGCGGGCCGATCGCGACGGTCACGCTCACGCCGTCCACCGACAAGCTCAGCGGACTCCAGTGCAGAAACGCCCCTGCCACCAGCGTCCCCACGGCGCCGCCCACCAGTCCAATCATGAGCCCCTCGACAATGATCAACCGCGCAATCAGCCCCGCCCGAAACCCGAGCGTCTGAAAAACCGCATGCTCTTGAATTCGATCGCGGACCGAAAGGACGATGGCGTTGCCCACCAGCGCCAGCACCGCCGCCAGGCAGCCCCAACCCAGCCAGCGGACGAATCGCACAATCTGCACGACGTCCGCCGCAGCACGCGCCACAAACGCCTTCTCCGGCCGCGTCTGCGTCGGCTCCGGGTCGCGCTTGAACTCGGCGTCGATGGCCTGTGCGACGCGCTCGAGCTGATCCGGCGACTCGACGCTGACGTTGAACTGCGTCACGATGCCCACGCCGCCGCCCTTCGACACCCGCTGCAGAAAATCGAGGTGCACATAGGCCACGTTCTGATCCTGCGGCTCGTCCGAGCGCACGATCCCCGCGACGTAGTTGACCACCCCGGACGCGTTGATCGCCTGGCCGACATGGAATCCTCGCCGCCGCGCCAGCGACTCACCGACGATCGCCGCGTCGCTTCGTCGCATCCAATCGTCCATCGATCCTTCCAGAAAATGAAACTTCTTGGCCATCTCGCCGAACCGCTCCGGCTGAACGCCGCGATACGTGATGACATCCAGACTCGCCCGGCAGTTGTTCACCATGATCTTCATGGGCACGACGCTTCGTACGCCTGGAATCTTCTCCATTCGCTGGAGATAGAATTCCGGCAACCGGCTCGTGAACGGGCAATAGCGGTTCTCGCGATACACCACCAGCGTCGTGTCGCGGCTCGTTGTCTCGGTCGCCTCCGCCACGCCGCGCTGCAGCGCCTGCACCGTGCAGAACAGGAACATCGCGGTCGCGACGCCACCCAGCGTCAGCAGACTCCGCGTCTTGTGCCTCAGCAGTTGCTTGAGAATCAGCGGCAGGAGCTTCGGCGTCACCATCATCGCGCTCCCGCGGCCAACGCGGCCGCCTCGATCAGCTTCCCTTTTTCCAGGTGCAGCACGCGCCCGGCGTGCTCCGCCGACCGCGGATCGTGAGTCACCATGATCAACGTCTTCGAGAGCTCGCGGTTCAGCCGTTTCAACAGCTCCATCACCGACGAAGCCGCTTCGCGATCGAGGTCGCCCGTCGGCTCGTCCGCCACGATGATCCGCGGATCGGTCACGATGGCCCGCGCGACCGCCACCCGCTGCTCCTGCCCGCCGCTGAGTTGCCGCGGGTAGTGATCGTGTCGATCCGCCAGGCCCACCAGCTCCAGCGACAGCGACACCCGTTCATGCCGCTCCCTCCGGGAGATCGAATGCAGCAGCAGCGGCAGCTCGACGTTTTCGTATGCCGTCAGCACCGGCACCAGGTTGTAAAGCTGAAAGATGTATCCGACGTATTCGCTTCGCCAGTCGGCCAGCCGCGCCCGCGACATCGCCGCCAGGTCGATCCGGTCGATCGTTAACCGTCCCGCCGTCGGCCGATCGATCCCGGCGATCAGGTTGAGCAGTGTCGTCTTGCCGCTGCCCGACGGGCCCATCAGCGCGACGAACTCACCCGACTCGATGTCGAGGTCCAGCTCCGACAGCGGCGTAATCTCGACGTCGCCCTTGTGGTACGTTCGCGTCAGCCCGCGACACTCAATCATGGCCATGTTTGCCAACCTCCGCCGCGGCCCCGTCCTCGCCGACAATTCGCACCCGCGTTCCTTCGGCCAGTCCGGCCGCGTTCCCGACAATCACGCGATCGCCCGGCCGCAGCCCATCGACAACTTCCACCCATCCCGCCGACGAACCGAATCCGAGCGTGATGTTCCGTAATGTCGCAACGTTTCGGACTCGATCCACGATCCACGCCCGCGCATTTCGGCCCTCGATCTGCGTCAGCGCCTCTAGCGGCACGTACGCCGCAAGGCCGCCGCCCGTCTCCGCCGCCGGCCGCGTCGAAGCCGCCGATGCATAGATCCGCACGCGCGTCAGCATCTCCGGGTGTAGCTCGGCCACTGGATTCTCGATGGCGACCTTGACCTGCTGCGTGTTCTTCTGAATGTTGGCCTCATGCACCAGCCGCGTGACCGTCCCCCGAAAAACCCGGTCCGGTAGCGCCTCGGTCATGACTTCCGCCCGGTTCCCCACTCCCACCTTCGCCGAATCCGCCAGCGGCACGTCCACCCGAACCTGCATCTTCGCGGGGTCGTACACGCGCAGCACGAACTGCGACTGCGGATCGTTCGCGTTCAACATCACGCGGCTGCCCGGCTCGACCAGCCGCGCCTGCACCACGCCCGCAACCGGCGACCGCACCTCCGTCCGCTCCAACCGCAGCTTCGCCTCGTCCCGCGCCGCCCGCGCCTGCGCCGTCGCCGACTTCGCCCGCTCGACCTCGGCCTTCGCCTGCTCCAGCGCGGCCTTCTCCGGAATTCGCAGCCGCAGGTTCTCCCGCGCCGACTGCACCTCCGCCTCCCGCGCCGCGACCTGCGCCTCCAGCACGCCGCGTCGTGTCCGCGTTCCCTGCACCAGCGCCTCCTGCGCCAGGTACTGCTGGTTCGTCCGCACCTTTTCAATGTCGCTCGCCTGGTGCTTCTCGTGCAGCTTCTCGACCCGCACCTGCTCCGCCTTCAGTTCCGCCTGCCGCGCCTCCGCCGCCGCCAGCTCCGCCGGCCACACATCCAGCGCCGCCCGGCTCTCCGCCAGCATCGCCTCAGCCGTCGCTACGCTCCGCACCCGCTCGATCGGGTTGTCCCAGGTGCTCTGAGCAGCGACCAGGTCGACCTCGGCCCGTTGCGTCTCTGCCGTCCGCGCCGACAACTCCGCCTCCGCCCGCGCCAAGGCCAGCACCGCGTCGGCGTCGATCAGCCGCGCCACGACCTGCCCCGCCTCGACCTTCTGTCCCTCCAGTACTGTCACCTCGCGAACCACGCCGTCCGTCAACGCCGAAACGATCACCGCAAACGGATCGGCCTCGATCCAGCCCGGCGCCTGCACCATCGATTCGGCCCCGCCGTTCCCCACCTCGCCGGCCTTCATGACGACCGGCACAACGCGAACCCCCAGCGCCGGCCACACGGCCGCGCGGGCGGAGTAAAGCAGGAGCAGCAGTGCCGATCCGAGCAGCACCGCCGGAACCACGATTCGCGAAAATACCCGCCGTCGCTGCGGCGGAATCGCCGAAACCGTCGCGCTTTCCGCTGCCTCGTGGCCCAAACGGCCGCGCGAAAGTCGATTCAGATTCGAAATTTCTGTCATGGCAACACGCGCTTACGACGTCGCAACGATGCCTCATCGCGGCGTCGACGAAGTCAGACCCCTTTAAAACCAGAAAGCAAGATCGTCACGGCATGGGCAGCCGCGACCGGAAACCAGCAGTGATTGCGAAGTGGTTACGCCCGGGGAGGGTGAAAAATGCCTTCCGATGAGAGTGATTCCGGCAACTCAACACTGGCTGGAAGCTGCCAGCGCTGTTGAATGAGCCGTCCCACGGCGGTCTCGCTGCCGCGATCGACCAGCACGATCGTCGCGCAGCACAGCGCCGAACAGCCCTTCCTTGCGTCGTTCCGCGGCTCGCCGCGACCGCGGCCCGATCCGTCGTTGGATGCAGCCGACCCGCCCCCGGCCGCCTTCGAGCAGCACCCACAGTGCGCCATCGCGCAGCAGTTGCACGGCGTGGCCGACTCAACAGGCCTCGACCGGCAGACGACGGCGAATGTCGGCGCAATCAGCCCCGCGACGGCCATCGCCGCACAAAGCCCGCGTCCGATAGTTCGAAGGTCTCGCATCCGAGTACGCCCTTTCTATCTTAGCATTGTAGACCATCGGATCAAACGCCCACCCGCAATCGGAATCGCCGCCCCGTTGCCTTATACTGTCCGCCGGATCGGGTCCTCGCGCTCCGAATCGCCGAGCCCGCCGCAACCGACCATCACGACAGGAGCCGGGAAATGTCATCTCCCAACACCCACGACTTCTACAACATCAACTCCCTGCTCAACGACGAAGAGCGCCAGGTCAAAGACATGGTCCGCCGCTTCGTCGACGAGCGCGTCCTCCCCATCATCGCCAAGGCCTTCGAAGATCACCGCTTCCCCTCCGAGCTCATCCCCACCATCGCCGAACTCGGCCTCCTCGGCTGCAACATCGACGGCTACGACTGCCCCGGCATGAGCAACGTCGCCTACGGCCTGATCTGCCAGGAACTCGAACGCGGCGACAGCGGCATCCGCAGCTTCGTCTCGGTGCAGGGCTCCCTCTGCATGTACGCCATCTTCGCCTACGGCACCGAAGAGCAGAAGAAAAAGTGGTTGCCCCAGATGCACCGCGGCAAGGTCATCGGCTGCTTCGGCCTCACCGAGCCCGACGGCGGCTCCGACCCCGGCACCATGAAGACCCACGCCAAAAAGCAGGGCGGCGACTGGATTATCAACGGCGCCAAAATGTGGATCACCAACGGCACCGTCGCCGACATCGCCATCGTCTGGGCCATGACGGATGAAGGCGTCCGCGGCTTCATCGTCGAGAAAAACATGCCCGGCTACACCAGCCGCGACATCCTCCGCAAGATGTCCCTCCGCGCCAGCGTCACCAGCGAACTCTTCTTCGACAACGTCCGCGTCCCCGAAGCCAGCCGCCTTCCCAAGGCCTCCGGCCTCGCCGGCCCGCTCGGCTGTCTCACGCAGGCCCGCTACGGCATCACCTGGGGCGCCATCGGCGCAGCCGAGGCCTGCCTCGCCGAAGCCCTCACCTTCGTGAAACAGCGCATCCTCTTCGGCCGCCCCCTCTCACACACCCAGACCATACAGCGCCGCCTCGCCGACTGCGTCCGCCGCATCACCGCCGCCCAACTCCTCTCGCTCCAGCTCGGCCGCATGAAAGACGCGGGAACGATGCACCACAGCCAGGTCTCGCTCGCCAAGTGGAACAATGTCCGCATGGGCCTCGACATCGCCCGCGAATGCCGCGACATCCTCGGCGCCGGCGGCATCAGCGTCGAATGCTGCCCCATCCGCCACATGCTCAACTTGGAGAGCGTCATCACCTACGAGGGGACAGAAACCATCCACGAACTCGTAATTGGCCGCGAAATCACCGGCCACGCCGCGTTTTAGAACGCATTGCCGTGGGTTGATCGCCTGCCCGGCGTATAATGAAAGTGTGGAGCTCTCTATGCCGGAACACTCGCAAGTCGCAAGCGACTCAATCGTGCGGCGCGGCCGCGCCCTCTACGAACGCGACCTCCGCACTCGACTGGAGGCGGACCACAGCGGGCGATTCGCCGCCATCGATCCGGACACGGGCGATTTCGAAGTCGCGGACGACGAATTGGGAGCGATCAGATTGCTCCGGACGCGACGCCCGGCGGTGCAGCCGTTTATCGTCAGGATCGGATCGCCGACAACATACCGCATGGGCGGTCGCTTCAGCGTCGGATCGTCCGAATGACAGGCGCGGTGACGGCGGCACTTGAGGCGAGAGTTATCCTGCGGTTGGCCGCCCCGGACGGTGCAATCCACGACGTGCCGTTCGTCATTGACACGGGTTTTAACGGCCATCTCACCGCGCCGCCGCACTTCGTCGAGCAATTGGCACTGGCCACCTGCGGTCACGTCGAAGCTGAGTTGGCCGACGGCCGCCGCGTCGGCTTCCCGGTCTTCGAGGCCCGGCTCGATTGGTTTGGATCGTGGCGTGACGTACCAATCCTGGCGTCCGACGGCGGATACCTTCTGGGCATGTCCGTCCTGCGCGGATGTCGAGTAAGGTTTCTGGTCGAACCGGAAGGAGAGATTGAAATTAAACGCGGCCGCACCGCGTAAGGGTGACGTCTCTCATGCCAAATGCGGCGGCATCAGCGTCGAATGCTGCCCCATCCGCCACATGCTCAACTTGGAAAGCGTCATCACCTACGAAGGCACCGAAACGATCCACGAACTCGTAATCGGCCGAGAAATCACCGGCCATGCCGCGTTCTGACGACCGCCTCGCGGGTACAATGCGCCATGTCGCTTCTTGGGGAGCAGATATGCATCACCTACACGCTCGCGTACGCTCGATTGCCATCTTCATCACCGCCTCCATCCTCATTCCCCGCATCGCCACCGCCGCCTGCTGCCCCGGCGACATGAACGGCAACGGCCAGGTCCAAGCCAACGACATCCCCACCTTTGTTCAGGTGCTCCTCACCTCCCTCGGCACCCCCGACGAACTCTGCGCTGCCGACGTCAACACCGATGGCTTCCGCACCGGCCACGACATCCAGACCTTCACAGCCCGGCTCCTCGCCGCTGCCTCGTGCACCGGCGCGTGCTGTGTCGGCGGCGGCGCATGCCAGCTCCGCACCCAAGCCGAGTGCCAGTCCCTCAGCGGCTGCTTTCAGGGCCTCGCAACTCTCTGCTCGCCAGATCCCTGCGCCTGCCCCTCGGGCCTCTGCGACCTCGACGGCCTCTGCACCAACGGCTGCGAGACGAACGTCAACAGCAATCCCCCGTGTACCAGTTTCACCAACCTCGGCACCATCAGCGGCGACACTGGCGCCGGCGTCCTGAACCAGTCGGGTGCCGGAGAGGCCTGGTACCGCGTCGCGATCACCGAAAACAGCAATCAGCCGCTTTACCTCAGCGCCACCGTCGTACTGCAATCGCATCCGACCAGCGACTACGACCTCTACGTCTACTGCGTTAATTGCAACGGCAACCTCGCCGGCAGCTCCTCCGCCGGCATCGGCCAGGCCGACGTCGTCCATATCCGTTGGAACGACGACACCCCCATAGGCGGCGAGGACGACTCCGGCTTCATCATCATCGAAGTCCGCTGGCAAACCGGCGGCTGCGACGGCTACGAGCTCACTGTGACAGGCAACACCGTCGTCGCAACGACCAACTGCGATCAGTAACAGCTCACTTCAATCCCACCAGTGCACCGGTGCGCAAGCCCGGTGGTACGCCGGTCCCTGAGCTCGTCGAGGCCCCGCCCCCGCATCCTCGGAATAACCGCGCCCAAACAAGCGGGCCGCATCCCTACACGAAGACGCGGCCCGCCGAATTTTCAATCCCGTCTCGCTCGGCGCCTTACCGCCGGCGCCGCAGCATCAGCACGCCGCCCACGGCCAGCATTGCCAGCGTGGCCGGCTCCGGAACCGTGGCCGTCAACCCGTTCATGATCAACACGTCGCTCGCGTCGCCGTTCGTGACCGGGGTCGCGCTGATCGAAATCAACGCGTACGATCCGAACGCCGGAACCTGGAACTCGTCTTCCACCGGCTCGCCGAGCTTGGTCCTCAGCAGCACGCCCGGCACGCCCAGCGTATTGCTCCCCCAGACGTAGTAGCCCTCGTCTTCCTGCATGCTGCTGACGATCATCGACAGCGACGTGAAGCCGTTCGCAAACAGGTTCGACAGGTCAAGCTGGATGAATGACTTGTATTGGATCTCGTTGGACGGCAGACCGGCCAGCCCCAGACCCGTCTCACCCGCCCCTTCGTTCTTGCCGTACAGGTTGTGTAGCGACACGGTCCCGGTGGTCGAGTCGTAAGCCGCCCCCGGACCCCATGTATCTCCCAGACTCGGATTCACGGGCCCGCTGGCCGTCGTGAATCCGTACGCGGTCAGTTTGTACGTGTTCGTCGTATCGAAGTAGGCGTGCGGACTCGCCTGCGAACCGGCCGGGGTGTCAAAGTTCCACGTGTAGTTCGTCGCGGCTTCCGCGAACGAAGCCACGCCAAAGATCATCAGCCCGGTGACGATCGCTACCCTGGAGACTCCCATTTTTGACATCCCCTCCACGCAGGCCGTCGACCGCCACTCTGGCAATCGCTTTCTCATGGCAATCCCTCCGGTTCCCGTGAGGAAACGCGAACAAGGAACGGGCGTTTGCGATCAGTTCGCGGGCGCAACCGCCCCGTTCCGTGACTCAAAACCAGTTGCACCCCGATGCACGCCCCGCTGAAAAAAGCGGAATGCATCCACCCCACATCATCCTATGCACCGATGACGTCGACACTCCACCCCATTCGTCTCGAAATATGAAACAAACACTATCGGACGCGACCTTTTCGAACCGTCCGCCTGCCGCGCCTCGCCCCCGCCTTCGCCACACGCCCCGCTATCATTGCCCCATGGCACACATCGCCGTCCTCACCCACCGCAACGAAAACTTCGAACGCTGGGGCTACTTCCTCCACGGCTTCGTGGACATCTGGCGCGAAGCCGGCCACCGCGTCTCCGTCCTCCCCGGCCCCGACGGAATCGCAGGCAACTCCGACATCGACCTCGCCATCCCGCACATCGACCTCACCGTCACCCCGCCCGACTTCGTCAGATGGGCCGCCCGCTTCCCGCGCCTCATCAACGGCCGCATCACCGACATCTCCAAACGCCGCATCAGCCGCGCCCTCGTCACCCCCGGCGACGGCTACACCGGCCCCGTCTTCGTCAAGACCGACTGCAACCACGGCGGCCTGCCCGAGGCCCGCATGGCCGCAACCACATCAATTCCCCGCAGCTGGGCCAACCGCCTCCACGACCGCCTCCCCTGGAGCTGGCGCTCGTCGATCTCCTCGATGGACTACCGCGTCTTCGACTCCCCCGCCGCCGTCCCGCGCGCCATCTGGTCCAATCGCAATTTCGTCGTCGAGCGCTTCCAGCCCGAGATGAAGGACGGCCTCTACTGCCTGCGTATCTGGATCTTCCTCGGCGACCGCGAGACCAACATCATCGCCTACTCGCAAAAGCCGGTCGTCAAATCAATCAACATCATCCGCCGCGAACCGGCCGGCGAAGTCCCCGCCGAGCTGCGCCAAATGCGAACGGACCTCGGCTTCGACTTCGGCAAGTTCGACTACGCCATCGTCAACGGCCGCGCCATCCTCTACGACGCCAACCGCACCCCGGTCCTCCCCAACGCGGCCCGCGACCAGTACCGCGGCAAGCTCGTCCACCTCGCCGAAGGCATCCAGTCCTATCTGTAACGGCCCATCAGAGCACCGGGCGCGA
>CAZJVS010000042.1:0-39991 GCA_964549445.1 uncultured Planctomycetaceae bacterium
GTACCACGGATACTCCCACTTGTCCGGAAGCGACACGACCTCGGCATTGTTCAGATGCATCCAGTCACAGTCGCGCCCACGCTTCCGCTCCGGCGGCGGCGGCGGCTGGGCCGGATCGCCATTCAGCCAGATCGGAATGTCGAAGTGATAGTATTGCTTGTTCCAGATCATTCCCGACAGCGCCTGTCGGTGCACGCGTTGTGCATCCGGGTCGTCGATCCCCGTTTGCAGCGCCGCGTAATACTCGTCCGCCTCGACCCGCCGCCGCTTCATTACCTCGTCAAAGTCGCGAAACGGTGCGGCGTGCTCCGCCCGCGCCAATCGCAGGCGGACCTCCGACTTCCCGCCCCCCGGGATCGTCCGTCGAAATGCCGCCCCACACTTCGTCCCTCGGCCATCGGTGCGCACCGCCTCGCGCCTTCCGCCCACCACATACTCGTGAAACGCATCCTTGAAATGCCCCGCCGCGGCCGAAACGCCGAACAGCCGCCGCACGTTCGTATCGTTATCCGTAAACAGCAGTTCATCCGGCGACTCGACCCACGCGCGGTAGTCTCCCAGCTCAGCATGTTCGATCGTCAGCTCGCCGACCCCGGCCCGCACGATGGCCGGCCGAACCGCGTCCTTCGTCCACGCCCATACATTTCGAAACCAGAGCTGCGGCAGGACATGAATCTCCGCGGCTTCTCGTCCGCGGTTGTGCACCGTGACGAACATCAATACGTCTTCCGCCCCTGCCTTGGCGTACTCTACGAAGACATCGAAGTACCGGTTGTCGTCAAAGATCCCGGTGTCGAGCAGCTCAAACTCGGGCAGGTCTCGGCCGCGCTTCTGATTCTCCGAGACCAGTCGCGCGTACGGATACGCCGCCTCCGGATACTTGTAGAGCAGCTTCAGATACGAATGGGTTGGAGTCGCGTCGAGGTAGTAGAACTGCTCCTTGACGTCCTCGCCGTGGTTGCCTTCGGCGTTCGTCAGGCCAAAAAGCCGCTCCTTCAGGATCGGATCGCGCCCATTCCACAGCGCAAGTCCGAGGCACAACCTCTGATGCTGATCGCTGAACCCCGCCAGCCCATCTTCACCCCACCGATACGCCCGGCTCCGCGCATGATCGTGCGGCAGGTAGTCCCATGCCGCGCCATCAGCGCTGTAATCCTCGCGGACCGTGCCCCACTGCCGCTCGCCCAGATACGGCCCCCAGTGTCGCCAGTCTTTCGTCCCGCCGTTCTGCTCGGCCAGCCGGATGTGCTCCGCCGTTCGGTGGAGGGTCGTCAGCGCGGCCTTGAAGATCGAGTCTTTCATGCAGGTCCGATCGGCTCGCTCGAATCTACGCCTGATTTGGCCGGCACGCCAGAATCGCCTTCGCCAGCTCCTCCGGAACCGGCGCCTCCCGAGCCTCCTGCATCGCCTCCTTACCCAGCCGCACGGCCTCGCGGTACGTATCGAGATAAGCGATGCACGGCGGACATGCCTTCAGATGACGCTCGAACTCCTCCCGGTCCGCCTCGGGCAGCTCCCCGCTCACGTAGTCGAGAAGGAACTCCGACAATTTCTTGCAGGTGATGTATTTCATATCGTTCCCGCCCGAAATCGTTCGTCCATCAGCGTACGCAGTGCCTGCCGCGCCCGGTGCAGCCGCACCTTCACCGCGTTCGGCTCGATCCCCAGCATGCTCGCGGTTTCCTGCGTATCCAGTTCCTCGATGTCCCGCAGCTTCAGCACGAGCTGATAGCTCTCCGGTAATTGTTCGATGCACCTCCGCACGAAAAGTCTCGTCTCTTCCCGTTCGCTCGCCGAATCCGGCTCCCGCCGCCACTCGCCGGCCGGCACCGCCTGGTGCCCGTCCTCGAGGAACTTCGGCAGCAACGGCTCGATCGCCTGCTCTCCCTTCCGCTGCTTGCTCCGCCGCTTCATCAGCGCCGCGTTCACCACGATCCGATGCAGCCAAGTCGAAAACCGCGAGTTCCCCTCAAACCGGCCGATCGACTTGAACGCCGAGATAAACGCCTCCTGCAGTGCGTCCCGCGCATCCTCCTCGTTGGACAGGAATCGCCGCGCCACGGCCAGCATCCGCCCGCTGTACGCGTACACGACATGCTCAAACGCCGCCGGATCATTCGCCTGCAACCGACGAATTAGATCCCGCTCGTCGGCGGTGTCCGCGGTGCGCCCGTCCGCGTTTTGCGAATCACTTCGCATGTGGGTCCGCCTTCGTCTACTCCGAGCGCCGCTGTGCGTTCTTCTCCAGCAGCATCGACAACACTCGGTTCGGCTTCTCAAACCGCGTCAGCAGGATCATGGCCGCGATCACGAACGGCTTGTACGACGCCTCCCGATACGTCGGCAGTCGGTACCGCTCGAACACGCTCGCCGCCACCTCGCCCTGTCGGCAGCTCACGCCCGTGATGTCCGCCGGGAGGCAGTGCATGTAAAGCCCCTTGCCGCCCTTCGTCAGCGACATCATCTTCTCGGTGGTCTCCCAGTTCTCGAACCGCGCGTTATTGGCCAAGCACTCCTTCTCGAGCGCCGCCAGCTTGTCGCGCTCCCCGGCCCGCAAAATCTTTGTCCGCTCCTCCATCACCTTGAACGGCGCCCAGCTCTTGGGATAGACGATGTCGGCGTCCTTGAACGCCTCTTCCATGCTGTTCGAGTGCTTGAACGACCCGCCCGACTCCTTCGCGTGCTTCTCCGCGATCTTCAGCGTGTCCGGCACGAGGTCATATCCCGGCGGATTCGCGAGCGAGACGTGCATCCCAAACCGGCTCATCAGCGTGATCACCGCCTGCGGCACCGACAGCGGCTTGCCGTACGACGGCGAGTACGCCCATGTCATCGCGATCTTCTTCCCGCGCAGGTTTTCGAGCGACCCAAAAGTCTTCTGCAGATGCATCAGGTCCGCCATCGCCTGCGTCGGGTGGTCGAGATCACACTGCAGGTTGATCACTGCCGGCCGCTGCGGAAGCACCCCCGCCTTGAACCCCTCATCAACCGCCGCCGCCACCTCGGTCATGAACTTGTGGCCTTCGCCGAGGAAGATGTCGTCGCGAATGCCGATCGCCTCCGCCGTGAACGAGATCATGTTCGCCGTCTCGCGCACCGTCTCGCCATGGGCGATCTGCGACTTGCCCTCGTCCAGTTCCTGCAACTGCAACCCGAGCAACGACGCCGCCGAAGCAAAGCTGAATCGCGTTCGCGTCGACTGGTCGCGGAAGTTCGATACTGCAATCCCGCCGCTGAAAACCCGAGTCGCGGTATTTCCCCGATAGAGCTCCAGCAGTGCCTCGGCCGCCAGCAACGTCGCTCGTATTTCATCCGCCGAGCGTTCCCAGCTCAGCAGAAAATCTCTGTTAAACATACCGAGCTTAAGACCGCCGAGCTTCTCGGCCAGCGCATGCACGTTTGCCGATGCCATGTGTTCCTCCGTCGCATCACCAACGCCCGCAGCGAGTGCCGTCGATCGACGGCTCGCCGCAAGCGGAACCTCATGCACGGCAGTATAATGCCGGCTCGGAGCTTTGCAGGTCTCGCCCGACTCGCTCCAAAAAGGAAGCCGCCTGCGAGATTTTCGACCCTCGCAGGCGGCTCCGATTTCCACTCGCCGCGGCGACCGTCAGTCGCAACGATCCTTCCGCCAGTTCTTGCCCTCGATGTCCAGCTTCGTCGGACCGAGCGAATCGGTTCCGGGATAGTGTTCCGTACCGACGGTCACGGTCGCGCTCAGCGTCCTCGGCAGCGTATTCACGCCGGCCGGGAAGTTGGCTCCGTTGAACTTCGCCGTAATCTGGTACCGCCCGACCGACGCCGTCAGGTACGGTCCGACGCTGATGGTGCGATTGACGCCTCCACTGATAGTAATGACAGATGTGTTCAAGAGGGCGAACGGCAGCGTCACGGTCGCCTCCTTGCCCGGCTTGTCGATGTCGATCGGCACCGACGCGGTCGCGTTGCCCGCGTTATCGATGTTCATCGTCGCCTGGTTATTGAAATTGATCGTCACCGGGCCGCCCAGCTTCTTCTTGTTGTAGCTGATGTTCAGCACCGTCTGCGAACTCGAGATCAGCTCGCTCTTGATGTCGATTGGGAAGTTCCCATCGTTGTACTTGAACTTGGCCCCATCCCAGTCGATGTCGAACTGCGTGATCGGGCCCGTCCCGTCGTATTTCCACTTCTTCCCGTCATTGCCCGAGACCACAAAGCTGTTCGACAATCCCGGTGCTATCGTCTGTCCAGCCAGCACGATTGCAGCCGTCGCGGTCGGCGTCAGCTCGGCGTAGTTAACGCCGTAAGGCAATCCGATATCGCCGACCAGCTTCACCACTTTCGGCTCGCTGTTGCCGAAATGCACCTTTGCCTTCTCAATTTCAAAGACCGAGAGCTGCGACGGATTGATCGTGACACTGCGCGTGTCTTCATGCCAGCCGTTCGCCGGATCCGTCACTCGCAACGTCACGTTGTGTGTGCCGTAAGACATCGGTACGTCGATCGTCGCGCAGCTCGCTGCTGTGCCGTTGCATACGACAGCCGAGTCAACCGTCCACTCAAAGTGCAGCGTTGAAAACGCATCGTCAGCATCGGTTGAGTTCGTCCCATTCAGCCGCACCAGCGCTGTCGCTCCGATGCTCGTGAGCTGCACGACCGTCGCATTCGCCGTCGGCCGCGCATTGCAAGGACTGAACCCCATCCCGACCTCGGCGCCGTCGGCCAGACCGTCCGCATCCGAGTCCGCATCGAGTGGGTCGGGGCAGTCCCCGCTGCCGCGCATCGTGATTTCGACCGCGTCGGTCAGGCCGTCGTTGTCGTCATCCGCGTCGCACGCGTCGCCTTGGCTGTCGCCATCCGTATCGAGCTGATCCGCGTTCGGCGTCGATGGACAGTTGTCCACGTTGCCGCAGATGCCGTCGCCATCAACGTCATTGGTCGGATCGAGCGGGCACGGATCGCACGCATCGCCGAGTGCATCGCCGTCTGCGTTCGCCTGGTCCGCGTTCGCAATATTCGGACAGTTGTCAACATTCCCGCAGATGGTGTCGCCGTCCGCATCGTTGTTCGGATCGTTCGGACACGCGTCGCAGGCATCGCCGAGCGCATCCCCGTCGGCATCGGTCTGCGACGAATTCGCGACCGCCGAGCAGTTGTCGCACGCGTCGCCGCGCCCGTCGCCGTCACCGTCGAGCTGTGCCGGGTTCGCTGTCGTCGGACAGTTATCGCACGCATCGCCGACGCCATCGCCGTCACCATCCGCCTGGTCGCCGTTGGCGACCGTCGGACAGTTGTCGCACGCGTCACCCTTGCCGTCGCCGTCGCTGTCCGTCTGATCTGAGTTGGCGACCGACGGGCAATTGTCGCACACGTCGCCGACGTTGTCTCCGTCAGCGTCCGCCTGGTCCGCATTGGCGATCGTCGGGCAATTGTCACATGCGTTACCCTTGCCATCGCCGTCACCATCGGCCTGGTCGTTATTGGCGGCCGCTGGACAGTTGTCGCACGCATCGCCCCAGCTGTCGCCGTCCGCGTTCGCCTGATCCGCGTTGGCTAGGAGCGGGCAGTTGTCGGCCGCGTCGAGCGTCCCGTCACCGTCATCGTCGCCGTCGCACGCATCGCCGAGCGAGTCGCCGTCCGTGTCCGTCTGGTCCGCGTTCGCGACCATCGGGCAGTTGTCGACCCCGTCCAGAACACCGTCGTTGTCGTCGTCTGCGTCGCAGGCGTCGCCTTCCGAATCGCCGTCCGTGTTGGTCTGGTCGTTGTTGGCGACTGTCGGACAGTTGTCGCAAGCGTCGCCAAAGTTGTCGCCGTCCGCGTTGGCCTGGTTTGAATTGGCGGTCACGATGCAGTTGTCACACGCGTCGCCGACGCCGTCGCCGTCGCCGTCCGCCTGGAGCGGATTGGCCGTCGAGGGACAGTTGTCGGTCGTACACGTATTCGCCGCGAAACCGGGATCGCCGAAGCCGTCACCGTCCGTGTCGGTGCAGCTGTCGCACGCATCGCCGATCCCGTCGCCGTCCGCATCCGCCTGGTCCGCATTCGCAACGGTCGGACAATTGTCGTCCGCACACGTGTTTGCCGCGTAGCCCGGATTTCCGAAACCGTCACCGTCCGTGTCGGTGCAGCTGTCGCACGCGTCGCCACTGCCGTCCGCGTCCGCATCCTGCTGCCCGGGATTCGCGATCGACGGGCAGTTGTCCGTCGCGCACGTGTTCGCGGCGAAGCCCGAATTGCCGAATCCGTCACCGTCCGTGTCCGTGCACGGATCGCACGCGTCGCCGATTCCATCGCCATCTGCGTCGGCCTGATCCGCATTTGCCACGGCCGGGCAGTTGTCTGTCACGCACACGTTGGCCGCAAAGCCCGGATTGCCGAAGCCGTCACCATCCGTGTCGGTGCACGGATCGCACGCATCGCCGAATGCATCGCCGTCTGCGTTCGCCTGATCGACGTTGGCAATATTCGGACAGTTGTCGACGTTTCCGCAGATGGTGTCGCCGTCCGCGTCGTTATTCGGATCGAACGGGCATGCGTCGCACGCATCGCCGAGTGGATCGCCATCTGCGTTCGCCTGGGTCGGATTCGCGACCGCCGGGCAGTTATCAACGCAGTCGGCATAGCCGTCCGTGTCACTATCTGTGTCCGCCACGCCGCAACCGCAGATGCCCGGAACAATCTTGGCCGGGTCCGTCGGACAGCCGTCGCACGCGTCGCCCCGCGCATCGCCGTCGGTGTTCGTCTGCGACGTGTTCGGTACCTGCACGCAATTGTCGATCGTGTCCGGAACGAGGTCGCCGTCCCCATCGACCAGCTCGTAGGCGCCCATGTCGACAATCGGCGCCGAGCCGCTGCCCGTGTCCGCCGTGAAGATATCGTTCGTGAACCGCGGATTCCCATCTCGATCCGTCGTCACGCCGCCCGGCACGAGCGAATCGTTCCCCGCATCGACGGCCGGCGAACCCGAAAGCAGCCGCATGTCGTCGTCCGCGGTACCGATCACATTGTCCGCGCCGTCCGCATCGACGTAGGTCGGATTCGCATCCTTGTTTCCGCCGGCGTTCGTTCCGAAAGTAGCGACCCACGCCGAGCTGCCGCCCGAACCGCGAACGATCGAATGCCGGAATGTGGGGAAACCGCCGTTGTTATAAATCTCATTGCCGGAGGACGCCGCCGTGTTTCCCCAGAAAATGCAGTTATTGACGATCGGGTTGTGGCTTCCGCCACCGCCGGAGGCATTGTTCATCGCGCCGCCAAACGTCGCGGTGTTGCCGCTGAAGGTGCAGTTCGTCATCGAAAAGACGCCCTGCGTAAAGATTGTCAGCATGCCTCCGCCGTTGATGGCCGTATTCCCGCTGAATGCGGAGTTGATCACCGTCACCCGCTGCCGGGCATACACGCCGCCGCCATCAGCGTTTCCGTTGTTACCGAGAAATGAGCAATCGCGCACCGTCGTCGTATTCACCGTCGAGTTTGCGTACAGCCCGCCCGCCTGTTGCCCGGCCCGGTTGCCGATAAACGTACAACCCACGACCGTCGCGCTCGCGCCGTTTTCGCAGAGCATGCCGCCGCCGAATTCCGCGTAGTTGCTGATGATCCTGCAGTTCCGAATCGTCGCCCCCAGGGTGGTCGAGCCATCCGTGCGATAGTTGACGATGCCGCCGCCGAATCGCTCCGGATTCGACCCGGTCCGCGCGTATCCGTGGGTGATCGTGAAACCATCGATTTCCGCGGTCGACGTCCGGTTGCTGGCCGTCACAACGTGATAACTGTTCTCGCCCCAGTTCGCCGGGGGAAGCCCCGACGGCGTTAACGCCGAGTCATTCCCCGCCAGGTCGCCGCTCAGGATCGACGGAGTCCCCGTGATATCGCGCAGATTCGGATTCGCCGCGCCGAAACCGGCGTAGCCGCCTCGGACCACCACCCCATTGATAAGCTGAAACGTCGCCTGCGGTCCCGCGGGCACGGTCGGCTTGTAAGTTCCCTGGCCGACGCGAATCTCGGTAATAGTCCCGGGCGCACCGGCGGCAGCCGCCAGCGCCGTCTGGAGATCGTTGTACGCCGTGGCCCATGCAAGTCCGTCCCCGCCGCCCGGCGCGCTGTCATCGACATAGCGAACCTGTGCAAGTGCGGCCGTCGATCCCAAGCACACGAACGTCGCTGCGACCAGACGCAGAGCGAAGCGCGAACTCCTCATGGGTTTTTCTCCACGGCGATGACAGGCGGCGAGCGGTTCCGAACGGGATGTCAGTATCCGTGCGAGTCCGTAAGCGTCAATGGATTTTCTGAAGCAGTTTGAGCGTGTGCGCGTCGATCCCGCGCGGCGCAAACCTTGATAAGACCGCTCTAATTCGCGTCCGCGCCGACAGATAGCACGGCTGCCGACGCGAGAATTTCGCGCGTCCGCCGTCGGGAATTCGGCTGCGCAATTCCTGCACCACCGATAAGTGACGCAACGATCCACGGTGTGTTCGGCGATTATGGCGTCAGCAGGCAGCTCACAAACGGCGGCACATCCGCCGGGGTCAATGCCCCTGGCGGAGGCGCCAGATCGCCCGAGCAGATGTCGCGCCAATCGGCCCCACCGAGCAACAGACGATTGACAAACGACTGGATGTCGATGCCGTTCTTCACCCCGTCATGATTCATGTCGCACAGCAGCGGCACGAATGACGACACAACCGCCACAAACTGCCCCGGCGTGACCACCGACAAATTGATCCAACCAACGTTCTCACCCCACGCGTACCCGCTCAGCCGTCCCGTGCACAGAATGCGTGCCGGCTGCGCCGGCGTCGCCAGAGCTCCCCCGTCAAAATTGATCCACCCGATATTCTCGCCCCACGCGAGGCCGTGCAGCAGGCCGTCCGGGCTGATGTTAACGCCAAAGTCCGTCCCGTCTGCGTTCGCATAACACGGAATGCCCGAGCAAACGGACCCCGGCGTACCATCACCGACGTTTATCCAGCCGATGTTCTCGCCCCACACGAACCCCGACAGGACATACGCGCCGACGTTGACGCCGTCGGCTCCGCCGTTGGCATCGCGCCAATTCGTCCAGCCGACATTCTCGCACCAGGCGAATTTGTTGGGAACGGCGTTATCAATGTTCGACGCCGCCAGCAATACGCCACCCACAGTCATCGGAATGAGGAGCGCGACAACGATTATTCGCGTCATGGCAACCACTCCGTCAGAAAGCCAGATTCGCCCACGGGCTCGTCGACCCCGCCGCGCTACCGATCGGCCCGACGTCATTCGCTGGGTCGATCGATCCATAGTTCGAGCCGTTTCCAATCGCCGAGTTCCGGACAATGAAATTGACCAGACCCGGCGCCGCCGCTTCGATGCCGCGGGCGTTGTCCGCCACATGGTTTCCGTCGATCCGATTACGCTCGCCGGCCGCATTCACGCCGGCGCCGAGGTTTGAGTTGCACGTGTTGTTTATCACCTGGCATCGCGCTACGACTCGAACGCCATCCGAGTCATTTTGTGAAGCATTGCAATTCGAGATATGAGCGTCGTAGAAGAAGACTTCGATGCCGTTGCCCCCGTTATTGAACGCACTGCAGTTCGTAATCGTCCCGTCATTGGTGTAGATGCCGTTCTGGGAATTGAAGGACACATTGCATCCGGAAACGTGTGGGTGATCGAATGCCTCGATTCCGTGGATTCCGTTCGCAATCGAGTTCGTGCCGGTGATCGTAATGTGATTGAACCCGAAGATGCCCGTCTCGCCATTGAGATCGCAAACCGAATCGGTCACCTTGCAAGCGTTGTCCAACCGCATGCCGATGCCCGTATTCGCTCGCGCGATGCTGGCCGTGATCGAACAGCCGCTCGCAGTCGCGAAACCGTCGCCGATATTGCTGTCCGACACGCAGCCCGACAGCGCCGAATTGAATCCGACCATGAACCCCGAACCGAAGTTCGTCACGGCGGCGCATTGCTGAATTGTGCAATTATTTCCGGTGGCCATCCCCCCGAGTCCGTTCCCGAACAGAGTGCAGTCGCTTAAGACTGCGTTGAAATTGGTCTGAATTCCAACCGAACTGCAATCACTCACGTTCAGTCCGCGAAGCACAACGCTCGACGCATTCTGAACATCCACGCCGTTCGCCCCAAACGATTGAAGCGACCCGTTCACGATGGTGATATTCCGGTGCGTGTTGAGAACCCGAATGCCGTTCAACGAGCCGGCCGCACCTCGCAGCGAGAATCCGTTCAAATCCAGCGTGACGTTGTCCGCGTCAATCTGAATCAGATCCACGCCTGCCGCGCCGGTCAGATTGCTCACCACGACGTACGACCCCGACTGACTGATCACGAACGGCAGCGCTCCGATCGACTGCGCGTTGATGGTCTGTCGATTCGTCGACTGCACCGGCCCAACCGGCGGAAAGAGTGGCCCGCCAAAGCTTTGAGCCGCCAACGCCAATACCGCGACCACGCCAATGCCCGTCTGAAATCGTTTCGCGCGCGACATCTCTATCCTCCGGTCGGGTGAGTCCTTCGCCCGTACGTCTCCCGCATGCCAATGTGCGTCCCAAGAATCGTCGAGCATGGACACTCACAGTGTAACCAAAGCTAACCCCCGCTGTCAATCAATCTTGCGCGCCGGGCCCTCGGGCTCGATCCAATGAAAAACGCCGCCCGGCCGCGATCGACCGAACGGCGTTTCATTGCCTGCGGCGAATCGAACTCGCCTACTGCTTGACCTTCATCGCCTGACCCGGCGCCCACATGTGGCCAAGGTCAGTCATCGACTTCGGCGGCGGCACGTTCGGAACCGTGTAGCCCCAGGCCGCGCGCCGCTCGCGGATCTTGTCCGTCGAGATGCCGAATTGCGCATCACGCTTCGCGATCAGCTTCGGATCGATCTGCCCGTCCGCGCCCGCGGACCACATGAGCAGCGGCTCGCCCATCGGCACCGCCGTCGTCGGGTCCGGCCACGTGTGGAACGTCTTGCCCCACGTCGTGATCAGCCCGGGGAACATCCCGTCGCCCATCTCCGGGGCGTCGGGCGCGACGAGTTGTCCCGACAAAATCTCGTACGCGTGCGGATGCCAGTACTTCTTCTCGTCGTCCGGCAGCTTCTTGTACATGTCGTCGCCGATGATGTACTCGGTGCCGAGAAGCCGCGCGCCCGGCTCCTTCGAATCGTAGATCACGCACTGGTGCACACCGTTGCCGACCGGCGAGCAGTAGTGATGCGCCTCGATCTGGAACTTCGGGTTCATCTTCGCCACGTGAAACGCGCACAGATAAAGGTGAATGGTGCTCAGCGGCGCGGCGTTACGCGTCGTCTTGACCATCGGCTCCGCGGCATGGTCATGGTCATGCCCGTCGCCGGCGTTGGTCCGCGCTGTCGTCGCGATGAGCATGCCCAGCGCCGCTGAGCCGATACACGCCACCACGCTCGCGGCGACTCGCCCGTATCGTCTTGTGCCCATGGATCGTTCTCCTCATTTCGAGCCACTTTTTTCCACCACGCCGGACCTTTCCGGCGAACGTCATCCGCAACCGAGCTACTTCACGCCCAGTTCATTCATCAGAAATACCCACTCATCGGCCTGCGCGTCGACGATCTTACTGATCGGCTTGCCCGCCCCGTGCCCGGCCTTCGCCTCGTATCGCAGCAGGATCGGCGTGTCGCTCGAATTGCTTGCCTGCAAGAGCGCCGCCATTTTTCGCGCGTGGCACGGATCGACCCGCCCATCGGAGTCGCCCGTCTCGATCAGCACGGCCGGATAGGCCGCCTGCTTCACGTTCTGGTAAGGCGAGTACTTCAAGATGTACTTGAACTGTTCTGCGTTCTCGCTGCTGCCATACTCCTGGATCCAGAACCGCGCCATCGAAAACTCGTGATACCGGATCATGTCGAGCAGCGGCACCGCGCAGATGATCGCCCGGAACAGCTCCGGCGCTTGCGTGATCATCGCCCCCATCAGCAATCCACCGTTCGAACCGCCGATCGCGGCCAGCTTCTTCGGATTCGATATCTTGTTGTCGCAGAGGTAGCGAGCGGCGGAGATGAAATCGTCGAAGCAGTTCTGCTTCTTCTCGAGACGGCCGGCGTGATGCCAGTCCGCGCCGAACTCGCCGCCGCCGCGAATGTTTGCGACGGCATAGACGCCGCCACGGTCGAGCCAGACGAACAGGCCGTTGCGGAACCGCGGCGTCGAAGCGATGTTGAAGCCGCCGTAGCCGTTGAGCAGCGTCGGGCACTGGCCGTCGAACTTCAGGCCCTTCTTGAAAACGAGGAACATCGGCACCTTCGTGCCATCCTTCGAGTTGTACCAGACCTGCTTGGTCTCGTAAGAATTAGGATCGATATCGATCGGGACGCGCGCGATCTGTTCGAGCTTGCGGCCCTTCAGATCGTAGCGATAACTCGTCGGCGGGAAGGCGAACGATTCGAACGCGAAGAAGAAGTCCGTGCCGTTGTAGTTGCCGTTGATCACGCTCGCCGCACCGAGCGTCGGCAGCTTCACTTCGTCCACCTGCTTCCCGTTGCCGTCGTAGATCACGATGCGCGAGCAAACGTCGTCGAGGATGCCGAGCACGATCTTCCCATCGACGATCGTCATCGACTGAATCACGCCGCGCTGCTGAGGAATCAAATCCTTCCATTTTTCCGGATTCGACTCGCCGGCCACGGCCTCAACCACCCGGTATCGCGGCGCCCGGTAATTCGTCAGAAGCAGCAGCCGATCCCCGAGATAGTCCCCGCTCGTCAGCGCATCCAGCCCCTTCGCCACTGGCGTAAACGCCGCGTTGGGCGCCGCCGTTATGTCCCGCACAAAAAGGTCGTTCTTGGCCCAGTCGAGTCGCGTCGACATGAACAGGTGCTTGTGATCGGCGGAAGTTTCGACGTCCGCGCGCTTCTCCTTCGGCTCACCCTCGCCCCAGATTTTCGGGTCGTCCTTCCACTTCGTTCCCAGCTTGTGGAAGTAAACGTGATTGAAATAGTTCTCGTCGCCGGCCGGGACTTCTTTCGGCAACGGATACCGCGTGTAATAGAATCCGCTCGCGTCGGGCAGCCAGGCCAGACTGCAGAACTTCGTCCCGGGAATTCGCTCCGCCATCGGCTCGGCCGTTTTCGCGTCGATGATCTGCAGCGTACTGTTCTCTGAGCCGCCGACCGATGTTCCGAGTGCGACGAGCTTGCCGTCATCAGACGGAAAGTACCAGTCCATCGCAATCGTTCCGTCCGAGCTGTAGGTATTCGGATCGAAAACGGCCCGGCCCCCCGTCGTGGCGTCGAACGACCCGCCGCGACAGTACAGGATCGCCTGGTTCTGCTGCGGCTCGCGCTTCGTAAAATAGTACTGTGTCCCGTAGACGCGCAGTCCGCTCTCGGTCGGTACGCGTATCAGCTTGTCCAGTCGTGCGATGACCGCCGACCGTTCCGGAAGCTTGTCGAGATACGCGCGCGTGACCTCGTTCTCCTTCGCGACCCACTCCTGCACCTCCGCCGCCTTCTCGTCTTCGAGCCAGCGATACGGATCGGTCAGCTTCACGCCGTGAAGCTCGTCGGTAACGGGCTTCGTCGGCGTCGCCGGGTACTTCGGCGCATCCGCCAGCGCCGCCGTCGCGATCAAGAGGAAGGAAATCGTCGGCAAAGTCCGTAGCATCTTCAGGCCTCCTACGCTGAATGGGCTCTTATTAACCTCGCCAATATTCTGCCGCAAATCGTCGCACTAGGCGAGATATGGGTTTGTTCGCTTCTCGTGCCCGATGGTGGTTGCCGGACCGTGGCCGCTGTACACCACCGTGTCGTCCGGAAGGGAGAACAGATTCATGCGAATGTTGCGGATCAACCGCTCATGATGGCTCCCCGGAAAGTCCGTCCGGCCGATGCTCCCCTCAAACAGCGCATCCCCCACGATCACCGCCCCCGCCTCGCGACAGTAAATGCTCCGACCGCCGGGCGAGTGACCCGAGACGTCCGCGACATCCCACGAAGTCTCGCCCAGCTTGATCGGCCCGGGCGGTTCGAGATCGCGCACGTCCGGCGGATCACAGCCGATCGGCAGCCCGCCAAGCATCGACAGGTTTGCGTTCGGATCGCTCAACAGGCGTCGTTCCGCCTTCGAAATGAACACCGGCAACGTCGGGAACTCTCCCAGCACTTCCGGCACACCCGCGATATGGTCCGCGTGCGCGTGCGTCAGGACGATCGCTTCCGGTTTCAATCGTCGCCGGCTGATATGAACCGAAATCTGCTGCACGGACGGCGGCAACCCCGGATCGATGACCCAGCACGTCCCGCGCTCGCCCGTATCAACGACATACGCGTTTTCGCCGAAGTTTGGTTCGACGAATGCCGCGATATGCACCACCGTGTGATTCAGTTCGCTCATGGCTCCGCGTCTTTCGGTCGCGTCGTAGTCGTCGAAACGTAGCCGATCAGCTTGCTCCCGTCGACGACCACAACCGCGCCGTTATACGCGAACACGCCGCGCAACTGCGGACACACACCCAGCCGAACGACGACGCGCGCCATCTTGTCGGTCGGACCCGGCGGTTGATTCGTGAAGATTCGCGCGGCGTATTCTTTTTCCTTCGCCCCTCTTGCCGGTTTCGTCAACGGAAACGCATTCTGACCCACGATCAACACGCCCAACTCCGTCAACTCCGGTGGCGATGGATCGAGCGGATCGTCCGAAAGCATTCCGCCGCTCTTGCTCCAAACCAATTCACCGCCAAACGCGTCGATCGCGAGCAACGCCCCGGGCCCGGCCGCGTAGACCAGATCGGCCGACGGAGCCATCCACAGGTTCGCATCGCCGACGCCATCCACCATGGGCACGACCCACGCCACGCGCCCCGAATCCAGGCGAAACGCCGTGATTCGCCGCTCATCGGTGCCGACGTATAGCGCCTCGCTATCCATGCACGCCGTTCGCGAAATCAGCCGGCCGCCCGCCGGAGTCCGCCACCGCAAACTCCCGTCGCGCGGATCGATCGACATTACCTCCCGCGACGACAGCACGATCAGGCCGTCGCCGTCCACCGTCGGCATCAATCGCTGGATCGTTCGGTCGTCCGGCATCGCAAACGTTCCGCGAACCTGCCCCCTCTCCGCGGACAGAAGCACCACCCCGTTCCCGCGACCGTCCCGCGTGACGTACGCCGCGAACGTATCAGCCGCCACGAGGTCGGCCGCCACCTTCTGCGTCGTCGGCACGCGCCACCGAATCGCACCATCCGATCTATTCGCGCACACGATCTCGTTGCGATCGAGCGCGCTGTACAACCAATCGTTCGTTACTGCGTGAAACGCCCACGCCGCGATCCATTCCGGATCAACACCCGGCGCATCGGCGTCCGCGGGATACTCGCCGAGCTTCCACTCCACGCCCCCGCTGCGCCGATCCAGAGCCATGACCTGATGTCGTGTCGCCACGAGGTAGTGCCGCTCATCGACTCCCAGCAGCGTCGGCGGCATTCGGCACGAGACGGCTTCCGGCCATAGTCCTTCACCGTCGCGAGCGCCGATCGCGTCCAACTTGCCGTCCGCGTACACCAAGACAGCGTCCCACGCCGACGCCGGCGATCCGTCCTGCGGACGAAGCACTACCGGCGACTCGCCGAACACGCGCTCGAAGCCCGGCCTGAAAGCCGTTCCCGGGTCCGGCAACGACCTCGGACCAGGCGACGCTGCACGCACGCTTTTCCGGTAAGCGGCAAAACCGGTCCGCGGGTCCGCCGTTCCCCATCGATAGTCCGGATAGACCCGGACGGCTCGATCCAGCCACGCCAGCGCCGCCTCTCGCATTTCACCTTTCAGCAGACATTCGATCAGCTTTAGCATCACCGCCGGTCGATCGATCCCCACTCCCGACTCCAGCGCCGCCCGCAACGCCGCCGCCGCCTCCGCTGATCGATTCGCGGCCAGCAAGATCTCCGCTCGCTCCAGGCGAGCCGTCCCCGAGACCCGGCTGTTTGGATACATCTCTGCGATCCTCAGCAACGTTGCCACGTCGCGACTTTGCCGCGCCGCCGCCAGCCGAAGCTCCGCCTCCCGATCGATCGCCGAGTACACTCCCGGCCCTTGCTCCGTAATGAGCCGCCCGATCTCCCGCTGCGCCAGTTCGCCTGCCGTCTCGCTTGGTGCGTCGCCGGCGGCCGTCGCCGCCGTGTCGGTCTCACCATCGTTTCGATTTCCGCGCGCCGCTGGAGTCGCCGCCGGCTCCTCGCTCACGTGCACGTTCATCAGACTGGCGTCGGCAAGGATCTGCTGCCATACCGCGACGGCCTCGGCAAACTCGCTCTGCCGAGCGTGCGCTGCCGCCAGTCGACGCCGAAACGCGACCTGGTCCGCCGGCTCGAGGGCGATCTCCCCGGCTCGCTTAAACGCTTCGATCGCCTCGCGCCCGTGAGACGGCTCGCCCCGCAGCGCATCGCCGTAGCTAATGTAAGCCGTGAAAAGCCGACGCCGCAGCACCACATCGTCGAGATTGGCCGGTCCGCCCGCTCGCGAAAGGGCGTCTCCCAATGCCGCAAGGCCGCTCTTAAAGTCCCGCGCACCCAGCGCCAGGTCGGCCAGCGCCAGCGCCGCCAGTGGGTCGAGCGGCCGCGCCGCCATCGCCGCGCGAAAGTGCGAAAACGCATCGTCCCGCCGCGCCAGTCCGCAGACTCCGAGCGGCGTCGCAACTAATACCTCGTCCGGCCACGCCGGCACTTCCTTCGCGCTGCGCTCCTTGGATTCATCCTCGCACTCGCCCAAGGATTCGCTTCCGCGCGAGCGTTCGCCGGACGTGATGACGATGTTCCCGCCCGCCGGCACCGTCCATGCGTTCACGCGCGGCGATCCACCATCCAGCGGAAACTGCAAAAGCGCATTCGTCGTCGGCACGAACACGCCCTCGCTCGAAATCGCCGCCCGCCCAGACAACTCGCCATCCGGCAGCACGCGATCCCAAACGACCCGCTTCTTCGCCAGGTCAAAACAGACGACGCTGGTACCAACGCAGTACAGCCGGTCTCCTCGGATGCCGATCAGCATGTCCGGATTCTTCAGTTCCGCTGCTGGAATCTCGGCGACGATGCGCCCGGAGACCTGGTCCGCAACAAACACCTGGTCCGAGTCGAGCGGCGCCGCCACAACGCAATCCCGCCACACCATCGACGGTTGATACTGCCATGATCGCGCCTGCGGTCCCCCGCGCGAAACACCCGCACCCGTGGTGCTCGCGCCTCCGCTTGGTTCGTATTCGCGCAGCCACCACACCGCGCCGCTCGATGCCGAAACCGCAGCGATCGTCCCCAGGTTCGTGTGCACGAATATCAAATCGCCGTCCGCCGACGGATGCGTGATGGTCGCCCGTCGATATCCGAGCCCGCCCGTCGCCGCTTCGCCAAGGTGCGTCGCAAACAGGATTCGCCCGTCTTCCAGCCCCATGCCGATCAGGTAGCATGCCTCAAATCCGAACGGCTTCCGCCTCCGTGCAACGGCGACAACCTTGTCGCGCACGACGATTGGCGCACCGTCCAGCTTTGCCTCCTCAAACTCAATCGCCCAACTCGCAAGGTCAGTCGTCCAGATCGACCGCCCGCTCGCGAGATCCAGGCACGCCATCACCGATGCGGGTGGATGGCTGGGATCGGCCCCGAATCGATCCGGCGGGCGCCGCTCCAGGTGCACGAAGACTCGCCCGCCCCAGGCCGTGCTCGTGAACTGCGGCGGTGGCTCGTCTTCCGACACCCACGGCTGTCCTGGCGCCGACGGATCATCCTTGTGCGCCGCCAGCGAATACTCCCAGCTCGGTTGATCCGGCCGCTCAGGATCGATCGCCCACGTCGTCCGGTGGTCATGAATGATCACGTTCCCGCCGGCCACGATCGGCTCAAACGCGTTGAGTCGTCCACCCAGCAGGGCTCGGGCGTTCGCCGACGAAGGATCGTTCAGCGGATCGCCGCCGCCAACCTCGAGGAGGGTCGTCCCCTGCAGTTCGGTCGCTTTCCAGAGCATCGCCTCTGGCAACGCTCGGCTCACGCGGTAATCCCGCCGCTGCGCGTCACGAGCCAGCGTGATGTTCCCGCCGAAAATCGACTCATCCCCCGCAGCCGTCCTCCCGATCTCGTCGGCCGCCGCAAGCAACGCCCGCCATCGTTCGTGTCGATCCGCTCGCAATGGATGATCGGCAACCAGCCGCGTTAGCCACTGCCGCGCGAAGCTGAAATCGCCGTCCTCCAGCGACAGCGCCACGGCCCGCTCGATTGCATCCGCCGCTTCCGTCGTCGGGTAGAAGAGTTCGGCAACTCGCACCAGTGTGTCGATGTCGTTGCTCGCGAGCCCCGCTTCGAGTCTCGCCG
Source organism: uncultured Planctomycetaceae bacterium (assembly GCA_964549445.1). Lineage (GTDB taxonomy): Bacteria > Planctomycetota > Phycisphaerae > UBA1845 > UTPLA1 > SpSt-539. Next base: position 18,304 of record CAZJVS010000042.1, read on the forward strand.
ACGCCGCGGGCCCGACTCGCCGCGCATACGCTGAAAAACCGGCCTTCGGCCAGCTCATGACCCTTCGCTGGACCTCGTTGCGCACCGTGACAAACTCCCCGTCGCCGGCGCCGTAAAGATTTTCGCCGAAATGATCCGTAAGTTGAACGGCGGCGTCCACCGCCGCCGACCACTCCGCTGCCGCCTTTGCACTTTCCTCGCTGCCCGCCGCCCCCGTCGCCAGTCGATCGAGTCGTCCCAACGCGTCGTACGCCTCGAACGCCTCGTTCAGATACGTCGCCCCCTCCTTGCGAATCCCCCCGTCCGATGCCTGCGTTGCCGCCGGGCCCTGCGCGCGAGCGTCACCCGAGACGCCCATCGTCAGCGTCACGATCGCAAGCAGAATCGCCGCCGCGCCGAGCAAACTGAACTCCCTTGCACTCATCGCGTCAGAGGGATCGACGCCGTCAACGTCCGCGTGCGAAGCTCTTCGACCGGTGCATCAACTGGGAGGCTTATCGTGAACACCGAACCGCGGCCCACTTCGCTCGTCGCGCTGATCGTGCCGCCCAGCAACTGCACGATCTCCCGAGTGATCGTCAGACCAAGCCCCGTCCCGCTATGTTCGCGTGTCATCGATCCGTCCAGTTGCACGAACGAGTCGAAAATCCGATCCAACTTGTCCGACGGAATTCCGATTCCCGTATCTGCAACAGTGAGGCGCACACGCCCGGCGGGTGCTGAATCCGAGCACGTGATGCGCAGTTCGACGCGCCCCCCCTCATCGGTGAACTTGATGGCGTTCGACAACAAGTTATACAGCACTTGTTGCAGTCGCCCGCTGTCAGACTGGATGACCGGCAAATCGGCTGACACGTCTGCGGCCAACGAGAGCTTTTTCTTCATCGCCAGCGGCTGCATGAAATCGATCAGCGCCTCGGCCATGTCCCGCAGATTGACTGCGCCGATGTGCAATTCGAGCTTCCCGGCCTCGATCTTCGCGAGATCGAGCAGATCGTTAATGATTGCCAGCAGCAACCGCCCACTCGACAGAATGTTCTCCGAGTAACGCAGCGGTCGTCCGCCATCGCCGAGATGTGATTCCCGCAGCAGTTCCGCGAATCCGATAATCGATGTCAGCGGCGTCCGCAGTTCATGGCTAACGTTTGCGAGAAAGTGGTTCTTGAGTGTATTCGCCTCGAACAGCTTGACGTTGAGTTCGGCCAACTCGCCGAGTCTCGTATCAAGACTCCGATTGATGGTCTCCAGTTCGCGACGTGAGTTCTCCAGGTGCGCAAGCATCGCATTGAATGCCCGCGCCAGATCCTCGAATTCATCCGCCGTCGCGATGGTGCTTCGCACGTCGTGGTTGCCCGCTGACACCTGTTCAGCAACGTCGCGCAGATCGCGCACGGGCTGCAGGATCAGCCGCGTCGTAATGAGGTAAAATACGAGCGTCGCGAGCACAAACGCGAGCGCCGCTGACATCAGGCTGATGCCGAAATTCGTCAGCAGGTCGAACCGTGCCGTCGGCGCGACATAGTCGACCGACACAACTCCGAGCAGCGTCCCCTGCGGAAATCGTTCGCCGTCGCTGCGCACCGCTCGCAGGTATCGGTACAACGTCCGGCCTTCGGCGTTCTGCTCCACCCGCGACGGCGCCTCGCGAACGCCGGGCCGACTCGCCAACAGCTCGATCCCGCGCCGAATGAACCCATCGCCGCCATAGGCCGGCGGAGGAACCGGATTGCCCGCTGCAAGCTGGATCAGTGTCGGGCACGCCCCGTCCAGCCCGAGTTCCGCTGCCCCACGACGCCACCAGCGCGTCAGTGCGCGCTGCTGAACATCCCAATCACTGCTTCGCTGCAGGTCGCATCGTTGAACCGCAAGCATTGCCATCTGACGCGCAGCGTTGACGTTCGCCTCGTGAACCATGTCGCGCATTCGCAGCCACGGGACATACAGCGCGGACAGAACAATCATCAGGACCGCCAACCCGAACAGCAGGCGGCACTTAGCGGCGAGCGAAATCGGCAGGAGTTTCAGTTCTGGGAACTTGAGTCGCAGCATCAAAGGCGGCTCGTTCGGCGAAATATGCCGTTTGGCGATATCGCCGGTGTGTGTGGACTATCATATCCCACGTTGGGACTATTGACCCTCGGCAGTTTAACCGATATCATAACGTGTTTCAGGGGCATGACTTGAACAAAAGACACAGACTCGCCGGACACGCCGCCGCCTCGCTCGGAGTAGCGCTATTTTTCACAGCGCCGCTGCCCGCGATCGCCCAGCGTGCAGGTACAAACGCCAATACTTCCGCATACAGTCCCAACGCCATCGGCGTCAGGGGGGTCGGCGCGCGAAGCCCGCTCGCGACTTTTGGTAGGGTTGGAGGAGACTTCACTAGCGATTGGGGCAACACTCCTTCGTCGGTCAACCGCGGATTGCCACAACAGCCGTACGCTCGTGCCCAAACTCAGCTCCAGGTTGGATACACCGCAACGAACGGGCTCGGTGTCTCGGGCTCGCAGTTGAACGCCAGCCTGGTTCGCAACAGCCAGGCCGCACGGCAACTTTTCGGTGACAGGGCCGCAACCAGTCTGCTCGGCCGAACCACCGGGAGCGGAATCGGTTCGAATCTCGACGTGAATCCGCCTCCGCTTCGCCGCACCTCGCGCGGATCGACTTACATCCCAGGGTACAGCCCCGCTTCACTTTCTCTCGACCGCGGTCTGTTGCTCAGGACGAACTCAAACCTCGCCCGGCTGGCGACGGGGCCACGCGAATCTTTTGCCACGCTCGCCGCGCGTGGCGATGAAGACCCCTTCACGCTCAACGCTTCGAAAGACGATTCAGATCGCCCCGCCGCACTCTCGTCCCAGGATACGCAGGGTCTCACCTTCGAGCAGCGCCAGAAGCAGCGAGTGGACAAGGAGTTCCTCGATTGCATCGACCGCGGCGACGAGGCGGCTCGGGCTGGCGACATTCACCGGGCGCGAGCTTCCTACCAGCGTGCCCGGATCATTAACTCCGATGACGCCAGTCCGTGCTTCCGACTCTTTGTGGCGTGCATGCTCACGCGCGACGTATCGCAGGCCTTCGTCTACCTTCGACAGGGACTCGCTCGGGCCCATTCTGCTGAACAGTTGAAGATCAGTCTCGCCGATTGCACGGCCTCGATTCAGGACCTCCGCAAAATCCAGTCCGAAATCGACAAAGAGCTGCGAAGTACGACACCCAACGCGATTCAACACGCCGTGCTCTCCTACCTGTCCTTCGTGCTCGAAGATCCCGGCGCAGCCCGAAAAGAAGCCCAGGCCGCGTTGAAGGTGGCCCCCAACAGTTCAGAACTGGAGAAGCTCGCTCGATTTGTGGAGACGCGCAACATCGTACCTTCCGGCGGTTGACTCCACGGGCGGCGGGCTCGATTCCGGCGCGACTCGCTCGTCGCGTTTCCTAAAAGCGCGAAATGATAAAGAGGAATCCTTGGATCTCTCGCCCACATCGAATTCTTCGCTCTTCGGCTTTCTGAGGCGACACCGCACGATTGTCTCGGTCGCGGTCCACGCCGTCCTGTTCAGTTTTTCCCTCTTTGTCGCACTCGGCCTCTATTACGACTTCAAGTCCTTCAATGTTTGGTTCAGACCAACTTTCCTGCCGTTGGTTCCGCTTGTAATTTCCCTCAAGCTTTTCGTCTTCTATCGCCTCGGACTCTATCGGGGCTCGTGGCGTTACGTTGGCATTCGCGATCTCCTAACCGTTCTCACCGCCTCCTACATTTCCACTTTCGCCTTTGTCGCCGTCTTCTACATCGCTCAGAATCTCTCCGTACGGATCTACAACCGGCTGTTCCTCGTCGGATTTCCGTCGACGGTCTTCATCTCCGATTTTGTCCTAACGATCCTCGTCATCAGTGGCGCGCGCCTTGCCGTCCGCCTCTATCACGAGTACTCCCGCCCCATCGCCAGCGGCGGCCCCATCACCTGCCTCATCCTCGGCGCAGGCGACACCGGCGAAGCCATGCTCCGCGAAATCTTACGAATGGACGTTGAACGCTACCGCGTCGCCGGCTTCCTCGACGATGACCCGGCCAAATACAACGTGAGCATCCACGGCGTGCCTGTCCTCGGACGCATTGAGGACGTCCGCCGCATCGCCGAAAAACACAACGCCGACGACCTCCTCGTCGCCATGCCCGAAGTCGAGCACCGCAAGCTTCGCCGCGTCGTCGAGCTTTGCCAGGGCACAAACCTCCGCTTCCGAACCATCCCCGGCATGGCGGACGTCATCACCGGCCAGGTCACCGTCTCGCGCCTCCGCGACGTCGACATCAATGACCTGCTCGGCCGCGCCCAGGTTCGGCTCGACGAAGCCTCTATTCGCGACCAGATTACCGGCAAGCGCGTCCTCATCACCGGCGCCGGCGGCTCCATCGGCTCCGAAATGTGCCGGCAGGTCGCTCGGTTCGGTCCGGCCCGGCTCATCCTGGTTGAATGGTCGGAGAACAACATGTTTGAGATCGAGCGCGAACTCGCGGCGAGCGCGCCCGATATCCCGCGGGTGACCTACATTGCCGACATCAAGGACACCGTCCGCATCGATGCCGTCTTCGCGGCGGAGAATCCCGAACTGGTCTTCCACGCCGCCGCCCACAAGCATGTCCCCATGATGGAATGCAACGTCGGCGAAGCGATCAAGAACAACATCCTCGGCACGCGCGTCGTTGCGGATGCCGCTCGACGCATGGGCGTCGCCCGCTTCGTCATGATCTCCACCGATAAAGCCGTCAACCCCACTAGCGTCATGGGCGCCACGAAACGGATCGCCGAGATGTACATCCAGCAGCTCGGCGAGGGCCAGACCACGCGCTTCATCACCGTCCGCTTCGGAAACGTCCTCGGCTCGTCCGGAAGCGTCGTCCCCATCTTTCGCCGGCAGATCGCGGCCGGCGGCCCCGTCACGGTCACTGACCCCCGCATGACGCGCTACTTTATGACCATCCCCGAGGCCTCCCAGCTAGTTTTGCAGGCGGGCGTCATGGGCAGCCACGGCGATATTTTCGTCCTCGACATGGGAGAGCCCGTCAAGATCGTCGACCTCGCCCGCGAAATGATTACCCTCTCCGGCCTCCGACCCGGCGACGACATCGAAATCGTATTCACAGGCGTCCGGCCGGGCGAAAAACTGTTCGAAGAGCTCAGCAACCTTGGAGAAGATGTCCGTCCGACCCATCACGAGCAGATCGGAATCTGGCGGAACCGGCCCGAGGATTGGAACAAGGTCTGCCACGGAATCGACGGCCTGCTCCGCGATGCCGATCTCCGGTCGGCCGAAGAACTGAAATCGCAGATCAAGAGTCTTGTCTCGGAGTATCGACCCGACGAGTCGCCCGTGCCGCCAAGCGCGCCGCAAGCTCAGCGACTCATGGAGCAACCGGAATTACCGGCCGACGCCGCGTTGGCCCCGATCCCCTCCGGCACATCGGCGTCATGAGAGGCCTGACGGCGTCAGCAGGAAAACCCGCGCGGCAAGCGTCGGCCGCCGATCAGAACATCTATCAGCGAACGGTGACATGAACATCCTCGGTATCTCAGCTTTCTATCACGACAGCGCCGCGGCCCTCGTCCGCGACGGCGAAATCGTCGCCGCCGCGCAGGAAGAACGCTTCACCCGCAAGAAGCACGACTATCGCTTCCCCAACAACGCGATCGACTACTGTCTCGGCGAAGCCGGCATCACCCCCGACAAGCTCGACTTCGTCGCCTTCTACGACAAGCCGCTCGTCAAATTTGAGCGGCTCCTCGAAACCTACCTCGCTTTTGCTCCCGTCGGCTTCAAGTCCTTCCTGCAGGCCATGCCACTCTGGCTCAAACAGAAGCTCCACCTCCCGCGCGAGATGGACAAGGGCCTCAAGCATCAATACAAAGGACGCTACGTCTTCACCGACCACCACGAGTCCCACGCCGCCAGCGCCTTCTTTCCCTCTCCTTACGAGGAAGCCGCCATCCTCACGCTCGATGGCGTCGGCGAATGGTCCACCGCGACCTATGGCTACGGCCGAGGCAATAAGATCCACCTGACCAACGAGCTGCGCTTCCCCCACTCGCTCGGCCTGCTCTACTCCGCCTTCACCTACTTCACTGGCTTCAAAGTCAATTCCGGCGAATACAAGCTCATGGGCCTCGCCCCCTACGGCGTCCCGCGCTTCAAAGACGTCATCATCAACAAGCTGCTCGACCTCAAGCCCGATGGCTCCTTCCGCATGGACATGTCCTACTTCAACTATTGCCAGGGCCTGACGATGACCGCCCCGAAGTTGAACGACCTCTTCGAGGGGCCGCCCCGCAACCCCGAGTCGCGGCTCACCCAGCGCGAAATGGACATTGCCGCCTCCATCCAGGACGTCACCGAAGAAATCATGATCCGCTGCGCCAAGCACGTCGCCCGCGAGACAAAAATGCGGAATCTCGTCCTTGCCGGCGGTGTTGCGTTGAACTGCGTCGGCAACGGCCGCATCCTCAAGGAAGGTATCTTCGACAACGTTTTCATCCAGCCCGCGGCGGGTGACGCCGGCGGAGCACTTGGTGCGGCCCTCTTCGTCTGGTACCAGCTTCTAGACAAGCCGCGCAAGGTCGACAACGTGAATGACCTCCAGCACGGCTCTCTCCTGGGTCCAAAGTTTTCGAACGACCACATCCGCGCCTTCCTCGACAAGGCCGGCGCCAAGTACCACTACCACCCCGATGACGACAAGCTCAACGAGGCCGTCGCGGACGCCGTCGCATCAGAAAAGGTCATCGGCTTGCTCCAGGGACGCATGGAATTCGGTCCCCGCGCCCTCGGCTCGCGCTCCATCATCGGCGACGCCCGCTCGCCCAAGATGCAGTCGGTGATGAACCTCAAGATCAAGTTCCGCGAGTCTTTCCGCCCCTTCGCCCCCATCGTCCTGCGCGAGCACGTCCACGAGTGGTTCGACATGCGTCCCAATGAGGACAGCCCCTACATGCTCCTCGTCGCCGACGTCCGCAACGAGAAACGTCTCCCCCTTGATGGCCAGTTGAACGGCCTCGAAGGCGTCGACCGTCTGCTCAAGGTCGTCCGCTCAACGGTCCCCGCGATCACCCACGTCGACTACTCCGCCCGCGTCCAGACCGTGGACGCCAAGCGCCACCCGCGCCTCTACGGCATGATGAAAAAGTTCAAGGACAAGACCGGCTGCCCCGTCATGATCAACACCAGCTTCAACGTCCGCAGCGAGCCGATCGTCTGCTCGCCCGAGCACGCCTACCGCTGTTTCATGGCCACCAACATGGACGTGCTGGTCCTCGAAAACTGCGTCCTCTACAAGGAAGAACAGCCCAAGGCCAAGCAGCACGAGATTGATGAATACCTGGCACAGTTTGATTTGGATTAACAAATGTCACTAATTGATATGAACTTCAAACCCGACCGCGCGACGCTCCGCCAATTCGGCTGGATCAGTCTCGTCGCCTTTGGGGCCCTCGGCGCGCTCACGTGGTTCAAGCATCGGTTCTTGTTCTGGGCACTCGAGCCACAAACGGCGCACACCGCCGCGTACGTCCTGTGGGCCGTTGCTGCGCTTTCTGCTGTTCTTGCGGTCGTTGCACCGTCCGCACTGCGCGGCCTCTACGTTGCCTTGATGCTCATTGCCCTCCCGATCGGCTTTGTCCTGTCGCACGTGATCATGGCCGTCATTTTCTACGGCGTCTTCACACCGGTCGGGCTCGTCATGCGCCTCTTCGGCCGCGACCCGATGCACCGCCGGCTCGATCCCGGCGCATCCACCTACTGGATTCCGCGCGAACCCGTCACCGACTCCAAACGTTACTTCCGTCAGTTCTGATACAAGGACGCGATCATGGCCAACGAAACGCAGAAACCCAACGACTTCCAGCGCGAGGCTACCGAAGGCCGCACCGGCCTCTTCGCCGAGTTCTGGGACTTCCTGAAACACAACAAGAAATGGTGGCTCGGCCCCATCGTCATCGTCCTGCTGCTCGTCGCCGCCCTCGTCTTCCTCGGCGGGACGGCCGCGGCCCCGTTCATCTATACACTGTTCTAGGATTGGTATCTATGCACGATTGGCTGCTTCCGTTACTTCGTTGTCCGACACACTCCGGGCCACTCGATATCTCTGAGCAGACTCTTGGGGGCGAGGGCGAACTCCGATCTGGGACTCTGCGTTGTCGTGCCGGCGGTTGTGAATTTCCGATCATCGAAGGCATCCCGAGTTTCGTGCCCACCGACAAGTACGTCGAATCTTTTTCGACGCAGCGCAAGCTGCTCCGCCGCGTCTTCAAGGGTTACCAGGGTGACTACGATGGCCGCAACCTGTTCGACGACTCACGAATCCCGCCCGCCGAGTTCCAGACTGGTGTGACGCTTGACGCTGGCTGCGGCTACGGCCGGTTTTGCAACGCTATCACGGGGGTCGGCGGTCGCGTCGTCGGCGTCGACCTCAGCATGACTTCGCTGCGGCTAGTCAACGAACATCTTGGCGCCCGTCAAAACGTTGCGCTAGTGCACGCTGATCTGTATGAGCTTCCGTTCGCGCCGCGCTCCTTCGATCGCGTGATCTCGATGGGTGTGCTTCACCACACCCCATCGACGCGCGAAGCCTTCCGCCGGATCAATCGCTTCGTGAAACCCAATGGGAAGTGCTGCATCTTTGTTTACGAGAGCTACAGCCTCATGCGAAAGGCCATTGATTTTCACCGACGATGGACCCTGCGCATACCCGAATGGCTCCTCATCTACGTCCTGAGCGCCAATCAGATTTTCTTCCATTGGGCGCGCCGAATTCCGATATTGGGTCGCCTGCTCTGTGCGCTGTTTCCGTGTGATACCTATCAGACTGAATGGCAACTCCGGCTAACGGCTGATTTCGACGCTTACAGCCCCCGCTACGCCTTCAGCCACACCTACGACCAGGTCTACGAGTGGTTTGTTGCGGACGGCTTCGGAGACATTCGCATCGGTCGAGGATGGATCTGGATGGCAGGAACTCTGCTAAATTCGCCGTCGTCGGACAATCAGTAACAGATGCAACAAACTATCATCCAGTCACCGCTGCAAGAACGGAGCATACTCGGCGAATCCGCCGATATCCGCCCTCCGATGGCAAGACAGTGCGTTGCTATACGCTGTTCTGAGAACGGCCCGCCAGTCGGCTATCTCACCGGAGTTTTCCCGACGCGCGGGCGGTGACCCGGCATCCATAACCGCCGGAACATTCGCCGCAACGGTCCGCCTCGGCCGCGCAGTTCGTCCGTCGAGCCCTCTGCATGTCCGGCCGCCGCATGCTCCGCGAGCGGGCTTCCATGGAACTCGAAGACGATGTACTTCGCCGCCTCCGGCCCGGGATTCCTCATCCCATGTGGCTCCCCCGCAGGATACAGGACGACGTCATGCGGCCCGGCGCGCTCACCCAGCGTCTCCACTTCGCCCTCCAACACGACAATAACCACGTCATGTGCATCGACGTGCGGATCGTACCCCGCTCCCGGCGCGAGCGTCGAAGTATGACAATGCAGCTTTGAGAGCCAGTCCGTCGCTCCCTCAAATACAACGTGCGTCCGAAAGTCCGGCCCTGGGCCCGACTCCGCATCGGTCAGGTCAAACCCGCCATGCCCGAGCGGCTTTCCACCCGGCGCACCGTCCGCCCACCAGCGAAACATCAGGTAGTTCGCCGGCTCCTCGCTCACCGTCTCGAGCGAATGTGCGAAGTCCGCCGGATAGTAGACAAACTGTCCGGCCTTCATCCGCACTCGCGCGCTCGGCCCCCCTGCAAGGTCGGGCAGCAGCAAGTTGACCTCGCCCGCCAGGAGCAGCAGTAGCTCCTCATCCTCGTGACGATGCGGTGCGTGCGGTGAGTGTCCGCATCGAAGCGTCGACGCGTGGCTCGACAAGTTACGCACGTTCGCTGTCGATCCCTCAAAAAATGGATACGGCTTCCAGCCCTCCGAGTCACCCCGCGGCAGCGGGAGCTTCAGTCGGAACACTCGGTTCGATAATCTCGGTGGAACGACCGCCGGCTCCGCCCACACCGGCCGTATGATCCGATTCGCTCGCCCCGTGTCCGCGCCCCGCACCATGACGCAAGGCGGCCGCGGATGCTCAACCTGCCGAAAAGGCCAGTCCAGCACGTTCGGGTCGGGTATGCGAATCACCGTCTCCGGCGTCGAGAACTGCAGCAACAGCGCCCGTCTCGTCTTCTCCGAAAGGTTGTTCGACCCGTGCCACAGGCGTCCATCGAAGAACACCGCGTCGCCGTCGCCCATCTCGAGAACAGCCAGTCCGCTCCGTGCGTCGCGCGCCAGCGCCCACGCGAGGACGTCCTCATTCGTCGCATCCTCCCGCCGAACGCCGAGTTCCTTCCGAACCTGCTGAACCGAAACGCCGAATCGGTGCGAACGCGGAATCATCTGCAGCGACGACGCGCGCGTTGTATTCTCAAGTCCGACCCAGACCGACACCGTCCGCCCGATCGGCCCGCATGATTCAATGTCCGAATGCCACGGATGCGTCATCCGCGGCGAACGATCCACCACGCTCGCCCCCCACAGCATGACATCATCGCCGAGCAGCGACGACACAACGTCAAGTATCGCCGGCTGCGTCGCGAAATCGTGGTAAATGCGAGAACTCGCCCCCCGGCCCTTGTGCCACGTCAGCGGCGCGGGCTCCGACGGATCGGCAGCCGCCGATAAGAATTGCCTGCACTGTTCGGCGGAAAACAATCGAACCGGGCCAAGATACCCGTCATTCTCAAATCGCTCTCGCTCATCCCCGACCGGCCGCATGCCTTCATTCCAACGGCCCTACGCCACTGCCGACTGCTGTGTCGTCGATTCGTTCTCGAACTTGACGCTGATCCGCCGGCTCACGCCCGCCTCCTGCATCGTGATCCCGTACAGCACGTCCGCGATCGACATCGTCCGCTTGCTGTGCGTGATGATCAGGAACTGCGTCTCGCGCACGAACTCCTGCACGACGTGGTTGAACCGGTGGTTGTTCGCCTCGTCCAGCGCCGCATCCACTTCGTCCAATATCGCGAACGGCGAAGGTCGCGTCCGGAACACCGCCAGCAGCAGCGCCGTCGCCGTCATCGTCTTCTCGCCACCCGACAAAAGCGTCATCGTCTGCAATTCCTTGCCCGGCGGCCGCACCACGATCTCAATGCCCGACTCCAGCGGATCATTCAGATCCTGCAGGAACACATCCGCCTTCCCGCCGCCGAACAGCTTCTTGAACAGCGCCGAGAAGTGCCCGCGAACCTCTTCAAACGTCTTGAGGAATCGCTGGACCGACTCCTCGTTCAGTTTCCCGATCAGCTCGGTCAGTTGCTTCTCGCTCGCCCGCAGGTCGTCGCGCTGCTGCGTCAGGAATCCGTGACGCTTCTCCAATTCCTCCTGCTCCGCGATCGCGTCGAGGTTTACGTTCCCCAGCCGCTCAATTTTCCCCTTCAGCTCGGCGATCTCGCCCTCCACCACCGCCAGGTCCTGCTCCGTCGGCGTGTACCCGGCATACTTCTCCGCCAGCTCGATGTGCAGCTCTTCGCGCACCCGCGTCACGAGGTCGTCCAGCCGTACCCGCACCTGCCCGAGTTCCAGTTCCTGCGCGTGTAATCGCAACTCGGTTTCATCGAGTTGTTGCCGGAGGTGCCGGATCTCGCCGCCCCGAGCGTCCATCTCGTGCCGCAGCTCATCCCGCCGCTGCCGCGCCGCCGCCGCATCCGTCGTCAGCGTCTGCCGCTCGCGACCCAGCGTCTCCAGCGTCGCCCGCGCCTCGGATATCTGCTGCTTCGACTGCTCGATCCGCTGTTGCGCCCCGCTCACGTCCTGTTCGGCCGCCGCCCGCTCGCTCGCCATCGCATCCCGCGATGCCGTCAGCCGCCGGATCGCCTCCGCGATGGCCGCCCGTCGCTGCGCCAGCTCGCCCGCCCTCACCCGCGCCTGCGTCGTCTGCTCGTTCAAGCTCGCGCGTCGCCCCGTCTGCTCCTCGATCGTTGACGCCAGCTCCGCGACCATCCGCTCGCGCTCGCTGTTCTCGCGCTGCACCGTCCCGAGCGACTCCCGGCTCGCCTCCTCGCGCTGCGTCGCCTGCTGCATCAGCCGCGCGATCTCCGCCGCTTCGCTCGCGATCTGCGGCTGCTCCGCCGAAAGCTTCTGCATCTCCGAATCGAGTGACGCCAGCAACGCCGATGCCTCCGCCCGCTGCGTCTGCGCCTCGTGAATCGCCGCCTGGAACTCGCGCTCCGTCGCTTCCAGCCGCTCGATCTCCGCTTCGTTCTCGTCCAGTTCGCGCCCCATCCCGTCGATTCGCGCCGTCACCGCCTCGATCTGTCCCGCCAAATCGCGCAGCTCGCTTCGCCGGCTGATCATGCCCGCCCCGCGACCAAGCGGCCCCAGCGCGACGCGCCCGTCCGCCTCCCAGACAACGCCTTCCGGCGTCACGTACCGGTTCGATCCCGGGAATTGCTGCGACAGCCGCCGCGCATCCTCGATCGACTCGACAACGTACGTCCGCCCCAAAAGATACTTCGCCAACCGCTGGCACTCATCGCTGCACCGCACCCAGTCCAACAAGAGCGCCGCGACGCCTTCCTGTCCGCGAATGTCCGGCCCACTGATCGCCGGCGGCGTCTCGTCGAGACAGAATGCCAGCACTCGTCCATCCATCGCAGCCAGCGCCTTCTGGTCGGCCAGAAGCGCATCACGGTTTGTCACGACGAGATACTGCTCGTACTCGCCCAGCGCCGCCTCGACGATCGCCGCATGCGCCGCGTCCGCCTCGAACAGCTCACCCACCGGTCCTCGCACGTAACCAAACGTTCCACCCGCTGCGTCCGAATCCCGCCGCGCCAAGACCTCGCGCTGCGCCGCCTGCAATCCCTCGCGGTTCCGATCCAGTTCACCCAGAACATCGTGCCGCGACTGCAGCCCGCTCCGCTGCTCCTTCGCCGACGCGATCCGCCCCGTCAGATCCGTCTGTCGCCGATTCGCGTCGGCCAGTCGCCCCTTCGTCTCCTCGAGCCGCCCGCCCGTCTCGGCAATCAGCGCATCCACCTGCGCTCGCCGCGACTCAAGCTGACCGCGCCGGTTCATCTGCTCCGCGAGCTGCTGGGCGATGAGTGCATCCCGCGCCTCGAGCCGCGACTTCTGCCCGGTCAGACTCTCGCGCTGAATCCCGATCGCGGAAATCTCGTTGTGAAGCTGGCTCGTCCGCCGCATCAGGTCGACGATGCCCGTCTTTTCCGCTTCGAGCTGCTCTGTGAGCCGCCCGATTTCAGCCGCCAGCGCCTGGTCCTGCCGCTGCAGTTCCGCCGCCTCGTCAGCCGCCTCGGACGCCGCCCGCTCGATATCCCCCTGCGCCGCCGTCTGCTCCGCGATCTGCGCCGCCAGCGCCCCTGCCTGCTGCTCAATCGTCGCCAGCCGCGCCCGGCACCGCTCCAGCAATTCTGTCTGTTCGACGATGCGATGCTCCGCCGCCGCCGCCCGCTCCTGCTGACCCGTCATCTCCGACTGCACCGTCAGCAAGCGAGCATCGAGCCCGGAGATTCGCTCCTCCAGCCCGCTCACTTCCTCCGCCGCCTTGCTGACGAACGCGTCATGCTCGGACATGCTCGTGCGCAGTCCGGTCGCCGCGTCGGAAAACTCCGTCACCTCGCGCTCCAGGCCGCTTCGCGACTCGAACAGCCGGTGATACTCCGCCAGCGCGAACGTGCTCCGCAGCTCGCGCAGCCGGTTGCTGTATTCCTGGTAATTCCGCGCCTTGCCCGCCTGAACCTTGATGCTCCGCAGCCGCCGCTCCAACTCGTCGACGATATCCTGCAGCCGCATGATGTTCTGGTTGACACGCTCAAGCCGCCGCTGCGCCTCGATCCGCCGCACTTTGTATTTGCTGATCCCCGCCGCCTCTTCAAAGATCGTCCGCCGGTCGACCGGGTTCGCCCGCAGCAGCGAGTCCACCCGCCCCTGCTCGATCACGCTGTACGCCTCGACGCCGATGCCCGTGTCGAGGAACAGTTCCTTTACGTCCTTCAGCCGGCACGTCTGCTTGTTGAGCAGGTACTCGCTCTCCCCGGAGCGATACAGCCGCCGCGTCACCGTCACCTCGGTCTGATCCGTCGGAAGCCGCCGATCCGAGTTGTCAAAAACAAGATCGACCTGCGCCATCCCCGACGGCTTGCGCGTCCCCGACCCGTTGAACACGACGTCGAGCATCTGGCTCCCGCGCAAACTCTTCGCCGACTGCGACCCCAGCACCCACTTGATCGCATCGACCACGTTCGACTTGCCGCAGCCGTTCGGCCCGACAATGCCCGTGATGCCGCGCTCGAAATCGAAGTCGGTCTTGTCCGCGAAGCTCTTGAAACCGTGCAGGATGAGTTTTTTGAGGATCATGTCGAATGACGCCTCCATGCGCCGAGCACGGCGACTCCTTCGCCGCCAGTCCCGCAGGCCACCCCAGCCCGCTTTAAGCCGGAGTCTAGCTGCCCCGCCGCGATGCCGCCAGCCCTGCCGGACGGCGATCCGACGCGGGCCGACCCGCTGGAGACGCCGCAAATGGACACCTACAATGCAGTTGGCACGTGCGCTGCATGGAGATTCGCAGGAGGTGTTCCATGCGCATACTCGCGATAGTCCCTCTGATTCTCGTCATCGTCCAGCGAGCCGACGTCACCTGCGGCCAGACACCCGTCTGGACAAACGTCACGCCGCCGGCCTCCCCGCGGCTCTCGCATGCCATGGCCTACGATGTCGCCCGCGGCGTGACCGTACTGTTCGGAGGCCGTACCGGAGATGGTGCAAGCGGTGAAACATCGGAGTGGAACGGGACTGCTTGGACGCTCCGCGCCCGCAGCGGGCCGTCCCCGCGATTCCGACACGCTATGGCCTTCGATGCCGCCTGCGGTGTGACGGTAATGTTCGGGGGCTATACCGATCCCGGCTATAGCGGCGAAACGTGGGAATGGAACGGCAGTACTTGGACGCTGCGTTCAAGCACCGGACCGTCACCCCGCAGCAATCACGCTATGAGCTACGATGCGGCGCGCGACGTGACCGTGTTGTTCGGGGGCTTTGACGGCAACAACGCCAGCGGCGAGACGTGGGAGTGGAACGGAACCACTTGGACGCTGCGTTCGAGCAGCGGGCCGTCGCCACGGACCAGCGCCGCTATGGTCTACGACGCCGCCCGAGGCGTGACCGTGCTGTTCGGCGGATCCACCGAGACCGGCTACAGCGGCGAAACTTGGGAGTGGGATGGCAGCGTCTGGACGCTCCGCTCGAACAGCGGGCCTTCCCCGCGTTGGAGCCACGCCATGGCCTACGACGCTGCGCGCGCCGTGACCGTGTTATTCGGGGGACACTTCTATGATAGCACTCCCCACTTCCTAGGTGACACATGGGAGTGGGACGGCACCAATTGGACAATTCGTTCCAGCAGCGGTCTTACCTCCCGGCTGTATCACGCCATGGTCTATGACGCCACCCGCAGTGTGACCCTCTTGTATGGCGGCTACACCGGCGCTGACTACAGCAGCGAGACGTCGGAGTGGAACGGAAGCGACTGGACGCTCCGTGAGAGCAGCGGGCTTTCCCGACGCTACTGGCACGCGATGGCCTACGACGCCGCTCGCGGCGCTACCGTCCTGTTCGGCGGGTATGGTTCGCCCTCCAACCAGGAGACGTGGGAGTGGGACGGCAGCGCCTGGGCGCTTCGTTCCAACAGCGGACCGGCGTGGCGCATCGGCCATGCTATGGCTTACGACGCTGGCAGGGGAGTGACCGTGTTGTTTGGCGGGATTGATGGGCCGAACAAACTCAATGACACATGGGAGTGGAACGGGAACGCTTGGACGCTTCGCACAACCAACGGACCCGCCCCGCAGCTCGATCACGCCATGGCCTACGACGCCAACCGCGGTGTGGTTGTGCTCTGCGGACAACCCGACAACGGCCTCCTCAGCAGCGAGACATGGGAATGGAACGGCATCACTTGGATACTCAAGTCCACAAGTGGGCCTGCCCGGCGTTGGGGCCACGCGATGGCCTACGACGCGGTCCGCGGCGTGACTGTTCTTTTCGGCGGCGATACTGCCTTTGGCTACAGTGGCGAGACGTGGGAGTGGAACGGCAGCGGCTGGACATTACGTGCGAGCAGTGGACCCTCGCCCCGCCAATATCACGCCATGGCCTACGACGGAGACCGTCGGCTGACCGTCTTGTTCGGAGGGTATTTCTATGACGGCAGCGCGCACTACTTGGGCGATACTTGGGAGTGGAACGGGAACGCTTGGACGCTTGGCATGAGCAACGAGCCTTCTCCTCGCCTCCACCATGCGATGGCCTACGACAAGGTCCGCGGCGCGACGCTGCTCTTCGGAGGTAACACGGGCTCCGGCTACAGCGGCGAGACGTGGGAGTTCGTAGTTCCCCTCTCCCCCGGCGACCTTAACTGCGATGGACTCGTCAATGGCCTCGACATCCAGCCGTTCGTACTCGCGGTGCTTGATCCTCAGAGCTATCGATCACAATTCGCCGACTGCAACATTCTGAATGGCGACCTGACCACCGATGGCATCGTCGACTCGCTCGACGCGCAGCCCTTCGCAGACCAGATCCTCGCAAACTCAAAACCCGAGATTACCGCCCGCCGCCTGATGCCGGATTCGGCTTATACACCCCCACCACCACCCGATACGCCGGATGCACATACCGCCCGTCCATCCGATCCTTCAACGCCGCCAGCGGATCCGACATCATTCGTTCCAGCGTCTCAAGCTGCATGTGCTCCTCCAGCCACGCCTCCAGCTCCGGCCACCCCGCATCATCCGCCCGGATCGACGCCGTCTTGATCGTCGTCACCACCGCCGGCGTCACTCCCGGCGTCTCGCCCGCAATTGTGTTCAGCCGCTTCAGTGCATCGCTCGGCGTCAACACCAGCTTCGCCCGCGCCTCCCACGCAGCTGCGTCCAGCTTCCCGTTCCACCGCGCCCGGTCCATGCACCCGTAGTAATACCGCACCGACGGATGCGTCGCGACGATCATCGTGTCGTCGATGTGCTTCCGCACCGCATCCGGAATCGGATCGACCCATCGCAAGCTCGTCCAACCCTGTTCGAGAATCCAGTTGATCCCGCACCCCGCCCACGCCAGGCACAGCCCCGCCACCGCCGCCTTTCGCACGTGTTTTTGCCACCCCGCGTACTCCGCGGCGATCACGCCTGCCACCGTCACCCAGAACGGACCGCTGAAGCTCATCACGTACTTGTCAATCATTGTCAACGTCGCTACGCCCCCGGCGAACACCCCCGCCGCAACCACCGCCGGCCCCGTCAACCACCACCGGTTGCCGACCGCCAGCACCACCGTCGCAACCCCGAACGCCCCGAACGCCGCCCACACGTACCACGTCTCCGGCGACGCCAGGTTCCCGGCCAGCAGCGCCACGACCGTCCTCCCCGCGCACGCAACGTACTCAAACCCCTCGTGCCCCGCCCGCGGCATACGCCGCAGCTCATTCACAAACGGCGTCACCCACGGCAAAAATCCGAGCAGCACGACCCCCAGCATTTTGTTCCACAGCACCTGCCCCCCGCGCCCGCTCACCAAACCCCACACCCAGAACAAACCCACTACCAGCGGCCCCAGGTAGTTCGTGTAGCAGGCCGCCACCGCCGCAACAATCCACACTCCGATCCAAAGCCGCCCATTCTCCCTCTCCCCCTGGGGGAGGGCCGGGGTGAGAGCATCTCGCTTCGCAATCCGCCCCGCGGCAACAATCATCCCCGCCACGCACAAGAACATCAGCGAGTACCACCGCGCGGCAAACCCGAAAAACAGATTCAGCGGGTTCAGCCCGCACATCACCACCGCCCACCGCCCCGCCCGCGCATCAAACCACGCCTCCCCCGCCGCCCGAATCACCGGTAACGACAATAGGAACAGCGCAATCGACAACCCGCGCAGCGCCAACGGCCGCACGCCAAAAATCGATATCCACCCATGCTCGAGCACGTAATACAGCGGCGGATCCGGCTCCGCCCCGCCCCGCAACGCCGACAACATCTCCCCCAGCGGCATCACATACCGCTGAAGCGAAAACGCCTCGTCGTCAAAAACGGTGTAGTAATCCGCCCCCCACACCATGAACACGCCGGCGGCCAGCATCACCGCCAGCGTCACACGATCAAACTTCATGGCACGGCCGCCCGCACCTTCGTCAGCGCCGCGCCGCTGTTCGATCCCGCTGCCGGCCCGACGGCCTTCACCGCCGCCGGCCGCGCCGCCGGCGTCACCGGCAACGCCGCCACCGGCCGCACGCCGCCCGATCGCGCCGTCGCCACGTCCGCCACGCGCGTCTCGGGAATCGTATCCCCGGTGATAAATTCCACCGGCACGCCCGGCCGCACCATCGCCCCCAATCTCACCGCATCCCAGTTCGCGAGCCGGAAGCACCCATGCGATCCCGTCTTGCCGATCAACTCCGGCTCCGGCGTCCCATGAATCCCATACCCCGACAGCGACAGCCCGATCCAGAACAACCCCACCGGGTTCCGCGGTCCCGGCGGTATCAGCAGCTTCCGATCAATCCCCTTCACCTCGGGCCACATCTTCGGATCAAACACGTACACCGGCTCCGGGCTGACGACCCGCACCGTGCACCGCCCGCTCGGCCGCTTCTCTTTGTGCTTCGCAATCGAACAGTTCACCAGCCCAACCGTCCGGCCCGCTTCATCGAGAATGCGGATGTACTTGCATACAAGATTGACCTGCAGCGCCGCCGCCATCAAGCCCGGTGGCGCATCGCTCACGTTCGGAATCGTCAGCACGTCCCCGACGTTTAATGCGTCGAGCCGCGCCGTCGGATTCAGCCGTCCCAGCAGTGCCATCGAGCAATGCCCGCGCTCCGCCACCAGCGCCGCGACGGACTTGTACCCGAGCCGCTCAACCTTCGACTTCTCCACCCACCCCTCCGGCCACGGCCCCACATCCGCGATGTCCGCCTGCGTGATCGTGTACGCAATGAGCGCCGGCTTTGCGTCCGGGTTCAATGCCGCCCACGTCACGGTGTCCGGCTGCCCCGTCACGCGCAGCCCGCGCGACGCCTGGAATTCCCGCATCGCACGCTGCGACTTGATCCCCCACGCCCCGTCGATCACACCCGGCGAAAACATCGCCCGATCCAGCGCCGCCTGCCACGCAACCGCCTCGGCCGGCGTCGCCCCGGTCGCGCCGCTACTCAACCAGATCGAAAACAGTGCGCGCAACATTCCCACGCCTGATTATCGACCCATTCACCGCTCCGAGTCGCGTGCAAGCGCCGCCGACATCCAACCCGTCGCCGCCGCGACAATTAGAACTGCACTCAAGGCCGTCGCAGCTATCAACGTCCCGCTACCCAGCCACCCCGGCTGCAGCGACGCCAGCCGCCGCAGCGCCTCCGCCCCGAATCCAACGCCCGAGTACGTCCGCACCATTCCGCCAAAAATCCCGATCGACTGCGTCAACACGAACAACCACGCCAGGTGCAGTGGAATCACGTACTTCCACCGCCCGCCCGGCCACGCCATCGCCCCGCAGTAGATCACCACGATCCACCACGAAAATGCCGCCGCCGAATACCACACATTTGTCGACGTCGTCCCCCACGCCGCCTGTGACTGCACTCCATGCCAGCAAAGCGCCGCCGCAAAGCACGCGCACAACCAGAACGCCCGCAACGTCGCCAGTGGCGCTTTGATCACCCGCCGCTCCTCCCGTGCCCGCCGCCCAATCATGAACAGCCACCCGAGCAGCCCCAGGTCGCACGTCACCTCGCACGCATCCCGCAGCAGCCGCGGCGTCGCAACAAAACTCCACCCGCCCATCCACATCCACCGCTTCAACCACATGTTCCGCATGAATCGCCCCCATCGCACTTCCCCCGCCGCCGTTGCCAGCTCATCCGCGTCCCGCCCCTCCGCCTGGTTCGCCAGCGCCTCCTGCATCGGCGTCATTACGCCAAACCGCGACACGTTGAACCGGAAATACTGCTGCGTTACCACCGCGGCGCCGGCCACAAACAGCGCCAGCCCCACCGCGGCGTGCCCGACTCGAACACGCCGTTGCAGAAGCAACAGCAGCAAACACCCGCCGACAAACGGCACCAGCGCCAGGTTCACCGTCTTCGCCAAGATCGCCAGCCCCACCACGAGCCCGATCCCCAAACTCCGCCGCCACAGCCGCCGCTCATCCAGCTCCATCGTCCAGACGATCGCCACCGTCGCCAGCAACACCGCCAGTCCATCGTTTGCCACCCGCGCCGCGTTGATTACGAACAGCGGCTGCACCGCCACGATCAGCCCGATCAGCGCCGCATGCCGCCGATCCCGGCATCGTCTCCCCAGCCAACCCAAGATCATCCACACCGCCGCCGCGACCAGCACCACATTCGCCAGCCGCAGCGCCCCCACCGACGCCCGCAAGTCTTTCACCCCACCCGCCGCCTCAAACACCGGCCGCGCCACCCGGTAATAAAGCGACGCATGTTGCGCCTGGTACAGCACGACCAACGGCAATGCCCCATCCCCGCCACTCCGCGCCCCGCCCTCCCAGAACTCCGCCGGCCCTACCGCCCCATGCCCGCCAATCTGATCGATCGCGCTCGCCCCATGCGGAAACGCCGCCACCCCGCGCAGCACCGACGCCGGCACGCACGCCTCCCCAAACACCGGATCGCGCCCGTTCTCTATGACGTATTGGATATACCCGACGTGCTGATACTCGTCCCACCCCTCCAACGGCGGCATAACGCACAACAGCACCACGCCGCGCGCCACAACCAGCGCCGTCAGCACCAATCGAAACCGCGACCAATGTTGAAGAGGTGAGAATGCCTGAATGAATCGCGCCAGCGCCATCAGCCCCGGCCGTTATCCACGAACCCCGCCAATTTGACAAGCCGCGCATATTGAAACGCGCACCCCGGCGCGCCGAGGGAAGCGCGAGGCATCGCATCGAGAACAAGCGCTCACTCTATCGACGCAATCGCAGTTTGCCCCAAACCGCACTTAATCGGAGCGAATCGCGCCACCGTTTTCACCCCCAAGAACTCTGATAATCCAACTCCCCGTGTCGCGAACTCTCGCAAACCTTGACAATTCAATCCGTAGTTTCTTGGAGCTAATTAACAATATGAGAAATATCCGCAATGGTCGTTGACTGCGCCCGGCGCGCGTCCTACATTCCATCTGCTAAAGTCCGTAATACGATGTTTGGATACGTAGGTGGTCCGCGATGCAAAGTCACGTAACTTGTCCGAATTGCGGTCACGAAGAGTCGAATTCCGTGCGCTTTCACCGATTGGAACCTCGTCGCTTTGTGCAATTCGGGAGGGATGTGCTATGCCCAAATTGCGGCACGACGATCCTGACCGGCTCGCTGTTGGCGACCGGGCTATTACAGATCGGTATCGGCCTCGTCTGTGTGGTGGGAGGTATGTGGATAATTATCGCGCACTTCCGGCTGTCCAATGCCATCTTCTTTGGGGTTTTCATTCTCCTTAGTTTAAGGATCGTGTGGTCCGGTGCATTGGATACTCGGCGAGCACTTCCTAAACGGAGCAAGGAAGCGTGAATACGACGGCGCCTAAATAGCCCCACTTGAAAGGGAAAGCGGCTTGTCTCCAGGATACGGGTTAG
>CAZJVS010000043.1:0-33856 GCA_964549445.1 uncultured Planctomycetaceae bacterium
CAAAGCACACGGCCGAGACCGCCCGCTACCGAGAGGTGGCGGGCGGTTCGTTTTTCCGGGCCGCTCAGGAACCTCCTTCGTGCGTGATTTGCCTGTGACGATGACGATTCGGCCGTACAATCCGGCTCACCAATTGCCGGAGGTATTCGAACTTGCCATTTCCCGATTTGCAGTCGTTTATCGCGGAGCTTGAGCGGCGGGGGGAGGTCCGGCGGGTTCGGGCCGAGGTTGATCCGGAGCTGGAGATCAGCGCGATTGCGGATCGGGTGAGCAAGTCGCCTTGTCCGCAGGGGGCGCGCGGGGCGGTTGCGACCGATCCCGTGCATGGCGGGATGGGCGGGCATGGGCTGGTTTTTGAGCGGGTGAAGGGGTCGAAGTTTCCGGCGGCGATCAACCTGTTTGGCAGTTACGAGCGGGTGAAGATTGCACTGGGGTGTGAGTCGTTTGAGGAGCTGGCGGATCGGGTGCAGAAGCTGATCAAGCCGGAGCCGCCGCCGACTCTGATCGGCAAGCTGAAGATGCTGCCGGAGCTGGCGAAGATCGCGAGCTATCCGCCGAAAGTGGTCAAGAGCGGGATGTGCCAGCAGGTGGTCCGCACGGAGGACGCAAACCTGTTCGAGCTGCCGATCATCAAGTGCTGGCCGGGGGATGGGGGCAGCGATGAGGAGGTCATCGTTGGAAACGGCGAAACTCAGAAACGCCAAAACGCAGAGAGCGGTGCGGGGCCGGTCGGGCGGTACATCACGCTGGCGGGGATTCTGACGCAGCCGCCGGAGGATGTGGGCGGCGATCGGAACCTGGGGATGTATCGCATCCAGGTAACGGGGCCGCGAACGGGGATTTTGCATTGCCACATGCATCATGACGGGGCACGGCATCTGCGGATGTACGCGGAGCGCGGCAAGGAGATGCCGATTGCGATCGTGCTGGGGGGCGAGAGCGTGCTACCGTACGCGGCGACGTGTCCGCTGCCGCCGAACGTGAGCGAGCTGATGTTTGCGGGCTTTCTGAACGGCGGCGGGCTTGAACTCGTGCCGGGCAAGACGGTTCCGCTGGATGTGCCGGCGAACGCGGAGATCGTGATCGAGGGGTGGGTTGATTCGCAACGGACGGTGCGCGAGGGGCCGTTCGGCGACCACACCGGCTTCTACAGTTTGGCGGATCAGTTTCATCCGCTGAGGGTGACGGCCATCACGCATCGGCGCGACCCGGTGTACCCGACGACGATCGTGGGCAAGCCGCCGATGGAGGATTACTACCTCGGCAAGGCGACGGAGCGGATCTTCCTGCCGCTGCTGAAGATGATCGTGCCGGATGTGATCGACTATTCGTTGCCGCAGTGGGGGGCGTTTCACAATTTCGCGTTCGTGAAGATTCGCAAGGAGTATCCGTACCAGGCGCGGCGGGTGATGAGCGCGATCTGGGGGGCGGGGCAGATGAGCCTGACGAAGTTCATCGTCGTCGTGGATGAGCACGTGGATGTGCACGACGAGCAGGCGGTGATGTTCCAGGTGGGTGCGAATGTCGATCCGCGGCGGGACACGGTGATCGTGGAAGGTCCGCTGGATATTCTCGATCATGCGGCGCCGTTCTGCGGGGCGGGGAGCAAGATGGGGATCGACGCGACGCGGAAGATCGCGGGAGAGGGGACGGTGCGGGCGTGGCCGCGCGAGATGGAGATGAGCGCGGCAATGAAGACGCTCGTCGAGCGGCGGTGGCGGGACTATGGTTTGGCATGAGTGAGCCGGCTGACTCCGGTGAGGCGAGCGAATACTCACTGTCTGAACCCGATCCGGAGGTAATGCAACGACCGAATCTGCGCGAGCCGGCGCCGATGGCGGTGCTGGCCGTGCCCGTGCATCTGTGCGCGCAGTGCGGGTACAACCTGACGGGATTGCTTTCGCGGCAGTGTCCGGAGTGCGGGACGGCGTTTTCGCTCTTCTCGGGGCAGAACATCGTTCGCGGCGAGAGCGCGGGCCGCGATGACTTGCGGGCGATCTGGATCGATCGAACGCTGCTGGCCGTCGGCGCGCTCGCGCTGGCGTTTGGCGTGTCTGCGCCGTGGGTCGATTTCTCGGGAAACTTCCGGCCGTTTCGCGGGTTTGGCGGCTCGTTTGCGAATTTCTGGCTGATGCGGAACGCACTGTACTTTCAGACGGCGTCGGACATGCCCTGGAGCACGTGGTTGTTTCGTGTGGGGCTGATTTCGGCTACGATGAGCGGGGTACTGATCTGGTTTGTTCGCTAGCAGACGCAAGTCCGCTCGCCCGAATGGGGGAGGCATTATACTGGTGGTATGGGCGATTCGGCGTTGCCCGCGTCCGGGGGGCCGGGCCGTTACGATCTGACGCTGTTGTTGCAGGAGGCCGCCGCGGGGAACGGTGATGCCGCGGAGAAGCTTCTGCCGCTGATCTACGAGCAGTTGCGGGCGATCGCGCAGCAGCGGATGTCGGGGGAGCGCGGCGGGCACACGCTGCAGGCGACGGCGCTGGTTCACGAGGCGTATCTGAAACTGATGGGTAACGCGGACGCGGCGTGGGCCAGCCGGGCGCACTTTTTCCATGCGGCGGCGCAGGCGATGCGTCGGATACTGATCGAGCATGCGCGGCAGCGGGGGCGGTTGAAGCGCGGGGGCGAGTTCAAGCGGCAGTCACTCGAACGAGTGGACTTGGCGGTGGAAGAAGATCCGGAGTCGATTCTGGCCCTCGACGCGGCGATTTGTCGCCTGGAAGAGAAGGACGAGCGGGCGGCGCGGATCGTGAAGCTGCGGTTCTTCGCCGGGCTGAGCATCGAGGAAACGGCGGAGGCGGTGGGGCTGTCGGAACGGACTGTGAAGCGCGAGTGGACGTACGCGCGGGCGTGGCTGTATCGCGCGCTGAGCGACGGCGAGAAGTAAGGGGAGCGGCGCCATTTCGACCGTGCGGGACGATCTCTGGGAGCGGGCGAAGGCGATCTTCGAGCTGGGCATCGAATTGCCCGAGCCGGAGCGCGGGGCGGCGATCGAGCGCGAATGCGGCGGGGATGTCGAGCTCCGGCAGTACGTCGAGTCGCTGCTGGGGGCGCATGTCGAGGCGGGGGAGTTTCTGCACGATCCGACGGTGGATGCGCGGGCACTGCTGGGTGACGGCGATGGCAGTCGGTGGTCGGCGGGCGGGGACGAGGTCGGCACGGTCATCGGGCGATACAAACTGCTGGAGAAGATCGGCGAGGGTGGATTCGGCGACGTCTACATGGCGGAGCAGGAGGAGCCGGTCCGGCGGCGGGTGGCGCTGAAGATCATCAAGCCGGGGATGGACACGCGGCAACTGCTGGCACGGTTCGAGGCGGAGCGGCAGGCGCTAGCGATGATGGACCATCCCAACATCGCGCGGGTGTTTGACGCGGGGGAGACGCCGGCGGGGCGGCCGTACTTTGTCATGGAATTGGTGCGGGGCGAGGCGATTACGGCGTATTGCGACGAGCACCGGCTGAGCGCGCGGGAGCGGATCGAACTGCTGGTGCCGGTGTGTCAGGCGGTGCAACATGCGCACCAGAAGGGGGTCATTCACCGCGACCTCAAGCCGGGCAACGTCCTTGTTTCGCTACACGATGAGCGGCCGGTGCCGAAAATCATTGACTTCGGGATCGCGAAGGCGATGGATCGGCCGCTGACGGAGCGGACGCTGTTCACGGAGTTTCGGCAGTTTGTGGGGACGCCGGCGTACATGAGCCCGGAGCAGGCGGGGCGGTCGGGGCTCGACATCGACACGCGGAGCGACGTGTACTCGCTTGGGGTCGTGCTTTACGAACTACTGACGAGCACGACGCCGTTTGACGGGCAGACGCTGCGGCAGTCGGCGTACGAAGAGATGCAGCGGATCATCCGCGAGGTCGATCCGCCGCGGCCGTCGACGCGGCTTGGATCGCTGACGCGGGCAGCGCGTTCGAGGGAGGACCGGACGGCCGAGCGCGTGGCGGACCTGCGGCGGACCGATGCTCAGACACTGCGGCGGATGCTGACGGGCGAACTGGATTGGATCGCGATGAAGTGTCTCGAGAAGGATCGCACGCGGCGATACGACTCGGCGGGCGATTTGGCGCGCGATCTGGAGCGCTATCTGCGGGACGAGCCAGTGGCAGCCGGGCCGCCGAGCGCCGGTTATCGGCTGCGGAAGCTGGCTCGGCGGCACCGCGCGGCGCTGGCGGTTTCGGCGGTGGTCGTGGCGGCGGTGCTGGGCGGACTGGGGCTTTCGATCGCGGGATTTGTGGCCGCGAATCGGGCGCGAGGAGAGGCCGAGGCGAACGCACAGCAGGCGCTGCGGGCGGCGGACAAGGCCGAGGCGATCAATGCATTCCTGCTGGACATGCTGGCGACGGCGGACCCGATGCACCGCAACGAGCGAAACGTCACGGTGCGGGAAGTGCTCGACGAGGCGGCGCGGAAGGTGAGCCAGGGTCAGATGGACGCGCAGCCGGAGGCGGCGGCGGCGGTGCGGACGACGATCGGTCGGGCGTACCGGGGGTTGGCGCTGTACGGGCCGGCGGGCGAGCAGCTTCGCGATGCGCTGGCGCGATACGAGCGGCTGCGCGGAGGCGAGCATGTCGACGTGGCGACGGCGCTGCAGGAGCTGGCGACGCTGCTGGCGGCGGAGGGAGACGCGACGGCGGCGGAGAAGCTCTTCCGGCGGTCGCTGGAGATGAATCGAAAGCTGCGGGATGCCGGGGACGGCGTGATCGCGGCGAACATGAGCGACCTGGCGACGACGCTGACGAGCCAGGAGCGGCTCGATGAAGCGGAGAAGCTGCTGGCGGGCGCGCTGGCGATCGCGCGATTGCCGAAGAACGCGATGCTGCCGGTGCTTCCGGAGGTGCTGAACAATTCGGCGTACGTGCACTACCTGAAGGGCCGATACGAGCAGGCCGAGGAGATGTATCGCGAGGCGCTGGTGCGGAATCGAAAGCTACTGGGAGAGGCGCATCCGAATATCGCGACCAACATGGACAACATCGCGACGGTGTTGATGGCACGCGGGGACCTTGAGGGGTCGGAGGCGGCATTTCGGGACGCACTGGCGATGCGCCGGCAACTGCTCGGCAACGAGCATCCGGACGTGGCGACGTCGCTTCACAACCTCGCGGTGGTGTGCTGGAAGCGCAACAAGCCGGCGGACGCCGAGCCGCTGCTGCGCGAGTCGCTGGAAATCCTCCGCAAGACGCACGGGTTGGGACATCCGGACACGCTAACGGTGAACGACAGTCTTGTGAGTGTGATCGGGAGCCGGAACTTCGGCGAGGCGGAGCGGCTGCTGCTGGCGGCGTACGCGGCGGCGGAGACGAGTGCGCTGGTGGCGCCGGAGCGTCGGGCGGCGATTGCGACGCGGCTTTCGGACCTGTATGGAGCGATGGAGCGGCCGGCCGACTCGGCGAAATGGAAAACGAAGGCGCAGGCGGAGGCAGCGGCGAGCCAGCCGGCTGGGGTGGGACGGTAGAGCGGGGGGGCGAATTTCGGGGTTTGCGTGGATTAGCGGCGGGATTTTGCGGCCCTTTAGTTGGACCGACGGCGCAATGAGGGGGGGAGTTCCGTATTGCACAGACCCCCGGCAGTCGAGGGAGCGTCGGCGAGAAACCAGCGGGAGGAGCGGCGGATGCGCGCATCAGATCGAACACGAGCGGGGCAGGTGATGAAGTTTGGCGGCGCGGCGTTGAGCGTGTCGCTGGTTCTGGCGAGCGCGGGGATAGCGGGTGCGGCCGACCTGTATTGGAACAGCGCGACCGGCGGAAGCTGGGACACGCCCGGGAATTGGAACGTCGGGTCGCAAGGTGGGCCGGTGTCGGGGTCTGCGCCTCAGCCGGCGGACAACGTGTTCATTGGGCTGGCGGGGAGCTACGTCGTTACGCAGGGCGGGTTGCGGAGTGTGAACCAGGCCACGATATCGGCGACCGGGGCGACGTTGCGCATTCAGGGCAGCAACGCCCTGGGCGCGGCGGGGCTGACCGTTGCGAACGGCATGTCGAGCGCGGGAAAGATTGAGTTGACAGACATCGACTCGACGTGGGGTTCGGCACTTGCGGTCACGAACGGGACGCTGACGATCACGGGGACGCTCGATGTGCTGGTCGGGGCGAATGGCGCGCGGACCATTGCGGCACAGTTCAACAATTCGGGAACGATGACGTTTGCGAGGGATACGACCATCAACCGAGCCGGTTCAGATCATGTGAACAGCGGGACGATCAGCGTAACCGGCGGGACGACGACGATCTTCGGCGGCGGGGCGACGCCGACGTTTGTTAACTCAGGGACGATCAACGTCGCGGCTTCGCGGATGCTTCTGATTCGGGAGCAGGATATTTCATTGAACCCGGGCACGACGTGGAGCGGTACTGGATTCTTTGCGACCCTCAACGCGACGTTGATCCTCGGCGTGAACGTCGCGGTTCAGAACAGCGGGATGGGGTACCAGATTCAGAATACGACGGTGAACGGGCCGGGTACGCTGCGAAACGAGGCGTCGTCGCTGCGGTTGGCGCTGCGAAGCACGACGCAGATCAACGCGCCGGTTCAGAATGCAAATGGGGCCGTGCTGCGGCTGGAAGGATCGAACGCGTTCGGCGGGTGCTTCTGCACGATCGATAACGGGTTCACAAATGCCGGCACGATCGAAGTGACCGACATCGATCAGAACTGGAGCGCGAGTCTGACGGTGACGAACGGGACGGTGACGAACACTGGGTCGATCGACGTGCAAATCGGCGCGAACGGTGGCCGGACACTGGCGATTCAATTCAACAACTCGGGCAGCATGACGTTCGGCAAAGATACCAGCATGACGCGGTCGGGCTCGGACCATGTGAACAGCGGCACGATCAGCGTCACGGGCGGAACGACGACGATCTTCGGCAACGGGACGACGCCGACATTTGTTAACTCGGGTACGGTTAACGTCGCGGCATCGCAGATGTTCCTGATTCGGGAGCAGGAAATTTCGCTGAACCCGGGCACCACTTGGAGCGGGACCGGTTTCTTCGCAACGCAGAATGCGACGTTGAACCTGGGCGTGACCGTCACGGTTCAGAACGGCGGGATGGGATACCAGATTCAGAATACGACGGTGAACGGGCCGGGCATCCTGCGGAACGAGGCCTCGTCGCTGCGGTTGGCGCTGCGGAGCACGACGCAGATCAATGCGCCGATCCAGAATGCGGCGGGGGCCGTGCTGCGGCTGGAGGGATCGAATGCGTTCGGCGGATGTTTCTGCACGATCGATAACGGGTTCACAAATGCCGGCACGATTGAAGTGACCGACATCGATCAGAACTGGAGCGCGAGTCTGACGGTGACGAACGGGACGGTGACGAACACCGGATCGATCGACGTGCAACTCGGGGCGAATGGCGTCCGGGCGCTGAACATGCAGTTTGACAATCAGGGCAGCATGACGTTCGGGAAGGACACGAACGTGAATCGGCCAAGTTCGGATGACGTGAGCAGCGGGGCGATCATCGCGAATGGCAACGTCACGGTCTTCGGCGGCGGGACGACGCCGACGTTTACGAATACGGGTTCGTTCAATATTGCCGCCGGCAAGTTCTTCATGATTCGGGATCAGGATGTGGCGCTCAATTCCGGGTCGAGCTATTCCGGGACGGGGCAGCTGTGGCTTCAGCTTGGCACTGTAACCCTCGGGACGAATTTGACGGTGCCGGCCGGAGGCGCAACGTTTCAATTCTCGAATACGACGGTCAACGGGCCGGGAATTCTGCGAAACGAGGCCGGATCGCTGGGGCTGTCGCTGAAATCGAGCACGCAGGTCAATGCGACGTTTCAGAACGCGACGGGTGCGGTGCTGCGGCTCGAAGGCGCGGACGGATTCGGGACGAACAATTGCGTGATCGACAACGGATTCACGAATGATGGCACGATCGAGATGACAGATGTCAACTCGAACTGGGGATGCACCCTGACGATCACCAATGGGGCGCTGACGAACGCGGGGACGCTGGCCATTCTGCTCGGGCAAAACGGGGCGCGAATTCTCGGGGCTCAGCTCGCGAACTCCGGAACCGTTACCATCGCGCGGGACGCGACGATTACGCGATCGGGCGCGAATCACGTCAACAGCGGGAACTTCAGCGTGACGGCCGGCACGACAAACATCCCCGGCATCGGTACGACGCCGTCGGTAACGAATTCTGGTGCGATGTCGGTAGCGACGGGGGCGAGTCTGCGGCTGACGAGCGGCGGCATCACCTATACACAGACGGGCGGTTCGTTGACGACGAACGGCACGATTGAGTTGAGCGGTTCGTCGTTCCTCGTCTCGGCCGGTGAACTGCGCGGGAGCGGGACGATCATCAGCAACGTCCCGGTTTCCAACACCGGGGCGACGGTTTCGCCGGGGAACTCGGCGGGACTGCTGACGATGACGGCGGACTACGTGGCGGGAGCGAGCACGGGTTTTCGGGCAGAGTTGGGCGGAACTGCGCCGACGGCGTTTGATCGCTGCGCGATCAGCGGGCCGGCGGCGCTGGATGGGACGATCCAGGTCGATGTGATTAATGGCTTTGTGCCAGCATATGCGGATTCGTTTGTAGTGATGACGTTTCCGTCGAGAGTGGGGGCGTTTGCAAATCGCATTCTGGCTCCGCTGGGCGGAGGGCTCGCGCTGCGGACGCGGCACAATCCGGCGAACGTGACGGTGTTTGTGATCCGGCCGGGCGATTTGAACTGCAATGGCGTGGTGAACACGCTCGATGTGCCGGCGTTCGTGCTGGCACTGACGAATCCGACGGCGTTTGCCGCCGCGTTTCCGGGATGCGAGATGATGAACGGGGACTTCAACGCGGACGAACTGGTCAATGGGCTGGATATCCAGCCGTTTGTGCAAAAGCTCTTGATCGGGCCGTAGCGAACTACGATCCGAACTTCGAGGGGTCGAGGCCGCCGAGGCCTGCGCCCATCCAGCCGGCTTCGAGTCCGCCGCGGCGGGGCTTGGCGGGCTTCTTCTTGGCGGCTTTGGCGGCGGCCTTTGCCGCGGCGGCGATCTCTTCGGGCGTCGGCGGCTTGGGCGGCGGAGGAAGCGGCTTCATCGAGAGCGAGATGCGCTTGGTGTCGATGTCGACCTTGAGGACACGGACCTGCACCTCGTCGCCGACCTTGAGCTTCTCACTCACCGTCTTGATGCGCTGGTCGCTGATCTCGGAGATGTGGAGCAGGCCGTCGATGCCGGACTCCAACTCGATGAAGGCGCCGAACTCGGTGATGCGGGCGACCTTGCCGGGCCGCATTTCGTTGACGGGATAGCGCTCGGTGATGTTGTCCCAGGGGTTGGGCTCGGCCTGCTTTAGGCCGAGCGAGATGCGGTGCTTTTCCTGGTCGACCGTGAGGACGACGACCGTGACGATGTCGCCTTCCTTGACGACTTCGCTGGGGTGGCGGAGGCGCCGCGTCCAGCTCATTTCGCTGATGGGGATGAGGCCATCGACGCCTTCCTCAAGTTCGACGAACGCGCCGAAGTCGGCTAGGCGGGCCACGCGGCCCTGCAACTTCTGCTGGGGTTCGAAGCGCTGCGAGACAGTTTCCCAGGGGTTGGCCTTGATCTGCTTGAGGCCGAGGGAGATCTTGCCGGTTTCGCGGTTGATTTTGAGGACCGAGAGTTCGAGTTCCTGGCCGTCGGAGACGACGTCGCCGGGCTTGGTGACGCGGCCCCAGCTCATGTCGGAGACGTGAAGCAGGCCGTCAACGCCGGGCTGCAGTTCGATGAATGCGCCGTAGTCGGTGACGTTGCGGACCTTGCCGCGGACGGACTGGCCTTCCTTGAGGTCGGCCAGGTAGCGGGCGCGGTTTTCGACGGCTTCGCGTTCGAGGACCTTGCGGCGGCTGACGATGAGGTTTTCGTCGTCGCGGCTGAACTTGGTGACTTCGACGCGGATGGTCTTGCCGATCAGCTCGCTGATGTCCTTGAGGAAGTGGGTATCGACCTGCGAGGCGGGGATGAAGCCGCGGATACCGTGGAGATCGACTTCGAGACCGCCCTTGTTCATGCCGGAGACTTTGCACTCGAAGACCTTGCCGATCTGGATGTCGCGCCAGAGGGCGGCGGCGGCGGCCTTCTTGTAGGAGAGGTTGAGCAGTCCACCGCGTGCATCGAGGCCGTCGACGAGGGCTTCGATTTCGTCGCCGACTTTGGGCGGCGGCTTGGCGGGGTCGAACTCGCCGCGTGAGATGACGCCGAGCATTTTGCCGCCGAGGTCGATGAGAATGTCATTGCTGGCGACGTTTGCGACACGTCCCTTGACCAATGAGCCGGGCGCGTGGGGATCGTCCTGTCCGGGCTTGTTGGCTGCGTCGCCGTAGAGGTCGGCGTTGCTGAGGCCGGACATGGCGGCGGCGACTTCGCGATCGAGGTCGGCTTCGGCGTGTCCGATGGCGCCATTGGTCGCGGGATTCACTTCACCGTCCATTGCGTCGGTACTCCGGAAGATGCGAGAAACGATTCGGCGCGAAGTCGGCCGATGTGATGTATGTCGTCATGGAAGGGCTGTGACCGAAGATTCGCCTGCACTTGGTGATGTTGAACGACGAATCGCCATGCGATTTCGCCACGAAAGACATTACCATTTTCCGGGGTGAAAGTCGAGTCGGGGGATGACTGGGGTATGAGGTGGGAGATATGGGGTCGTGGGTGGGGAGGTCTCAAAACTACGCGGCATCGATTCGCCTAGTTTTGGCGAATTGCCATGCCTGAAGCGGTCGAACACGGGCATGCGATCTCATATCAGACGAAGTCCATCATGACTTGGTTGGCCAAGAGCATGCCGGAGCGGGTCAGGCGGAGGGTGGGCGCGCGGGTTTCGAGCAGGCCGGCGGCCTGATTTTTTGAGATTGCGGGCTCGAAGAGCATGGCGGGGCTAAAGCCGGTCTGTTCATGGAATCGCTGCAGGTCGATGCCGTCGACGAGGCGGAGCATCTGGACGGCTGTTTCGCGGGCGCGTGCGTCGGGCGTGAGTTGTTCGCGCTCGATGACGAGCGAGGCGACCGGCTGCTCGGCGCGCGCGTATCCTCGGACGTAGGCGGCTACATCGGGGGCGGTTTTCTGGCGGACGCCGTCGAGATATGAGACGGCTGACGGGCCGATGCCGAGGTACTCCTCGTTTCGCCAGTAAATCAGATTGTGTTCGCAGCGCTTTCCCGGCTTGGCATAGTTGCTGATCTCGTACTGCTCGTAACCGGCGCGGGCCAGCTCCGCGGTGGTGCGTTCGAACATCTCGGCTTCGACGTCCTCGTCGCAGGGCTGCACGAGTCCGAGGCGGCGCTGGCGGGTGAGGGCTGTGCCGTCTTCGTACATGAGGCCGTAGCAGGAGATGTGGTCGGGATTGAGTTCGATGGCGCGGCGGAGCGAGTTGAGCCAGGAGGCGGTGGTCTGGCCGGGGACGCCGAAGATCAGATCGAGGTTGACGTTGTCGAATCCGGCGGCGCGTGCCCAGCGGACGGCGTCGGAGATGTGCGACGGGTCGTGGATGCGCTGGAGCACGGCGAGTTCGGAGCGATCAAATGATTGCGCGCCGAAGGATATGCGGTTCACGCCGCAGTTGCGCAGGAGGTCGAGCTTGAGTTCGTCGGCGGAGGATGGATTGGCTTCGCAGGAGAACTCGACGGGATCGGGCTGTTCGCGAACTCGCTCGGAGATCGGTGACAAAATTGACTGCAGGGCATCGGCGGGAAGGACGGTCGGAGTACCGCCGCCGACGAAGACCGTTCGGATGGGTCGATGGGGATCGCGGAGTTCGATTTCGCGACCAATCGCTGCCGCGAGGTCCGGTATCAATTCGGGTTTGGTGGGAAGCGAGTAGAAATCGCAATAGCCGCACTTGGTGGTGCAAAACGGCAAATGGATGTACCAGCCGATCGAACCGATCGTCCGGACGGGGGGATGTGCCATTTCGCACGGCTGCATGGCCATATTGTAACCGCGAGGATCGATCAGCCGCTGGAACGAGGGGCCACTAAGATATTCTTGAAGTGGGTTTTGGGGGATGTTAACTTACAGGTGTGGACGGGTCCGGCTTCCTCGGCAACCGAGGCCGCGCTCCACCGCAGACGCGATGAACGGACTGCGGGAGAACTCCTCGAATGAACGTCGTGCTGGTCTTCTTCAAGCCTGACGGGCAACGTCGCGACCTGCCCATTACTCGATCGACCACGGTTCTGGGCCGCGGGGCCGAGTGTTCGATGCGCATTCCGGTGTCACAAGTTTCTCGTCAGCACTGCGAGCTGTCGCAGACCAACGGCTCGATCAAGCTCAAGGACCTCGGCAGCAGCAATGGCACCTACGTCAACGGCAAGCGGGTGCTCGAATCGAAGCTCAAGGCGGGCGATCGGGTGCAGATCGGCCCGGTGATGTTCACGGTTCAGATTGACGGTAAGCCGGCGACGATTGAGCCGGCCCTCACTCCGCCAAGCGAGCCGTCGTCGGCGCATGATACGACTCGTACGATCTCGCCGGACGAAATCGCGCCGGCCGCGAAGCCCGTGAAGGCCGATGCCGACACGCCGCCCCAGCCGCTGGTCCTTGAAGAGTCGCCGCTGGAAGAAATCTCGGACGGCGACATGTTTGCAGCGAACACAGGTGAAGTCGGGGACGCAGCCGGCAGTGATGACTCGTTTGCGGCGCTCCTTCAGGAATTCGCAAGCCCGGATGACTTGGACGGCGGGCCGAAGTAGACGCCGCACGGCGGTCAGCGCGAGGCTCTCGTCAGACGATCCCGAATTGCCAACCAGTTTTCTTCGTCGGGTGGATTTGCCACGACAATCTGATCGACGCGCGCGTCGTCGAGCGCGTGAAGCACGGCGTACAACTGGGACGCGTAGGCAATGGCCTTGGCCGGCATGACGACGATTTCGAGGTCGTCCCGCGGCAGGACGTGCGGGTAATCGAAGACGAGCCAGCCGACACGGTGACCTGCTGCCAGGAGCTCATCGACGGCCGCCGTTCCTTCGTCCGGTGCACAAACCAGCGTGGCGCGCGGGGCGTAATGACGTGGCAGCAGGCCGGGGGATGGAAGCCCGGCAGCGATTGCGGCGGTCGGCACGGTGCGATCGATCGGGCCAATTGCGGATTCGATCTGGCTCGGGGTAATCAGTCCGGGGCGAAGCAGGCGCGGCATGTCGGAGGAGAGGTCGATGACGGTGGATTCGAGGCCGCCGCTGGTTGGGCCGGCGTCGAGGAGCATGTCGATGCGGCCGTCCAAATCGCGGAGGACGTGTTCGGCGAGCGTCGGCGAGAGCTGCGACGAGCGGTTGGCGCTGGGGGCGGCAATCGGTACGTCGGCGGCGGAGAGCAACTCGGCCGCAACGCGGTGAGCCGGGACGCGAAGGGCGACGGTGTTGCGGCCGGCGGTCACGATGTCGGGGATGCGAGACGTCTTCGGAAGGACGAGCGTCAGCGGTCCGGGCCAGAATCGTTCGGCGAGCGCGTCAGCGGCCGGGGGCCAGCGGGTGACCAACTCGATCGCGGCGCGGGCGTCGCTGACATGGACGATGATCGGATTGACCGCGGGCCGGCCCTTGGCCTCAAAAATGAGGGCGACGGCGGCTGGATCGAACGCAACGGCGCCCAGGCCGTAGACTGTTTCAGTCGGAAAGGCGACGAGGCGGCCGCTGCGCAAGACATCGGCCGCCCGGCGAATCAGCGCGGGCTGCGGCCGCAGGAGATCAACGCGGAGGAGTTCGGTTTTTGAGGATTCGGCGGACATCGGGCATTGAGCCTACCATATTCATCAACACATGAGCGACTCGAGTCTTGTCCAGAATGCTTCGGAGAAAGACGTCCGCAGTCTGCACCGCGGACCGCGGTTGGCGGGCGTCGTCGGGCTTGTCGTCGTTGCAGCGACGCCGATTCTCTCGCGATGGCTCGGCGTAGACATTCCGCGCTGGTTCGGCTTTCGGCTGCTAATGCTGTGGCTGGTGCTGTGCACGTTCATCTGGTGGACGCTTGGGGATGAGCTGCTGTCGCGGTCACATCGAACGGCGAGAGCTCGGCTTGTACTTCGATCGTTGCTAGCGGCGTTTGCGCTGCTGGTGACTGTTCCGACCGCGCAGATGTTATGGTCGGGGCGGATGGTGAATCTGCTGAAGGTTCCGGTGTGGGCTGGGGCCGGCTTTCAGATCTGGCAGATGGGACTTGGATTGGGAGTGCCCATCGTCATCGCACTAACGCTGATTGTGCGGTCGATAGCCGGTCTCGTGCGACGGCTTCGAGCCGGCGCGATCGCCGCGCCGACGGTCGTCGGCGACGGAATCTCGCGGCGTGAATGGATGACGAAGGCGGGCGTCGTCGCGCCGCTCGTGCTGTTCGGCGGGATGACGGCGGCGGGCGCGCGGGGAATGGGGCGGTTTCGAATCAACAAGTATGACCTGCCTGCGCCGTGGCTTCCGTCACGACTGCGGGGAATGACGCTCACGCACGTCAGCGACCTGCACGTCGGGCGACTCTATCGACCGCTTTACCTGCCGCGACTGGTAGATGCGGTCAATCATCTGAGCAGCGACATCGTGTTGTTTACGGGCGACCTGGTGGATGTATCGAACGACATGCTGCCGCCGTCGATCGCGGCTATGCGCGAACTCGAGTCGCGACACGGCGTTTTTCTATCGATCGGCAATCATGACATGATCGACAACCGCCGCGAGTTCGTCGAGACCGTGCAGGGCGCCGGACTCACGCTGCTGCTCAACCAACGGCGAAGCATCGACATCGGCGGCGAACGACTCTGCATTGCCGGCCTCGACTTTACGCGCACGCCGGAATTTCATGTCGGGTACTCAAAGCGCCTGATGGACGGCTACAAGCTCGATGCCGAGGGGCCGTGCATCGCACTCGCGCACCATCCGCACGCATTCGACGCGCTGGCGGATGCAGGCGTTCCGCTCACGCTGTCCGGGCATACGCACGGCGGGCAGCTGATGCTGCGTCCGCCCCGTGCAGACGGCGAGGGCGACACGAGCCGCGACGTCGGGGCGGGCGAGTTTCTCTACAAGTATCTGCGGGGGTTCTACCGGCGCGGGCCGAACTCATTGTTCGTCAACAGCGGCGTCGGCAACTGGTTTCCGATTCGGATTAACGCGCCGGCTGAGATTGTGCAGATTCGGCTGGTGTAGACGGCGCGGTTCGGCCGCAGGTCGGACAGCGTAGGTTGTCACACGCTTCGATATGGGCGGTCGCATCGCTGTCGCCAAGGGCGCGTTCGACTTCGCCTTCGATGGCGCTGGCGGCGTCGTGGCCCTGCTTGATCGACATTTCGCCGGGGAACATGAGGTGGAAGTCGATCCAGTGATAACGTCCGACGTGGCGGTGACGAAGCTTGTGGAATGAGCAGATCCGCGGGTCCTGACCGATGGGTCCGACGTGGGAGGTGAGGATGCGATCGATCAGTTTTGTGTCCGCGGCGTCCTGTTCGTCCATGAGTCCGGCGGCGGAGCGGCGGAGCAGGCCGGCGCCGGTGACGGCGATGTAGACGCCCATGATCAGGGCGGCAATCGGGTCGACGTCGTTCCAGCCGGTGAGGCGGACGATGGCGAGGGCTACGAGCACGGCGACCGATGTGAGTGCGTCGGAAAAGAGATGCTTGCCGTCGGCTTCGAGGGTGAGCGAGCCGGAGCGTCGGCCGAGGCGGATGAGATAGGCGCCGAGGCCGGCGTTGACGGCGAGGGCGACGGCGATGAGGACGAGGCCAAGATTGATCTGCTGGACTTCGGCGCGGCGGGTGATGAGCTGGGCGGCGGCCTTGATGATGATGACCACGGCGGCGGCGAAGATCAAACCGCCCTCGAAGCCGGCCGAGAGGAACTCGACCTTTCCGTGGCCGTAAGGGTGTTCCTTGTCGGCGGGGCGGTGGGCGAGGTAGAGGGCATAGAGAGCGACGCCGGAGGCGAAGACGTTGACGATCGACTCGAGGGCGTCGGAGAAGACGGCGGTGGAGCCGGTCCACCAGTAGGCGAGAAATTTCAGAGCCATCAGCAGGAAGCTGACGGCGACAGACGCGAGTGCGGCGCGGAATTCCAGCCGGGACGCGGAGGCGGCCGGACTGGAGGGGCGATCAACCACTTCGGGTCGGATTGTCCTCGGGCCGGTGCGGCCGATCAATTACCGAGCAGAATTTCGAGGAACGGCTCGACGTCGGCTCCGTTAACCAGCAAGTCGGTGTTGGTGTCGCCGCGATTCGGGGGGCACGACGGGAACTGCCCGATGTATGCGTCGGGGTTGGCCAGGGCGAGGATGAACGGGTCCACGTCGGCGGCATTGACGACGCCGTCGCAGTTCACGTCGCCGATGGTTGCGCCGGGGACGATGGCGAAGTTGGCGTTGGAGTAGTCCCAGTTTCCGTACAGCGTGCCGTCGTAGAAGGCGCGGACCCGGACGCGGGCCTGGGTGCTGGCCGACGCGGGCGTCCATCCGGTGGAGGTCGCGCCGAGCGAGGTCAGGGCAACGACGTCATACCAGGTCGCGTTGTCGACTGAGATGGATAGATCGTCGACCCACACGGTGTCGGAGCCGACCGAGTTGGCGGCGTCCTTTGAATACTCCCACTTCAGTTCGTGCGAGCCGGCGGGGATAAACAAGCCGCTGTACTGCGTGAATGCCACGGTGCCGGACGCCTGCACTTGCTGAATTCCGTCAAGATAGAAGCGGAAGTAATCGTGATTCGCCTCCGAGCTGACGCGGTACCAGAAGCTTACCGTGGCGGGGCCGGTCACGTTGCGTTTCAACCATGACTGCTGGCCGTTCGAGATGATGCCGCTGCGCGCGGAGCGCGTGCCGGAGTGGACCGGGATATTGACCATGAACCAGTTAGCTGCGCCGCCGGTGGTGTAGGCGGGATCGAAGACGCCGGACTCGAAACCGTCGTTGATGAGGGACTGGGAATTGGCGTCGAGAGTGTACTGGACGTGGTACTGTGCGGCGGGGTTGCCGGTCCACGTGATGGTGGTCGGGGCGTTGACTGGGAGCAATTCGCCGCCGTTGGGTGAGGCAACGACGGGCGGGCCGGACATGACGACGTTAAGCACGGTGGCCGGGCCGACGCTGACGGGAACATTGGGGATCTGGCGCGACTCCTTGCCGACGGCGTCCAGACGAAGCGTGTACGAGCCCGGGAGCAGCATGCGGTGATAGTCGCCGACATCGGGGTCGGTAAAAGTGTTGTGGGCGCGGCCGACGACGCTGACGGTGGCGGCAAGGGGCAGGCCGGACTCGAAGCTGGTGACGAGTCCGCGGACGCCGATGAGCGACTGCTCGATGTACGCCAGGAGCGACTCACGATTGTCGTTCCAGAGCTGCGGGAGCGAACTGGCGGGCGGGGTCTTTATCTTGTTGAGTTCGATGGTGACCTCGTTGCAGCCCTGATAGACGTAGGCCCAGTCCTGCATGCCGCCGTTGACGTGGTACCAATCGGCTCCGTTGGTGATGCCGTGGAAAAAATCGGGGGTGTTCCACATCGGCAGATTCGTCTGGGAGTATTTTTCGCTGATGAAGACGAACAAGTCCTCATCCGGCGAGGGCGTGAAGACACTCTGGCCGTTCGGGTTCGCGTCGAACGGGTAGTTAACGACGAGCTCACCGGTGTGGAAGTTGACCGAGAGCGTTGTCGACAGGCCGAACCGCCAATTCATGATGTTGGCGACTTCGATGGCGCGGCCGGCGGTTGTGTTCGTCGGGCTGGTATAGGGGTCGGGGAAGTTGCGGTTGAGATCGATGCCGCCGGCGTTTTCACGCGTGGTATTCATGTAGCCGTCGGGGTTCATGACGGGGACGATCCAGAGTTCGACGTTGTTGACGATCGCGGTGAGTCGCGAGTCCGTGCCGTAGTTCGTGGTGAGCAGCGTGATGAGACTCAGCAGGTTTTCGGTGCCGACGGGCTCGTCGCCGTGCATGGTGGAGATGTAAATGACCTCGGGCTCGTCTTCCTGAACGTTGACGTTGTCGGAGATGCAGAGGGCCCACATGGTGCGGCCCTGGACGGTCTGGCCGAGGTTGACGCGCTTGCAGATGGTTGGGTAGGCGGCTTCGGCGTTGGCGAGGAACGTTTCAATGTCGGTGTAGGGGCGGTAGGGCGCGGCCTGCACGACAGAGGCTGCGGCGAGCGTGACGGCGACGGCAATCAGGAGGCGGCGAGCGTTCATTGCGCACCTCCTTTCTTGCGAAGCAACTCGGCAAGTTTGGGGTGCTCGTTTTCCTCGGCGGCACGGAGCGGGGTCAGTCCCGTTGCGTCTTTGGCGTCGACCGTTGCGCCTCGCGCGATGAGAAGTTCGGCGGCTGCCACCAATCCGGCGTCGAGTTCGTCTGCATCTTTGGGGTTCTTGGCGAGCAGCATGAGTGGGGTGTCGCCATTCTTGCTGCGGGCGTTGACGTCGGCGCCGGCATCGAGGAGGCGCGTGATGGCGTCGGCTCGGAAGCGGCGGGCGGCGGCGTGGAGCGGGGTTTCGCCGAGCTTATCGACCGCGCGAACGTCGGCAGCGTGATCGAGCAGCCAGTTGATGACGGTCGTGTGATTGCCCAGCGCGGCGTAGTGAAGCGGAGTTCGGCCGGCGGCAT
Source organism: uncultured Planctomycetaceae bacterium (assembly GCA_964549445.1). GTDB lineage: Bacteria > Planctomycetota > Phycisphaerae > UBA1845 > UTPLA1 > SpSt-539. The sequence goes on from CAZJVS010000043.1 coordinate 18,573, forward strand.
CCGGAGCGTTGATGTCGGCCGGAGTAAACGCGAGGACGAGTAATTCGTCGCGACCCTTGAGGGCGATGAAGTGCAATGCACGCATGCCCGCGTCGTCTTCGACGCTCGGAGATGCGCCGGCTGCGAGCATGGCGCGGGCGAGGGCGAGGCGATCGGTCGCGGCTTGCCGCGTGTTGTCGCCGGAATAAATGGCGAGGTTCATCGAGATTTCGCCGCGAGCGTTCTTCAGTGTCGGGTTTGCACGGGCGGCGAGGAGCTGCTTTGCGGCTTCGGCCCGCAGCGAACGGGCGGCGACGTGGAGAGGCGTGTTGCCGTCTTTCTCGGTCGCATTGACGTCTGCGCCGCGATCGAGGAGCAGCTTGCAGACGGCCGGGTCGCGGTTGAGGACGGCGTAGTGGAGCGGGGTCTGGCGCGTCGCGTCGCGGGCCGAGAGGGCGGCCGGGGCGACTGCGAGGAGTTGTTCGACTTTTGAAGCGTCGCCGGTTTGGGCGGCGATGAAGATGCCGGCGTCGCTCGCGATGGCGGGTGCGGCGCAGAAAGATAACACGGCCCCGACGGCAAGGAGGCCACACAAACGAGTCATCTCATTCACTCCGAAAGCGCCGCCCGATGTGCGGAACGGTGCGAAGTCCCCCGACACTGCCGGTTGCATTATACCCGATCGACCGGAGGGGAACGCAAGCAGGCGGCGGCGATCACTGGCCGAGAAGGTCGCTGACGAAGATCGGCACGTCGGCGACGGTGACCTGGCCGCTCGCGTCGGCGTCGGAGCGGCGATTTTCGGAGGGGTCCAGATTCTGGCCGGTGAGACTGGCGATGAAGCGCGGGATGTCGAGGCCGTTGGCGGCGCCGTCGTTGTTGATGTCGCCGTGGACGAAGTTGATGGCGGCGAAGATGTTAGCGACGCCGTAGCCGCGGACGTAGAGCGGGTCGTACTGGCCTGAGGCGGCGAAGCCTGAGGCGGTGTGGAAATATGCGCGGCGGACCTTGTCGGGTGACCAGTTCGGGTGAGCCTGGATGACGAGGGCGGTGCCGCCGGCGAGGAGGGGCGTTGAGAGCGACGTGCCGTTGACGGGGATGATGTTGTTGGAGACGGCGCTGGTGGTGATGGTGTCGACGCCGCGGGCGAGGAGCTCGGGCTTGACGCGGCCGTCGGCGGTGGGGCCATCGGAGGAGAACCACGCGATGAGGCCGTTCAAGTCGACCGCGCCGCAGGTGAGCACGTCGAAGGCGTCGGCCGGGGCGATCAGTTGCGAGGTGGCAGGGTTGGCGTCGTTACCCTCGTTGCCGGCGGCGGTGCAGCAGATGAGGCCATTTTCGGTGGCGATGTTGACGGCGACGGTGGTGACGCCGATGAGGCCGTTGAGGTCGGCCTGGGTGTACCAGTCGATGTAGCCGAGCGAGCTGGTGACCATGTCGGCGCCGTGGGCTTCGATCCACTCGAGGCCGGCGACGTAGGCGTCTTCCTCTTCGGGGATTTCCTGGCTGGTGTCTTCGGTCTTGGCGAGGACGAAGGAGGCGTTGTAGGCGGCGCCGACGAGGGTGCCGGGGAAGTAGGCGGCCATGGTGCCGAGGATGTAGGTGCCGTGGTTGGACTGACCTTGGGGGTCGCTCGGCTCCTGCGCAGTGTTGAAGTCGCCGACGATGAAGTCGTATTCGTCGATGATCTGGACGGGGTGGGCGTTGACGGTCTGGTTGAAGGCGACGTGGGTGCGGTTGAAGCCGGTGTCGAGGATGCCGACGATGACGCCCTGGCCGGTGTAGCCGGCGGTGTGGGCGGCGACGGCGTTGATCTGGACGAGCTGGGGATAGGAGGGGCCGTAGAAGGCGTCGGGGCCGGCACCGCGCGGGGCGGCGGAATCGATGGGGGCGGGCTCGACAGGGATCGGGATGCGACGCGCGGCGCGGGCGAGGGGTTGGGTGTGCTGGACGAAGGGCAGGGCGGCGATGGCGCGGAGCTGGTCGGGGGTGGCGGTGACGCTGACGGCGTTGAGCCATCGCGATTCGTGGCGGGTTTGCGCGCCGGTGTTGCGGATGGCGGCAATGTATTGCGGGGCGACGGGTAGGTCGCGCTGGTCGAGGAGGCCGGGGGCCGAGCGACGGGCGGCGCGGCGGGCGAGGGTTTTGGCGGAGAGGGCGGATCGCTGGTCGGAGAGGGCGCGGGTCGCTGCCTGATCGTCGGCGAGGTGCTTGTCGCGGAAGAAGACCCAATGGCGGCTGGGCGCGCTGGGGATGGCGTTGGTTGAGGCGGCCGATGCGGCGGTGGCGATAGCGAGGAACAGCACAACGTGCAGCGGGCGGGTCATCTCGTCCTCCAAAGGTCCCCCGGCGGCGGCTCGAAGGCCGACGGCCCCGGTTCCTATTGTACGCGACGGGGGAGGGCGGGGGAGGGGAGCGCGGCAGCGGGCTGGTTGGAACGGGGTCCGAACGCGGAAAAGCGTATCGATTGCGGATTGCGGATTTCGGATTGTGGATTTCAGGCAGGAGGCGGCCGGGGGCCGCATGGGGCGGGCGTGGGTGTTGGAATGGGGCGGCGGGGCGGAAGTTAGAATGGTGAGAATGGGGATCCAAACGTCGAAACTTCGAAAAGTCGAAACGTCGAAATGGGGCGGCCGGGGGTCGGGATCGTGGGACGGGATCGCATGATTGTTTTTTGACGGGATTAGACGGGATTTGATGGGACGGGGGTCGTGGGGGTCCGTGGACAGCTTTCAGTTATCAGTTCTCTGTCGACCGATCTCAGCTCCTGGATCATCGGCGCTCTTTTTTTGACGATAGCAGCCGATAGCCGCCGATAGAGAGCCGGACAATTCATGTCGCGATTTCGGTCGTAAGGGTCGTCGCCGTCTTTTTCCCTGTGCGCAGAATCTCTCCGTGGCCGCGCCCTTCGACGGGCTCAGGAACCACTCATTATTTAGATGTCAGCGGCCGGGGGGCCGCCATTGGGATTGGGTCCTCCAGGGTCTCGAGGTTTCGAGGGCGGGACGCTCCCGCAATCTTCAGCCAGTAGACGCGCCCAGCGTTCCGCATCTTCATGTCAGGACTTCTCCCAGTGGGTGAACGCCGTTGTCCGCTTTCGAGCGGGCAATGAACGCGGGCGATGGCGGGCGGAAGGAATTTTGAGCGGCATTGAGCGAGATCGAGCGACAATCGCCAGCGGGTGGCAGTTGGCGACGCCAAGTCGAATGGCGGGCGGGCGGGGGGGCAGGCAGGTCCCAGGGAGTAAACTCTCCTGGCAACATTCGTGCGCCCTGCCGGGCGGGTGGGTTGGCATTGAGGTCGTTATTTGGCGTTGCTTGGCAGAGCTGGGTGATCGTTGCAGGCGGCATAGATGGACCTCGTTCGCGGGGCGCGCAGGCTCCCCGTGGACGCTCGGGACGCCGGATGCGCAGCGTGGCCGTGCGGCAGGGTGAAGCGTTCGATGCGGCGGTATTCATTCGCCGCGATGTTCACGGTATAGACGCGCCCACCGTGCCACAGGATGCGTTGAAAGCTGAAACGCAGGAACGCCATTAGCAGAAAGCGGGTGGCAGTTTGGGCGGCGGCGGGGCGGTGGGTAGAATGGGTGGGTGAGGGAGTGGGCGGTTTGCACACGCGATCGCCCGACGCCGGCCGAGCCTCCGGGCGGCGCGAGACATTGCGAGACCTTCATGCTGGTTCGTGCGTTGATTGTGTTGGCGGCGGTGCTTTCGCTCGAAGCGCCGGCGTTTGGGCAGTTGGGGGCGCTGATTTATCGGCAGCAACCGAATCGCAATTTTGGATTTGTGTCCGACACGCTCTTCCGTGATGATTTTGGCCAGGTTCAAGGGTCACTTTACGCAGACCGATTCCAAGTTCCCGCAGCGGCAAGCCTTGGCCAGTTGGTTTGGTACGGGCACTATGGGACACCGGATCAGGGATTTGATCCGGAGCCCCCGCTTATCGAATCTTTCCGGATCAGAATCTGGAGCCAGGTCAGCAGTCCATTTCCGATCCAGCAGCTGCCCAACGAAGTTCTCTATGAGACAACTTCTGACGATGTGCATCGGGAGCTAACAGGTCTGCTCGTATTCCCGGGACGACGGGAATATCGCTATCTGCTCGATCTGCCGTTCACGTTTTCCATTCAACCGGGAGCGCCCTATTGGTTAGAGGTTGCTCAAATCGGCGATGTGAACTCCGTATTTCGCTGGGAGTCGTCGACCGGTGGTGAGCGAGCTTTTCAGTTTCCAGTTGGGAGCGCTTGGCAATTGTCGGGAGGCGGTCAACTTGCCTACGAATTGCGGGTTCCGGAGCCGGGGAGCATTGCGCTGATGGGATTAGCCGTTGCTTTAGTCTCGCGAGCGCGTGGCCGGGGGCGGGGACTGAATACTTTGGAGGGAATGTGGCGCATCTGATCGGGGGGAGGCGTTTGTCCGCCCTTTCCGAGGCGGGGAGTTTATTATCTCGTCGGATCAACGGGCTTGCGCCTCCCGGCGCGCCGGGACTACATTCCTTCGCCCCCGTTGGGGGCGGAATTGTTAGTCGAATACTGACGAGCGCGTTGACGAATGGCGGTCGCGCTGGTGCATGTCGTGGGTCGGTTGCTTTACCCGAGAGAGCTAGAGCGATACGATTCCGGCGAGTGCGGGGTCACTTGCCCTGCCTAGTCCGCGTAGCTCAATTGGACAGAGTGTCGGCCTCCGAAGCCGAAGGTTGCTGGTTCGAGCCCAGCCGCGGACGATGAGATTTCGATTGAGATTCAACGTGGACGGGTGTTGTTGAAGCGCATCCGATCGCGGCCGCAACCGTCACGACGACTTCGCCGGATTGCGGCCAATGCACAGGCTGCGAAAATGGCGAAGGTTGCCGGTTCGGGAATTACCGCCCTCCAGGCTTGAGTTCCACCGCTCGGATCGTAGCCATATCCCACGATGGTTGTTCCGTCCGCCGAAATATCGGTTGCGATGAGACCGCGCCACCCATTCAAGTTGAGGCCGAACTTATCGCGAAGCAGTTCTACAAGGTTTATCAGGCCATCCGACGCATCCCAAAGAAACGGCTCGTTCCCAAATAGCGCGGATTGGCTGAATCCGACGATGCGGGTGCCGTCGCCTGAAACCCCGTATGCAAGACTCCACGTGCTCCCGGGCCGCAAGACACCCAGACCGACCATCCCCGCAGTTTGCGTCCATCGAAATGCCTCGCCGATGCCATACGCCGAATCGCCTGAGTACCCGACAACCACACTCCCATCGGAAGAGGCATCGTAGGCCTGGCTTGACTGCGGCCCGGACAGAAGGTACCCGAGGCCGCGCAGCACCCCAGCTTCCCACCTGTACGCTTCGCGCTGAGTTGGCGAAGAGAGGCTCGCACCAACGATCACGGTACCGTCTGCGGAGAGTCCGTACGCGTCGCTGTAGAATCCTCCGCCCGGCAAGTCGCCGACGCCGCTGAATCCGCTCGAACTCGTCCAACGAAAACCCTCATAGCCGGAATCCGAGAGGGAATCGCCGGCAACTACATCGCCGTGTGCTGAAACGGCATGCGGGTAGCTCGCGGATGCGTATGGTCCGCCGGGAGGGTTGCCGCCTAAATACTGCATCCCGCCTTGCGCCGTCCAGCGGTATGGTCGCGGTGTCGTCGCGATGGCGTTGTTCCCGACGACGAATTGTCCGTCTTCCGAGATGTCGTCCGCGCCGCCAATGTACGAACCGCCTGTCGGGCTCCAGAGTGCTCGCATACCCGTAGCTTCCGTCCAGATGAACGGCTGGATATTGATGTTGGATTCACTTGAGCCTACCACGGTGGAGCCGTCGCCAGAAACACCATTTGCGTGTCCCAAGACACGACCACCCGGAAGGTCGCCGAGACCCATGAACGACGGCTGCTTGCTGGGAACCGCGACCGCCAAGGTCGGCCCCCACGCTAATGCAAGGGATGTCGCGGAAATAGAGAGCATGAAACGCAAGCGCCTGACGAGGTATGAACTTGATTGCATCGGCTCCCCTCCCAGAAGAAGCGCTTTACCCTACGTCGCCGCACTGTGCGGTTCCGTTGGAAGTATAGCGCATCTCCAGCTGCCAGCTATCACTTCTCTCTCGCGCTTTACAACTCCAGCATGTCGCTGACGGCGTCGCGCGAGGCGAGGTGGATGGGGAACTGCTTGCCGACGGCGCGGTTGTGGGCGGCGAGGGCGAGGTCGGGGAGGTTGTTGGTTTCGCTGAGGTGGGCGGCGGCGATCCACTTGAGGCGAGCGCCGTTGAGCAGGCCGACGGAGCGCTTGACGAGGTCGGCGGATTCGTCGTTTGAGATGTGGCCGTGCTTGCCGCGGATGCGGTCTTTGAGGCGGCGGTCGTAGGGGCCGTTTTCGAGCATGTCGGGGTCGTAGTTGCTTTCGAGGTAGGCGGCGTCGAGGTCGGGCATGATGGCTTCGAGGGCGCGGAAGGGGTGGCCGAGGTCGGTGAGGATGCCGAGGCGGCGGTCTTCGTGGGCGACGACGAAGCAGACGGGTTCGATGGCGTCGTGCGGGGTGCGGATGGTGTGGACGGTGACGGGGCCGAACTCGATGCGCTCACCCGGTTCGAAGTAGTGCGGGTCGGTGACGCGGCCGAGGAGTCCGGCGGCGCGGCGCTGGGTGTGACGGGTGATGTAGATGGGGATTCCGTGGCGGCGATGGATGATGCCCGCGCCGCGGACGTGGTCGTCGTGTTCGTGGGAGATGATGAGGGCGTCGATGCCGTCGAGGTCGCGGCCGCGGGCGGCCATGCGAAGGGCGGCGAGCTGGCCGGAGAGGCCGCAGTCGAAGAGGAGGCGTACGCCGGCGGCTTCGACGTAGATGCAGTTGCCGTTGGAGCCGGATTGGAGGGAGAAAGTCAGCACAGACATACCATTGTGCCACGGCCGGGGGCGGGTTGCACGCGGGCGTTGCGGGGGCGGGGGGCAGTCGGGACAATCCGGATCGTTCGAACGGACGAGTCGGTGCCAATCTGTTCAGGAGGAGCGCGTGTCAGATTCAACCCCAGCGCAGCCGTCGCGACGAATGATGATGAAGAGCGCCCTGGCCGCCGGGGCGGGCGTGGTTGCCGCGAACGTCGTGGGCTGTTCGCAGACGCGATTTGACGCGACGAAGGCGACGGCGGATCGGACGGATGCGGAGCGGTTCGTGGCCGAATACAACCGCGAGTACCAGAAGCACTACACGCGGGCGAACGAGGCACAGTGGGTGGCGGCGACGGACGTGTCGGAGGAGCACACGAAGGCGGCGACCGAGGCCGTCAGCGCGATGGACAAGTTCGTCGGCGACAAGGCGCGGATGGAGAAGATCGCCACGCTGCGCGAGCGGGCGTGGACGGGGTCGCCGCTGGTGAGCCGGCAGCTCGAACGGGCGTGGATGGCGGCGGCGCATGCGCCGGGGACGATTCCGGAGCTGGTGCAGCAGCGGACGGCGGCGGAGGCGAAGCAGGCCGCGGCGATGAACGGATTTGAGTACAAGCTGGCGCAGGGGGGCGGTGCGCCGAAGGTCGTCACCGCGAACGACATCGACGAGATTTTGTTGAAGTCGAACAATCTCGACGAGCGGCGGGCGGCGTGGGAGGCGTCGAAGCAGCTTGGGGTGGCGATGCGGCCGGGCTTGACGAATCTGCGCGAGCTGCGGAACAAGGTGGGGCGGGAGCTGAAGTTCAACTCGCTGCTGGACCTGGAGGTGACGAACGACGGGCTGAGCATTCGCGAGCTGATGGACCTGATGCGGACGACGCTGGAGCAGACGCGGCCGCTGTACGAGCAGATTCATTGTTATGCGAAGCACAAGCTGGCGAAGCGCTACGGGCAGGAGGCGCCGCGGCGGATACCGGCGCACTGGCTGCCGAACCGGTGGGGACAGGAGTGGCCGGGGATCGAGCAGGGTGTGGATCTCGATCCGCTGTTCGCGGACAAGACGCCGGAGTGGATCATCCGGCAGGCGGAGAAGTTTTACATATCGATGGGGTTTTCGCCGCTGCCGGCGAGCTTCTGGAAGGCGTCGGATTTGTACGAGGTGCCGGCGGGGGCGGCGCGGAAGAAGAACCGGCACGCGTCGGCGTGGCACGTCAATCTGGAATATGACGTGCGGTCGTTGATGAGCGTGAAGTCGAACTCGTGGTGGTTTGAGACGACGCATCACGAGCTTGGGCACATTTACTATTACCTTGCGTATACGCAGGCGAACCAGCCGCTCGTTCTGCGGGAAGGGGCGAACGGGGCGTTTCACGAGGCGATCGGCGACTTGATCGCGCTGGCGGCGGGACAGCGGCCGTATTTGGCGGAGACGGGGCTGTTGAAGGGGAACGTGGACACGGACCCGACGCGTTGGCTGCTGGCGAACGCGCTGGAGGGGTCGATCGTGTTCCTGCCGTTTACGTGCGGCGTGATGACGGGGTGGGAGTACGAGATTTACGAGAAGGACTTGCCGGCGAACCAGTGGAACGAGAAGTGGTGGGAGCTGGTGCGGCTGCACCAGGGGATCGACCCGCCGCAGCCGCGTGGCGAGGACTATTGCGACGCGGCGAGCAAGACGCACATCAATGACGTGCCGGCGTACTACTATCGCTATGCGGTGGGGACGCTGATCAAGCATCAGTTGCACGACTACATTGCACGGAACATTTTGAAACAGGATCCGCGGGCTTGCAGTTATTACAACCGGTGCGACGTGGGTGAATACCTGAATGCGCTGCTGTCGCTGGGGGCGAGCCGGGACTGGCGGGCGGTGTTGCGCGACTTTACGGGCGAGCCGCTGAGCGCGCGGGCATTGATGGCGTATTACGAGCCGTTGCTCGAGTACCTCAAGAAGGAGAATGGTGGCAAGGAGGCCGCGTTTGCGTAGGGGCCGGGGTGGCTTGCTGACGGCTCAACCGGCCCGGGGTGATGCGATGGCGGCGCCACTTCACGAGTTGCCGTACGAGCAGTGGGTCAAATTCGTATTTGATCGTCCGATGACGGACGTGGATTGGTATCACTCGCCGCGGGTTCCGCAGTGGGCGCCGGACGCGGAGCCGCTGCGGCGGCTTGAGTACCTGACGCGGCTGTTCCGGCATCCACATGATTTGCGCAGCCGGCTGGGCGTGGACCAGATTGGGCTGGGGATGTGGTATCTGGTCGATTCGTCGGCGGGGGACTACCTGAACGTGCTGAACGACCTGGGGCTCCCGTGGCCGGAGCGGAAGGGGCTGATCGAGGCGCTGGGGCCGCTGTTCCGATTTTTCTCGCAGATCTGCGATGAGGAGCCGATCCAGCGGGCGCGCAACGGGTATTGGGCGAAGCACACCTGCTTCATGTTCTGGGATGTGTGTGCGGTGCGGCCCGATCCGACGAACCCGCGGCAGCGCGAGAGCGACGATGCGTGCCTCGCGGTGATGAAGCAGACGCTGCATGTCGATCATGCGATCACGCAGGAGGCGACGCTGCGCGGCCTGGGGGAGTGGGCCCGGGTGTATCCGGGCGAGGTCGGGGCGATCATCGATCCGTTTCTCGCGGCCAATCCCGGGCTGTCGGAGGAGCTGCAACAGCAGGCGCGGGACGCGAAGAGGGGGCTGGTCGCGTAGGCGGGGCGAAGGCGCGTCGGCCGGTCATCATGGTTGCGACGGCTGGATCTCTTCCGGCTCGTCGATCGGCTGGGGGAGCTGGATGACGGGTTTGGAGCAGCGCCAACGGGCGACGCCGGCGGAGACTCTGTCACCGGCGATTCCGAAAGCGCCACCGGCGACGAGTTCGCCGTTGTGGTTTCCGAGCGCGTAGACATCGGCGTCGAGTCCGGTGTCGAGTGACCGCCAGTCGAGTCCGTTCCACTGGAGTGCGTTTGGCGTGCTCAGGAAGTCGGGCGCGTAGATGAAACCGCCGGCGATGAGACGGTCGTTGTAGGTCGTGAGCGCGTTGATGAAGCCGAGGAGTCCTTCACCCATTGGCTTCCAGACGCCGCCGTTCCAGTAGGCGATGCTCTCGGCCGGGAGACCGCCAGCAGCTGAGAAGTAGCCGCCGGCAACAAGGGCGCCGTTGTAGTTGGTGAGTGCGTAGATGAGGCCGAAGGTTCCGTCACCGGGGATGCCGGGGCCGAGCGGCGACCAGCGGGTGCCGTTCCAGCGGGCGATGTTCTCGACGGGACCGTCGCCGGTTGCGTCGAAGTAGCCGGCGGCGACGAGTTCGCCGTTGTAGATGGCGAGTGCGTAGACTGTTCCAAAGGAAGAGAGGGGAGGCGGAGGTCCGAGTGCTTCCCAGGTCGATCCGGTCCAGCGGTAGGCGATGCCGTAGGACTGGAAGTCGGTGGTGATGCTTCCGGCGGCGACGAGCGCGTCGTTGTATTCGGCGAGGGCGTAGACATAGCCATAGATGGGGGCGGGGAACGAGAGCCAGGCGGAGCCGTTCCAGCGGGCGATTCCCTCGGAGGTGTTGCCCGGGGCGATGAAGGAACCACCGGCGATAAGGTCGCCCTGGAATTCCCGGAGGGCGCGCACGTCGGGCGGGAGGCCGATGCCGAGCGGCTTCCAGCCGTCGTCGCTGCGGAGGGCGACGCGATTTGCGCGGATGTTACCGATGACGGTGAAGTTTCCACCGACGACGAGCTGGTCGCGATACGAACCGATGGCTTCGACGATGCCGTTTGAGCCGCTCCCGAGTGTGCGCCAGTTTGTGCCGTTCCAACTGGCGATGCTGGAGACGGGGAGCCCGCCGGCAGTCTGCATCGCGCCGCCGACGACCACGCTTCCACTGTACTGACTGAGGGCAAAGACGGAGTTGTCGGTTCCGCCGATGACGCCGAACCAGAGCGAGCCGTTCCAGCGCGCGATGTTGGGGGCGTTGAGGCCGCCCGCGCGCGCGAAATATCCGCCGACGACCAAGCCGAAGCTGGAGACGTTCAGGGCGTAAACGCTCGGGTAGGTGAAATCGACCGTCAGGCCTGTGCCGAGCGGCTGCCAGAAGGAGCCGTTCCAGCCGGCGATGGCGGAGGCCGGCAACGGGCCTGCATGCGTGAAGTCTCCGCCGGCGATGAGACGGCCGGAGTAGGAGGTCATTGCGTAGACCGGGGCGTCGGTACCGACCCCGAGTGTGCGCCACTCGGTGCCGTTCCAGCGGGCGATGTTGTTGGCGGCGACGGCGCCGGCCGTGCTGAAGGAGCCGCCGGCGTAGAGTTCGCCGTTGTGGACGGCGAGGGCATAGACGCCGCCATCCATACCATCGCCGAGCGGTTGCCAGGCCGTGCCGTTCCAGCGGGCGATGCTGTTGGCCGTGACGCCGCCGGTGGTGCTGAACGAGCCGCCGGCGATGAGTTCGTTGTTGTAGACAGCAAGTGCGTAGATGAAGCCGTTCGTGCCGGAGCCGAGTGAGCGCCAGGCCGTGCCGTTCCAGCGGGCGATGCGGTAGGCCGGGATTCCGCCGGCCGAGGAGAAGGCGCCGGCGGCAACAAGTTCGCCGGTGTAGGTGGTGAGGGCGTAGACGGAGCTATTCAGACCACCGCCGAGCGGCTGCCATTTCGTGCCATTCCAGCCGGCGATGTAGCGGGCGACGGTATCTCCGGCGGCGCCGAAAGCGCCGCCTGCGATGGCGAGACTGGGCTGGCCGCCGGGTCCGTCGGGGTCCCAGGTGGTTTGGGCGTAGACGGTGCCGGCGACGCCGGCGACGCTGTCACCGGGCATCCAGGCGGCGGGGCACTGTTGGGCCGGGCAGGGACGCGGCGCGGCTACGAGGTACGCGACTGTGATGATGGGCAAGTACGCGAGCAGACAGCGAGCGGTCATGAGTCAGTCCTCCGTCTAGAGTGCATTCGCGGGGACCTAGTCGGGCGTCGGTGTTCTTTGTAACGCAAATTTTTTGCGAATTCCAAGAATCGGCGGGCATGGCGCGCGGCGGCGGGTTGGGGAGCGCGATTGCGCGATGCGTAAGTGTTTGGTGGGTCTTGAGTAGAGGCGCGGGGGCGGCGGAGGGGTCGGGGCGAGGTGGATCGCGGGCCTTGAGTGTGCGCGTGATGGAGCGCGGTCCGGCCGTCGTGAGGGGAGAACCCCGGACGGACCGCTCCGTCCGGGGGTTCGAGCCGGGGAGATTCTCAAGGAAGATTGAATGCCGTTTCGGCGGCGAGCGACTTGTTTCCGGCTTCGTCGGTTGCGATGAGCTGGATCTTGTTGACGCCGACCACGCCGTACGCGGTGACTCGGCCGCGTCCGACGGTGGAGTCCAACCAGGCACCGTTGAGATAGATGTCGTAGCGGATGTATGCCTGTGGCGTCACATTGTCGGTGGACTGCGTCCAGTTCAGCTCGAACTCGGTGTCGCCAAAGGAGTTGGCCCAGAGATTCGTCGGCGTGGTGGGAGGCGTGTGATCGTTCGGGTCGGCAGGCGGGGCGGTGACGTTCAAGGGCGCGCTGTGGGCGGAGAAGCGTCCCTTGCCGTCGCGGGCCTGAACGGTGAAGGTGTGCGTCGATTGGGGGTTTACGTAGTAGAGCGTGAAGGAGGTCGTCTGATGCCAGGTGACGAGCGACTGGCCGTTCCAGTAAATCCAATAGCGGACGGGCGGTCCGGCATCGGCCGGGGCGGCCCAGGAGAGGGTGATGTGGGTGGGTCCGACGTCTGACGCGGAGAGCACGGGCGCGCTGGGCAGCGAGCCGGCGGGCCGGAGGGTGGCGGTGACGGTGTTGCTCTTCGGGGAAACGTTGTTTGCGCCATCGAGGGCGACGACATGGAAGGAGTAGGTCGCGCCGGCGACGTGGCCGGTGGTGAAGGAGTAGCTGGTTTGAGTGCGGTCGAGGTTGACGGTGATGCCGGCGCTGGAGGTCAGGCGGTAATACCAGAATCCGGAGTTGTCGGTGGAGGGGTTCCACGCGAGCGAGACGCTGAAATCGGAGGCGCCGGTGACCTTGAGATTCGTGGGGGTCGTGGGCGGTGTCCGGTCGCGGGGCGCGGCGGAAGCGATGGATGCGCTGAGGAGCAGTGCCAGCGGGATCGCGATGTGTTTGATGGCGGACGCGGGGAAATTTCGTCGTCGGGTGTTCATGATTTTCTCCGTATGACCAAGCGGAAGCCCCTCGTCCACGAGAGGGGTGTTCGAACAGGATTCGTTTTCGAGAATGCGGGTGCGCAGCGGGAGCGAGGTGTGCCGGGCATCGGGCGCGGCCTCGCCGATGGAATGGCGATGGTCATCGGGCGTTCCTGAAAGCGCCGGCGGGCGCCATCCTCACCAACGCGCGGCGCGGATGGAATATTCCCGGTGGAGCGGGCCGGCGAGGGGCGAGGCAAAATGGGGCGCATCAGAAAATGCGCGATCGGGACCGGGCAGCCGCTCGAATGGATGAGCGAGGATCAGTCGGGTGTGGCGGGCGGATGGTCGCGGCAGGCGGCTTCGATTTGCGAGAGGAGCGGGGCGAGGCGGGCGGAGAGGTTGGGGTCGGAGTGGATGAGTGCGAGGAGGAGAGTGGCGGCGTTGATCGTGTCACCCGGCTTGATCGTGGTGAGAGCACTCGTCAGCAGTCTCGCGAGTGACGTGTCGTGTTGCAGCAGCAGGCGGAGGGCCGACGTCTTGATGGCAATCAATTGGAGAATCTTCTCGCGGGTTGACTTTGAAAGGTCGTAGTCGCCCTGGTGAATGGCGTCGGTCTTGTCTTTATCAAGCGCTTGCAGATTTGCATCGGCGGACAAGATCAGGTGCTGAATCAGTCCTTCCGGATTTCGAAGATGCGGCGCATATTGTGCGGCGGCCGCCAAGAGCGAATCTTCGGAATCGATTTCTCCTGAATTCCCCAGAAGCAGCAGGATTTCTCGTCGGCCGTTCTCAAGGGTGACGCCGTGCTGCATCAAGACTGCAGCGGCGAGATCGTCGGGGTTGCGAAGCAGGCCGAGCAAGATGTGCTCGGTTCCGACGTAGTTGCATCCCAGATTGCGTGATTCTTCGATGGCGTACTCGATCACTTTCTTGGCGCGCGGGGTTTGCGGCAACTTGCCCATCGCGGGCAATTCCGGGTCGGTGACAAGCATCCGCTCCACGTCGATGCGGACCGCGCGGAGACTGACGTTTAGGTCTTTCAGCACGTTTGCGCCGACGCCGGAGCCTTCCTTCACCAGGCCGAGGAGGATGTGTTCGGTGCCGATGTATTCGTGGTTGAAGCGACGGGCTTCCTCGTTGGCGAGAGCCATGACTTTTCGGGCGCGGTCGGTGAAGCGTTCGAACATGGCCGTTCCTATTGGCTCTCGCTCGGTGGACGATCGTGAAGAACGCGCTCCAACTCGGTCATGAGCGGCGTGAGGCGGGCTTGGAGATTGGGGTGCGCGCGGATGAAGGCGAGAAGGAGGTTGGCGGCGGTGATGGGGGTGTCGGGGTTGAGCGAGTCGGCGGCGCGAGCGACGAGGCGAGAGAGGGCGGCGTCCTTGAGCAGAAGGGCACGGATGGCGGGGGCTTTGTCGGCGATGTGCTTTTCGAGCGCGGCTTTTGCGTCGGCGGTGCGGTCGTAGTTGGCGTGGCGCATGGCGGTCTGCATGCGCGTGAGCTGGGCGTGGGCGATCGGGTCGGCGGTTTCGATGAGTTGGCGGACGGCGAAGTCGAGGGCGTCGGTTGTCGGCGGCGATGTGGCCATGCTCATAGAGGATGGATCGCAGGGCTGATTCGGACTGGACTCACCGACGCCCAAGAGATTGATGATCTCGGCGCGGACATCCTCGATGCGGAGGCCGAGGCGGGTGAGCAGCGGGGCCATATCGGCGGATGGCGCGCGGAGCAGGCCGAGCAGGAGATGTTCGGTGCCGACGTAGTTGTGGCCGAGCTGGCGGGCTTCAATTATCGCGAATTCGATGATGGCCTTGGTCTGGCCGGATGTGGTCTGGCTTATCGGCTTGTCCGGCGTCGGCGAAGTCAGGAGCTTGACCAGTTCGAAGTTCAATTTGCGCAGATCGACGTCGAGGTTTTTCAGGGCGTTCGCGGCTACGCCGGTGCCTTCGTAGGTGATGCCGATGAGGACATGCTCGGGGGCGATGGTCGGGACTTTGAAGCGGACGGCCTCCTGGTTGGCGAGGGCCATGACTTTTCGGGCGCGGTCGGAGAAGCGTTCGAACATGTGTGCGGTCCGGGTGGTTTGGTGGAATTGTATGCGCGGGGGACTGGATGGCGAGGGCCGGGCGGACTCGCTGTGGGGGGGGTTGGCTTGGGGAACCGCTCATCGGATGGAAATCGGCCAGCCCGTTCGTGACTCGGATTCACCACGGTGACGCGATCAAACGGAGCGCCCGTTTGTTTGGGGCGGTGCGCGACGTTGGCGGGGCTGGAGTTGCGCGCGATGCGGCACGGCGGCTGCGTCTGGGGGGTGTATGTG
>CAZJVS010000044.1:0-33612 GCA_964549445.1 uncultured Planctomycetaceae bacterium
CCGCCGTCCCACCAACCCGACCCCCGCCCGCCAGCACCGCGCGGCAACTCACACCGCCGCCCCGCGACGGCCTCCCGCATCGATGGTTTTCTACCGGAATCCCTACGCCGGCTGCCCGCTCGGCGTCGTCAGCGCTCGGCGAAGATCCGAGAGCAACTGGTCGATCTTGAACGGCTTGAACAACACCCCCGCCAGCCCCTCGCGCCGCGCCCGCACGATCGAGTGGTTCGGGTCATACCCGAATCCCGTCATCAACATGACCGGCGTCGCCGGGTTCTTATCCTTCACCGCCGCGAAAATCTCGTACCCGTTCTTGTGCGGCATCTTGATGTCCGCCAGTACCAGGTCGTACGGCCGGCTCTCAAACAGAGCCATCGCCGCCGCCCCGTCCGACGCCGTGTCCACTTCGCAGCCCCGCTTCGCCAGCACCCCAGCGATCGTCTCGCGGATGATCTCCTCGTCGTCCGCCACCAGCACGCGCTTCCCGTTCAGCACCGGGTCGACCTCGACCGTCTCGTCGCGCCTCCCCAGCAGTCCGCCCTTCGGACAGGCCACATCGCGTATTCGCTGCTTGATCGACGTCACGTTGTCGCAGATCAGATCGAGCCGCCGGCGCAGGTCGTCGTTCCCGATGTACTCTTCCTTGATCGTCGCCGCCTCGGTCAGGATGTCGTTCAGCGGACCCGCGATCTCGTGCGACACCTCGTCCGCGAACTGCCCCGTCATCTGGTGCCGTTCGCCGATCAGCAGCTCCAGCGTATGCAGCGCCATCGCGATGTACCGCGCCAGAATCTCGGCAAACTGCTTGTCCTCTTCGTTGAACGCCCCGAGTCGATCCGACTCGATGTTGAAGACCCCGATCACCTTGTCGTGCTGTCGCAGCGGCACCGTCAGCGAAGACTTGGCCGCCTCGAGCCCTTTCAGATAGCGAGGATCCTTCTCGATGTCGCCGCAGATGTAGCTCTTGCCCGTCGCCGCGACGTATCCGCTGATCCCGCTCCCCTCGGTCGAGACGTACAAGTCGTACTGCAAACTCTTCGGCGCCATACCCTGCTGGAACACGATTTCCAGCCGGTTGGTCTTCTTGTCGATCAACAGCACCGCAAAATTATGAAAGTGCAGCAACCGCTGAAGGTGCTGCGTCACCGTCTCTTCGAGCAGTCGGATGCGGTCGTCGATACTCTTCTTCGCCGCCTCCTCCGTCCCCAGCTCCGCCAGTTCCCGGCCCGCCGCGTCGATCGCATCGATCTTCTTCTGCAATCGCCGCGCCCGCGTCACGTCCCAGACAACCGCTACGACGTGCGCTTCCTTCTGTTTTTCGTTGACGACCGGAGTGGCGGTGACTTCGAAGTATTGATCGTTGCCGGCGGTGAGGGGAAATCGGTGTGCGAGTTGCTGGGGGGCCTGGCTGTCTTTGGCGGGTGTCTGACGGCCGTTCGAGAGCACCCGCTGACACGCCTGACACGTCTGCGTCAGCAGATCGGGCGGATACGCCCGCATCGCCGCGTTGGCGTAAAGCAGCCGGCCAGACTCATCGACCATGCACACGCCCTGGCCGAGCGATTCCAGCGTCGCCGACGCCTGCTGCGTCACCGCCGCGCGCTCCAATGCCAGAAAGTCGCCTTGGTCGCTCACGACCAGGTCAAACCGCTGTGTCCTCAGCGCCTCGACGACTTCGTCGAACGTGTTCCGGACCGTTACGTCCGCCTCGGCACACAGCGCATCGATCCACTTCTCGCGCGCCGTCCGCGGGCTGCGAAACAGGAGGACCTTCTTACCTCGCCAGATTGGGTCGCTCATGTGGTTCGGCTGCCGCCACCCTCGGTCCGCCGCGATCCTGCCGGACGGCATGAATCTCATCGGCGCAACGAGACGATCGTCCGTTAAGCTATATTAGCACGTTCCCAGCACGCGATAAAGCGTTTTAGCGCCCGCCACCTCACGGCTCGCCGCGAAACGGCCGGTTCTCCTGCTCCACGATCAGCGGTGCTAGGTATTTGCGGACGAATGACCGGTCGCTCCAACCTGTGTGCGTGCCGGGGTTTCCATAGTTCGCCATTCGCCTCGACCATTTGATCTGGTGCAGCTTTCGATACTCCGACCTCGAAGCCCCGCTCATCCCCGATGGCGTCTCAAACCCGACCGCCCCCGCCGCCGGCCCATGCTTCCGATCGATGTTCCCGAAGATCGAAGTCCCGATCTGCAAAAAGCCAACGTCGGCGGTCGAGTAGTAATTGAAAATCCCGTACCGGGTGTGGCTCAGCGCCCGCGTCAGATCGTGGCCGGGACTGACCGCCGCCGCGAGCAGGATCGCCGCCGTCAGTTTCCGCTCCTTCGGCATGTGCTCCAGCGCCAGCACCGCCAACCCCGCCCCGCCCGAATGCCCGATCAGATGCACCGCCCGTCCGGGATACGTCTCCTGGTATTTGACGATGCGTTTGACGAGCTTTCGGGCCTGATCCACGTTTCGCTCGTAATCCGTCAAGTTGATCAGCAGCCCGCCCGGAATCGCCGTGTTCCAGTCAAATATCTCGATTCCCGCTGATACGCCCCCCTCATCCAACCCGCGCGCGATGTCATAGTTGTATGCGCTGCGCCCCTCGATCCCCGGCAGCACGACCACCAAGCCGCGCGACATACGGTCGGCCGTGCCCAGATCGCGCACGCTGCATCCGCTGGCAATCCCCGCCAGCCCTGCCACGAGCGCGATGCGCATCCACGAGAGAGTCTGCCTCGGCCGCCGTTTCTTCGCCCGATCCTCGTTCATTCCAAACCGTGCCTCATCCCCGCCCAGTCTCCGATCCGTGTATGCGAAAGAGGGAATCTACCGGCTGCCGAGCGGATGCCGCCAATGCAGCATGACCATCAGGACCCACGCGAAGAACGACTGCCCGGCCGCGACGACCGCGTAGTGCCACGCCGGCAGCGGCGGAAATCCGCCGTACGTCTCGAGCGCCGAAATGCCCGCCAGTGTCAGAAACGTCCCGACAAACATGACCACAACCGCTGCCATGAGCCAGCGCCGCGGATCGCTCGTCGGCCGAAGCGCGAACAGCCCCGCCACGACCGCCGGCAGCGCCGCCACCGTCAGGTGTCCAACCCACGAATAACGCGACTGCGTAATCGCGATGAGCCAGCTCCGCCACGAATCGTCCACCACGGGCGGACGGATGTATTTTCCAAACACCAGCCCCCCGATCCCCACACCCAGCCCGATGCACAGCAACGCAAACGGCGGTAACCGGCCTGCCGTCGTGCGAAAAACACACGCGATCGCGACGGCCGCAATCAACCCGGTCAACACAAATGTCGCCATCGCCCACCCGATGCGTGTCTCCTCACCGCGCGCAAGCATCATCGAAAATTCGATCGCCTCGCGCTCGCGTCGCTTGGCTTGCTGTTCTTGTCGCAGCCGATCGGCTCCGGCCATTCGCTGCGAATGCGCATCGGAGTCACGCGGACTCATCCGCCGTGACCCCGCGCTCCTCGTCGGGTCCGGTGGAAAGAGTGTCAACGACTGTTGCATGCCCTGCCCCGCCGGCACGCCCCCCGGTCCGTCCGGCAGCGGCGGCGCTTGTAATCGCGCAACCCCCGACAATGCGTTGAGCAGCATCAACGTGCCGACTTCGTTGTAGCAGTACTGCGCCCCGATTCCCCACCCGATTGCAACCAGAAGGCAAACCATGCCCTCCGCTCGATACGACGGCCTCGCCGGAACGGCGGGCCGGGTCATCGACTGCGTCGCGGGTGCCGGCCTTCGAATGGATAGCATCGGTGCAACTTGTACGGCCGTGCGCACCATTTGCGGCCGCGGCTCGGCGGAAGGCCGGGACGCTGAACTCGAAGCACTCTGTGTCTCACCGGCCAGCGAATAAATCGTCGGCGCCGATTGCGGATTGGACGTGGACGGGGCGGGCCCGCCGCCGGCGGCCTTGGCAGGCAAATTGGGATCGCCGGCGCTCAGTTGCTCGGCCATGCCCGGGGCCCCACGCTCACCAGAAATGACTCTCGATCCAGCGGCCAGCGGCGAAGATAGTCCCGAATCCGATCCCTGCTGACCGCGTCGACCGCCGCGAGCCGCTCTTCCACCGTTCGCGGCCGGCCGAACATGTCCACGTCATGTGCCAACTGCATCAGCCGATGGTACGGAGCTTCCGCTTCCGTCGCCAGCGCCGTCCGCCGCCGGTTCTTGACCCGTTGCAGCTCCGCGTCCGTCACGCCGTCGCTCACGACCAGCGCAACCTCGCGTTTCATCGCCTCCAGCAACTGCTCGCAATTCGGCGGCTCGCAGAATCCATACAACAGCATCAGCCCGCAATCGCAATAATCCACGCGCAACGCCGCGGCCACCGGCGCAACACCCTCCTGGACGATCTTCCAGAAGAATCGCGAGTTCTGTCCTCCCAGGATCGCCGCGAGTGCCTCGGCCGTCTCGTCGTGCTCGTCCACCGCCGACGGCGCCGGCACAACTACGGCGAACGCCTGCTGCTTGAATCGGTCCAGCTTTGCAACAGCTGTCCCGGTCGCGTGCAGTCGCGGAAGCTCTCGCTTAGGACGCGGACCGCTCGATCCCCACGAGCCGCAAATCTCATTTGCAATCCGCAAGACTCCGTTCGGCGTCACCGCCCCGCTCACGACCAGCACCATGTTCGCCGGGTTGTACCGCTCGGCGAAGTACCGATGCATCTGGTCCCGGCCCATCGCCTTGACCGAATCCGTCGTCCCCAGCACCGGCCAATGCAGCGGATGCCCGGCAAACATTCGCTCGTGGACCAGGTCGTAGAGATGGCGATCGATCTGGTCGTCCGACATCGCGATCTCTTCGAGAATAACTTTCTTCTCCGTGTCGAACTCGTCGGGCGGAATGGTCGAACGCATCATGTCGGCCAGCAGCTCGATCTGCTTCGCCAGGTCGTTCTTTCGCACCCAGCCGAAGTAGAACGTCCGCTCCTTCGACGTGAACGCGTTGTACGTGCTGCCCATGTTGTCGAAGTCGACGGTGATCTGCTGCCAAGCCCGCTTGGGTGTCCCCTTGAAGCACATGTGCTCAAGGAAATGCGACACCCCCGCCAGGTCCGACGTCTCGTCGCGCGCCCCGGTCCGCACGAGAAACCCCGCCGCGGCCGACGACACATCGGTCATCGTCTCGACCAGCACGGTCAATCCGTTCGACAGCTTCGATTGATGAAATCGGCTCATTCACTCACCGCCCTGCAGCGCGGCCCGCGCCCGGCTCATACACCATTCGGCTTCGCCGGCCCCAGCGTCACCACGCTCAGCCGGTCCCGCGGATGCTCCTTCAAATATCGTTGGATGTCCGCGATGCTCACCGCATTGATCTCCGCGTTTTTTTCCTCGACCGGAATCGGCCGCCCGAAGTAAAACAGGTCCGAGCCCAGCTCGCTCACCCGCGCCCGGGTAATGTCCCCGTGCGTCTCCGTCCGCGCGATGATCTGCGTCTTCGACCGCTGCAGTTCGTCTTCGGTCAGATCCTCCGCCAGCCGATCGACCTCCCGCAGCAGCGTGCGATAGGTCTGCTCGCACCGCGCCGGCGTCGACGACGCCCCCAGGTGGATCATCCCGCCAGAGCGCGGATGCTCGTGCCACGCCCCGACCCAGTACACCAGCCCCTGCTTCTCACGCACCTCGGTGAACAATCGCGAACTCATCCCGTCCCCCAGTACCGACAACAGCAGCCGTTCCACCGCGTACTCGCGATCGGTCATTCGCACGCCCGGCCAGCAAATCGAAATGTGCTGCTGTTCGAGCTCCTTGTGATAATGCCATCGACCGGCCGTAAAAGTGATCGCCGGAACCGCAGAAGCCGCCGAAGCGTCGCCAAATCCCGCGAACGCCGATTCCAATCGATCCGCCACGCGCCCCGCGTCGATCGCGCCGCCGACAACCACCTGCATCCGCCGCGCCGCGAAATGGGACCGCCAGAACGAAACCAAATCCGCCCGGCCGATCCTCTCCAGCGTCTCGCGCTCGCCGTATGCATGTCGTCCAAGCAGTGCGCCATACGCATGCTTGAGCATCAGCTTTCGCGACAGTTCGCCTGGATCGTCCTCCAGCGCCGTCAGTTCCTGGTTCGCCAGCTCTATCCCGACCCGGCACGACTCCTCCGGAAACGTCGGCGTCCGGATCATCTCAACCGTCAGGTCAATCGCCTCATCAAAGTAATTCGGCAGCGACGTAACCTTGAACCCGATCGTCTCGCGCCCCACCCACGATCCGTGCAACGCCCCGATCGCGTCATACGCATCCGAGAGCTGCGGTCCCGTCCGCTTCTCGGTCCCCTTGGAGATCGTCTGCTCGACCTGAAACGCCAGCCCCAATCGGTCTTCCGGCTCCGCCGCCATGCCAGACAGCAGCCGGATCTCAAGCGCCGCAATGTGCCGCCCCGGCAAGACCTCCGCCGCAAAGTCAATCCCACAGTCCAGCCGGCGATGAACGTAACGCGTCGCGGTCGATCCCATGCCGACGTTATATCCCGTCCGATTCGCCGCGGCTAGGAATCCTCCGCGGCAGGCCGGTACAGCGTCAAAACGAACCCCACCCGCGCCACGACGACGCACGGCGCCTCGGCCGCAATCCGCTCTGCCATCGCCCCGATCGCCTCCCGATCGTGCCCGAGCACCCGAACCTTCAGCAGCGGCGTGCGCTCGAGCGCCGCCCGAATCTGGTTCATCTGCGAATCCGCCAGCCCGGCCTTTCCGATCGTCAACTGTGCCTTCAGCCGCTGCGACTCGCGCCGCAAATCTCGAAGTTGGCCTGCTCCGGGCTTTGTCACCGAGTCACCCCGATCGGCTTCGGACGGCTGATGTGGAAGACATTGGCTGCCAGCGGACGATCGAACTGCAGATCATCAATTCGCATGTCGACGAGACACTCGTCATCTCGAAGATTTTCGTCCGACCCGTTCGGCTCCAGCCGCCATCGCCGGACCGTCGAGTCATCCTGATCGACCCAGATTCGCATCTGACCCTTGTCCGCCGGAAGCTGCCGCACGAACTGGTAGCAAGGCCGCCGCCCCTCAAAATCATGTCCGACCAGTCGATACTCCGGCACGCGAATCTGCGGTCGTCTCATCGCCACGTCCCCTCGAAGGAACAGGTCGAGCGAGAAGAGCCGGATGCCTTCGCACGTCGTCTCTGTCGCGCTCAAGATGGGTACAGCCGCCGCCGTCTTGGACTGAACAAATCGATCGTCATCGCCGCGATAAACCCAAATCCCCCGCCCCACGACCACCGTCACGTTGTTATCCAGCTCCAGCCGACAACGATCCGGCCGCTGCGCCACCAGGAACAACCGTCGCGACCGCGAGATGTTGTTTCGGCGATCCCGCAGCACCCCGCTCAGCACCATCGTTTGGGCCTCGCGATAGCGCGCCGCACAACGCAGCAAAACCTCGTCGCCGTGAACGCCATCCGCCGACGACTGCGTGGTCGACTCCGGCGCTTGGCAACCCGCGCAAGACGCCAGCGCCGCCACGGTTCCAACGATCAATCGTCTTCGCGTGATTCTCATCAGTTCGGCTGCGAGGTCGCCGTACCTCGGCCAATACCGGTCAGCTCCATCCGAGCGGTGATTTTTCCGTCGACTTCGAGTTCCATTCGCGCCAAGCCGTAAATCGGTATCTCCGGGCTCATCCAGATCCGTCGCTCGTACGATGTCGCGCCGACCTTCCACCGCGCGACGCTCCGCTGGCAATCCCAGTCGCAGCCCGCCGCGTGGATCGTCGCTCGCCCGATCTCAAGTACCGCGCCCTCGCTTTCCGCCAGGTCGCGGGCATAGTCCGATTCCTGCCGCATGCTGCGTACGGCCGGCTGGCCGATCATCTTACCCTTGAAAAGCGTTCGGACCTCGATGTCCGCCAGCAACTGCGTCGTATGCACGACCGTCAAACGCTGCGCTCCATCCAGCGTCCGGTAAGCAACCCAGTCACCCGCCGATGCGACCGTCAGCGGCATGATTCGCTCGAACTCCGCGGCGGGCTTTGTCGTGGCGATCGCGTTGCTCGTCGTTGGCTCTGCCGCCCCACACAGCAGCATGACGCCAACCCAGCTCAAGGCCCACGCGATTCCGGAGCTACGCATTATGCACACTATTCAATTCTGAATGGCGACAGTCTCGATCAGTAAATCTGATAAATCGTTATGTGGCAGCTTGTTAGGACACAGCCGAAAATCTTTTGCAAACGCACAAGTTTTCTGTTGCATTCGCACTACCACGCCGATAAACTCTCTACGTCGTACCTGAGATAGCACGTTTTCAAGAAGGAGTAAATGCCATGGCAACCGAGATGAAGGACACGTTTGACAACTTCTTCAAGCAGGCGACCGAGACCGTCCAGAACACGGTCAATACCGGCGTCCGCTTCACCGAGGAGATGAGCCGCTTCTGGACTCGCCCGATGACCGGCACCCAGACCTTTGACGACGTCCGCCGCCGAGGCGAGACCATGGCCACCGAAGTGATCGGCCTCGTTCAGAAGAACGCCGCCGAGAGCCAAAAGGGCCTCGACGCCCAGTGCCGCAACAGCATGGACCTGACGCGCAAGACCTTCGAGACCATCGCCGCCGACGACGTCAGCGACCTCCGCGACAAGACCTTCAACCTCTGCAACACCATGTTCGATGCGGTTCGCAAGTCGACCGAAATCGGCATGAACACCGGCATGCAGATGTTCGAGAACTGGACCTCGTTCTTCACGAAGTCCGTCAGCCAGTGCGAGGTCAAGAAGACCGCCGCCAAGTAAGGATTTTCAGGAGCCCGACCCGGGTGTTCAGGGTGTGATCCTGCGGCCACAAGTCGCATGGGTCCCTTGCCCTCCCGGGTTCGGGCTCTAACGTTTTTTCGCCGCTCCCTCGATTCAAAGGTCCGCGGCCATGAACGCCTCCGACAACGCAATATCCGCAAGCTTCGAACGCCTCACTCAGATCTGGAACGACATGCTCGCGCGCGCGACCGGCGGCACGAGATCACCCGATTCCAGCGCCCCCGAGAAGCTCCGCACCGCGTTCATGGATTCCATGACCCGCTTCACGGAGGACTTCTTCCGTTCGTCGATCTTCACCGACATGCTGCAGAACGCCATGACCCGCGCTCTGGCCTTCCAGACCCATCTCGGTGACTTCCTCGGCAAGACCGTCTCATCCTCTCTGAACCCACAGACCGTATGGCAAGATGACATCGTGGCGGCGGTGCAGGCGTCCGAAAAGCGGTTGCTGCAGCGAGTGGAAAACCTGCAACACCGGGTCGAAACGCTCGAAGGACGCAAGCCCCGCCGCCCGTCTTCAAAGTCCGCCCACGAAAAACGCCCCGAAAAGAAGCCCGCCGCAAAGAAACGCCGACGTCGCTGACCTCGCGGGCTCGTACCGCTTCGCTTGACCGCCCTCACGGCGCTTCTCAGAATGCGCTCGTGACTCCGCCGGACAATGCCCTCCGCTCCCTCGAAGACGCCTGGCGGATCATCATCGAACACGTCCGCAGCGGACCCTCCGAACGCGTCCCGCTCGCCGACGCTCACGGCCGCGCCCTCGCCGAGCCGATCCACGCCGCCTACGACTACCCCCCGTTCGACAAGGCCATGATGGACGGCTACGCCATCCGCGCCGCCGACTCTCAATCCGCACCGTGTGAACTGCGCCTCGTTGGCGAAGCCCCGGCCGGCTCCGTCCCCCAGCATCCGCTCGCACCCGGGCAAGCCATCCGAATCAACACCGGCGCGCCGCTGCCGCTCGGCGCGGATGCCGTCATTCCCGTCGAGGAAACCGAACCCACTCGCTCCGCCGACTCGGTTCGAATTCGCACCACCTGCAAACTCGGTCGCTGCATCGCCCCGCGCGGGAGCGTAAGCTCCGCCGGCCGGACAATCCTGGCTCCGCCGCTGCGACTCACGTCCACGCAACTCTCCGCCGCTGCCGCAGGCGGCGCCTCACATGTGAATGTCGTCCGCGTGCCGACGGTCTCAATCGTCGTAACCGGCGACGAACTCGCCCGCCCCGGAACGCAACCCGGCCCCGGTCAGATCGTCGAGAGCAACGACACCACACTTTCCGCCTTCACCCGCGAGTGCGGCGCCGTCCCAATCTCGCTCGGTATCACGCGCGACGACCCCGCGGCCCTTCGTTCCGCCTTCGCCGCCGCCCTCAAGCAACCTATCGTCGTCGCCGTCGGCGGCATGTCGAAGGGAACGCTGGACCTCGTACCCGCCGCCTTCGAACAACTCGGCGTCAAGTGGTTGTTCCACGGCGTCGATCTCCGGCCCGGCAAGCCCACCGCCTACGGATTCGGCCCCGACGGCCAGCACGTCTTCGGCCTCCCCGGAAATCCCGTCAGTTGTCTCGTCTGCTATCTCCTCTTCGTTCGGATCGCAATCAGCGGCCTGTGCGGCTTCCCGCCGGCGCGTCCGTCACGACTTCGCACTCGGCTCGAGGGTGCGATCAAATCTGGCAAAGACCCGCGCCCCGCTTTCCTGCCCGCCTTCCTTTCAACGAACGGTGAGCCTCTCGTCCGACCCGTCGCCTGGCACGGCTCCGGCGATCCCTTCAGCATCGCCGCCGCCAATGCCTTCATCTTTCAGCCCCGGGGCGATCTCGCACTCGAATCCGGCTCTCTGGTAGACGTGCTGCCGATGCCGGCCATGTTCGGCTAGGATGGCCGCGCGTCCGCCCGGCGCGGCGCTCCACGGAAGGAACGCTCAGGAATGACCCGGCTCCCGACCAGCTCCTCCAAACGCCAGCCCGACCCGCCGCGCGAGCCGTCGCAAAAACCCGCCGCCCCGCCCGACGCAAACACGCGCGAAAGCGGCCGCCGCTATCGCGCCCCGGCTCGCCTCATTGGCGGCCAGTTCCAGATTGAAACCCGTCTGCCGATTGCGATCCTGACCCTCCTCTCACTCGGCTTCTGTGTGGCCATGTTCCCGCCGATCGGATGGTGGCCGCTCGCCTACGTCTGCCTGACGCCCTGGGCCGTCTGCGTCTGCACCACCGAAAAAGCCCGCCGCGTCTACTTCGCCAGCTACCTCTTCGGCCTCGGTTTCTTTCTCATAAACGTCCGCTGGCTCGCGCCGGTCACTCTCCCCGGCTATCTCGCCCTCAGCGCGATTTACGCGGCGTGCTTCCCGCTCGTCGCATGGCCCGTTCGTCACATGTTCCGCCGCCACGGCGCGTCCCTCGCCATCGCCCTGCCGATCGTCTGGACCGCCGTCGAGTGGTTCCGCTCGCAGTCCCTCGCCGGCTTTCCGTGGTATCTCATCGCACACACGCATTACCGCGTGCTGAGCATGATCCAGATCAGCGATCTCGTCGGCGCTTACGGCGTCAGCTTCGTCATCGTCATGGTCAACGGCTGGTTCACCGATCTGCTCATCCAGCCCATCCTCATCTGGCGTCGCGACCAGCCGGAACGGACAACCCGCCTGCCGCTCGGCTCGATGGCCACCCTCGTCGTCGTCAGTCTCACGCTGCTCTATGGCGCGATGTATGAGCCCCCCAAGTCGCTGGCCGCTCCCGCCACGATGCCTGCAACGACGTCAGCCCCGATCGACGCCGCCGGCCCGCGCGTCGCCGTCATTCAGCACGACTTCCCCAGCTTCGTCGATAGCTCGCACTCCGGCCGCACCCCGTTCACCGTCATCTACGAAAGCTACATGGACCTCGTGCGACAGGCCGCCGCCGGCAAGCCCGACCTCATCGTCCTGCCTGAGACCGCATGGTTCGCCTACTTCAACGACGAGTTCCTCACCGCCGACGCTCGCACGATCGAACAAATCCGAACCCGCTGCTTTCCGCCCGACTGGACCAGCTCTCAGGTCGAACACCTCCGAAATTGGAGCCGCGAAACACGCGAAGCGCTTCGAAAGATCGGCCGCGAGAGCGGCGCCGCCATCGTCACGGGCTCCGCCAGCATCGAGTGGAAACCGCTCGAAATCCCGCCTCGCGCCGAACGCTTCAATTCGGCATTCCTCTTCTCGCCGCAGCCCGACGCCCCCATCCAGCGTTTCGACAAGATTCACCTCGTCCTCTTCGGCGAGTTCGTTCCCTTCCGCTACAAGTTCCGCCCGATCTACCTCTGGCTCAACTCCATCACTCCCTGGGGCGCGAACGGCCTCGAGTACTCCATGAGCTTCGGCGCCGGCTATCACCCGCTCGAGTTCTCGGCCCCGTCGCTCGGCGGCCGCCGCATCCGCGCCGCCACGCCCATCTGCTACGAAGACACCGAGCCCTACATCGTCCGCGGCTTCGCCGAGGCCTCCAATCGCTCCCTCTCCGCCGAAAAAGGCATCGACGCCGTCCTCAACATCAGCAACGACGGCTGGTTCGCCCACTCCAGCGAACTCGAAATGCACCTCGCCGCCTCCGTCTTCCGCGCCGTCGAAAACCGCGTCCCCGTCGCCCGCGCCGTCAACACCGGTGCCAGCGCCATCATCGACCCCGACGGCCGTATCCAGTCGCGCGTTCAGTTGGGCCCCGACAAACTCGCCCAACTCCCCAAAGTCCGCGATTCTCTTTCAAAATTACGCGAAGTCGTCACCTCGCCGAGCGGAGCGACCAAGCCGCAGCGAGTCGCCGCCGCGCTTACCATGTTGCGAACCTCGCTCGCCGAGGTAGGGAGGGAGTTCCTCTTCATGTCCGATCGTCTCCATCATCTCATCGCCGAAGTCCCCGCGAACCTCGATCGGCCCGCCGCCCCCGAGCAGGCCGCCCTCCTCGACCAACTCGATGAGGACCTCGCCACCGTCGACCGTTGGCGCGTTCGCCCCTGGACCGCGCCGGCCGTCGGCGTCGGGGTTCTTCGGCTCGACCCGCGCGAAACGATCTACACCCGCTGGGGCGACTGGTTCGCCACCGCCTGCGCGATGCTCTCCGCCGCCATGCTGCTCGATTGGCTGCTCCATCGTATCCGCGGCCGCGGCGACCGGCCGTCCGCCGCAACACGCGCCACCGTCGCGGCGATGTGCCTCCTCGGCCTCATCGGGCCGGTCGGCTGCAACGACCCGCGCGGCTTCGAGCCCATGCCGAGCCAGCAGCAGGAAATCGAAAAGCGCGCCCTGCACTTCCTCCTCAATGAAACCGGCGACCAGACCCCGCTCTACCGCATGCACGCCATCGAGGCCTTGCAGGAAACCGCCCCCGCCGAAGGCAAGAACCGCATCCGCGCGTGCGCCCGCGACGAAGTCCCTCCGGTTCGCTTCGCGGCCGTCTTCGCCCTCGGAATCATCCGCGACCGCGAGTCCGCGGAGCTATTCCGCCAGGCCGCCGAAGACAACGACCGCAGCGTCCGCATCGCCGGCATCTTCGGCCTCCACCGAATCGGCAACCCCGGCCGCACATCCGAACTTGCGTCCATGCTCCTGAACGACCCCGAGCCCAAGGTTCGCGCGAACGCCGCCCTCGCCATCGGAATGCTCGGCGAGCCCAAGTCCGTCAAAGTCCTTCAGCGCGCCCTCAACGACAAGGACGAGCTCGTCCGCCTCCAGGCACTCGACTCAATGGTCCTTCTCAATGATCCCAAGGCCACGCGCGACCTCCTCTTCTACGGTCACAGCGGCGCGGGCCCCAAGATGGTCGACGCCCTCATGACCCTCGGCACTGCCCGCGCCAAGTCCGCCGAAGAACTCTTCACCTATCGTCTCAAGGAAGGCCCTTACAACGAGGTCCGTCTCGCCGCCGCCCGCGGACTCGGCCGCCTCGGCCGCGATGACGGCTACACCCTCGCCATCAGCATGCTCGAATTCATCGCCCCGAACACCAACGCGAAGGACGATCCACCCCAGCAGCAGGAGACCCGCATTCGCACGCTCTCCGCCTCGGCGTTGGAAGCCATCGGCAACCGTAGCGCACTCGGCAAGCTTTCGGCAACCATGGACGACGACGTGCAGCCCATGCCGGTGCGGATCGCAGCCGCCCGCGCCATCCTCGGTATCCGCCGCGGGCCGATCTCACCCCCGCCGCGACTCGGAGCGTAGGACCGCCGAAATCCATGCACTGGATCGCCTTTGCCATCCTCGCCTACGTCGTCTGCGTCCTGCAGACCACCATCATGGCCCTGATCGAAGTGCATCATGTGCGGCCCGATCTGCTCATCCTTGTCGCTGTCTTCTACGCGCTGCTCGCTCGCCGCGGCGACGCCCTGATCGCCGCCTGGATTCTCGGCCTCGCCGCCGACCTCAATGGCCTCAGTCTCCACGAGCGCGGCGCCGTCGGCGTTCACGCGCTCGCATTCGGCTTCTGCGCCCTGCTCACGTGCCGTTTTCGCGAAATCGTCTTCCGCGAGCATCTGCTCACCTACGCGGTCACCGTCGTCGTCTGGACGCTTGTCACCTACGCCGCTGAAGCCGCCCACTTCGCCTATACGCTGCACGCGTGGGATCGCTTCTCGCTCTGGCTCGTCTACGGCGTATACACCGCGGCATACACCTCCATCCTCGCCCCCTACGCGCACTGGCTCCTTCGCCGCGGCAGACCGCTCCTCGGCTTGGACGCCGTTCGCACCTACCGCGTAAAGACCTGATCCCCGGCCCCTAGAACTCCGACCGCTCGAATCGGCGGATCCCGATTCGCATGCAGATCGCGCCGCTCCCGAACCCCACCGCGATCTGCGCCAGGTACAGTGCCAGGTTGATCGCATCCAACCGCGTCTGGCTCCCCAACACGTACACGTTGCGATAGCAAAGCCCGCCCATCAGCGCAATGCTCAACAGCACCAGCGCAAGCGACACCACGAGATTCACCGTGCCCCCCACGCTTCCCGCGATCCGGGCCGCCGATCGCTCCTCGTAGCTCGGCAAGGCCGCACCCAGCCCCACCGCAAGTCCGCACAATCCCACACACACCGACAGTGTCGCCGCAACCTGCACCAGCGCCAGTGTCAGCGGCATGTGCAGCGCCCGAATCGACAACGCCGTCACCGCCGTCGCCGCTCCCGCCGTAACCGCCAGGGCAAAATCAAATTTCGCCCACACCACGCTCGTCCGCGACATCGGCCACAGCGACACCAGCCACATCTGCCGACCTTCGAGCGAAATCATCGGAAACACAAACCGGCTCGTGAATGTCGACAAGATCAGCGCGATCGCCCCGTAGTTCAAAAAGCAGATCAACGCCTGCCAGTGCAGTGTGAAACCCTTTGGATGCATCCGCGGCAGGTACGCCAGGTAAAGCGCAAGAAGTCCCAGCAGGATCGCAAGCTGCGACCACTGCAGCGGATCACGCATGAACGTCCGCAAGTCCTTCAGAACCAGACCGCGCATCTGTTTCGGCAGGTAGCAGAAAAAAATGTTCGTCGCCCATCGCGTCAGCGGCTCGCCGAATCCGATGACCGAAGCCGGCGCCGACCCGGCCCGCCCGTACGCCGTCTGCAGGAATCGCGCCACCACGACGATTGCCAACCAACTGAAAAACGCCGCGTGCGCCGCCGTCACGAACAGGTAAAAAAGCGCCTGCCGCGGCTGCCCCACCCGCACATTGCGTATCGCCTTCGTCACCCAAGTTGAGGGCAGCAACGCCCCGCGCATCACGTGCAGCTCGTTCAAGAACCGATCCAGCCACCGATCCGGATCGTTCAGCGACATCCCGCCCCACACCCGGGCCCACCACACGAGCGCACCCAGCAGCGCCACTCCCGCGACCGCGATCATGATCCGCCGCGCCGAACGCGGCATCCACATCGCCGCCATCCACGCCGCCACCAGCCCGATCGCCCCCGGAATCGGCACAAACGCCAGGAACGCCCCCGCAAACGTCAGGTAGAAATACCACGGCAGACCTTCGAGCCGTCCCACCGCGACCGCCATCGGCAATCCCAGCAGTAACAACGACCAGCTCGCGTAAAACACGCTTTCGAGAAGCACCATCCCCACGATGCTGCCCGGCCGCACCGGCGACGCCAGCAGCCACGACGGCTCCTGCCGCAGAAACAATCCTCCGTACGCGAGGATCGCGCTCGAGAAAGCCAGCAGCACCGTCATCGCCGCGAAGAAAATGTGGAACACGTACTGGACGATGACGACCCGCTGCTCCGGGAACATGCTCAGCGTCATGAAGATCCGGTCGAACAGCAAATACAGCGTCAGCCAGATCGCAACAATGAAACCGACGATCAGCACCACGCGCAGCGGCGCGTCCTCGGCCACCTGCCGTACGCGATTCCGAATCACCCGCAACTTCATCGCGAGCAAAAGCGAAAAACCCGTCGACTCGGTCCGCGCCGCCGCTGTCGCAGTTGGGCTCACAACAGGGCCGCCCCGGACGGCGGCACTTCGGCCTCGTCCGTCAATTGGAGGAATATCTCTTCAAGACTTCGATGCCTCACCTGCTCCCGCCGCAAATCCTCCAGCGTGCCCTCCGCCA
Organism: uncultured Planctomycetaceae bacterium; assembly: GCA_964549445.1. GTDB lineage: Bacteria > Planctomycetota > Phycisphaerae > UBA1845 > UTPLA1 > SpSt-539. The sequence goes on from CAZJVS010000044.1 coordinate 16,359, forward strand.
CGATCCGCCCCCGATGAATGATCGCAATCCGATCCGCCAGCGACTCCGCCACCTCCAGCAGATGCGTCGACAGAAACACCGTCCGCCCGCTGTCCGCGTGCTGCCGGAACAAATCTTTCACGATCCGCATGCTCCGCGGGTCGAGCCCCACCATCGGCTCGTCCACCACCAGAACCTGCGGGTCATGCAGCAGCGCGGCCGCCAGCACGAGCTTCTGCTTCATCCCGTGCGAGTAGCTCTCGGTCAATTGCTCGATGTAATCGCCGATCCGCAGCGTATCGAGAAGCCGCGCCGTCCGCTCAGCCCCCTCGGCCGCCGACAAACCATACATCCGCGCCACAAACTCGAGGAACTCCCGCCCGCTCAGCTTCTCATAGACGAATGGCAGGTCCGGAACGTACGCAAGCTGCAGCTTCGCCTCGTTGCCGTTCGCACCCATCGGTTGGTCGCAAATCCTCACCCGCCCCGCGTCCGGCCGCAGCAACCCCACGATCATCTTGATCGTCGTCGTCTTCCCCGCCCCGTTCGGACCGAGGAACGCAAACACCTCGCCGGCCCGTACGCTCAACGACACGTCGTCGACCGCCGTCTTCTCGCCGAAGCGCTTGCTCACATGTTCGAGAACGATCGACATCTAGCGTGCTCCCGCCCGCACTGCATCCGGCCGCGGCCCCGCGTCGTGTGCACGCTGACGAATCGCATTTCGCGCCTTCGCATCGAACGGTTCCGCACGGATCTCCAGCCGCCCCAGCAGCGGCAGTTCCACCCGCTGAAGGAGAACCCGTCCGCTCGAATCCGCCCATGCCAGCGCTCCGTCCGTCTCAATTCGGAAACACCGCACCCGTTTTCCGTTGTGACTGATCTCCTCTTCGCCCGTCACCTGCACCAATTGCGGCGTGATCGTCGCCGTCTGGTCGCGAAGCAGCGCCACGAAATCCAGCATCCGAATCCGCCACGTCTGCCCCACCCGCAGGTTCGGAAGGTAGTCGAACGGCCGCAGCGCCTCGCTCACCAGCGACGTCGCCCGCGCATCGAGACTGAACGTCCGCTCCAGCGTCCCGACCCGCGCCGCGCACGCATAGTCCTCGCCCACCTGGTGCCCGCGCAACTCCCCGATTAGTTCGCGCTCGTGCCGCAGCGTTATGTCGAATGACGTCAGCCGACGATCCGGAAGCGACAACGCAAATCCCGTGTCAATCACCAGGTCGCGAACCGGAACGAGTCGCCGCAACGGCGCGAGGTCCGAAAGCAGCGTGCTCGATTGAATCGTCAACAAATCCGGCTGGTTGCTGAGCGTCGTCCAGCTCGTTCCGATCCGCCGCCCCGACGCGTCGAAGATCCCGACCTGGTAGTCGCCGTTTGGCATCTGCCCCGTCGGCGGCTCCTGCGGCCGCCAGTACGGTGCAACGTCGCGCAAGACCACCGACGTGAATGCAACAGCCCACGTAAGTACGATGACAAATCCGAGTATGCGGCTCATGGGCGAATCGTCCGAAGTCGCCGGACGATGGATCCCGCGACGGCCCGAAAATTGTAGCTTCGTCGCGCATGCCCGGTCAATTCAAGAGCTTGACAAGCCCCATCCAACGCGGTGTTCTGTGCGCGTGACATCCACCGCGGCCACCCCTTCCACGCCTCACCGACGCGCGTTTCGAATCGCGCTTCGCATGGCCATCGTCCTCCCGCTCGCGCTGCTCCTGCTCGCCGTCTCGCTCGCCTTCTACCGCCCGTCGTGGTATCGGTCGCAATCCGCCCGCCCCGCCGATCCCCAGGCCGTCCGCGACGACCTCCGCGACTCCGCCCAGAGCTTCAGCGACGCCCTCATGCAGCCCGGTATCTTCGATGTCCACCTCCGCGAAGTTCAGATCGTGCAATGGATCGCCATGCGCTCCGAAATCTTCCCCCTTATCGAGCGCCGAATTCCCAAGGAATGGAGCGACCCGACCATCCGTTTTCGCGACGGAACCATCCGCCTCGCCGCGACCTACAGCGGCCACGGCCCCAGCGTCGTCATCTCCATCGACCTCGACGTAGACGTCGACGCCGACGACATCCGCCTCAAGGTTGTCCGCTGCCGCGCCGGTGCGCTGCCCCTCCCCACCGCCGTCTTCGCTCGCGCGCTCTCAGAACCCATCGACATCGCGCCCGACAAGGCCTGGCGCGGCAGCCCCCGCATGCACGGCAATCTCCTCTCCGGCCTGCACATCGCCTCCCGCGCCGTCTGGCCCAACGGCGAACGGCTCTACACCGTCCTCGGCATCACCGTCCGCCGCGACACCCTCGACCTGAAGATCGAATCCCTCGGCCCCGCTCGTCAGAGTCGCCGCAAGACCCACTCCGACGGCCTCCCCAACCCCTTCGCCGACAGCCCGTAACGGCCGCGCAGCACCTCCCCTTCGAACTCCACCTCCAATTCCGCCAAGCTCTCTCGTACGAGCCGATACTCGCCCGCATCCAGCCGCCGCACCGTCCCCCGGTCCCTGCTCACGGGCCCCTCATACTCCAGGTACGACCGCCGATGATCGCCGATTCTCTCCGCCTCGATCACCGCCCCGCCATCGCTGCTCGGCGCTTCCGCCAGTCGCCACGTCGCAAGCACCGCCCCGCGGTCCAGCATCAAGTCCCAGTGTACCCCGTCGCGCGTCTCGTGCCGCAGCACCACGAACCGCATCATCTCACCCGCCATCGATCCGTGCTCCCGTCTTGCAGCGCCCGGCCCCCACCGCTAGCATCCGCGCGAGGATGATTCTTCGAAGTGCTCGCAACATCGTGCCCGCCCTCACACTCGCCCTCCTCGTCGGCTGCGGCCCGCCCGGCAAGGTCCGCGACTACAACCAGTCCGGCCTCGAGCAATACAACAAGGGCGATTACTACGCCGCCATCGCCCAGTTCGAAAACGCCCGCAAGGTCGATCCCGAGCGGCCCGAGTCCGCCTATTACATCGGCCGCTGCTATCTTCGCATGGCGGAACAGAAAATGCGCGAAGACAATCTCGTCGCCGGCATGCGCTTCTGCGACCACGCCGCCTCCGAATTCGAACGCGCCTACAACGCCTTTCCCGGCTACACCAAGGCCATCCAGGGCAAGACCGAAGCCCTCAAGCTCCGCGGTCGTCAGGCCGCCGTCCTCGACCTCGCCTCATGGGCCTCCGCCCACGCCACCCCTCGCGCCAAGATGATGATCCTCGAAGCCCACGAGCTCGCGCAGTCGGGCGACCTCGACAAGTCCCTCCGCGTCCTCAAGACCGCTGTCGCCCTCGAACCCGAAAACGCCGCCGTCCACGCCGAGCTCGGCCGCTTCTACATGCGCTGCAACAATGAAAGCGAGGCCGTTGCCGAACTCCAGAACGCCTATCAGCTCGACCCCGGCGCGCCCGGCGTCGTCTCCGCCCTCGCCGAGCTCAACGCCCTTCCCGAAAAGTCGCACGCGGGTGGCTCCGCCGCAACCGGCGACGGCAAGTAGCCGGCCGGGCACATAGGCCGCAAGTCGCCATGACGCAGCAAGAAAAATCCCGCCTGCTCGCAATCGCACGCGCCGCTCTACAGTCACTGCTTGCCGACGGCGCCGTCGATCCGCCCCCGACCTTCGACCGCTCCTGGCCCGACCCCACACCGCGCGGCGTCTTCGTCACCCTTCACCGCGGCGACCGCCTGCGTGGCTGTATCGGCACCTTCACACCCCGCAGCCCCCTCCCCGACACCATCTGGGACATGGCCGTCGCCGCCGCGCAGGACCCGCGCTTCATCGATCACCCCGTCACGCTCGAAGAGCTTCCAGGCCTGACCATCGAAATCTCCGTCCTCACTCCACTCCAGCGCACCACCGACCCCCTCTCCCTCAAAGTCGGAGAACACGGCATATACATCCGCGCAGGCCACCACACCGGCTGCTTCCTCCCGCAAGTCGCCGCCGAATGCAATTGGACCGCCCAGCAATTCCTTGAACATTGCTGCACCGACAAGGCCGGCCTCCCCCGCGACGCCTGGAAACACCCCGAAACCGAAGTCTCTCTCTTCACCGTCGAAAAGCTCGTCGACGCCCCCTGATCCGACCTCAATCCTCCGGATGCCGCTGAACATCCTCCACTGGATCCGGATCAATCGGCGCTTCGCTTTCGTTTCGACTTTTCGGCGTTTCGACTTTTCGACCTTTCCCCCGCGGCGGCTTCTTCCCCGCCGCCACATCCTCGTCAAACAGCCGCTTCCGCCTCAGGATGTGGTGATAGTGCTGCGCAAACCGATGCGCCTCGTCGCGCACGCTCTGCAACAGCCGCAGCGCCGCATCATTCCGCGCCAGCTTGATCGGCCGGCTCTTCGCCTGGATGTAAATCTCCTCCTCGCGCTTCGCCAGCGAAATCACCATCGGCGGCTTGATGAACATCTCCGCGAACGCCGCCATCGCCGCATGAAGCTGCCCCAGCCCGCCGTCGATCAGCACCACATCCGGGTACAGCTCCTCCCCTTCGCCCGCGTGCCGATACCGCCGCGTCACCACCTCGCGAATCATCGCGTAGTCGTCCTGCCCCTCCACCGTCTTGATCCGAAACCGCTTGTACCCGCTCTTGAACGCCACCCCGTCGATGAAGCACACCAGCGACCCGACCGACTCATCCCCCTGCAAGTTCGCAATATCGATCCCCTCGATGATCCGCGGCGCCGCCTCCACCTCCAATATCTTCGCCAACCGCTCCAGCCCCGCCTTCGGGTCGATGTAAAACACCTCCGGCTGCACATCCTCCTTCACGTCGCCGGCCAGGCTGAGATTCTGCAGCGCCTTCATTCGGTCGCGTATCCCCGCCGCATCCTCAAACCGCAGCTCCGCCGCCGCCGCGTCCATCTCCTTCTGCATCTGCCGCATCACCACGCTGCGCTTCGACGCCAGGAACTTTTTCAACCGCTCGATGTCCTTCGCGTAATCCTCGACGCTCACCCGGTCCGCACACGGCCCCGTGCACTGGTTGATCGAATACAGCAGGCACGGCCGGAAGAACCGCCGCTTCTCATCGTCCGCCCGGATTTCCAGCTCGCACGTCCGGAACTTGAACGCCTTCTGCATCGCGTTCACCGCGTCACGCAGCCCCCCGGCCGACGTAAATGGCCCGTACAGCTTGCTCCCCTTCACCTGCGGCCGCCGCGTCACGAACACCCCCGGAAAATCATCCCCGGTCGTGATCTCCAGGTACGGAAAGCTCTTGTCATCCTTCAGCCGCGCATTGAACTCCGGCTGGATGTCCTTGATCAGCCGGTTCTCCGTCAGCAGTGCATCGACCTCGGTCTCGCACTCCAGAAAGTCGAAGTCGATCACCCGATCCGCCATCCGCGCAATCTCCGGCCCGCGCGACGTCAGCAGATCGGCCGCATCCTGAAAATAACTCGAAACCCGCGACCGCAAATCGGCCGCCTTCCCGACGTACAGCACAACTCCCTTGGTATCCTTGAACAGATAAACCCCGGGACACTTCGGCAAATGCGCAATCCGCTCCCGCAAAGCCACCACCCGCGGATCAACCAGCGGCAACGGAATAGACTTCCTCGCACCCACGGCCATATTCTATCGAGCACCCGCCAAACTTCCGCTCAGAACCGCGACCGTAAGGGAGCGCCGGAGCGATCATCCCAACTCGAATACTCTCGCCCTCGTGGTCGACGATCTTCGCCCTACCGCCCCCGCGAATCGTCGCCGTCAAAGTCGCCCCAAATGCAAACCACCAATCCCGCTCCAAGAGGGCCGACGCCACGAAACTCTCTCGATAAACTATCCGACCTCCAATGACCGACGCAGCCCAGCACAATATGAAAACGATCCAGCCCACCGCCCAATCGCCTGGCAAGCTGATCGAAATCGACTACGACTACGGCAGCCAGCCATGGCGGGAGAGTATCTTCACGCTCGCCGTCCCCGGCGGTGTCGCACTGCTTTTCACCGCGCTGCTCCTGTTGGCCTTGTTAGGCCTGATTCTGACCGTCGTCGCCAACGTCGGGCCGCTCGTTCTCGTCGTCGCGATCCTGTGTCTCGCCATCGCCATCCTCGTCTGGACTCAAATCAATGATCGCGCCGCCATTCACCTCGCTCGCAAAGTGCCTGCCGAGAGCCCGGAAGCCGTCCTGCGCGCCGGCCTCAATGCCACATTCACGGTCGCAGCGGCCAGTCTCATTCGTCACGCCGTACGCGAAGCGGTTACCGCGGGCATGGGCGACATCACCATCCGCATCGCCGACCCCCAAAAGCGGCTTCCGATCCGCCCAATCCCGGTTCCGTTCGAGCCCGTCACGCTCGACGAAGCCGATCCGGCATTTCATAACCTCTCGTCCGGGCTCGATGCATCCGACGACAAATCAAAAGGCGGTCCAGACTCCATTCAAGTCCGTTCGCCGGAACAGCTGTGGTTTGCCTCGTATCTCAAACACCACGGTGGCGTGCTCGGCCTCGTCGGGGCGCTGATCGTCTTAGTGCTCGGCGCGTTCGCCATGTGGAAAAAGCCGATTCTAGGCATCACCTTCTACACAATGTCAATCATAATTGCGTCATCGCTTTTGCGTCCCCGTCCGGGCTGGCGCCAACGCGGCCGCTGGTTGATCGTCCCGAGCGCCCTGGTATACCGTCGACTTGGGCGCACCGGCTCTCGAATGGACGTCCGCGTCATTCCGCGCCGCAATTCCGTACTTTGTGTCAGTTCCGCCGCCCCGCTGGTCTGGAAAGTCCGCTTCGCCCACGCAACCGGTAGCTACGAGATCACGTGCTCAGAAGCAGAAGCCAACATGCTCCTCCGCGCCTGGCTCAGCCCCCTCCCCCCGCCGACTCTCGATAAACTATCAGACCTCCAATGACCGATCGAGCCGCACGAACAGAATACGCTCGATAGAGCGCGAACTCGCAATGAACGATGCAGAATCCAACCCGGTGGAAGTCAACGGAGGCGCTGACGCTGATCCGCGCCAAACCACGCTCAAGCCGAGCGGGCCGAACATCGTCCAGTTGCAGTGCCACCGAGTCCCTGTTGGACGGGTCATGTTGTGGCCTATCGTCGTACTCGGCGCCCTGTCCGGGTTTGCAATGGTGGCGGTTCAGGGCCGATTCGCCGTACCAAGGTCAACATTGTTAATCGCGGCCGGCGCAATCGTTGGTTTGTCGGCGGCGATCGTCCTGCGCGCCGGATTGCCTGCAATCAGACGCGTCGCGCGACGGCGTATTATCGACAGTCTCGATCGTTTCGGCGCGACGCCGACGGCCGGGTTGCTGCACGCTGTCATCGACTCGTGCGCTTCCATTGGTGCGAATATCGCCTTGCCGGAGCTTTGCCAGGAGTTCGCGGCCCGCGGATCGACCGGCCTGATCCTGTGCCTCCGCCCAAACGTCAGTCCGATGCCGCCCGGAATCCTGGAACCATTCGAGCCGCGCTCGCTCGACGAAGCCGACGATGGCTTCGACGAACTCGCGCAGCAGTTACAGGCGTCGCCGGATCGCCATGGAAAGGGCGACATGGAATCCGGCTCGTCGCGGGAGAGCCGCCGCCTGCGGCGAAACTTCATCCTGAGCGGGGGCTGGCTCATGCTCGCGATATTCGGTTTCAACTGGCTGCTCGCGGCGATCGACGCATTGCAACGAAACCGCGCCACCGACAGGTTGGCGCTGTGGTCGACGCTTCTTATTCTGCTTTTCGTCTTCCCGAAAGGTCAGGGTCTCTCCGGGCGAGAACAGTGGTTTGCGGTTCCTGCGGGCGTCGCGTTCAGGAAGCGATCCTGGTTTCGCAGCGGTTGGACTCTTCGCGTCTTCTCGCGCGAGAGTGCGGTTCTCTGCTTCTTCCCCTGTTTTCGCGGTCGGTACTTCGGAACAATCATCGCCGATACCCAGCAAGTTCAATCGACAAACCTCACCCCGCGCGAAGCCGACCTCCTCCTCCGCGCCTGGCTAAGCCCCCTCGAACCGCCAACGCTCGAGCAGTTGTCCGATCTGACTTGATATCAAACGATCATCGCGCCCGACAGAACGCCGAGCACTGAAACGACGCGATAACGGACGAGCCAGGCCTGCGCCCTAGTTCGTCCCCACCCGCGGATTCGTCCGACCCGAATCCGACACCTTCGCCAGCACCACCACGTCCTTCGTACCCCGATACTCCTGCCCGTCCTTCGTCACCACCAGCACCGAAATCCGGTGCCGCCCCGGCGTATCGAGAATCTTCACGCCCTTCGGTTCGTCGCAGATCCACATCCCGTTATCCATCCACAGAAAGTCCGCCTCGCGCGACACGTTCTGCGGCAGGTCCACGTTAAACGCGATGTAATGCGGCGCCGTCCCCACCGCCGGGCTCACCATGTTGATGTTCACGTTCTTCGCCAGCTTCGACGCGCTCGACGGCCGCCCCGACGCCGCCGCCGGCCGGCCGTTCGTCATGCTCGTGCTCGTGCCGACCCGCGAGTTTGTCGCAGCAGCCGTCCGCTGCGTGTCGCCGGTGCCAACCGTCCGCGTCCGCTCGCTCGGATACGTCTTAGGCCCCGCATCTCGCGGCCGGTAAAGATCCCCGCTCCGCGACGGCGAGCCCATCGTCGAATTGCCTTGCCGCGAATCCGCCTGCGCCAGCCGAACGTTGCTGTCCCGCGGCGTCGAAGGCGTCGTGCCCGTCCGGCCGCCCTGCGCCACCCGCGCTGCCCCGGCCCCCGATGGCGGCGTCATCGTCGGAGACGTCGCCTGCCCGTCCGACCTCGCGAAGATCGTCGGCTGCGGCGGCGTCACGCGCGGCGCCGGCGCTCCCGTCGGCTTCGCGGCTCCCGCCGCGGCCGTCTTCGTCGGAGGCGGCGCGACATACTTCGGCGCAGCCGCCGCGACCGCCACCGTCGGCGGACCACCGCTCGATCCCTGCCGCGGCGAATTCGCCGCGATCATCGTCGCCGGCGGCTGGTAGTCGCGCATTCGCACCTTCGCCAGCGTCGCCGCCGCCCGGTCCGGATGCAGCGGCTCGATGTTCAGACTCTCCGCGAAGAACGCCGCCGCGCACTGCGGAATTCGACGATGCCCCATGTTGTCGATCGTCTTGCCCTCGACCTTCGCGAATCCGTGCCCCTTGTACCACGCCACCGCCTGCTCCGACTCCGACTTGCACTTCGGAAAGTCGCCGTCGCCGATGAACATCGCCACCGGCGTGTCGCGGTACAGAGGGATGTTCGATTCCAGCAGCAGGTCCGGGCAGAAATTCGACAATCGCGTCGCGATGCACGTAAACCGCGTCGGGAACCGGTTCGCGAAGTAGTGGGCCATGTACCCGCCGCACGACCAGCTTGTCGACAGCACCGCCTTCGGATCGGCCTTCGTTGTCGCGAAAATATGATCCATGATCGCGATCACGTGCTCGCGATCCTTCAAAACGTAGGAATGCTCGCTCCGCAGCGGATACTCCATGAACGAGTCGCACGACTGCAGCCACGGCGCACAGATGATGAATCCGTAATTGTCCGCCTCCTGCTCCCACTCGTGCGCCTGGCGGTCCCACGTGTCGTACGGCTTCATGCCGTGAAATGTCATGACCAGCGGCCACTGCTTGCTCGGATCGCGCGGATTCTTCCCGTCGTTCTTCACATACGCTTCGGGCAGGTAGAGGTAGTACTGCGCGCCCGTCTTCGGCTCGGTAACAACCGCCTGCTTCCCGTTGCCCGGCGGCTGCGGCACCGGGCATCCGGTGACGAACATCAGGATGCCCCCAAGACAAACCAATCTGCTCGCAAGTCGTAGCGTCATTCGTTCCTTTGTTTCAACGATTAGCCCGGCGACCGTCGCTTCCCCGCTTAATAGGCACGCCGGTCTGTATGGATATATCGGTACGCACCCGCTCGGCTGCGTACGTCAACGGTTCGCCTGCTGCTCGATTACCTCTCCAGTCACACAAATGCCCGGCGTTCCTTGCATCTCCGCATTCGCACCAAACTGCGTGGATCGCCGTCAGACCGACGCGTGTCGCGTCGATTGCAAGGCCTCACCCGTGGCCTCGCTGGGAGAGTCAGATTTTAGGGCCCGCCGGCCTGACTGCCAAATGTCGCGCCAAGAATGGTGTTCACGCCGCGAGCGCAGCCGAACATCATATCTGACAATAAATTATATACGATACGCGCTCGCCGCATGCCTTCTCGCCCGATAACACCACGCTATTCTCCAGCGCCCGCTCGCCACGATCGCCCCTGCTTCCTCTCACTTCGCCGGATTTTTTCGGTCTGCCGCCGTTTGCGCGACGCCGCTGTCGCCAGTGTCGGACGTCGCACCCTTATCGGTCGTAGCGCCCCACGCACCAGTTCAACAAACCGCCCGACGACATCCGCCCGATTCCCCGTCTGCGTCCGATGCACTTGGCTCACCAGCCGCAGCCGCCCCGCCCCATCCATCCGCGACCCCAATCGCGCAATCACCCGCGCCTTCTGCTCCTCCGAAAGCGCCCGCGACGCCCCCACATCAAACAGCAGTGTCGCCCGCGTATTCACCTTGTTAACGTTCTGCCCCCCCGGCCCGCTGCTGCGATCGAACACGAACTCCAGCTCGCTCCACGGAATCACCGCGTTCGCGCCAACCCGCACGCCCGCCGACTCCGCCGCGCTCACACCCCGAACTCCTTAATGTCCAGCCGCCGAAACAAAATCTCCGGCGCAGCCCCCAGCGCCTGCCCCTCCGCCAGCCGCTCACTCGCCCGCAACCACGTCCACTCCTCTTCCGCGCAGCCCATCGACGCCCGAATCTTCTCCCCCGCAAACGGCAGAAACGGCGTCAGCAGCACTCCCAGCGTCTTCGTGCACTGAATGCACGTATGCACCGTCGTCGCGCACAGCTCCATGTCCGTCTTCCGCGACTTCCACGGCGCCTGCGTATCGATGTACCGGTTGCAAGCCCGGAACCCGTCCATCAGCCGCCCCAGCGCCGCCTTGAACCGGAACGCCTCCAGGTCATCCGCGACCGACTTCACCAGCCCATCGACCTCCGCGATCACCGCCCGATCAATTTCCGCCATCCTCGTCGTCGCCGGCACCTTCCGCCCGAAATCATCCGTCACGATCTTCTGCCAGCGATTGACAAAGTTCCCCAGCGTCGCAATCAACTCGCTGTTATTCCGCTCCACAAACGCGTCAAAATCCCACGCCGTCCGCTGCCCCTCCGGCGCAATCGCCGTCAGGTAATACCGCAGCGGATCGGGGTCGAACGTCTTCAAGTAATCCTCGATCCAGATCGCCGTCCCCCGGCTCTTGCTGATCTTCTCCTCCTCGCGACCCGGAAACTGAATATTCAAGAACGAGTTCGCCACCACGTTCCACGGCAGCTGGTACTCCCCCTTCTCGCCCTCGATCGACGCGCTGTCGTGCGTCGCCAGCAACATCGCCGGCCACGTCAGCGCATGAAAGATCGTGTTGTCCTCCCCGATGAAGTGCACGATCTTGCACGCCGGGTCCTTCCACCACTGCTCGTACGCGTTCGCCGCCTCGCCCCGCTCCGCGCACAGCGCCGCCGTAAAGCTCACGTACCCGATCGGCGCATCGAACCACACGTACAGCGTCTTGCCCTTCGCATCCGGATCATCCAGCGGCACCGGCACGCCCCAAGTCAGATCGCGCGTCATCGACCGCTCCGGCAGCCCGCCCGCGATCTGCGCCAGCGCAAAGTTCAGCACCGTCGGCCGCCACGCCTCCCCCTTCCCCTTCAACCACTGCTCCAGCTTCGGACCAAGCTGATCAAGCCGCAGATACCAGTGCACCGTCTCACGCGGCTCCGGCGTCGTCCCGGTCAGCACGCTCTTCGGTTCCTTCAGCAACAGCGGGTCAATGCTCCGCCCGCACGACTCGCACTGATCGCCATACGCCCCCGGCTTCCCGCAATCCGAGTAATGACAGATCCCCGTCACAAACCGATCCGGCAGAAACATCCCCGCCTGCGCGTCATAAAGCTGCCGCGTCTTCTTCTTCGTGAAGAACCCCTTCGCATGAATCTTCAGGAAGAACTCCTGGCTCAGTTTCTCGTGCAGCGCCGTGTATGCCGGCTGGTGCGTCCCGCCATAGATGTCAAACCGTATCCCCAACCCCTCGAATGCCCTCCGCTGCGACGCGTTGTAAAACGCCGTCAGCTCCTCAACCGGCTTCCCCTCCTCCCGCGCGCTCTTCAGCGCCGCCACTCCGTTGTCGTCGCTCCCGCAGATAAACCGCACATCCTCCCCGCGGCTCCGCAGGTAGCGCACGTAGATATCCGCCGGCAGATACGCCCCCGCGATATGCCCCACATGCAGCCGCCCGTTCGAATACGGCAGCGCCCCGGTCACCAGAAATCGTCGTCTCATTCGATTGAACTCGCGGCCAATGACAAGCCGACGAGTCTAGCAATCACCCGGCTTTGTTGACAGCCGTGCGACTCGCTAACTACAGTGGTCCACGGGCCACGAACCATGCTTCTCGATTCCACCACCACCGCCACCCGTCCCGCCTGGGCCGAGGCCGCCCTCGCCCTGCTCCGCCAACATCAGAACCCCGACGGCGGCTGGCCCTACTTCGCCGCCGGCCCCAGCGCCATCGAGCCGACCGCCACCGCCATCGCCGCGCTCCACGCCCTCGACCTCGACCCCGAAGCCCGCACACGCGGCCTCAACTTCATCTCCTCTATGCAGGTCGCCGGCGGCGCGCTCAAACCCCAGCCCAGCCAGACGAATCCAACGGCCCTCTCCGCCATGGCCGCCATCGTCCTCGTCCGCTGCGGCGGCGATCGCAAAGTCGCGGCGCAAGTCGCCGACACCCTCGCAAGCTGGACACCGCAGACCCAGAGCCGCAACCCGATCTTCGGCGACGACCCCACCCTCCGCGGATTCTCCTGGACCCCCGATACCTTCAGTTGGATCGAGCCCACCGTATATAGTCTTCTGCTCTTCGAAGCCCTCGGCCGAGGCGACGACCCGCGACTCGCCGAGTGTCGCCCGCTCATCATCAACCGCGCCATCCCCGGCGGCGGTTGGAACTACGGTAACTCCGTCGTCTTCGGCACCGTGCTCGAATCCGATCCCTTCCCGACCGCCGTCGCCCTGCTCGGCCTGCTCGACGACCCCGACCGCCCCGTCGTCGAAACTGGCGCCGACTACCTCCGTCGAATCGCCCCGCACATGCCCTCGCCCGTCTCGCTCGGCTGGTCGCGCATCGCCCTCCGCGCCCTCGGCGACAACACCATCGACCCCAACCGCTTCGGCGACTTGCTCAAAACAGGCACCCTCGCCCCGCAGAGCCCCTGGCATCACGCCGTCGCACTGCTCGCCATCGCTCCCATCGAAAAGAACCCCTTCGTATCGCGAGGCGCCGCCGCATGAACCGCCGCCAGTTCATCAAGACCGCCGCCGGAGCTGCCGCCCTCACCGCCGTCGACGGCTGCAACCCCGCCCCCGCATCCGCCTCCACCTCCGGCCGCACCTTCATCGGCGCAGCCGACACCTACAACGCCGACCTCGTCTCCATCATCGACGCCGGCCTCCGCGAGTTCCCCAACTTCAACGTCGCGGGCAAGTCCGTCCTGCTCAAGCCCAACCTCGTCGAAACCAGCGAGTCCGACCGCCCGATCAACACCCACCCCGCCGTCGTCATCGCCGCCGCCGAAGTCATGCGCCGCGCCGGCGCGACAAAAGTCACCATCGCCGACGGCCCCGGCCACCGCCGCGACACCGAGCTCGTCCTCGCCCAATCCGGCCTCGGCGTCGCCCTCAAGGAAGCCAAGCTCCCCTTCGTCGACCTCAACTACGACGAAGTCGTCCCCGTCGCCAACCTTGGCGGCCGCACACGGCTGAAGACCCTCTACCTGCCGCGCACCGTCGTCTCGTCCGACGTCGTCGTCTCCCTCGCCAAGCTCAAGACCCACCACTGGGCCGGCGTCACCCTCTCCATGAAAAACACCTTCGGCCTCATGCCCGGCCTCGTCTACGGCTGGCCTAAAAACATCCTCCACTGGCAGGGCATCGAGCAGTCCATCGTCGACATCGTCTCCACCGTGAAACCCCAGTTCGGAATCGTCGACGGCATCGTCGGCATGGAAGGCGACGGCCCGCTCATGGGCACCGCCAAGCCCGTCGGCGCGATCATGATGAGCGACCGCCTCGCCAGCTTGGACGCCTCCTGCGCCGCCGTCATGGGCCTCGCCCCCGACCGCATCTGGTACATCAGCGAACTCGCCCGCCGCGGCTTCGGCGGCGCAACCATCGCCAACATCGAACAACGCGGCGAAACGATAAAGCGCTTCAAGTCGCGCTTCTCACTCCTCCCCCAGTTCCACAACCTCTACGCCTGATGTTGCGGCCAACGCCGGCCGTGAGCATCACTCCATGAGTGATTGGCGACAGAACCCCAAGGTGACAAGCTCTCCCTGGCGGCTGCGACAAGCAATTCGTCGCATTCGCCGGAAAATTTTCGTATGATGGAGAGTGCCGTCGGCCCCAAAGCCGTACCGTCTACGTCCAATCATGAACACCGCCGCCGGCGCGGAAGGAGAAGGCCGTGCGACACGTCATTGCGGTACTCTGCATCGTGATGGCCCCTTGCATCGCCCTGGCACAGGTTCAGGCTTCTGCGGCGACATCGCAGTGGGAGACGAGCTGCCCCGGCGGGCTCCCCATTCCTGAATCGATTCCCCCTTTTGTTGCCCGGCCGGGGACGGAGTCCATTCAACCGCTCATTTTTGAAATGAGTGAGGACGTTGGAGGCATGCGTTCCACGATATGTCCGCACAAGCAAGTGACGATTGAGATCATCATCGCGGCCGACGCGTCGGCGTCGTTCGGGGCCGATGCAGCCCGGACGAGGACTGTCGATGCGTGGCTCAATGCCAATTCGCTCTACTTATCCATGCCGACGCCGTCCGGAACCAACCTGCGGCTGCTGCGGATTCGCCAATTCGTCGGCAGCGACCCATTCACGTCCAGCACGGTGGCGAGCGATTTTCTGATGTCCGTGATCAGTTGGCGGCAGGCGAACATCTCCACGCCGGGCCTTGGGGCGGTGGTGGCGATCACCACCCGGGATTTCGATTTTTCTACGGTCGAGATCGGCATTCAATCTTCGATGTGCACGGCAAACGGAGTTTCAGTCATTCAGGATTTTCCCACCGGTCCCTGCAACAACGTTTCGTACGCCGGAATGATCTTGGCCCACGGACTGGGCCATCTCTTCTCGATGACGCACGATGGACCGGGCAATGGATGTTCGTCGAGCGGCTTTGTCATGGCCACGGTGTTCAGTTGCACCAGCTTTGGGACCGCCTGGTCGAATTGTTCGCAAGTCTTCATGAACGCGTTCTTGGCCTCCGGTCAGGCGAGTTGCGTGGCGACCAATCCTATGTTGCCGAAGGGCGACCTGAACTGCGATTGCAACATCACCGCCGCAGACGTAGGACCGTTCGCCCTCGGATTGGTCGATCCGGCGGCCTATGCGCTGCAGCACCCCGGTTGTTCTTTCGCGACGCAGGGTGACATGAACAGCGATGCGGCGGTCAATGGAGCGGATATTTCGCTGTTCGTCACGGCTGTGCTGTTCTACTAGGAGACTCTCGGCAGGTCGCTACGAAAGTGTTATTAATGCGTCTCCCCCAATTCCACAATTTCTACGCCTGACCCGCTTGGCATCCGGCGGCCCGCAGGACGGAGTCCCCGTAGCGGCCGGCGCCCCGCCGGCCGACGATCACCATGACCTGACCCGTTCAGTTCCGGGAAACGCTCGCCCGAACAGACGAAACTCAGCGCTATTGCCAATTCATCTCACGCGGAACCAGCAAGTTCGGATACGCTGCAACGGTCCGACCAAGGAGCCGCAATCATGCGACGCGTAATCCTGGCGATTCTCGTGCTGACCTGCTTCGCTGGCTGCGGCACTCAGGCCGATCCGCGATTGCAGATAACAAATGAAATACGCGAAGCGTGCCCAGGCGCAACCGACTTTGAGCTCGCAATCCTGATCAATGGTTTCGAGAGGAAGCGGCTCGCCGGGGATAGCTACACCGAACAGCTCATTGACGTATTCGCGACGTGCAAACAGGAAGATCCGCAGCAATATGAGACGTGTAAGAATTGCACCGTCGCCATCCTGTACCAACTGTATCCGTTTTGATCACAACCGCCGGACGGCAGATCCCGGTCTGCGCCCTCCCCAACCCCGCACCCATCGGCGGCACACATGGCATAGCCACTCGCGCGGTACAATCCCCACATGGCCGCACGCTCCAGATTCCGTCGCGTTGGCAAGTGGGTGGGATTGTGCGCATGCGTACTCATCGCGGCGATTTGGGCCGTCAGCGTCCGGAGCTACTTCTTATTCAATTCGCTCGACTTCAAGTGCATGCCCACGATCGTCGTAGAATACGGAATAGTGTCCGCGAATTGGACAGACGGTCCACCTGCATGGTGCGAGCAGATGCGGAGAGACAAAGTACATCTGAGGAATGGGACTAGGTATTGGGACTTCGGCGGATTCGGTCAGAATGCGTCCCGCCTGAATTTCTATCGTCCGGGCCTGTGGCGCGCCGCTCCGACGCACCGCATCGGGCTTGCGCTTCCGCGAATCGGATCAACGCCCACCCTGATGCCGGCTCTGAATCATCGTTGGGCGTACCTACCAATCTGGTTGCTCTTCCTGCTCACGGCCGCGCCAACCGCACTCCTCTGGTACCGCGACCGCCGCCGCATCCCGCCCGGCCACTGCCCAAAGTGCGGCTACAACCTGACGCTCAACGTCTCGGGCACGTGCCCGGAGTGTGGGGTGGCGATCCACCGGCAACCAAGTTCGCCCACGGCGCCCGGCCCGAATCATGCCTGAAACGTCGCCTCGGCGGTAAGATAGGGTGTAATTGACCTCGCAGGTGAAACCTTACCGCGAATATGGGAGTCACGTGATGGAGCGTCTGTGCAGACTCACGGCGGCGATCACCATTGCGATGGCGGCCACCCATGCCTGCGCTGCCCCCGTTGAATGGAAGAAGTCCAACGGCGGCAACGGGCACATTTACGATCCGATCCCCGTGCCGACGGGCATCACGTGGCAGCAGGCCCGCGAGTCGGCGCTGCTGCGCGGCGGCGATCTCGTCAGCATCACTTCGGAAGCCGAGAACAATTTCGTGCTGGGTCTCGTCGACTCACCCGAGTACTGGTATCCCAACATGGGGGGCGGCAATACCGGGCCGTGGATCGGCGCGTTTCGGGCGGATGGCGCGTCGCCCTTCACGTGGGTCAGCGGCGAGCCGTTGTCGTACACGAAGTGGGTCGCCGGCTTTCCGG
>CAZJVS010000045.1:0-33381 GCA_964549445.1 uncultured Planctomycetaceae bacterium
CCCGAGGCAGCAACGCCATCTTCATCGGCCGCGGCGTCGACCTGATCCTGCCGCGAGAGCGAGGCCTCCGCGTCCGGATCGGCGCCAACCCCGACACGTGCGTCGCCAACTTTGCAGCCGCCAATCAACTCGACCCAGCCCACGCCCGAAAGGAAGTCGAGCGCCTCGAAAGAGAGCGGGCCGACTTCATTCGCCACCACTTCCGCGTCGAAGCGGCGAACCTCGCCCGCTTCGACCTCGGAATCAACCTCGATCACCTCACCCCGGCCCACGCCGCCGAGTTGATCGTCGCCGCCCACCAGCTCCGCGCCCGGAACCCCTAGCCCGACGCGACGCGCCGGCCGAAACCGTCAGTCGCACCAGCGGCCGCCGCGGATTCACCGCGCTCGCCTCCCGGAACCCGCACGCCTCAAACATCCCCAGCGGGCCCGTCCACGCAAACGCCGCCGGCAACTCCCGCCCGTCCTTCGTCTTCGTCACCGGATATCCTTCGAGGATCGTCGCACCCTGCCGCTTCGCCGCCGCAACCGCCGCCGTCAGCAGTCCGCGCCCGACTCCCAGCCCGCGATGCGTCGGCAATATGAAGAAACACGGAATCGACCACACGCGCGCGTCGTCCGGCGGCCGATAGGCCTTCACCGTCTCAAGTCTCGGAAAATCCCCGCGCGGACCGAACGTGCACCACCCCACCGGTTGCTCGCCGTCAAACGCGATCACCGCCCCAACCCGCCCCGCCGCCACGAGCCCCTTCATCAATCGCTTCGCCCGCGCCCCCTTGGTTTGCTCCCACAGCTTCCCCCCGCGCTCGACCCGCCACCACATGCACCAGCAACCCCCGCACGCCCCGCGTGTCCCGAACAGCCGCTCCACCACGGCCCAATCGCGCGAGGTGATTTCGCGGTACTCAATCCCATCCGCCCCGATGCGAGAACGCCTCACTGCCCCAATCCCAGCTCCGCCGGCCCCTGCTCAAACACGATATCAACCGGAATGTTCGCCTTGGCCAGGTCGTTCAAGGCC
The DNA here is from genome assembly GCA_964549445.1 of uncultured Planctomycetaceae bacterium. Lineage (GTDB taxonomy): Bacteria > Planctomycetota > Phycisphaerae > UBA1845 > UTPLA1 > SpSt-539. The sequence continues at coordinate 1,021 of CAZJVS010000045.1, forward strand.
GTCTGCAATGGCGGACTGATCTTCCCCGTCTCCTCCGACCACGCCTTCACGCCCGCGTAGTCGCCGTCGCCCTGGTACTTCAAGATCTTCCCCGCCAGCCCCTCCACCGCTTTCTCCATCTTCGCCGCATCCACCTTGTACCGGCCGCTCGCCGAATCGACGCTGAACGCCCCCGCCTGCTGAAAGTAGTTGAAGCACGCCATGTTCGCCCGCCCATGCGCGCTCGCCGCCCCAAACCGCACCGACCGAATGATCCCCGCCATGAACGTCACGTAGTGGTCCATCGCGGTCGCCTGCTTCCACTCGCCGCGCTTCACCAGTTGCGTCACCAGGTACAGCCCGAGGATGTCCGCCTTCCCCTCCTCCAGCGCACCGGCCTGGTCCTTCAGCGACTCGCGCACCGTCCCCTTCCCGTTGATCGTGTTCTTGATCCCCAGTCCGTGCGCCACCTCGTGAAACATCGTATTCCCGAAGAAAGCGTCAAACGTGATGTGCTTCCTCTGGTCCGACGCAATCAACCGATCCGCAATCGGCACGAGTATCTTGTCAAACTTCGCCCGCATCGCATTCTTGAGTTGCAGCCGCCGCGTCCCCTTCTTGAGCTGCACCTCCTCGTCATTGGGCAGGTTGATCGCGATCGTCTTCGCCCCCGCGTTGCAGTCCCCCGCGTAATACACCGCGTCGTACGCGTTCAAGTCCGAGTCCGTCCCCGGCTTCTCCGCCTTGTACGGAGCAGCTACCGGCAGCCCCTTCTGCAAATCCGGCAGCAGCGCCGCGTACCGCTCGAGCCGCTTGCTCCACTCCTTGTCCTTGATGAGCACATACGACTCGTGCGCCGCCTTGTAGCCGAACAGCTTGTCCTCGTACGTCTCGATCGGCCCGATCACGCAGTCGATCGTGTTCGTCTTCATCTCCAGCCACGCAATGTCGCTCTCGCGATACTCATCCGTCTCCAGCGCCTTCGCCCGCAGTTCGAGGTATTTCCGCAGCCCCGCGTCCTCGCACAACACCGTCGCCGCCCGCAGCTTCGCCGCCGCCGTCTGCGTCAGCGCGGCAAAATGTTGGTGATACGGCACCGCCTTCAGCTTCGCCCCATCGCGAACCACCACCGTGTACTGGCTCTTCAGCCCCGCCGCCTCCGACGGATTCTTCGCCACGTACTGCTCGAACTGCTCCTTCGTCAGATCGTGCGGATAAAAGTTCGCCGTCAGCGGTTTCACCCCGACCCCTGCCAAAAATGGTTTGTCATCATCGAGCCGATCCCACGGCCCGTAGTTGATCTCCGCGTACTTCCGCGCCTCCGCATCCGCGATCGACCCCAGCAGCTTCGCCTTGTCGCCCCACGCCTCCAGCCAGAAGATCTGGTCCATCTGCTCCGCCGCCTGCATCAGCAGCGAGATCATCTTCCGCTCGTTCGCCGTCAGCTTGCTGATGTCCGCCGTCAGCCGCACCGGCGCATACCGCGCAACCCGCTCCTTCATCGGAAACTCCGCCAATGGCTTCAGCTTCTCACTCTTGTCCGCCGCGCCCACAACCGCCCCAACCGCCATCACGGCCACGACCACCAGGTACATCGATCGCTTCATACTCGCGCTCCTCTCCAACCGAATTCCCCGCCAATTCTCCTCCATCCCCGCCGCCGTGCAAGCGTGTAGCCCACCCGCACTCGGCCTTGTTCTTCGACCGGGAGGGCGCAATCCCGGCGCGCCGGGATTGCCAGGGGCTTTGAGCGACTGGAAGTCGACCACACATAAACTCCCCCTCCCACTAGGGCCGCCATTCGCGAACAAGCATCTGCCCGAACTCGCCGGCGCCTGGTGCCCGGGACAAGCCAACCTTTGGGGTGGCATGGGCAAACTTGTTTGCCCGTGCGTTTCGTTCTCGCCCGACCCAAACATCCCGCCACTTGCCCGTCGAACGATCGTGACCGGCCGCCAAGTCATCAGTTCGCACTCCCACCGCCTCCGCGGCTATTGCAATTCGCTCCCCTCGCTGGGTACGATGCCCCCAACGCTTGCGGGAGGAAGATCATGCTGACGAACCGAAAGACTCGCTGGCTGGCCGCCGCGCTGCTCGCCGCAGCGCTCCTCGCCAATACCGGCTGCGGCTTTTTCTGCGTCGCGGACTTCCAGTGCAGTACCGGCTTGGGCCAGTGCTGTCGCAACTTCAGCTGCACCGACATCTGCCTCGTCATGCAGGTCAAGGACAAGCATCCGGACTCCGCGTCCGCCGACGCCCCGCCCGACTTCACCGAACTGCTCCGGACCATCTTCCCGCTGCCGGGCTAACCCGCCCGCCCCCGGCTTGCCCGGCCAACGAATGGGAGCGCCCGGTGCGCTCGTGACCTGAAGCGGCAATCTGCGCATTCCGCTTGAGTGCTTACGTGAAGGTCTACACCACAGAGGCTGAAGAACTCTATCGGGCCTTTGCCCGCCGGCATGCTTTCGCTATTGAAAAGGTGGACGAACTTGGCTTCGAGCTATTGATGCGTGTGCCGAAGCAACCGGGGCTTTCGTTTGAGCTTACGTTGGGTCTGCAGAACAACGACGAGCTGAATATTGGCTTTCAAGAGTTCTGGTCGTTCTTCTTTCCCTACGAAAAATCGTGGCAGATCGTGTCTGACGCACTCGACGCGCTTGCGACAGGCGACTGTAGACTCGCGATTCATATGCAGCTTGGCAGAGTCGCTAAGCGAGTGCTCGAACGACGTAACAATGAGCGTTGGCGGCGCATCTACAATGACTGTTCCGGGTTCCTAATCCCATTCCTGAGGACAAAGACTTCGTATCTGTACAACGAAGAAGCGCGACCGCGCTAAACGCCGCCGCAAAGGGCCTGGTGGACGCGGCTTCAAGCCTCCCCTGCTGCTTCCGGGGATGGTGTGCCGGAGCAAGGGGGCATGAGCGATCCAGCCGCGCCCGGGCGCAGCCGCCCGGCGCGAAAAATTCTTGACACATCGCCTTGACTTCGCTCTTGGCGTTCCTAACATATCCCGAACACTGCCATGGGGCGGCAACCGGCCGGGCTCGAACCCCCAGTTCGTCGCACTTCGTGCCTGCGTGCCTTCGTGCCTCAGGCCCCGAGGATTCCCTTCTCGGATTCCGCGCGCCGAGGAGTAACCTGACAATTACGCCGGATTTTGCGACGTATTGCCGGCCAAAATAGGCTTGTTTGGAGCTCATGGATTCCCATGCTTGTTATTCCGCAATCCGAAATCCGCAATCCGCAATCCCCGACAGGTGCTGTCCGGCTCTCTATCGTCTTCTATCGTCTGCTATCGTCAAAAAAAAAGGTGCACACATGAACCCCAACCCCGACCCGCCCACCAACGCCCGCCGCGGCCCCGTCTCCTCCCTCTTCGACAAGCTCTCCCCATCCCTCCGCGCCCAGATCGACGACGCCATCATCCGCCGCGACCCGCCGCGTCTCATCGACCTCTATCACCTCTTCCAGCTTCCCATCTCCGGCGTCGGCATCGCCGCCTTCTACCGCTATGCCTCCCGCCTCCGCGCAACCGCCTCGCTCGACCACTTCGCCCGCCTCGCCCGCGCCGACGGCCGCGATCCCATCGAGTCCATGTCCACCGTCCTCGACGCCGAGTTCATCCGCATCGCCACCGCCGATGGCTCAATCCCCGACGACGACCGCGTCGACGCCGACCCCTACGCCATCGAAGAAGCGGCCCTCAAACGGCTCCACCGCATCGTCCTCATGCGCCAGCGCCTCGCCGCCACCCGCCTCAGCGCCGAGCGCGCTGCCACTCATCGCGAAGACGCCGAGCGCCGCCGCAACGACAAGTCAGCCAACGAATTCGCCGCGGCCCTCCACACCGTCACCGCCGCCGAGTTCGCCCGATCGCGCCGCCCCGCCGAATCCGGCAACGACGGCACTCGGTCGCCTGAGCGAAACCCCGCCACGCACCACAACGACGCCCCCGATCACCCGACCGCACCGCAGCCCAAGTGAAATGCGCGATAGTCCTGTGCGGCCGAAGGCCGCCTCTCTCACTCCCTCCGTGCCTGCGTGTCCCGGCGCGCCGGGATGCCTTCGTGCCTCTTTGATCCGATCAACAACTCGCAACAGGAGCTGGCCCTCGGCCGACTCGCCGCTGGAAAACCCCGCCCCCAATCGCTATTCTGCTCCCCATCTGACGCGCCGATCAGCCCCGAGGACCCACGGATGACGTCGACGAACACCCCCGCCACCCCGGCCCTCGACAACGCCCCCAACGACCCATCCTCAAGAACCTTCCTCGGCCACCCCATCGGCCTCTACGTCCTCTTCTTCTCCGAGCTCTGGGAGCGCTTCAACTTCTACGGCATGCGCGCCCTGCTCATCTTTTACATGACCAAGTCGTTCCTCTTCGACGACAAGTTCGCCTCCCTCTCCTACGGCGCCTACAACGGCCTCGTCTATGCCACGCCCCTCATCGGCGGAATGCTCGCCGACCGCCTCCTCGGCTACCGCCGCGCCATCATCCTCGGCGGCATCCTCATGGCCCTGGGCATGTTCGGCCTGTCGCTGCCCGGCTTCAACCTGATCGCACAGGAGAAGCATTGGTTCTATGCCGCCTTGGCCCTGATCATCTGCGGCAACGGCTTCTTCAAGCCCAACATCTCCACCATGGTCGGTACGCTCTACAAGCCCGGCGATCCGCGCCGCGACGGCGCCTTCACCATCTTCTACATGGGCATCAACGTCGGCGCCTTCCTCGGCCCGCTGCTCTGCGGCATCGTCGGCGAGCGCTACGGCTATCACTACGCCTTCGCCCTGGCCGGCATCGGCATGGTCACCGGCCTCGTCTGCTTCATCACCTTCAAGCACATCCTCGGCGATCGCGGCATGCCCCCCCGCGTCGGAGTCCTGCGCGAGCGCAGCGCCATCGGCCTGCCAAACGAGTGGACGCTCTATCTCGCCATCGCGGTCGCGGTCCCCGTCGCGGCCTATCTCGTCTCGAAGCCGGAATTCGTCGAGAAGCTCGCGGCCCCGATCGTCGGCGGGATTTTTCTGCTCTATATCGTCTGGGAGGCCATGCGAAGCTCACCGGTCGAACGCGGGGGCATCCTCGTGATCCTGATTCTCTCGCTCTTCTCGGTGACCTTCTGGGCCTGTTTCGAACAGGCCGGCAGCTCGCTCAATCTCTTCGCCGATCGCCACGTCAACCGCTCGCTCTTCGGCTGGGAGATTCCAGCGTCCGTCTTCCAGTCGGTGAACGCCGCGTTCATCGTGGCCCTCGCCCCGCTCTTCGCCTGGCTCTGGGTTCGCCTCAACAAGGCCGGCATGGAGCCGTCCTCTCCTATGAAGTTCGTCCTGGCCCTGTTCCAGATGTCGCTCGGCTTCGTCGCCCTCGTCATCGCCGCAAGGCAGACCGACGGCGGCGCGAAGGCCAGCTTGCTATTGCTGATCATCGCCTACTTCTTCCACACCACCGGCGAGCTCTGCCTCTCCCCGGTCGGCCTTTCGATGGTGACAAAGATGGCCCCGGTCCGGCTGGCCGGCCTCCTGATGGGCCTCTGGTTCCTTTGTACGGCGTTCGCCCACATCGTCGCCGGCAGTCTCGCCAGCAAGACCGCGAGCTGGGGCTTCGAAAAAGTGTTCACAGTGATCGTCTACGCCTCGGCCGGCGCCGGCGTCCTCCTGTTGCTGCTCACGCCGATCATCAAGAAGTGGGAGCGCGCCAAGCTCACCGCCGCATCACAGGCCCCCGCCCGCGGATTTGAAGTGATCGTCGAGGGTTCAGCCCAAACGCGCAAGCAAGGATAAGCTGCACAAACGCGTCGACCGTCGGCTCTCCCGACGCCCGCGGTCCGGCCACGTTCAGCACCCCGATTCGATGCCTTTCAACGAACGCCTGCAATCGTTCGACAAGTTTCTGTATCGGCCGGCCGCCACCCAGGTGCAACACCGGCCGTCCCAATTCTCGAGCGACGCGATAAGTCAGCGCCGATCCGCCACGCAACCGCCGCCCGACCGAAATGATCACCGTCCCGTCCGAGTCGCGGACATTGAATCGCGTCCGCTGCGAATAGGCCCGTGACGGCGTCTCACGCAGCCGGTATCGGCGCGGGATGGCGCCGTCCTCCGCCCGCCGCCCCTTCGGGCACCACCCGCCATGCGGAACCCCGGCCGCGATCGCCCAGTCCAGCCCCGCTCGATCCGCCCCCGTCTGCCCGCCCGAAACGATGCGTTCCGGCACGAAGGTGGTCCGCGCCGCGCGCTTCGTGTTTACGTTTCGACGTTTCCTCAGGCGTTCATATCCTTCCACCGCTTCGCCATCTGCCCGAAAATCGCGAGCGCAATCGCCGCAAAGATCCCGATCGCCGCAAACGGCAGCCACACGTAATACTGCGGGTCGTATCGATCCCACAAAACCTGAGTCACTTCAGCCCCGCTCTTGCCCAGCAATTCCTGCAACTTCACGAACGCCTCCGTCCGCGAAATCCCCGTCACGTCCGGCAGCGATCCAACCCGCCCATCCCACGTGCCCTTCAGCGGCACCAGCTTGTTCTCCGCCATGTACCGCAGCGCCAAGGTCGCTTTCTCGCCGAATTGCCCGTACACCCATCCCGCGAGGAGATTCCCCAGCCCCTGCCCGAGTCCCGTCGGAATGTTGACATAGCCGAGATACAACCCCTTCTTCCCATGCGGCGCAATGAGCCCTAGGTACTCACTCTTCTTCGGCCCCGTCAGCATCTCTCCCAGCGAAAACAGCACGATCCCCAGCAGCAGGTACCAGCAATTCTGCGTCAGCCCCGCCACAAGCACGCCGCCCGTCGCCCCCAGCATCCCGAAGAACATCGCCGACACCGTCCGCATCTTGCGGACCAGCCAGCCGACCGGCACCACAAAGAGTACGATCATGATCGAGTTCAGCGACAGCAACACCTGCTGCTGTATCCGCAGCCGCCCGTCCGACCCCGTCTCCACCCACGCCTTCACGGGCGCGTGCCGCGCCACCGACTCGCTGTTGATCCAATCCTCGATGAAGTTCGGCTGCAAGTCCCAGAGCTGGTACATCATCATCCAGAAGCACGACATGATCAGCAAAAACGCCATCAGCCGCGGCTCAAAGACATTGACGATCGTTCGCCACATGACGTCGAGCAATCCCTCGTCCTGCGGCGCGCCGCTCGGAATATTCGGAAACCGCACGAGCGACACAAGGTTCACGAACGAAAAGGCCGCGCACGCGATAAACACGTAGCGCCAGTTCATCGCCGTCCGCAACGCCACCGGCCCGAGCAGGACCGGCGTGATCATGTGACCGATGAACGACCCCACGTTTACGATGAAGTAGAATATGCTCCAGCCGACGGACGCCGTCTGCTTCGTCACCGTGTGCGCCAGCGTCCCCTGCAGCGCCGGCTTGAAGAACGCCGTCCCCGCGGCCAGCACGATCACGCCCGTCATGAACCCGCCATACCCGTGATACCCCGCCATGATGAGATACCCGAGCGTGTTCGCCACTAGCGAAAACACAAGCGTCTTGCGATATCCGTACCGGTCCGCCAACCCGCCGGTAAACGTCGGCAGCAGCGACTGCACCACCGCCCACCAGAAGAAAATCGTCCCCTTCTGCAGCGCCGTCAGGTGCAACCCGCCCGGGTCGTCGGCCTGCATGATGTAGATCGCCGCCACCGGCCGGATCGTGTAATAAGCCAGCCGCTCCAGCGCCTCGACCCAGATGCAGGTCCAATACCGCCAGTCAAACCGCGATTGCGGATCACGAGGTTGCGAAATGGCCGGTTCGATCGTCATGCAACCTCACTCACCAAGCGCCCACCCGCGCGGTCCCTCGCAACGCCGCATTCATCAGTCAATCAATGCGAAAGCCCCGCCCCACCCGATCCAGGCCTCGCTCGGCACGAATCCCAGTAGGCCCAGACGGCCAGAACCAGGAACGCGACCAGCCCAAGCCAGTTCCCCATCTGGGCATCGAATGGCGATGTCCGCTCCTTGACCCATGTCACGTCAAACGCCGTCAACATCGCCGACACAACGCCGATGATCGCGCCGCCGGCGATCAAACCCGACGCGATCAGAATCCCCTTATCACTCCGGGCCTTCGACGTCGCGGCGTCTTTCGAACTTCGCGCGACGAGGTGCGCGACGATCGCCCCAACAAGAATGGGAGTGTTCAGCTCCATCGGTAGGTACATCCCCAGGGCGAACGCCAAACCGGAAATCCCGAGCATCGTCATGACGACGGAAATCACCGCGCCCACGCCATAGAGCACCCAGGGCACCTGCCCGCCTCCGACGAAACTCTGCAGCGCGCTCGCCATGACATTCGCCTGCGGCGCCTGCAGCGCTTCCTTGCTCACCGTCTGATCGAATCCCTTGCTCTTCGCGAGAAACATGATCGTCCCGGTCACCAGCGCCGACGCCAGCACCGACGCGATAATCGCACTGACTTGCACGCGCCGGGGCGTCGCGCCTAGCCAATACGAAATCTTGAACTCCGTCACCAGCGTTCCCGCCATCGATAGCGCGGATGCCACGACGCCGCCGACCAGCAAGACCGCCAGCATGCCCTCGTTGCTCTTGGGCAGACCGGCCTTCAGCAACACGACCGCCGTGATGATGATCGTCGTTACCGTCATGCCCGAGATCGGCGTCGTCGAAATCATCGCGATCGCCCATGCCGAAACGGTCGTGAACAGGAACGCCGCTCCGAGTGCAAGCAAAACCGAGATAATCGTCAGCTTTGTCGCCCCCGGCATGTTCACGAGGACCACAAAGCGGAAAAACGCCGCCATCGCAATGGTCGTCGCGCCCGCGATGAGAAACAGCGCCGGGTATCCCAAGTCCCGGTCCGTTCGATCCTGCCGATCCTGCCCGCCGCTTGCCAGCAGTCCGCCCAATGCCTGCCGCAAGGCCGTCACAATTACCTTGCTCATCTTCAGAATCGAAATGAGTCCGGCCGCAAAGATGCCGCCGATGCCGATGTTGCGCGGAATCGCACGGAAAATCTGCTCCGCTTTCATGCCCGCAATGGCCGGATTCAGCACCTTGAGTGCGTCCTCGCCGAGTGGTGCCAGCATCGGAATGATCACGAACCACGAGAGGAACGAGCCCGCGCAGATGATCGACGCGTAGCGCAACCCAATGATGAATCCCAGCCCCATCAGCTCCGCGCCCGTGCCGAGGAAGAACACCGCCTTCACTTCCTCGGTCATTTTGTGCAGCCGCGGCACGAGCGACGTGGTAAACGTCTCGCTGAACAGCTTCATCGTGGCGCCAAGCCAGTTGTAGACTGCGCCAACGAGGAACGCGTAGATCAGCACCAGCGCCTGCCCAGTGCTGTCCGCCGATCCGGTCACGAGAATTTCGTTCGTCGCCGTCCCCTCCGGAAACGGCAGCTTGCCGTGCATGTCCCGCACGAAGTAGCGCCGGAAGGGAACCAGGAACACTGCCCCGAGAATCGCACCAAACAGCGGCACGAGGAAGATTTCGAGAAACAGCGTCGTCTGGCTCATCCCGAGCTTGTCATTCAACCCGAGGATGTAAATCGCCGGCATCGTGAACACGGTCCCGCCGGCCACAATCCCCGACGTTGTACTGATCGCAAGAATGTTGACGTGTTCGAGAAGCGAGCTGGCCCGCCCGCCCATACGCAGCAAGAAGCCCGACAATCCTACCGACAAGATCGAAATCGGAATCGCGGTTTCGATTCCCTGCCCGACCTTGAGCGCCAGGAACGTCGCCGCGGCGGAAAAGATGATGTTCATCACGATCCCGAACACGATCGAGCGCAGCGTGATCTCTGGCGCATCAATCCGCGCCGGAACCATCGGCGTGTACGCCTCCCCCGGCTTCAGTTCCCGATACGCATTCTCCGGAAGTCGCGTCGCAATGGCGGGTTCGGACATGAGTCCTCCGTCGTAACGAAGAAATCGCGTGATCGCCCGGCCGCCGCGCCGCGGCCGTACCGATCAGCATCGGCCTAGCGTATCACCACCCGCACGCCGCGCACAACAAGAATTCCCGCCCCGCCCTCATTCAGCCTTGGTCTTAAAGTCCTTCCCCAGCCAGCCCCGCGCCCCCACCAGCAGCACCGTCGACATCATCGCAATGCAGGCATAGATGAACCACATAGTCCGAGTATCCTGCGGCCCGGTCGCCGGACAATACCGCTGCAGGAACCACCCCGAATACATCGGAACGATCATCTTCGTCAGAAACCACGGAAACTGCGCCACGCCCATGTACGCCCCCGTCCGCCCGGGCGGCGCGATCTCCGCCGCATACTGCAGGAATCGCGGCTGCCACATTGCCTCGCCGACCGTCATTAACACGAGGAACCCCGCCAGCGTCCACGGCGTCGGACCAATCGCCAGCAGAAACGTCGGCGCCGCCATCACCAGCGTCCCCAGGATCATCATGTTGTAAACCTTGCGCTTCTGCGTCACCGCCGCCACGATCGGCACCAGCACGAAGATCAACAGCGGATTGAAATTCACCGCCTTCTCAAAGTTCGTACTGATCCACGGCCAGCTGTCGCGATACCCGCGCTCCACATACATGGGCAACGTCAGCCAGTTGTGTGCGAACAGCGTCTGAACCGGAATCAATGCAAAGATGAAGAACGCGAACTTCGGATCGGCAAGCGGATGATTTGCAAACCACCGTACGATTCGCTCGAAAACGTCCAACTGATCCGTCCCGGTCTCGCTCGCGGCCGTTGCCGGACCATCTGGTTTCTTCGCCGCCGTCTGCTCGCGCGCTCGCTCCGCTGCGGCATCAGCCGTGGCCCGTGCCACCGTACGACGCGACAGCAGGACCAACGTTATCACCAGCGACATGGCGGTGAATCCCGAAAACATCCAGAACGTCCCCACGATCCCGTATCGCTGCCGAATCGGCGTCAGAAAGGTCGGCAACCAGCCGCCGAGATTCATCAACGCATACAGCATCGCGTACGCCATCGCCGCCGTCTTCTCACTCGTAAACTGGCGAACGGCCGCATAGGCCGCGGGTTGATAGAGCCCGTACCCGCAGACAATCAGCAGGATCCCGAGCGTCGCCGCACCATTCGCCGGCGAGAGAACGCGCGAACCCGCCAGGTGCATCCCCGGTACGGCGGACATCACAATTCGCCCCGCCAGCATGAACACAAATGCCGCATGAAGCGCGAAGCGAATCCCGTGGCGATCCGTCATCCCGCCCATGAAGAACATCGCAATCGTGATTCCGGCCGTCAGCAAGCCGACCATCCGGCCGGCCGAGACATCGTCGAGACCGACGTACTCGTTGAAGTACATGGCCATGTAACTGACCATGCCGAAATAAACGAACCCCTCAATCAAATACGGCAGATTCACCCCCCACAGCGCGCGCGGAGAGTGAACCAGATCAACGAACGGCTGAACAATTTCGCGTAACGGATTCTTCGCTCGGGCGTCTGCCATCACATCGCCGCAATAATGCGCCCGCAGTCCGCCCTACTTCTCTTTACCCCAGAGCTGCGCAATCTCGACCAGCACCTTCACCGCCGTCTCCATCTGCTCCAAACACGCAAACTCCAGCGGCGAGTGGAAATTGTGCATCCCCACCGACAGGTTCGGCGTCGCCAGCCCCTTCTCGCTCAGCTTCGAACCGTCCGTCCCGCCCCGGATCGACTGAAACTTCGGCGTCACGCCGATGTTCTTCATCGCCTGCTCCGCCAGCTTCACCGCCCGCGGCTCCGACGCGAGATACTCCTTCATGTTCCGATACTGCTCGGTCACATCGACCTTGATCTTCGCCGCCGGGTGCTCCGCCTCCAGCGTCTTCGCGATCGTCCTCAGCACGTTTGCCTGGTCTTCCAGCTCCGCCGTCACAAAGCTCCGCAGCAGCACCTTGATCCGCACCTCCGGCACGCCCCCGTCGATGACGTACGGATGCAGAAATCCGTCCCGACCCTCCGTCGTCTCCGGCGAAAGCCGATGCCACGGCATCCGCTCGATAAACTGCGCCGCGAGTCGGATCGCATTCGTCATCCGACCCTTCGCAAACCCCGGATGAATGTTCTTTCCTGTGATCGTCACCGTCGCCAGGTTCGCCGACCACGTCTCGTTCTCGATATTCCCTTCGTCCTCGCCGTCACACGTGTAAGCCGCCGCCGCCCCGATCTTCTTAAGATCGAGGTGGTCCGTCCCGTGCCCGATCTCCTCGTCGCACGTGTACAGCACCCGAATCGGCCCGTGCTTGATCTGCGGCTTGCTCATCAGCTCGGCCGCCGCCGTCATGATCGCCGCCACACCCGCCTTATCATCCGCCCCCAGCAGCGTCGTCCCATCCGTCGTGATCAGCGTCTTGCCTTTCAAGTGCTTCAGCGCCGGCGACTCATCGACCCGGATCACCTTCGACTTGTCTCCGCTAAGCACGATGTCCTTGCCGTCATAGTTGCGAATCACGTTCGGCTTGACGTTCTTCGCCGTGTACTCCGGCGACGTATCGACGTGCGAGCACCAGCAGATCGTCGGCGCACCCGGCACATTACCCGGCACGGTCCCCATCACGATCCCGTGCTCGTCCTGGCTGACGTTCTCGAGCTTCAACTCCCGCAGCTCGTTCGCCAGCATCTTCCCCATCTCGAGCTGCCCGTCCGAGCTAGGGTACCGCTTCGCATCTTCAACGGCCGTCGACTCAACCTTGACGTACCGGCAAAACCGATCGAGCAGCGTGTCCATGGGACCCTCCGGAAAGTCTTTGCCCGCCGTGCGACGGGATCGCACTTTTGTACGCCCCGAGCACCCCGCACGCAACGTCCGCGCCGCTTCCGGACGGACCGATAACGCGCACCCGCAGAACTTCCCTCAATCTTCCAGCTCAACCAGCCGCTAGACTCTTGTTACCCGAGCGGAGGCGAACCCATGAAATCGATGAAGCGCATCCTCACCCTCGCCGGACTCGTCGTCCTCGGCGTCACCCCCTGGGCCGCCGCCCAGCTCCCCGAACCGACGCTGCCGGCCGCCTGCTACCCGCTCACCGCCTTCGCGCGCCCGACACTTTTCAACGTGCTCTTCGGCCTCCCGGTCTTCCGCTTCCCCTATCAGTAAACCCCGCGCGCGTCCGCAACCGACATCCCCTCGAGGTCCGGCGGGATCATCCACAGATACTGCTCCGGCCAGTGGCGAATCTGCGCATCGAGCTGCCGCAGGACATCCGTCGTCGTCGCCACCGCGTCGTCCCCCGCCACCGGCCGCCCCGCCCATAGTTCAAACTGAAACGAACCCGGCCTGCGTCGACAAAGCACCGGCAACACCGGCGCGCCGTACCGCGCCGCCAGTCGCCCGGGCGTCGCGTGATAGTTGCCATGCTGCCCCAGGAACCACGCAGGCGCCCCCGCCCCCTGCCGCCGCCGATGCTCGACCACCATCATTACCGCACCGCGACCGCGCATCAGGTCGCGCATCTGCCGCGCCCCCTCCGATGCCGCAAGCGGTACCACATTGGGCATCCGGCAAAGCTGCTCCTGCCACGCCCGCGCCGCCGGCTGCGCCACGTAGTCCACGAGCACGTGCACCGGCCGAAAGATCTGCCCCAGCGAGAACGCCGCCACCGCCGGATTTCCGAAGTAACACGTCGCCAGCACGCACCGCGGATTCGCCGCCGCGAACTCGTGCAGCCGCGTCTCACCGCGAAATGACACCGCCTGCTCCCACGCCTGCGGCTTCAGTTTTCGCGGAACGAAAAGCGTCTCGATCCAGAATTGCGCGATGTGCTCGTAGGACGTCTTCACGATCGCGTCGCGCTGCTCGTTCGAAACGGTCGGCCCCAGCGCCGCCCGAACCCGCTCCTCGGCCAATCGTCGTCCCGGCGTGTTCAGGTCATAGACCCCGCGCGCCATCGCCCGTGCGATCGCCCGGCTCCGCTCCAATCCGATGACCGTGAAACCCGTTCCGACGACTCGTCGCAAGTAGGCAAACCGCAGCGACTCCCAATCCATTGAAAACCAGCGCCTCCTTGCTCCAGCCATCCTAACTGCTTATCCCGCCACATCTAACGAAAAATCAAAGATTACTAGTGAGATACATTACCGCAATACGTAATATGTAATACGTAATTAGAAGGAGGCCGACCACCATGTCGCAATCGTCAGACAAGCCAAAACGTGACCCAGCCAGCGCCTGGGAATCCATCCAAGAGCAACTCACGAAAGAGGGCGTCAACATTTGGCAGATCATCAAGGACCATCTTCGCGAGTTGGGACTCGACGCCGAAGCCATCGGCTGCACCGCCGGCGAAGGCGGCCGGATCAAGGTCGTCTGCGTCTCTCCCGGATTGCAGGACAGCGTCACCGAAATCGGAAAGTCCACCCGCGACCAGGTCGTCATGGTCCGCGTCGACGAAGAGACCTGCCGCGCCCTCGACGCCTGGGTCGAAAGCGGCGCAGTCAAGAGTCGTTCGGAAGCCGCCGCCGTCTTCATCCGCGAAGGCCTCAAAGTCCGCGAGTCCGAACTCGCACAGCTTCAGGACGCCCTCCGCGCCGTCGACGACGCCAGGAAGCGCCTGCGCGATCGAGCCCGCGAAGTTTTCGGCGACAAGAAAAAGTAGTGGCCGGCGCCCTCGCCGGCTGGAGAATTAAGCAAACCGCGGAACTCTGCCAATCATCACTCACGCGAGCCGGGAGTAACCCGATGTCCGCCGTTATGGTTCCCTTCGAACTGAAATCCAACCTCATCGTCCTCGACGCCCGAATCAACGGCTCTCCGCGCCGCCTCGTCCTCGACACCGGAGCGTCTCAGACCATGCTCGACTCGACCGCCGCCCGCGACCTCCACATCGACGCCGCCGATCGTCGCACCGCCCGAGGCGCCGGCGGCGATATCGAAGTCTCAATGGCCCCGCTGAAATCCGTCACAGTCGGTGACGCCCGCGTTGAGAATCTCACCAGTATCGTCTCCGATGTCTCCCCCATCGCCGAAAAACTCGGCGGCAACATCGACGGCGTCCTCGGCTACGACTTCCTCTCCAGGTTCCGGCTCACCATCGACTACGCCGCCCGAATGCTCACCCTCGATCCTTATGCCACGGCTCCAGCCGCCGCCCCGCGAATCGAAGGCCACACTTTCACGCACCCTGCCTCCGGCCTCACCGTCACGCGCCCCAACGCCAATTGGGAGTTCGTCACCGAAACGAAATACTCACAGATCATCCTGATCCTGCAGCGGCATGGCGATTCCGCAACGACCGCCGAGTTCCAGGTCCAGGAACTCCACGGCCTCACGCTCGAACAGATCTGGCCCGACATCCGGGAATCTCTCAAGAAGCGGTATGACGACTACCGGGAACTCTCGACCACACCGCTGAAGTTTGGCAACCTTGCAGCCCGGCAGCTCGACTTCACGGGCATCGAAAAAAACGCGCTCGCCCGCGTCCGAATGCTCGCCTTCATGGATCACGGCCGCCTCTGGACCATCACCTGTACGGCCGCCCCCGAATCCTTCCCGGCGTTCGATGCTGATTTCCAGCAAATCCTCGGCAGCTTCAACGTGCGCGAGCCGCACGATTCCCGTGCAGCACAGCGCAGTGCAGACACTCGCACCGCCGATAACTTGTCATCTTGATTTGCACCCTCGACTTGGTGTACGTTGAACGCGTCCACCACCCCCGGGGTTCGGCCATCCCCCCCAAGGCTGACTCCACGGTGGACACGAGGGGGCGCTGTTGAGTGTGCCAGCGCCCCTTCACCTTTTTTACCGCTTGGAAGCCCGACCGAACCGCGCGCCTTACCGCGCAGCTCCGACGCCGTCACAGACTCGCCGTCCGTTTAGGAGCACGGCCCGCTGATCAGACAATCGACAAACGGCAAAGCGTCGTCGGAATGGATCTGCGAATCGCGCACTCCGCCCAGATCGCCCGCGCACCGCTCGCGAACCGTTCCGTCCGCGTTAAGCAGCGCTCGCACGAACACGCTGATGTCGTCGCCATTCACGAATCCATCGTTGTTCAAATCGCCCTTCAGACACGTCACGTTGACCGTGAATCCGCCCGCCAGCGTCCCGGCCTGCGTGTCCGGATTCGTCACCACGACGTCCCACGCTCCGCCCTCGGCATTGGCCAGGTTGAGGTCACACGTCAGCTTGCCCGAATTGATGAATGCAACATTTATCCCCGCAATATCCGGATAACCGCTTCGGGCCAGCTTCACCGCCGCACCCGACTGGAAGTTCGCTCCAAGCAAATCCGTTACGGAAACAACCGCATCCGTCTCGCCCGAATTCGGCGTGATCGAATTCACAGCCGGCCCCGGCAGCGCGGTGCTGATCGCACCCGTCGCGATCAACGCATACCCCTGCGGCCCCGGTGTGTTCACGGTCGTTGCGTTGACCGTCACGGTGTAGTCGCCGACAGCCGGCGTGTTCAGAAGTACCTGTTCGGTGTTGTTGACGTTATCCGCCGATCCGCCCGTGGCCGACTGCCCGCCCGAGAAGAAATTACCGAGATAGGTCCCGCCCGGACCCGTCACCACCAGGTTCAAGTTGTTGATGTACGCCGGGTTCGCATTGACGGCGGCCTCTTTCTCCGTCCACACCAGCGTCACCTTCAGCGGCTCACTGTTCGACGTCACGCTGAAATTGTAATTCCCGCTCTGACCCGTCGTCAGGCCGGAAGCGTTTCGCTTGTCCTCCAGCATTAGCAGCGTCCGCGCGTCGCCGGAGAAATAGAGCGCGTTCTCCAGCAGCACGCGTCCCCAACCCTCGCGCACGCTCGGAAACCCGGTGATCCCCGTCATGTCCGTGCCCGAGTTGATCAGCGTCGCTTTGATCAGCGCCCCCGACGGCGTGAAGCCGTCCGGCGCGTTAGCCGCACCACTCGGATAGAACCCATCCATGTAGTATTGCCGCACCAGCAGCCCGCAGCCCGCCACAACCGGGCACGCCATCGACGTGCCGGTGTAGCCGCTGTTCGTGAATCCACACGATGTCGATGAATTCGACGACCATGTCGAGCACCCCGGCGCGAGCAGCTCGGGCTTCCGTCGGCCGTCCGCCGTGGGCGCGAATCCCGCGCTGAAGCACTGGCTGTTCTGGCTGGGTGCGTCGCTCGTAATGGCCACCCCGACGCAGTTTTTCGCATTCTCCGGCGTGTACACAACGCTGTTCTGGTTTGTCACGGCAAACAGGACGAGGTCTTCCTCGTTGTCGTAACTGAATTTGTCGACGTCCCGTACCTGCGAGTTGTAGGCCGTCGTCCCGTCCGTTCCCCAGCTGTTCGTGTGAACTCGCGCCCCGGCATTGTGATTCTGCGTAAACGTCGCGAGTGTCCCGAGCGAGTTGATCAGGCTGGAGTTGCTGAATGCAACCTTCGCCATGTACGCGATCCCGCGATACGTCGCCGCACCGCCGGCCGGAACCGGATCGCCCACAAACGTCCCGGCCGTGTGGGTACCGTGCCCATTCGAACCGGCCGTTCCGAAGTAGGCCACGATCTTCCGGTGAGTCGGGCCGATCGGGTTTCCGCCCGGATCCGCAAACGAGCAGTGCGTTTGCGACATGGCCCCATCGACGTGTCCCCCGATCTGGCCTTCCCCGTGGATCCCGTGATCCCAGATCGTCGTCGAATTCGTCACATTCGTCTGAACAATCCATTTGTTCGTGTCATTCCGCAGGGTCGTCTCAACCGACTCCTCCACCCACTGAACATCGGCGAGGTCTGCAAGCTGCTGGTAGTTGCCGGCCGGGATCGTGATCTCGATCGTGCCGCTCGCTCCATCGGGCCGCGCATAATGCACCACCGCGCCCGGAGCGTTGCCAACCTGTACGAGTGCCCGGTTGAAATCCGCCCCCTCGAACAGCACCACGGTCAACTTCAACACGCCCTGTGCCGCCAGTCCCTGACGCTCCGGCGTCTGGAATTGAAAATGCCCGATCTCCGGATCGAGCTTCCATGCCTTCTCAAACGCGCCGGACCAGCGCACAAAACCCAACCCTCCCAGTGCTGCTCTGGCGCGGAACCCCGCGTCCATCTTCACGATGTACGCATTGGTCGGCAGGTATGTGCCGATGCTCACGCCCGCGCGCCGCAGAGCCGCCAGGCGCTCCGCCGTGAGCGGCCCATCAAGCTGGATGACGTGATACCCGGTCGACGCAAGTGGCTCATCCGCCTTGCTCAATTCCGACGTCGCCGGCGCCAGCGTGAACTTTCCAGCGCGCAGATGCAGCGCATCCGGCTCAAGCTCGCCCATCACCGGCTGAACCATCTGACCGAAGCTCTGAACCGCGAACGACCCCAGGATTCCGGCAATGACGCCGGCCAAGCGCACGATACCCACAGACCGCTCCTCGACTTGTAGGGAAAACACGGAGGCAGACGGGTAACGAACGACTCGCCTCTTTCCCGACCCCTTATTTTACCTCGTCACCTACCGCTAACCAAACGCATACCGCAGCAGTACGTCCCAAAATCCGCGAATTTCAGGACCGCCCCAATCTACGGAGCCATCATCGCTGCGTCTGAGACCCCATCGGCCGCCCCCCGGCCCGCCATAACGTTTGCGTACACACACTTCACGCTATCTACATACCCCCTTACCCCGAAAACCTCGTACGCCTGGCCGCGCGCGACTTCGACAATCTTCCGCCGCAAGGCCGCATCCTCGTGAAGCCGCAAGATCGCGCTCGCCAGCGCCCGCGGCGTATTCGTCCGGCAAAGCAACCCATTACTCCGATCCGCGATCAACTCGGCAATGCTCCGCCGCGCCGCGCCGATCACCGGCACGCCCGCCGCCATCGCCCACGCGATCGGCTCGCACTCCGCTTCGCCGTCCGGCGCAACAATCAGCATGTCCGCCCCGGTCAACAGCTCCGGCCACCGATACCGCTCGCCCGGCAGCACCGGCACCATCGGCGTCAGCGACGCCCGCGCCAATCGTGCCAGCCGTTCCGCCTCGTTTCCGCCGTAAGGCATGACGACGCGAATGCCGGCAAACAGCCGCTGCAGCATCGCGCACGCCCACACCGTCTCGTACGAACCGTCCCCGCGCCGAACCGACCCCGACAGCAATACCACCGGCCCCGCCGGCCGCCCCATCGCGCCGCGCACGTCGCGCTTCCGCGCCCGATTGATCAACCCAAAATCGACCGCCCCGCGCACGACCGCCACGCACCCGGGTTCGACGCCGGACTGCAACAGCCGCGCCCGCCCCACCTGCCCTGACGCAATCACCGCCGGCCGCACCGACATTTGCCGCAGCCACCGCGCCGCACGCTCCGTGTCCCGCAGCGGAATCCCCGACGCAACCGCCTGCCGCCCTTCCGTTGCCGACGAGCACGCAGCCAGCGCCTCCAGCCCCCACGCGTGGATCACGTCGACCCCGTGCTCGCGACAGATCGCGCGCAACCTCGGCCCGCTCGACGACCCGATCCAGAGCCGCCGTTCCGCCCGCAGAATCTCTCGACCCAGCACATCCCGGGCGCGCAGCGCCGCCCGCCCGTCCGTCGCCGCCACACGCTGCGAGAACTCGTCCGCCGGCAACCGATCGAGCAGCACCCGCAGCGACTGCAACCGGAACTCATCCGCTCCGGCGTCCACCACGTGCAGCAGCGCGATCACTCACGTTCCTTGTGATCGTAGAACAGCTTGGCAACGTCCGACCCCATCTTCTCCGCCAGCTCCTTCGCAACATCCGTCGCCGTCTCGTCCCCGTCCGACGGCCGGGACTTCGTCTCCACCGCCACCGCCTCCCCGCCCTCCTGGTCCGGCCACAGCCGCACGTCGCGCTTCCGCTCCGTCGAATACACCGACACGCGAACCGCGAATCGCCCCTGGAAGATCGGCACGCTCGGATCGCGCTTCAGCCGGAAGTCCGTCACGTCGAGAAACAGCACCTGGTCGGCTCCCAGCTTCTCGCCGATCGCCCGCCGCGACATCTTCTTCATGTCGTTGTAATCCGGGTCGCTGTGCCGCAGCCGGTCCCACTGGTCGAACGGCACGATCTTCGTCTTTACGCCCGCCGCCCGCAGATCCTCCTCAAACTTCTGTTGAAACGTGCGATACACGCTCGGAATGACGATCATCCCCTGCGGATCATCGATGACGACCGCCAGCTTCCCTTCGCCGAGCTTGTACTTCGCATCGACCGTATCGCCGCCCGTCAGGTGATACCACGTGATCGCCATCTGCTGACATCCTGTCAGCATCAGGCCGAGCAACCCCAGCGCCAGACAGCTCCGCCGTCGCGCCATCAATACGCCTCCTCATGCTCGAAGAACTTCTGCGACACCTTTTCGCCGAACGAACGCAGCGCCCCGTTGATGACATCCAGGTCCGTCGCGTTCAGTGTGTCCGTCCGTCCGTCCTGCGGATACGTCGCCGCCACTTCGGTCGTGTACACCGGTCGATCCCCGCCCGGATGCTCCACGTCGTAGACCGAAATCGTAGCCCGTACGCGACCCTTCCGTACTTCGCGCGCATCCCGCGCTCGCGCCGTGTACTCCACCAAGTCGATCCGGATCACGTAATCCGACTTGAACCGCTTCCCGAGTTCAACGTTTGTCAACCCTTCCCAGTCCGAGCCGCTCTGCTCCTGGTATTCCGTGATCTCGCGCACGCTCGCGAACTTCGCCTTCTTGATATCCCGCTGCATGTAGTACCGCACCGTATCCGCCACCCGGTACTGCGCTTTCGCGTCCGTATCGAGCGTCGCCTGGTCGCACCACACGACGATCGCCGTCGTCTTACCTTCGAGCTTGCCAAACTCGGCACCCACCGTCTTCTTGGGTTCCTTGGCCATCAGGAAATAGCTTCCCTGGCACCCCGCCGCCGCAAGAAGCGTGAAAGCCGCCACGGCTCGCCATTCCCGACTCGTTCCAGTCCGCATGCGCATACGCGTCCTCATATCTTCTTTCGACGCTTTGGCTTTGGGTTGTTTCGCTTTTCGCACGCCGGATGGGTCATCCCCGCTGCGTCAGCAGGTAATCCACGACCTTCCACGCCCACCCGCCGAAGAATACGGTCGCCATCGTCGCAAGTCCCGGCCCGGTTCCCAGCCAGTCCCAGTTGATCCGCGGTACCCGACCCCGCCACGCCGTCCAGATCCCGCACACCACCGCCGACACCGTCAGCGTGCACAACACCGCCCCCGCCGGCTGCGCCCGCACCGCCTCTAACACCCGACCATGCGCCATCAGCGAGTAGGCCGTCGTCATCCCGCACGTCGGACAGGGCACACCCGCCGAAACAAGAAACCCGCACGGCGGCAGCCCCAACTCGGTATGTGTCCCGACACCATCCGCCCGCGGCGACAACCACGCCGCCGTCGTCAGCAGCGCAGCCGCCGCCAGCGCCACCGCCGCGCCGCCGACTCGCACGCGCCGCGTCGACCCCGCCGCGACAACCGCCGCCGGCCGCGCGCGAGGAATCATCCTGTTATCTTCAACGGACCTCGACTCAATAGGCGTATCCAGGGCAAGCCACGCGCCGCAGCGCATGCCTCCGCCGCTCAACTCGCCGGTGTGACCTTCACGAACCGCGCCACGCTCCCCAGATCGCGCAGCACGTCAACCGTCGCCCGAATCTTGCACGACGCGCCCTTCTCGGGCTGAATCATCCGAGGCGCCGACGGCCGCACGATCCACGGTCGCCCGCCGCGCCGCCGCTCCTCGAACTTCTGAGTCCGCGTCCGCTTCCGCAGCCGGTCCGCCTTCTTGTTCGCCGCATCCTTCAGAAACAGCCGCGAAAGCGTCTTCGCCGCCCGCTCGCTGGCCGGGTTCTTCGTAACTTCAATCTTGACAACGGTGCCGGGACGAATATCTGCCATGACCATCCAACTCCTGTGAAATCTCGAACCGAACAGTATAGGGCCCCCACCCCAATCCGCAAGCCGCTATTGTCCGTCTCCACCCAGCGTTACCATAACTCTCGCGATGAAAATCGACCTCCACACCCACATCCTCCCCAAGACCTGGCCCAACTTCGCCGAACGCTTCGGCTCGACCGGCTGGGTCCAGCTCGAACACCACGAATCCTGCAGCGCCCGCATGATGATCGACGGTCGCTGCTTTCGCGTCATTCAGGACAACTGCTGGGATCCGCTCCGCCGCCTCGAAGACTGCGACCGCACCGGTGTCGACGTCCAGGTCCTCTCCACCGTCCCCATCATGTTCCGCTACGACGCGCCGCCCGAGCAGACCCTTGAACTCGCGCGGTTCCTGAACGACCACATCGCCGCAGTCTGCCGCGACCACCCGAAGCGCTTCGTCGGCCTCGCCACCGTCCCGCTTCAAGACCCGCAACTCGCCTGCCGCGAGCTCGACCGCGCCATGAGCGACCTCGGCCTCGCCGGCGTCGAAATCGGCACCCACATCAATGAATGGAATCTCGACGAGCCGGCCCTCTTCCCCTTCTTCCAGCATGCCGCCGAACTCGGCGCCGCCATCTTCGTCCATCCCGGAGCCATCCTCGGCAAGGAGCGCATGCCGCGCTACTGGACCCCCTGGCTCGTCGGTATGCCCGCCGAAACCAGTCTCGCCATCTGCTCGCTCATCTTTGGCGGCCTCCTCGAAAAGCTCCCCGGCCTCCGCTGCTGCTTCGCCCACGGCGGCGGCTCTTTCCCCGGAACCTTCGGCCGCATCGAGCACGGCTACCGCGCCCGCCCCGACCTCGTCGCCGTCGGCTGCAAGACTCCCCCACGCGATTTCCTCGCCCGCCCCGACGGCACGCCCGCACGCCTCTGGGTTGACTCCCTCACCCACGACGCCGACATGCTGCGCTACTTACTCCACCTCTTCGGCCCGCGCCGCGTCGCCCTCGGCTCCGACTACCCCTTCCCCCTCGGCGAAGAACACCCGGGCAAGCTCATCGAGTCGCTTCGCGACCTCGCCCCCCCAATCCGTGACACGCTCCTCTCACAATCCGCCATCGAATTCCTCGACGTACCAAGTACACGCTTCGCCTGAGACAATACCTCAGCGAGTACAAATGCCCCCCGCACCCCTCGACGCACTGATCATCGGCGCAGGCCCCGTCGGCCTCACTATGGCCGCCGCCCTCCACCACCAAGGCCTCCGTTGCCGCATCATCGACAAAGCCCCCGCCCCCTCCGACAAATCCAAGGCCCTCGTCGTCTGGTGTCGTTCGCTCGAACTCCTCGACCCGCTCGACCTCGCCGACACATTCGTCCACCTCGGCCGCAAGCTCACCGGCGGGAGCATCTACGCTGGCGGCAAGCGCCTCGTCCACCTCGCCCTCACCAGCGAAGACAGCCCCTACGGCTTCCCGCTCATGATCCCCCAGAACGAATCCGAGCGACTGCTCACCGAACATCTCGCCCGCAACGACATCCACGTCGAGCGCCCCGTCGAGCTGCTCTCATTCGTCGAGAACGAAAACGCCGTCGCCTGCACGCTCCGCCACGCCGACGGCCGCATCGAATCCATCGAATCACCTTGGCTCATCGGCTGCGACGGCGCGCACAGCACGGTCCGCCACACTCTCGGCTTCGAGTTCACCGGCCACGCCGAGCCGGACGACTGGATGCTCGCCGATGTTCACCTTGCCGGCCCGCTCCCGACCGACGAAGTCTCCATCTTCTGGCACGACAAAGGCGTCCTCGCCTTCTTTCCGATCACGAACACGCGCTTCCGCGTCATCGCCGACACGGGCCCCGCTTCCACGCACGCCGACCGTCCCGACCCCACGCTCGCCGACGTCCAGGCCCGCGTCGACGAACGCGGCCCCGGCAACCTCACCCTCTCCGACCCCGTCTGGCTCGCCAACTTCCGCATCAACGAGCGAAAAGTCGCCGACTATCGCAAGGGCCGCGTCATGCTCGCCGGCGACGCCGCCCACATCCACAGCCCCGCCGGCGGCCAGGGCATGAACACCGGAATGCAGGACGCCTTCAACCTCGCCTGGAAACTCGCCCTCGTTCACCGCAGCATCGGCCGCGCCGAGCCGCTTCTGCAAAGCTACTCGATCGAACGCAGCGGAGTCGGCGATCAGGTCCTCCAGAACGCCGAGCGCTTCACCACGCTCGCAACGCTCCGCAACCCCGCAACCCAATGGCTGCGAAACCATCTCGCTCCCATCATCGGCTCCTTCCAGTTCGTCCAGGATCGCATCCGCAACGAGTGGTTCGAACTCTCAATCAACTACCGCCACAGCCCGCTGTCGCGCGTCGCGGGCAAAAATCACCCGCACGGCCTGCGCGCCGGCGACCGCCTCTGCGACGCCCCGCTCACCTCCGCCACCGACGGCCGCACGACGTCGCTCCTCAAACTGATCGACGGGAAGCGACACCTGTTGCTCCTGCTGCCGGGCGACGCAGATCAGGCGGCGGCCGAAACATTGCTAAAGCTTGCCGACGAAGCCGCTCGCAGCTACCCGGGCATCTTCGTACCCCACCTGATCGCCCCCACCCCGCCGCCGCTCACACTCCCCATCCCGATCTGGTTCGACTCAACCAACCGCCTCGAAGAAAAACTCCACACAAACGCCCCCACCCTCCTCCTGATCCGCCCCGACGGCTACATCACCCTCCGCGCCGAACGCCCCACCACCGCCACACTCATCATCCACCTCGATCGTTACCTGCTGTCCGGCTCCCACCCCAAGTAGAATGCCCACCTCGCCCGGAGGGCGCACGTGCGTTGCCAGTGACTTCAGTCACTGGTTCGCGCCCCCAAAAATTCACCGCCCGGAGGGCGGACGGAGTGTGACCATGCCAACCGCTTACACCCAGAACTACTACCACGCGGTCTTCAGCACGAGCCGACGAACACCCCTCATCACCCCCGACTTGGAAGAGCGACTCTACCCATTCCTCGGCGGAATCCTCCGCGACCTGCGCTGCTCAATGATTGCCGTTAATGGAATGCCGGACCATGTCCACCTTCTGATCCGCTATCGCGCCGATCTGGCACACTCGGACATGCTTCAACAAATCAAGGGCCGCTCATCAAAATGGATCAACGAAACGTGGCCCCGGAACCCGCACTTCGCCTGGCAGGCCGGCTACGGCAGATTCTCCGTCAGCACGTCCGCCGTCCCCGACGTCGAGGCATACATCGCTCGCCAGAAAGCCCATCACGAAACCATGGACTTCAAAACCGAATTCCTCGACTTACTCCGCCGTCACGGAATCCCGTTCACCGAAGACGAAGTCTTCGACTGAGCCGCCCCCAACCGCCCCTCCGTCTCCCGAACGAGCTTCAACACGTTTTCATATCCCTTGATCGATTCCGCATGACCATCAACGAAAAGGGCGTACGCCACGTCGTTTGGATGGTGCCCTTGCTTTTCGTACACGAGGACGTTTCGAGGATCGCTGCGCGTGGTTTGCCGGGGGATGTACACATAGCACGAATTCACGTCGTCGCCGACGACCTCGACATTCGGACACTTGAAAAGCGCCGCGTCGCACTCACCGCTATTGATCAATGCCTGCATCTCCGCCGGGAATCGGCCGTCATTCCCAGCGTACAGATGCATTCCTTGTCCAATCTTCCTCAGATTTGCCATGCAAGGAGTCCCGACGTTCTTCCGATTGGCACTACTCAGCAGTTCAGGGAGGAACACCGCCAGCAACGCGAGACCCGCAAGAACGAGATACGTGGCAAATCTCCATGCCGGCACTCCGTCGCGACGATCCGGCGCATCGGATTCCGCCGTCGGGCTTTGAATCGGTTCGTTAGCTTGAGCGTCCACGTTGATATCCACTACTCCGAGCCGCTGCCGTCACGGAGCTTTGCGCGACGTCTCACCAACCGTCGTAGGCGCACTCGTCACCGCCAGCCGCCCCTCCGTCTCCCGAACCAACTTCAACACATTGTCATATCCCTTAATCGATTCCGCATGTCCATCGAGGAACACGACGTTGGCAAAATCATCGCGATGATGCCCGCGCTTCTCATACACGAGCACATTTCGATAGTCGCTCCGCGTTGTCTGCCCCGGGACATACACATAGCATGAATCGGCATCTGAGCTCGGGCTTGCCGCGCTCGGGCATTGGAAATCCGTCACCCTACACTGACCACTCTCAATCAATGCTCGAAAGTCCGTCGGAAACTGCCCATCGCTTCTCGCCGCGTAAATGTGCATCTCTTGTGCGATCTTCCGAAGGTTGACCCTGCATTGCGTCGGACGTCGCGGCGTGTCCACGCGACTCAAGAATCCGGGAATCGACAAGCCCAAGACGACCCCTCCGACAATCACCACAAGCGGATTAATCAGTCGCCACGGCAAGTTACGCTCGCTCGCGGCCTCACCGGCCCGCCCACACTCCACCGACTCCGCACTTTCGCCCGCTTCGTCGTTCATTTCTGCCACTACCGCGCCGGCCCACTCGTCGCCGCCAGCCGCCGCCTCGTCTCCGAAACCAACCGCCGGACGTCCGATTGTCGTTCGAACGACTTCACCGTTCCATCGACAAACAAGACAATGCATGAATTCCGATCGTGCAGTCCACGGTCCTCGTAAACGAGTACGTTGGCGGGATCATTGGCCGGAGTTTGCCCGGACAGATAGACATAGCTCGCATACTCATCCGCGTACTCAGCACCCTGCCGCGGACACCGAATCCTCCTCGGTTCGCATAGCTTCAGTTCGACAAGTGTTTCGAGTCTTGGCGGGAATTGATCGTCGTAGTCCGCCGCGTACAGGTGAAGACATTGCCCCAGAACGCGAAGGTTATTCATACATTGCATTCGCTCGGCATGAATTCGAGGTCTGCTTCGCGGATATGACAGAAACAATCCCGCAACGCCGCCAACGAGCAGGACCCATGTAAGGGCAGCAGTCCGCCACGGCACGACTCCGGCCGGTCGCCGCCCCTTCCGCTCCGCGGCGCGAAGCGGACCGCTCGTTTGAATGGCGTTGTCTTCCATCATCCAGACCTGCGTCTCGCGCGATCCAACCCGTGTGGTACACTCCCAGAAATGTTATTTCCGCCAATCGCGCTCGGCACGAGCGCTTGACGAAACCCCGAAAACCCGGAGCCCCCCATGTCCACCCCAACCAACCTCACCCCCGTCCTCAACCACCTCCACCAACACGCCGCCGCCCACCGCGCCGACCTCTTCGACCTCCTCCGCATCCAATCGATCTCCGCCCAGCCCGACCACCGCGCCGACGTCCGCCGCGCCGCCGAATGGACACGCGACCGCTTCACCCGCGCCGGCCTCAAGGCCGACATCGTCGAGACCGCCGGCCACCCCGCCGTCCTCGCCGAAGGCCCGCAGAAACCCGGCCGACCGACCGTCCTCTTCTATGGCCACCACGATGTCCAGCCCAGCGGCGACCTCAACCTCTGGCACACCGGCCCCTTCGAACCCATCGAGCGCGACGGCATGGTCATCGCCCGCGGTGCCGCCGACGACAAAGGCCAGTTCCTCTGCGCCCTCTTCGCCGCCGAGGCCTGGCTCAAGACCGCCGGCGACATCCCCATCAACCTCAAGTTCATGATCGAAGGCGAAGAGGAAATCGGCTCGCCCAATCTCGCCCCGCTCGTCGAGTCCCAGCAGAAACGGCTCGCCTGCGACTACATCCTCATCCACGACACCTCGCAGTTCGCCGAGGGCGTCCCGGCCGTCACCGTCGGCACCCGCGGCCTCGTCTACATGGAACTGATCGTCACCGGCCCGAAAAAAGACCTCCACAGCGGCATCTACGGCGGCCAGATCGCCAACCCCGCCAACGTCCTCGCCCAGTTCGTCGCCTCGCTCCAAACGCCGGACGGCCGCGTCAATCTCCCCGGCTACTACGACCGCGTCGCCCCGCCCTCCGCCGACGAAGCCCGCGCCGTCGCCTCGCTCCCCCACACCACGCAGATGCTCCTCGACGCCACCGGCAGCCCCTGCGAATACGGCGAGACCGGCCACAACGCCCTCCACCGCGTCTGGTTCCGCCCCACCCTCGACGTCAACGGCATCTACGGCGGCTACATGGGCGACGGTTCCAGCACGATCATCCCCTCGCGGGCAGGTGCAAAAATTTCCATGCGGCTCGTCCCCAACCAGCAGGCCGCCGAAATCGAACGCATCTTCACCGATACCGTAAAGCAGCGTCTGCCGAAGACAGTCACGTATGAGATCAAAAGTCACGCCCACTGCGACCCTTACGTCGCCGACGTCTCGTCGCCCGCCTTCCGCGCCGGCGTCGCCGCCATCAACGACGGCTTCGGCAAAGCCCCCGTCCTCATCCGCTCCGGCGGCACCCTGCCGATTTTGCCGATGTTCAAGCAAGTTTTGCGTGCCGACTCCATCATGCTCGGCTACTGCCTCCCGACCTGCCAGGCCCACTCGCCCAACGAGTTCTTCCACGTTCGCGATTTCGAGGCTGGTATGCGTTCGACCGCCGCCTTCCTCGGCCGCCTCGGACAGCCCGCCTGATATCCCTCTTTTTTTCAGACCTCCGCGCGCCGAAATCGCAAAAAAACCGCCCTTCGGGGCGAACTCAACGCCCGCCTCGCGCGTGTCGATAGATAGTGCGGATTCAAGTGACTGAATCGAACACCCGCGCGGCCGCGTCTCGCCAACGACCTCGCACGGAGATGGGAGAAATTACATGAGACGCAACGGACGCCTCACGATCTCGATCCTCGTCGTCGCCCTCGTCATCGCCGCCGTCGCGGCCCCCGCCAGCGCCGACACCGGCAAGATGCTCCTCCGCGGCATCAGCTACGCCCTCTCGCCCACGTTGGGCCAGACCGCCAACGGGCCCCTCGCCGATCAGAACATCTTCCGCCAGCGGCTCATCCGCAATTTCGCCGGCGACGGTTACGGCTACGAGTTCACGCGCACCCTCGGCACCGACTCGTACGGCAACGCCAACCAGATCGAGATCCCCGGCCTCACCGCCGCCTTCCAGGGCGCGATTCACAATCGCATCGAGGTCAACCGCCGCTTCATCCCCGAAATCCGCATCCAGTCCGACACCCAGAACGCCCCGCTCCAGTACAACATCACCAGCTCGCCGGGCGCCGAGTCCTTCACCTTCAACGGCAATATCGCCGCCAACATGACCGGCACCATCAACGCCCTCGGCTTCTACAGCATCCAGGTCGGCGTCAGTAACACCGGCACCAGCCGCATCGACGGTGTCGCGATCACCGACCAGCGCTCCACCGACTTCGACGTCGGCCCCATCAACGTCACAGGCAACATCTTCACCGACATCGGCTCGTCGCTCCTCCAGTTGGCCGCCACCAACGTCTTCGAGGGTGCTGACCCCCGCGCAACCGTCAACAACATCCCCTCGGCCGCCTCGGCCAAGGACAAGAACGCCGCCGCCCTCGAAATCACCCCCGACATGACCGACGCCCAGATCCAGGAAGTCCTCGCCAAGTCGCTCGTCCAGGCCTACTTCACCCAGGCCCTCTCCGAGCTGAACCCGTTGGAGCAGAACAACCTCGCCGAACTCCTCGGCGTCTTCACCGAGCAGACCCTCTTTGAGTACGACTCGTCAAAGGTCAACGAGGCCGGCAAGAACTCCATCCCCGAGCCGACAACAATCGCCTTCCTCGGCCTCCCCATGCTCTACATGGTCCTGCGGAAACGCCGCTGACCGCATTCACCCGCCACTCAACCCGCGCGAGGCGGTGCGACGCAACCCGTCGCACCGCCTTTTTTGTCGCCCCGAAACTCTCGATGGATTCCTCCGCACACCGCTCGTAAAATGATTCGATGAGCCGCGACGCCGACGCCGCCGAGAAGGACACACCCGCCATGGACATCCAGGCGATCCGCGCCGAATTCCCCATCACCAAGCACTACAACTTCCTCGACCACGCCGCCGTCGCCCCCATCCCCAACCGCGCCGCCGCCGCCATCCGCGACTACGCCGAGCGCGCCGCAAACTTCGTCCACATCCAGGACAGCCCCTACCGCCACGCCGAATACGTCCGAGCCCAGTCCGCCAAGCTGCTCAACGCCGACCCCGACGAAGTCACCTTCATCAAAAACACCAGCGAAGGCCTCGCCTTCGTCGCCAACGGCCTCCACTTTTCCACCGGCGACAACATCATCACCAGCGCCGTCGAGTTCCCGGCCAACATCTATCCCTGGATGAACCTCCAGTCACACGGCGTCCGCCTCAAGATGATCCCCGAGGACCACGGCCGCGTCCCCACCGAGCGCATATGCGAAGCCATCGACGGCCGCACCCGCGTCGTCGCCGTGTCCGCCGTCCAGTTCGCCAGCGGCTTTCGCGCCGATCTCGCCGAGCTCGGCCGCGTCTGCCAGGAAAAAGGCGTTCTGCTCTGTGTCGATGCGATCCAGGCCCTCGGCTGCACCCCGCTCGACGTCCGCGCCATGAACATCGACTTCCTCTCGGCCGACGCCCACAAGTGGCTCCTCGGCCCCGAGGGCTGCGGAATCTTCTTCTGCCGCCGCGAACTCCTCCGCCACCTCCGCCCCAGCACCGTCGGCTGGCTCTGCATGAAGCACGCCGAGGATTTCGGACACTACCAGTTCGAGTTCCGCGACGACGCCCGCCGCTTCGACGCCGGTGCCTACAACCTCGCCGGCATCTTCGGCCTCGGCGGCTCGCTCGAACTGCTGCTCGAAGTCGGCCTCGAAAACGTCTGGAAACGCGTAAAGGAGCTGACCGACCGCCTCGTCACCGGCATCCGCGAAAAGGGCTACCGCATCATCAGCTCGCGCCAGCCCGGCGAGTCCAGCGGCATCGTCGCCTTCGCCTCCGACCGCCACGACCCAGAGCACGTCCGCCAACACCTCAAGGCCGAGCACCGCATCATCGTGGCCGTCCGCCAAAACCGCCTCCGCGCCAGCCCCCACTTCTACAACACCATCGAAGAAATGGACCACCTCATCCGCGTCCTCCCCGGCCACTGATTCCCTCTCCCGCCGGGAGAGGGTCAGGGTGAGGGCTTCGCGCTCCACGCACGACGGGATCGCGTTCTACAATGTGTAAGGATGAAGACGACCAAGCCGACCGACGCGTTCGACTGCATTAAGTCCAAGCGCCGCGCCCAGGCTCGGATTTATGAGAAGATCAAGGATTTGACCCCGTCCGACGAGATCGCCTGCTTTGAGCACGCCGCCGATGCCGGCCCGCTCGCAAATGCTTGGCGCAAGTTCCGCTCCGCGAAATCACCGCGAGGCGGAATGTAATCCTATCCGTTCGCCTGCTTCTCAATCCGCCTGCGCCGCCCCCTTACATCCCCAAATCCATCCGTCTACAATACAGCGAATGGCCGTGCACAGGCGGCCCACGGTCCGCGTGAAGGGTTGAACCCACCTGTCGTGCTCTTGAAAACATAAACCTTCTTTCTGCCCGTCAACGCGGACCCCGGGCAACTCGGAAGGAAGGTCCATCATGCCGCAACCACTCCCTCTGCGCCCCAGTCTCGAATGGCTCAAGAAGCTCGCTAAGGATCGCCTCGACGCGCTCCGCGCCGCCGACCCGGCAGCCCAGCTTGCCGACGCTCAGCTCGCCGTCGCCCGCGACTACGGCTACCCGAGTTGGCGCGCCCTCCACGCCCACGTCGAGGAAGTCGCCGCCAAGATCGCCCAATATCTGCCAAACGCCCCCGATAAGCCGCTCCCGGCCGATGACATCAAGCCCGACGACCCCGACCTCGCCGCCCTCCTCGCTGCCGTCGACTCCGGCCATCTCCAGCCCGCCGTCGATCTTCTCAACAAGCGGCCCGCGCTCGCCAACGCCCGCGGCCCGGACGGCCAGACCCCGCTCCACGCCGCCGCATGGTCCAACGACGCCCGCGCCGCCATTCTCCTGCTCGCTTACCGAGCCGACCCCGAGGCCCGCTACGGCGACTCCGGCCACACCGCCCTCTCCTGGGCCATCACCTGCGGCTCGCTCGACTTCGCCCGCACCCTCGTCAAGCTCAACGTCAAGCCCGACCTCTTCTGCGCCGCCGGCATCGGCTCGCTCGAACACCTCCAGCCGTTCTTCGATGACGCCGGCCAGCTCAAGCCCAACGCCTCGCGCACCGGCAGCTCGCGCTACGCCCCCGACGGCCAGCGCCTCCCCTGCCCGCCAACAACCGCGCGCGAACAGATCAGCGACGCCCTCTCCATCGCCAGCCGCAACGGCTGCGCCGACGCCGTGCGCTTCCTGCTGGCAAAAAACCCCGACCTGAGCTTCCGCGCCTACAACGGCGCAACCGCGCTCCACTGGGCCTGCTTCAGCGGCTCCAAACCCGTGATCGAAATGCTCCTATCTGCCGGCGCCAATCCAACCGCCCGCGACGCGGTCCTCAACTGCACCCCCCGCGCCTTCGGCATCTGCATCCCCGCCAACTGGGGCATCCTGCAAAACGTCCGCGACCGCTTAGCCGAAGACCCAGCACTCGCCAATATCAATGACGGCACCACCCCGCTACACGAAGCCGCAAGACAAGGCCACACCGAAATCGTCAAGCTCCTCCTACAGGCCGGTGCTGATTGCAAC
>CAZJVS010000046.1:0-32567 GCA_964549445.1 uncultured Planctomycetaceae bacterium
CGAGGTCGGCCGGGGCGGCGCTGGAGCCGTTGCCGCCGGCGTGGCGCATCAGGACATCGAGGACCTTGCGGACCTGGTGATCGTCAAGATCTGGGTGGTTGGCGGCGTCGGCCGGCGGGAGTCGGTCGTTGGGCGCGGCGGGCCCGGCGGTTGCGCGGTCTGTCGCGGGTTTGTTGGCCTGCATGATGGCTCGCCTTGCAGAGCTGCGGAGCCGCACTCGGTGTCGCTGTGCGTGGTGTGCGAGTGCGAGCCCCAGCCGATTGCGATATTGATTGTATCGGAAAGAGGCCGGCGGGGGCAATCAGCCGCGATTGCGGAGGGACGGAGGGGTGATCAGGCGGCGTTGGGGGCGGTCGGCGCGGTGACGGTGGGCGGACCGATCGGCAGTTCGATTCGAAACTCGCTTCCGGCCGGCGGCGTTGAGCGGCCCCAGAGTCGTCCGCCGTGGGCGGCGACGATCTTGCGGCTGAGGTAGAGGCCGAGTCCGAGTCCGCCTTTTCGCGTCGTGGTGTGCGGATCGAATATTGATTCGCCGAGATCGGCCGGCAGGCCGCGGCCGTGATCGCGGACGGTGATCTCGGCCATTGCGGTATCGCATGCGGCCGTGCGGACGAGCAACTCACGCTGATCGGGCGGGGTGTCCGCCATGGCTTCGACGGCGTTGAAGATCAGACTGACGACGGCCTGCTGAATGTGCTGGGCGTCGAGTCGAAGCGGTGGGAGGTTTTCGCTGAGCTCGAGCTTCAGGGCGATGTTTCGGGAGCGCGTCTCGGCGGAGCACTGTGCGACAGCGGCGCGGACGACTTCGTTGAGCCAGACGGGTGACGTGGACTTGACGTCGAGGTGGACGAAGCTGCGGACGCGGCGGAGCAGATCGTCGGCGCGGGTGGCGCTGGCCAGGGCGCGGACGGCGGTGCGCGATACGTCGGGCGGGGTCGAGGGTTGGGCGTCGAGCAGCCGAACGCAGGTTTCAAGACTGGCGCGGGTCGTGGTAACGGGTTCGTCGAGATCGCCGAGGATCTGCGAGACGACCTCGCCGAGGCGCGCGAGGCGGGTTGTGTCGTCGACGGACTCGCGGCGCGGAGTTGGAGTCGGACTGTCGACACGAGTCGACATGCAAAGAACCCTTCGCCGAGCGGGGCCGGCGATGCGCTCTGGGCGAAACGGACCCGAACCGTCTCAGCCCGCAACAGCGCAGAGAGCAGTTTCTCACGTCATAGAACGAAGATTGGGAGCGGAGCGCTCAAAATTAGCGCGCCGTTTTTCGTCGTGGGGATTGATGGGCGGTTTTTCTCGGGCCGCGGCCGTCCTGTAACTCACGGCAGTGGAAAACGATAGATCGAATCTCCAAGAATGATCCGAGCGCCGCGATGACGAACCGCGTTGCTTAGTCACATCCGAACGGATTCGGGGAAACCAGTCGACGAGCGCATCCTCACAACGGGGCCGCGTCGGCGCGAGTGTTGGGTTCGTCCGCCATAGCGCCGCCTTCGGGCGGCGGCCGGAAATGCAAATGAGCGAGGGTCGCACCGTTGCGGCCAACGCCACAGGGTCTCGGTGCGCGCCGAATCGCGGCCGCCCGCAAGCTGAAGGAGTGCAAACGTGGAACAAATACGATGGTTTTCGCTGGCGTCGGTGCTGGCGGTTGGGCTGATGGCCGGGCAACGGGCCGAGGCCCAGGAGCCGCTGTCGCGCGACGTGGCATTCAAGCTTCGCGTGACGCCGTCGGACGCATCGAGCCCGGTGGCGGGCGTTCTGACGGCGCGGATGACGGCTGTGGGGTACGAGGGGAATCGGATCGCGTGGAACGTCACGCGGATCGAAGTGCGCCTGCCCGACTCGCAGGGGCAGACGGACCAAGTCTGGGTGGATGCGCAGCCGCAGGCGACGGCGTCGGGGGCCTGGTGGGTGACGCATGCCGATCCGCTGAACCCGACGAGCGAGGAGTTCGGCGATACGCCGCTGCTGGCGGGTGTCGCCGCGGCGACAGAGGAGGGTGGGTCGGGGCTGGAGTATCGGTTTGAGGCGACGGCGCCGGACGAGCAGCCGGAGGGGGCGGAGACGAAGGTGACGTCGGCGAGTTATTCGTTGTCGCTGGTGGAGGTGCCGGAGGAGCCGATCGCGGAGGAGGAGGAGGAGCCGACGGAGATAGAACCAGGCAGCACCGGCGGTTGAGAAATCGCCTGGATACGCGAGAGTGATCTCTCCGCGAGGCGTCGATTGTTCCGAATGCTCTCCAGGAGCCGCTCTGCATCGAAAAGTCGAGTGGTGAGTTTTCCGGCTTTTCCGAGCGTGATCATTGTACGTTCCGCTTCAGCCTCGTATTCAATTGCAGCGAGATAGTTTGCAGGCGTTCGCTGGACAATGTGCCACGCTGCAAGTTTGTCGGAAGCAGTGCATAACTCGAGTACTGCGTCGATGTCGTCCGGGCTGCGCCGGACGACATAATCCTCGCACTCGAAAGCTCGGCAGTATGCGAGATGAGCATCGGACATGAGGTGAAGTTCACGAAAGCACCTGCCGAGATTGCCGAGCGCGATGCCGGAGTTTTGGGCGAAAAGGTCGTTACTCGGGTATTGTTTCGAGAGTTCTTCGAAGATCCGGTTGGCCTCCATTAGAATCGGAATACCACCCGCCCACGCCTTGCGACCAATGCATTCGATTCCACTAAGTACAAGCACCTTTGCACGCCAATGTCGTGCGATCGGGTCTTGTGGACTTATCCTTGTCAAGCGGTCGGAGTCTTCGCTTGCTCGCTCGACGCAGCGAGCAAGTCCGTTGAGATCGCCCTGCCGAGCGTATGTGAGTCCGAGATCGTGATTCGCCATCACCGCCATTCGACAGACGACGGGATCGTTTGCCATGTTCCTGGCGCCGATTTCCAGCGATTTTTCATAGAGAGCTATTGCGTCCTGAATTCGATTAGCGTCGCGCGCGGCGCTGGCCAGTCTATTGAATGATCCCATCTCGAGGCCGGCCTGGGCGATTCGGGCTACGTTTTCGGCTCTGCGCCAGGCGAAGAAGATGGCGATGGTTGAGGCGAGCAGGATGAGGACGAATGCACCGCCGACGAGGGCCTGGGTACGGTAGGCGCGGAGGGTCTTGCGGAGCAGGTAGAGGCGATCGTGCTGGCGGGCGAGGACGGGCTCGCCGCGCAGGCAGCGATCGAGGTCGTCGGCGAGGTCGCCGGCGGACTGGTAGCGGCGGTCGGGGTCTTTTTCGAGGGCGCGGGCGACGACGGCCTCGAGGCCGTCGAGCATGGCGTCGTCTCCGTCGACAAGACTGATCGACTCTTTCGAGATAATGCGCCGCAACGACTTGGGCTCTCGGCCGATGATCGCGGCGCGGACGTCATCCGGGTTGCCGATGACGCTGTAGGGGAACTGGCGCGTGACGATCTGATAGAGAATGACGCCGAGGGCGTAGACGTCGGAGCGGACGTCGACGTCGTGCGAGCGGCCGGCGGCCTGCTCCGGGCTGAGGTATTGCAGTGTTCCGACGATCTGGCCGGTGATGGAGGGCGACTCGCTCTGGCCGGTGGCGGCGTCGGCCATGAGGTCCTTGGCGAGGCCGAAGTCGAGGATGTGGGGCTGGCCGGCTTCGTCGATGAGGACGTTTGACGGCTTGAGGTCGCGGTGGATGACGCCGTTCTGGTGGGCGTATTTCACGACGCGGCAGACGGCGATCATCAGTTGGGTGCAATCGCGGATCGAGGAGTCGTGGAGCAAAGCGTAGTCGTCGATGGGCAGGCCGTCGACGAATTCCATGACGGAGTAGAGACGGCCGTCGACGGCGCCGCTGTCGACGACGCGGACGATGTTGGGGTGGCGGAGGCGCGAGATGACGGCGACCTCGCGGACAAAACGGAGGCGCTGGGCTTCAAGATCGGACTGCCGGGCCGCAGTGACGAGCATGACCTTGATGGCGACGGGCCGGTGCGTGGCGCGTTGAACGGCCTTGTAGACGACACCTTGGCCGCCCTGATAGACCAGCTCGATGATGTCATAACCGGGGATTTCGGTGGTCGGGGTGCCGGTTGGAATGCCGCGAATCGGGCCATCGACTCGCGAGGGCCGCGTCGCATCGAGGGAGACGGACGAGTTGTTCAGGCGCCCGGGGTCGGCGTGAGCTGAGCGTCCCATGAGGGCGGCGACGGCGGCCTCGATCTGCCGGGACGCGGCGTCCGACTCCGGCGGCGCGGCGACAGAATCCGGCGAGCGGGGCTCCATGCGACATCCTCAGCGCGAGGACCCGCTGCGACGTGCGGGTGGCGTGATCTTTGATTCGCTGAAGTAGCGGCTGGGGTCGCCTAGGACTTCGCGCAGTCGGACGCGGCCGCGGTAGAGAAGACTTCGCAGTGCCGCTTCGGTGATGTCCATTTTGCGGGCGACCTCGTCGATGGGCTTGCCTTCGATGTCGTGCAGTCGGACGGCCTCCTGCATGGCAGGCGGCAGGCCACTGACGCCGATCAGGAGCAACCGCCTGGCTTCCTGGGTCGAGACTTCGCGGCTGGGAGTGCGAGTCGGGGCAGCGGGCGGCTGGCGGAAGCGCGTGGAGGACGACGCGGTGGGACCGATGGTGAAACGGCGACGGCTGTTTCCGCCGCGCTTGATGGCCAACTCGACGCGCTTGAGGTCGATGAGCTTGCGGTCGGCGATGGTGGTGATCCAGCGTTTGAAAGAGTCGGGGGCGAAGGAGCGGAAAGAGGCGCGGCCCTGGAAGGCGGCGGTGAGGACGTCCTGAAGGACGTCGTCGGGTGAGACGCGGATGCGGATGGAGGCGGGCAGACGTTCGGCGATGTAGGAAGTGAGATAGCCGGTGTGTTCGGAGAGCAACTGCTGCATGCCCGCGACGTCGAGCGGTTGATCGACCGGATCGTGATCGGCGGCGTTTGGGGACATGGCGGCCTTCGATCGGCGGGCGTCTTCGCGATGCGGCAACGGACGACGTGGTCGCGCACGGACCCGAGCCCTGGGCCGATGCGGAGCGCGATTTTATCAAGAAAACGGTGATGGAGCAATCGGAAGCGGCTTCAAACGGGGGCCGGAAGCGGCGGGAGACTCACGCTTTTGAGCTGGAGTATCGATCGCGAGGCGCGCAATGCGGTGATGGCTTCGGGGGAGGCCGGTGCGTCGAGCTTCAGCACCATGAGGGCCCGGCTGGCGTGTCGCGAGAGGGCCATGTCGGCGACGTTGATCTGCAAGTTGCCGAGGGTGGTGCCGACATGTCCGATCACGCCGGGACGATCGTCGTTGAAGATGAGCAGCATTTCGCCCTCGGGCACGATGTTCATGGGGTAGCCATCGAGGGCGAGGATGCGCGGGCGATCGTCGACGAAGATCGTGCCTTCGATTTCGTGACGGTCGCCGTGGGCTTCGACGGCGAGGCAGATCCGCTCGGTGGGGCCGCGCGAGTCGGGGCGGTTATCGTGGCGGACGGTGATGCCGCGCTGGCGGGCGAAGGAATCGACATTGACAACGTTTAGGCGGTCCGTCACGAACGGAGCGAGCAGGGCCGAGAGGGCGAAGCGCTGCAGCGCGGGCGCGACGGGGGCGAGCGACGCGCCGTGGGTCGTCAGGGTGACGCTGCCTATACCCTGCTGGCAGAGCGACGAGAGGATCGCGCCCATGCGCCCGGCGAGGTCGGCGGCGGCGAGATCACGGGGCGACATTTTCGACGGCAGGCCGACGAGGTTGCATGCGCCGCGAATCTGGCCGCGGAGCAGGTAATCAAGCATGGCGTCAACCGCTTCGATCGAGACGGCGGTCTGGGCTTCGATCGTTGATGCGCCGAGGTGAGGCGTGCAGATGACCTGCGGAAGGGCCATCAACGGATGGTCCTTCGGTGGTGGCTCCTGCGCGAAGACATCAAGCGCGGCGCCGGCGATGTGGCCGTTGCGAATGGCGTCGGCCAGGGCGGTCTCGTCGATGATTCCGCCGCGGGCGCAGTTCACGACGCGCAGGCCGCGTTTCGCTTTCTTGAGCTGTTCGGCGCCGATCATGCCGCGCGTAGCGTCGGACATGACGGCGTGAATGGTGACGTAGTCGCACTGGGCGAGCAGCTCGTCGATCGACTTGACGAGTCGCACGCGGCCGTCGAGGGCGCTCTCGTCCTGCACGAAGGGGTCGAGGGCGACGACGTTCATCTCGAAGGCGAGGGCCCGGACGGCGACGGCACGGCCGACGCGACCGAGGCCGACAACGCCAAGCGTCTTGCCGGCGAGCTGAGTGCCTTCGAACCTGGCGCGGTTCCAATTACCGGCTTTCAGATCGCTGCAGGCGGCCGGGACCTGGCGAGCCATCGCCAGCATGACGGCAAACGTGTGTTCGGCGGTTGAAAGCGTGTTGGCGTCGGGGGTGTTGATGACGAGGACGCCGGCACGGGTAGCTGCGTTGAGATCGACGTTGTCGACGCCGACGCCGGCGCGGGCGATGACGCGGAGCTTGCCGGGCTTTGTCAGGACGTCGGCGGTGACTTTGACGCCGGAGCGGATGAGCATGCCGTCGTACTCGCCGAGGATGGAGGCCAACTCGGCGGGCGGCAGGCCGGTTCGCACGTCGACCGCGACTTGCGGCTCGCGCTTGAGGCGTTCGAGTCCTTCATCGGCCAGCTTGTCCGCAACGAGAATGCGATGCATGGGCGTCAAGCATATCGGTCGGCCGGACGAGGGACTAGAGAACAAGGTTCTTCCGGCAGCGTCCAAGTTATGATAGCGCCGCGCAGCGGCGGAATGCGAGGAACCCCTGTGGCGCGAGGCGCGAAGTGATGACGGACGCGGTAACCGATACCGACGCCGCGACGGGCGAGACAATTCCGCCGACGGTGTCGCGCGATGCTGCGGCGTCGACGTCGTGGTCGGCGGCGGCATTCGGGATCGCCGTCGTCGCGCTGGCCGCGAATGTGTTCATCACGTCGCCCGCGCGGTTCGGCGATCGTCCGTGGCCAGAGACCATCTCCGCAGCTCTGCTTCGACCCATTGTCGAGGCACTCGCGCTGTGTTTCGCATTTCCAACGCCGCGCGGCATTGAAGTGCGGAATCTGATTTTCGCGCTCGGGGCCGCGGCGCTGACGCTGGTGGCCGGGTCGTACGTTCTGTTGTCTCGTGGACGACGCGAGCGGTTGCTGCCGCGCGAAGTCGACTTTGACGCGTTGGCGCGGACGCCGGTGGCATGGTGGCTGGTTCTGATCGCGGCGAGCATCATCTCGAGCGCATTTTCGCACGCGCCGTCGATTGCGTGGGGCGGAGTTGTCATCCGGTTTTTCTGGCTGGCTTGGTGGTGGCCGCTGGCGGGGTTGTTGACGCCGCGCGATGCGGCGCGACTCGCGGTTGCGATCGTCGCTCTGCTGGCTGGCGTTTCGGCGCTGGGGCTGTGGTACCAGGTTGTGCGGGCGGCCGATCCGGCGGGTCGGCTGAGCTATCCGTTCGGGAATGAAGGATGGATGGGGGCGTGCCTGCTGCCCGGAGTTGTCATTGCTGCGACGGCGGCGGTGTTGAGTTCGCAGTCGCGGCGGGGGATCGCAATTCGCGCGATGTGGCTGCTGGCGGCAGGGCTCATCGGGTATGCCATGTATCGGACGGGGACGCGTTCGGCGATCGTCGGACTCGGGGCGGCGGTTGTCATCGTTGCATACATGCTGTTGAACCAGTTGGGGCGTGCGGTTGTCGTCTTTGTCGTCCTGGCGGGCCTCGCGGGAGGCGCGTGGCAGGTTCGGCGGAATGGCGTGGCGTCGATGTTTGCGGATCGTGGGGCGTCGATTCGCAGCCGCGTGGAGCATGAGTGGCCGATCGCGTGGCGGTTGATCAGCGTGAAGCCGATCCTCGGACATGGGGAAGGCGGGTACACGATGCTCGGCGGCCGGATCGCGCGCGACCGCCAGTTTAGCGAGCCGGCGATCACGGCCATTGATCGGACGGTGGATGGGGGGATGCGAAAGACGTGGCCTGATCATACGCACAACGAGTATCTCGAACTGGCGTCCGATCTCGGCGTCGTGGGGATGATTGCGTTTATTGCCGCGATTGCGATCACGCTTCGCGGCGCAGCGCGGTTTGTCGATTCCGAGCCGCGGCACGAGCGACGCGGGTTGGCGATCGCGCTATCAGCCGCACTGGCGGCGATGGCGGTTGAGGCGGGGTTCAGCGTCGCGCTGCGAAATCCGGGATTGGCGCCGGTTTTTCTTTCCGTGTGGGCGGCACTGTGGGCGATCGTGCGGCCGCCGATGCCGACGTATGACAACTCCACGGAGATTTCGGATGCGCGCGGGGTGTGGCGCTGGCTCAATCCGGTCGGGGCGCTGGTGATCGCGGCGGCGTGTGCGATGGCGTGGCTCGGCGCGGCGGACTGGAGGGCCACGCTGGCACACCAGCGGGCCGACGCTGCTCTTGCGGCGGGCGAGCCGGAAGCGGCGATGGCGCCGGCGGATCTGGCGTTTGCTTATGAACTCGATCCGTTTCGGCATTTGCTGGCGGGACTGAACGCCATCCGCGCGCGGAGCGAGCTGCTGCTTTCGCGGCTGACGCAGCCGATTCCGGCGGACGATCGCGACATCGAATTTGGTCGCGAGGCGTTGCGATTGACGGATCGGCTTAAGAATACGGCGCCGCGATTTTTGTGGCTGGCGCGGCTGGAGGCGGATACGGCGGCAGGGCTGGCGGCCGCGTCGGAGCGGTTGCATCGCCTGGCCGACGTACGGCACTACCGTCAGCTTTCGCAGGATGCGAGGGCGCAGCAATGCCGGGACGAGCCGTTCGACACGCGGACGATGGCCGTCTTTCTTCAGAATGCACCCAACACGGCGACGCGCGACGTTTTGGCGTTACTTGCGGCGGCGGCGCGTGATGGGGCGGTCGACGACACCTGGGAAGCAATCTTCGCGCAGGTTATTCGCCGGCCGGATTGCCGTGGCGAACTCCAGCAGCTTCGTGATACGGCGGAACAGGACAGTGGCTCGAAGCCGGGCAAATGGCAGAATCCGCTTTCGCCGGAGAGTTTTCGGTTGCTCGCACGGGCGCAGTTTCTGGCCGGGGACCGGGATCTGGCGGTACAGACCACCGAGCAGGCCGGCAAGTTGTACGCGGCGGCGGGCGGCCGGCTGGCGGGGGCGGAAGCGGCGGCGCTACTGGAACAAGCGCAGTATCGATTCGCCAATCAGCCGGAGGCGATTGCCGGGCTCATCCCGCTCCTCGAGCGGGCGGAGAGCTTGCGGCTTTCGATCGGGCTGGTCAGCGACCTGCGGGATCGATTCGGGCGGTTTCATGGCATGATTCTCCTGGCGAAGGGTGACGAGCCGGAAGTTCGGCGGTTGTATTGTGTCGATCCGAAGCTCGCCGATGGGCAGGTTGGGGAGTTGTACGCGCGGCTGGCCCGCTTCCTCCTCGACTATTCGCCGGGCTCCGATCGCCGCGCGATTCTGGGATGGGCGCGGCGCGGGGCCGAGCTACGACCGAACGAGCCGTTGGTGTGG
Organism: uncultured Planctomycetaceae bacterium; assembly: GCA_964549445.1. GTDB lineage: Bacteria > Planctomycetota > Phycisphaerae > UBA1845 > UTPLA1 > SpSt-539. The sequence goes on from CAZJVS010000046.1 coordinate 9,466, forward strand.
TTTATTCTTGCTCAGGCAGCAGTGGAGGCCGGGCAGACGGGCGAGGCGTCCCGGGCGGCTGCTCGGTTTGAGTCCTCGTTTCCTGACAAAGGGCTCGCACGCCAAATGGTCGCCGGTTTACGGATTGGAGAGTCGGGCGGAGGGGCGGCAACCCGGCCGTCGGGCCTGATTCCGGCGACTCAATCGGGTGACGACGCCGCACCCTTGGATGGCGATTAAGTATATTTAATAAAACACTTTACGTGATGGCGTGGGCGGTGATTTCAGAGGGTGATTCAGGTGACAGGATCGCTCGGGGTCAAACGTCTGTTGTCTTGACATGTGGAAGGGCGTCTGATACCAAAACGCCCGCGTTTCAACGCGGCCCGGCGCGGCTGCTGGTTTTTTGCAACAACGAAGCTGGGCGACAGGCCTCCGGAACGACGACTTACGCACGATTGCAATTGCTTTTCACATACCGAGAGCGGTACGGCTATCTGCTTTTCGCCCCGAGGTAATAGACGGCATGATCCACGTTCAGAACCTCACGAAATACTACGGGGATAGGAAGGCCATCGACGGTATCTCCTTTCATATCAATGAGGGAGAGATCGTGGGCTTCCTCGGCCCCAACGGCGCCGGCAAGACGACGACCCTGCGGATTATCACCTGCTACATGCCGGCGAGCAGCGGCTCGGCGACCGTGGGCGGGTTTGACGTTTTCTCGCAGTCGCTCGAGGTGCGACGGATCATCGGCTACCTGCCGGAGAACGTGCCGCTGTACACCGGAATGCGGGTCCGCGAGTACCTCAACTTTCGCGGGAAACTGCACGGACTGGATCACGACGCCCGAGCGGCCGCCATTAAGCGCGTCACCGACCTGGCATGGCTGGGAGACTTCATCGAGCGGCCGATCTACCAGCTGAGCAAGGGCATGCGACAGCGCGTCGGATTGGCCGACGCGTTGCTGCATGACCCCAAGGTGTTGATCCTCGACGAACCGACGGTCGGTCTCGACCCGACTCAGATTCGCGAGACGCGGAACCTGATCAAGAAGCTCGGGGAGCGGCACACCATCCTGCTGTCGAGCCACATCCTGCCGGAAGTCGAGGCGACCTGTCATCGGACGATCATCGTGGCGTCGGGGCGGATCGTGGCATCCGGATCGCCGGAAGAGTTGAAGGAACGGATTCGCGGCGTGTCGCGGCTGATCGCGGAGATTTCGGGGCCGGGCAGCGAAGTCTCCGGAGCGCTGAAGCAGCTCAATGGCGTGAAGCGGGTCGATTGTGAGGCGGTCAACGGCTGGAACCGGCTTCTGATCGAAACCAACAAGGATCGCGATCCGCGCGAGGACATTGTGCGGCTGGTCGCGAAGCATAACTGGTCGCTGCGCGAGATCCGGCTCGAGCACGGCAGCCTCGAAGAGTATTTCGTCGAGATCACGGCGCGGCAGCTCGGGGGCGGCCGCGGCGAGGAGGTTAACCTGTAATGCGCAACGTCGTTCCCCTGACGCAGCGCGAATTGTCGGCGAGCTTTCTGTCGCCGGTTGCGTATATTGTCGCGGCGATTTTTCTGATTACGTCGGGCCATTTTTTCCTCGCGGACACGCTGGTGCCGGGCCGCGAGGCGAACCTGCGGACGATGTTCGACAGCATGTCGCGAATCCTTGTGTTTGCGATTCCGCTGTTGACGATGCGGGCGCTGGCGGATGAGTTCGCGACCGGCACGATCGAGACGCTGATGACCGCCCCGGTGACCGACATCGAGGTGGTGCTTGGCAAGTTCTTCGGGCTGGTCGGGCTGTACATCGTACTTCTGCTGGCGACCGTGTTTCACGTCGTGCTTATCACCATCTACGGCGGCAGCGAGTTCGGAGCGGTGCTGCTGTGCTACTTCGGGATGATCCTGCTCGGAGCGATGTTCATCTCGGTCGGGCTGTTCGCGAGCTCGCTGACGAAATACCAGTTGCTCGCGGCGCTGGGGGGCATCGGGATCCTCGCGATCCTGACATTCGTGGTGGATCAGCTTGCCCGATGGCGCGGGGGTAACTGGCGGCTCGTGCTCGGCTACGTGAACGTGTTCGGGCACTTCGAGGATTTCAGCAAGGGCTTCCTCGACTCGCGCTCGATCATCTTCTTCATTAGCGGGACGCTGCTGTTTCTGTTTCTGACGGTCAAAGTTCTGGAGTCACGCCGATGGCGATGAACGCTAATACCGCCGATGCCGGCTTCAGCGCCCAGCGACGCACGTCGATCAGCGTCAACGTGGCGATTTCGATTGCGGCGGCGGTGCTGCTGGTGGTCTTTCTCAACTGGTTCGGCGCGCTGCGGCAGTACCGGCGGGACGTCTCGACGTTCGGTGGATACGGGCTCTCGGAGCGGACGCGCAACATCCTGACGGATGTCCAGGGGGACGTGAACGTCTCCGTGCTGTATTCCCCCGACGAGTCGAGCAAGGACCCGACGCGGTACATCGATCGCGTGATGGACTACCTCGACGAGGTCCGCCGGGTGAATCCGGCCGTGAAGGTTGAGCAGGTGCGCGGGCATAACGCGCGGGCGAAGCTGGTCGGGCGACTGACGGGGACGCTGGGAGGCGAGGCGGACAAACACAAGGCGGCGATCGCGTCGTTCAAGAATCTGTCGTTGGAGTTGCAGCAGGCGCTGGAAAAACAGATCGAGATCGGCGGCAAACTGCAGAGCATGGACCAGGCGTGGTTGAACGACTTTCCGCTGTATGCAAGCGTCGTTGATCAGCTCCGGCAGAACCTCGAACGACTGAAAAAGACGGTCGCGACGGTTGAGCAGTCGACGGCGGCGGCGGGTGTGCCGAAGTATGGCGAGGCGGCGGAGCGGGTGAAGGCGGACCTTGGCCTGATTAAGACCGATCTGAATGGGGCGGCGAAGGAGTTCGATCAGCTAACGGCGCTCGCGGACGGACTGAGCAAGACCGATGCGGAGGAATTGCAAGCGCTGACGCAAGTGGCGAGCACGATGCCCCCGCTGATGGATGGCCTTCGCAAGGAGATCGGCGAGCCGAACTCTCCGCTGCCGGGTGACATGAAGGCGGTCCTCAAGCAGTTTGCGGATGACAGTCAGAAGGCCGACAAGGCCATCCAGCAGGCGGTCAAGGACGTCGAGAAGATCGCAAAGAAGTTTCCGGCCATAGCGGAGCATTCGCTGTGGTCGATCCAGGCGGCGATCGGCGGCGGGATGGCGGTGCGCTTGCCCTTGACGCGGCAGCTGAGCGAGGTCGGCCGGAGCTTCTCCGACCTGCGATTGCAGATCCTGGGGATCATTGACAAGGGCGACGCCAAAACGATGGAGCGGGCGGTTGTCCGGTTGCGCGAGCTTATTGCGCAGATTGATGAGAACTTCAAGACGGCGGCACGCTCGCTGGGCGACCTGGCAAAACGGATCGGGCAGGTCGATCCGGTGTCGCGCACCGTGTTGGACGAGGCGCGGGGCGGCAACTTCATGAAGCAGTCGCTCGACGGGATCGCGAAGCTCACCAAGGACATGGAGGCACTGCCCGAACTCAAGCTCAGCAGCATCGCGGACGACATCCGGGAAGACAATGTCATCGTCGTCGAGGCGAACAACAAGGTTCGCGTCATCAAATTCGACGAGGTCTGGCCAGTGAAGACGATGATCGCCGACCCGCAGGCGACGGCCGGCGAAGAGCAGGTTCGCATCTTCAACGGCGATGGCGTCATTTCGGCAGCCCTGCTGGCGCTGACGCGCGACAAGCCGTTTGCGACGGTGGTGTTCACGTACTACCAGGCGAAGGACGATCAGCGGAACATGTTCATGCGGCCTCAGCCGCCGCCCATCTCGCTAGAAGACCTGACCGTTTTGAAGAAACGGCTTTCGGAGTCGAACTTCACGGTGAAGGACTGGGACCTCGCGGCGGGCGGCGAGGCGCCGAAGCCGGAGCCGGGCACGGCGAACGTATACGTCATCCTGCCGCCGGCACCGCCGCAACCGCCCAACCCGTTCATGCAGCAGCAGGCACCACCGAAGGCGTTTGGCGATCCGGAGCGGCAGAAAATTGCGGAGGCGCTCAAGGGTGAGACACGCTCGGTATTCCTCGTGACATGGGACGTTCGGCCGGGCGGTCCGTTCGGCGGCGGATTCATGACGCCGCGCTACGCGCTCGACGATTACCTGAAGGACAACTGGGGAGTCACGGTTGAAAGCGGCTATCGGGTGACGTGGGTTGTCCCCGACAACCGCAACCCCGACAAGCTGAGCGTCGATGCCGAGCGGTTCCAGATGATGCCGCTGAACTCATTCACGGATCAGCCGATCGGCAAGCCGTTCCAAACGTATCCGGTGCGGATCTTTGAGGCGGCGCCGCTGAAACTCGCCGATTCACCGCCGGCGGGGGTGAAGCTCGATCCGGTTCTGAACGTGCCGCCGGGCGAGGAGTACGTCGGCGCGGACGTCAACAGTCTCGTGCGAATCATCAACGAGATTGCGAATCCGGCGAACAACGGCCTCGTTGCACGTTCGCCGACGCTGCTGCGATCACCGTTTACGCTGATGGTTGCGGGGACGAATGAAACGACCAAGGCCAAGTCGGTCGTGCTGGCGGCGGGACGGAGTCTGGCGGACACGTTCATTTCGCGGCCGATGTTCAAGCAGGTGAACGGTCGGCTGGTATCGGAACCGCCACCGACGACGAACGTCGAGCTGATGACGAACTCGGTGTTCTGGCTGCTGGGACAGGACAAGCTGATCGCGTCGGGCCCGCCGGCGGCTCCGAGCGTGAAGTCGATCGACCCGGACAAGATGACGTTTTTGCGCGTACTGACCTATGGGGTCTGGCCTGCGCTGGTCTTTGCTCCGGGAATCTTCATCTGGTACCTGCGGCGCCGTTGAAGGGCCGCGCGAATCGTCGGCGTTCGAACACCCAGGATTGAAAGCGTTGCACCATGAATCAGAAGACGACCTATATCATTCTCGTCGCGGCGTTGCTTGCGGCGGTCGGTGTGTGGATAGCTTCGCCGCGCGGCGAGGAAAAGAAGCCGACGTCGAAGACCGAGGAGTCGCGGAAGCTGATCGATCCGGCGCCGAGCGATGTGACCGGCGTTGAGATCGACATCCCGGGCAAGCCGGCCATGGCGTTCGCCAAGGTCGAGAACAAGTGGCGGATGACCTCGCCGATCAAGACGCCGGCGCAGGGTTCGAGCGTCGATGCCGCGGCGAACCAGGTTCGCGACGTTACGTACGTGCAGGTGTTTAAATCTGGCGACGCGGAGCGCCCGAGCAACGAACTGACCGGGCTGGACAAGCCGAGCCGGGTGAAGCTGACGGGGGCGGATGGCAAGGCGTGGATCGTTAAGATCGGCAACGAGGTGCCGGCGTCGCGGCAGACGTACGTGCAGCGCGAGGGAGACGACGCGATCTACGTGGCGCAGGGAGAGATTCGGCGGTCGATCGAGAAGTCGCTGAGTGAGTTTCGCGACCTGCGGATCGCGGACTTTCCGATCAACGAGGCGGTGAAGATTGAAAGCACGGGCGAGGATCATTTTGTGCTCGCCAAGTCGGGCGATGGTTGGACGATTGAGTCGCCGATTCGCGGTCGGGCCGACAAGAACGCGGTGGAGGGGCTGCTGCGATCGCTGAACCAGCTCTACACGCCGGGCTTCGTGGATGACGCTCCGAAGAACCTCGCGATCTACGGGCTGGCGACGCCGACTTCGAAGGTGGTCGTGACGTGCGAGAAGAAGGTGCCCAAGCCGAGCACTCAGCCCGCGTCGACACAGCCGACGCCGCCTGAGTTTGAAACAAAAACCTACACGGTCGTGCTGGCGGTCGGGGCGAAGATGCCGGGCGACAAGCGGTTTGCGCGGCTCGAGACAGCCGAGACACCGTCGGTGTTCCAGGCGACCGATGCTTCGCTGAAGAATATCCTTCAGCCGCTAACGGGGATTCGCGAGAAATCGCTGGCGAAGATTGATGCGAACCGCGTCAACCGGCTGTGGATCAGCGGGCCGGAGGGGTCTATCGAGCTGGCAAAGGCGGGCGGAGTGTGGGAGTTCGCGTCGGCGCCGCCGTCGGGGATTGTTTCGAAGGCAGCCGAGTTCGCCGCGGTGGATGACCTGCTCAAGGGTATCCGCGACTTGAATGCGAGCGGCTTTGAGTCGGCGAGTGACGGTCTCGCGGACTATGGCTTCAATCCGCCGCGTGCAACACTGCAGCTGACGGTGGAGGGTACGCCTGCGCCGATCAAACTGCTCATTGGCAAGCCGACGCCGAGCGGCACGGGCGTCTACGTGAAGAATGAGGGCGATGACACAGTCGCCGTCGTGAAGACGGACGCGGCCGATGCACTGGCGGTCGGCCCGCTGAACTTTGTGAGCCGCGACCTTCTTCGATTTGACCGGACGCGGGCTTCGCGGCTTGAGGTCGACCGTGGCGGGGCGAACGTGGCGCTCTCTCCGAAGGACGGCGTGTGGCGATTCGCGTCGCCGATTGACGCCGCCGCCGAGGCCGGGGCGGTCAGCAATGTCCTGGCCGATCTATCGACGCTGCGGGCGCGGAAGGTGGTCGGGACGCGGGCGCAGGCCGCGCAGTTCGGCCTCGACAAGCCGCAGATCAGCGTGAAGCTTGTGGTCGATCCTCCAGCGAAGCCCGCGCCGACGACGACGCAGGCGACGGACACCCAGCCGGCGGAGCCGACGAAGCCGCCCGAGGTTTTTACCCTCATCGCTTCGAAGAAGGACGGCAAGGCGTACGTCAGCGTGGGAGGAGCCGACACCATCTGCGAGGTGGACCCGCGGGTGTTCGATAACCTCGATGCGGAGCTGCTGGACCGACGGATCGTACCGACTGCCATTTCAAACGCGGCGGCGGTCACGATGGATCGATCGGATGGGAAGCCGTTCACACTGGAGAAGAGCGGCGATCATTGGACGCTGGCGGGGGAGTCGACGTTCGGGGTCGATCCGGCGAAGGTAAACGCGCTCGTGCAGGCGATGAGCGAGTTGAAGGCGGAGCGGTACGTCAGCTACCAGGCGACGGATCTCGCGTCATACGGGCTCGACAAGCCGCTGATCGCTGTCACGCTGAAAACCGCGGACGGGGGGACGACCGAGTTGCGGATTTCGGCCAAGGGGCCGGACGGCGATACGGCCGGTCGACGGTACGGCACGATCGTCGGGAGCAACCGCGTGTTTGTCATCAGCAAAGACGAGGCCGGAAAGTTTGACAAGGACGTGAAGAGCTTCCAAGTCGGGTAGGCGGCCGCGGATCGAACTACGTCTTAACGAAAGAACCACGGATTGCGCCAAACGGGCCGCCCCGAAATGGGTTTGCGCGCCGTCGCCGTTCCGAATTTGTCGATTATCCGGGGGCTGTTTCCGGTAGAATAGGGGATTCCCCGTGATTGCGGGGGCTGGTGGATGGAACAGGAGCAACCGGTGAATCGATCCCTCATTTCCGTTGGAATCGTTTGTTCAATTCTTACAACTGGTCTGATTGCGGCGGCGGGCGAGTCGCTCCCTTACTACGACGTGCGGCTAGCACCGGATGGCAAACCGACCGCGGCCGTGCGCGCGGCGGCGCAGCCGTTGCAGGCGGCGGCGCGGCGCGAAGCCAAGGCGGCGGCGGTCACGACGCTCCAGCAGCGGGTCGCCGGCGTCCGGGTGGACGATCACGAGTTTTTTGAGACGCCGCAGTTTGTGGCGTCGACGCGCGATTTTCTGACCCTGCCACGCGCGGCGGGGAGCTGGTCGGCAACGGGCGTGACACGCGATTTCGTCACGACCTACTCGACGCTGTTCGAGATCGCGCCGGGCGAACTGGATGCGGCGCGGATCGACCGCGACTACGTCTCCACGCATAACGGCGTCACGCACCTGATCTTTCAGCAGCAAATCGGCGGCATCGATCTTTTCGGCTGCGAGGTGCGGTCGAACGTCACGCGCGACGGGCGGCTCATCAACATATCGAGCACCATGATTCCGCGGCCGGCGGGGGACTTTCAGCCGGCGCCGTTTACGCTAAGCGCGCTCGATGCGATCCGGGCGGCGGCGGAAAGCGTTGGCATCAAGATGTCGGTCGATCCGGCGGCGCTCGCGGCGCCGACCGGAGCGACCGCGAAGCAGGTCTGGGGCGCGACGCCCGACTTCCGGGCGGATGAACCGATTACGTCGGAGAAGGTGTACTACCCGTTGTCGCGTGACGACATTCGACCCGCGTGGGCGGTCCTCATTCCGGAGATCGGCGTCGGCAATACGTACGAGATCACGGTGGATGCGACAAGCGGCCAGGTACTGCGGCGATGGAACCGGCTGCACTACGCGACGACGGAGCCGATGACATTCCGCGTGTACACGAGCGACAGCCCGGCGCCCGGCTCGCCCGGCACGCCGACGAACAGCGGCGCGCAGTTCCCGTTTGTTCCGCAGCAGGATGTCACGATCAATCCGGGCGACATTTCGGCAATCAACCCGGACGGATGGATCAACGATGGCGTCAACGAGACGCAGGGCAATAACGTCGATGCGCACCTCGATCGTGACGGCACGCCCAACAGCCCGGACCTGCCGCGGCCATCGGGGACGCCGTATCGGCAGTTCCTCTTTACGCATGATCCGGCCCAGGCGCCGACGGTCGCGACGAATCAGAGCGCGGCAGTCGTGCAACTTTTCTATCTCTGCAATCGGTATCACGACCGGCTGTGGGCGATGGGCTTTAATGAGGCGGCGAAGAACTTCCAGACCAACAACTTCGGCCTCGGCGGCGTCGGCAATGATCGCGTGCAGGCCGATGCGCAGGATGGCTCGGGCACGAACAACGCCAATTTCAATACCGGCGGCGCCGATGGTACGACCGGCCGATGCCAGATGTACATCTTCACCGGGCCGACGCCGGATCGCGACGGCGATCTGGATGCGGATGTCGTCTATCACGAGTTGTCGCACGGTCTGTCCATTCGCCTTTCGAACGGCACGGTGAACGGCGAACAGTCTGGCGGAATGGGAGAGGGCTGGGGCGACTTCTTTGGTATCGCCCTGAACGCGGAGCCCGGCGATGATCCGGACGCCGTCTATGCGATGGGAGCGTACGCGACGTACCAGTTTTCGCCGTGGGGTGCGGGGTACACGACGAACTACTACTTTGGGATTCGACGATTCCCGTTTTCGACGGATATGAACAAGAATCCGCAGACCTATGCGGACATCGACCCGGCACAGCAGTCCTATCCGCCCGCGGTCCCGCGTAATACATCGGCAGGCAATACCGCGAACGAAGTTCACAACGTAGGTGAGGTCTGGTGCGCAACGCTGAACGAATGTCGGGCCAATCTCATCCATACATACGGCTTCGCCGGCAACCAGCTCATGATGCAACTCGTGGTCGATGGAATGAAGCTGATGGCGGGCAATCCCAATTTCCTGCAGGCCCGGGACGGAATTCTGCAGGCCGACCTGGTCAATAATGGCGGGGCGAACCTCGGCGATCTCTGGGCCGGTTTTGCGAAGCGCGGCATGGGGGCAAATGCGACGTCACCATCGGGCTCGACGGCTTCGGGCGTGGTTGAGTCGTTTGCTTTGCCGGTGCTTGTCAACTTTGAGTACCCCAACGGTGTTCCGACTCAGCTCGATCCGGCCCAGCCGACCACGTTTCAAGTCGTGATCAGCGGTTTGGCGGGCACGACGGTGACTCCGGGAAGTGCACAGTTGCACTATTCGATCAATGGCGGGGCCTTTACGCCGGTGGCGATGAGCGAGACCTCGGCGAACCACTACGATGCGACGCTGCCAGCGCTGAATTGCTTCGACCAGATTCGATTTTATGTCAGCACCGGCAGCAGCGGCGGCACGGTGACGGATCCGCCGAGCGCACCGACGGTGTCGCGACTCGCATCGGTCTTCACGTCGACCGACACGATGTACACCGATGATGTCGAGACGGACCAGGGCTGGTCGCGCGGCGTCGGCGGCGACACGGCAACAACGGGCATCTGGGTCCGCGGCGACCCGAACGGCACGGCGGCGCAGCCGGAGAATGCGCATTCGCCGACCAACTGCTTCTTCACTGGTCAGGGAGCGGTGGGCGGCGCCCTGGGCGACGCTGACGTGGACGGCGGGTTCACGACGTTGATGACGCCGCAGTTCAACCTGCTCGCGCCGGCAGAGTACCGCGTCAGTTACTGGCGTTGGTATTCGAACACGACCGGATCCAATCCGAACACGGACACGTTCCGGGTCGATATCAGCAACAACAACGGCGCGAGCTGGGTTAACGTTGAGACGATCGGCGCCGCGTTTGGCGGCGAGCACGACGGCGGCTGGTTCTTCCACGAGTTCCGTCCGGTCGATCTGCTGCCGCTGACCGAACAGATGCGGATTCGGTTCATCGCCGAAGATAATCCGGCCGGTGCGACGGGCTCGCTGGTTGAGGCGGCGATTGACGACTTCCTCGTCACGCGGCTGAACTGCGAGATACCGGTCGTCTGCACGCACGGCGACGTGAACGACGACGGGTTCGTAAACGGCGACGACGTGGTGCGGTTCGTGCAGATCCTGCTGGCGGGCGGCGGAAGCCCGGTGGAGAACTGTGCGGGCGACCTCGGGCCGCCGGCAAACGCCGCGATCGACACGGGCGACATCGACAATTTCGTCACCTGCGTCCTCGGCGGCGGCTGCTGATCAGCGCTTCCATTTGAATTGAAGCGAAGGCCCCCGGGTTAACGCCGGGGGCTTTCTTTTTGGGCAACTCGGCCGCTATGCTGCGGGCGGCTCGATTCGGGAGAAATGCATGGTCGATCCGAGAATGACGAAACTGGCCGAGACGCTGATCAACTATTCATGCGCCGTAAAGCCGGGCGAGAAGATTTTGATCGAGGCGATCGATGTGCCGCACGAGTTTACGACGGCGTGCGTTGGCGTGGCACATCGTGCGGGGGCGATTCCACTGGTGACGCTGAAGAGCAACCAGATTAACCGCGCGCTGATGCAAACGGCGACGCGCGAGCAATGGGAGCTGATCGCGAATGTCGAAGAACTGCGGATGAAGAATGTGCAGTGCTACATCGGGGCGCGCGGGAACCCGAACGTGTCAGAGCTGTCGGACGTGCCGGCGGACCGTTACAAGATTTACGAGTCCACGGTCTGGAAGCGGGTGCATACCGAGGTGCGGGTAAAGAAGACGCGCTGGGTGGTGATCCGCTGGCCGAGCCCGAGCATGGCGCAGCTTGCGCAACTGTCGACGGAGGCGTTCGAGGACTTCTACTTCAACGTCTGCACGATGGACTATGCGCGGATGCGGTCGGCGATGCAGCCGCTCAAGAAGCGGATGGAAGCGACCGACCGTGTGCGGATCAAGGGGCCCGGCGAGACCGACCTTACGTTTTCGATCCGATCGATTCCGGCCATCGCGTGTGACGGGGGGAGAAACATCCCGGATGGCGAGGTGTTTACAGCACCGGTTCGCGAGAGCATCAACGGGGTGATCAAGTTCAACTCGCCGACGCTGTATCGGGGCACGACGCACGAGGGCGTGCGGCTGGTGTTCAAAGACGGCAAGGTGGTCGATGCGACCAGCTCGGCGACCGAGAAGCTCAACGAGGTGCTGAACTCGGACGCCGGCAGCCGGTATTGCGGGGAGTTCGCGATTGGCTTCAATCCGCACATCCTGCGGCCGATGAAGGATATTCTGTTTGATGAAAAGATTGCGGGGAGTATTCACCTGACGCCGGGGCAGTGTTACGAGGAGGCGTCGAACGGGAACCAGAGCGAGATTCACTGGGACATGGTTCTGATCCAGCGGCCGGAGTATGGGGGCGGCGAGCTGTACTTCGACGACAAACTAGTTCGCAAGGACGGCCTTTTTGTGGCGGACGAGTTGAAGGGGCTGAACCCTGACGCGTTGAAGTAGCGAGGGAGCGTGGAGCCGATCGCACGACCCATCTCGGCCGCCACGTTGCCGCTCGATCCGGCGGGGCGAATCGACGCCGACATTCCGTGCCGCAAGTGCGGCTACAACCTGCGCGGGCTGCTGCCGGACGGCGTCTGTCCGGAGTGCGCGACGGCGGTGGGTCGGTCCCTGCACGGGGACCTGCTGCGGTTTTGCGATCCAGATTGGGTGCAGACGCTGGCGAGCGGGATGAATTGGATTGTCTGGGGGATCATCATCGGTGTGGCGTTAAGCTGCGCAGGTGGGGGGCTCGGCAGTCTCCTCATGTCCTTTCGGCCACGCGGCATTGCGACCCTTCCGGTGACGGGAGCGAAGCTGGTCGGGACGGTGGTCGCGATGGTCGGATACTGGATGGTCACGACGCCCGATCCCGGTCGCGTTGCGGCGGAGCCGTCGCACTCATCGAGAAGACTCGTACGAATAACGCAAGTCATCGGCTTGCTTCTTGCACCAACGTCACTCGGGCTGGGCATCATTCCGTCGCTGCTCCAGATTCTCCTTGCGATCGGATCATCGGCTGCGTGGATCGTCGGCATCTTCGCGATTTTCATGTATGCACGGCATCTGGCGCTGCGGATTCCCGATGATACGCTGGCTCGAAATACGCGTATCGTGATGTGGGGAGTGGTTGTCGTCGTTGCGTTATTCGTGGCCACGACCGTTGCGGGCCTGTCGATCATGGTCATGTCGACTGCAGCTCGCGCGCCGATGGCAACAACAATGCCAACGAGCGGCCCGGGCGGTCTTTGGTCGGTGACCGTGATCAATGCAACACCCGGCACGATGCCGGCGACGACGGTCTCGTCGACTGCGTCAATCAGTACGACAGCAACGGTGGTAGCGGCGCTGTTACCGATCGCCGGATGCGGCACGGGTATCGGCGGAATCGTCTTCGGGATTTGGTCGCTGCGGTTGATCGACCGCTATCGCAAAGCGCTTCGCGAATCGGCGGAGATCGCGCGACATACTTGGGCTGCATGAGAGACTGGCCCGCCACGACCTGCGGCGTGACGCGCCAGCTCGCCTCGATTGCCGCGTGGCGGACGCATCGCTACGATCCGTGCGTGTCAAAGGCGGCGGTGCTGACCATCTCCGATACACGCTCGGCCGGCATCAACCCGGACCGGAGCGGACCTGCGGCAGTTGAGAAGCTGCGCGGGGCGGGATTCGACGTTGCCATCACCGACATCATTCCGGACGAGCGCGACGCGATCGCGAGGCGGGTACGCGAGTTGGTCGGCCGGGTCGATCTGATCGTCACGACCGGCGGTACCGGCATCGCGACGCGCGACGTGACGCCTGAGGCGGTCGGCGGGATCGTCGAGCGCGAGCTGCCGGGGTTTGGCGAAATCATGCGGACCGGCACATTCACGAAGACGCCGCTGTCGATCATTTCGCGCGGCGGTGCGGGCATCGCGGGGCTGACGCTTATCGTCTGGCTGCCGGGGAGTCCCAAAGGCGTCGCCGAGTGCCTGGAATTGCTGCAACCGGCCATTCTGCATGTCGTAAAGGTATTGACGGCTGGCGGGGAGGACTGCGCCGCGGCCGCGTTGCGGGCGGCGTCGCAGGCACGTTCATGATTCCGATTTCCGATAACAATCCGACGCACGGACCTGCGTACGTGTCGTACTCACTGATCGTCATTAACACGCTTGTGTTTCTGTTTTGCACGATGCAGCCAGATCGCGGCGAGGAGATGATCTGGAAGTATGGCTTTGAGCCCGCGGGGCTGACGAACGAGCCGGAAGTCCTGCGAAGCGAACTGGAGAAGATGGCCACACCCCGGGAGGTGCTGGTGCAGGATCGGTTTGGTCGGCTGCGGCGAGTCATCGAGGAGCCGCGCTCGTACGCACGGGCGGCGACGGAGCTGCCAGCTGAATTGAAGCTGTTCACGTGCATGTTCATGCATGGGGGTTGGATGCACCTCATCGGGAACATGCTCTACCTGTACATATTCGGGAACAACATCGAGGACCGGCTGGGGCACGGACTCTTCATCATTTTCTACCTGGTGACAGGCGTGTTGGGGACGCTGGCTCACACGTTTGTTGATGCGAACGGGCTGACGCCGCTCGTCGGCGCGAGCGGGGCGATCAGCGGTGTGCTCGGCGCGTACATCCTCATCCACCCTCACGCGCGGATCGATACGATCGTGCCGATCGGCTGGTACATCACTACGATCGCGCTGCCGGCGTGGGTCTTTCTCGGAATCTACGCGATCATGCAGGTCGTGAGCGCGGTGCCGGCAATGAACCGCGTGCAGGGCGGAGGCGTGGCGTACTTTGCCCACATCGGGGGCTTTGTGGCCGGCCTGGCGCTGATCAAGGTGCTGCCAGCCAAGAAACATGCGCGGCCGTTGGCGCGGCCTGTGCCGGTCGAGGACGACGAGTACTCGTTCTTCGGTCGGTAGGGCCAGACGTCAGCGCGAAGCCGGTTGCGAGGTCGTCCCACCGCGTCCCCAGCGGAACCACTGACGCAGGATCTGTTCGGCGGGTTTTCCACGCGGCGTGTAGTTGTAGTCATTGGGGCCGCCGAGATTGAGCGACCATTCCCACCAGAAGACGCCGCCGACGTAGGGGGCGCTCGCAAACGTTTCCAAGAAGGCCTGATAGCAGACGGCTTGTTCGGTGTGGCCGGCCTCGGAGGCGACGAGGTTGTGGTAGTAGTTCCACGGCTCGGTGACAGCGCCTTCCTGGCTGCACCAGCCGACCTCGGTGAAGAGGATCGGCTTGTTGACCTGGCGGTGGAAGGATTCGATGCGGGCCTGGATGGGCTTCCAGCCGTCCAGGACTTCCTGAAGCGTCGGGTTGGGATGGGAGACGAGGGTGTAGTAGCTCGTCATGCCGACGCAATCGAGGAAGGGCCAGAAGCCGATCTTGTTGGTGTTGTAGTGGTCCCAGTTGGCTGAATAGCCGAGACGGCCGCCGAACACCTGCCGGACTTCGGCGATGAGGTTCCGCCAGCGGGTCGTGTACTGCTCGGCCTTGATCAATTCAGAACCGACCATGAGCACGTCGACGCCGCTGGCTTCGCACATGCGGGCGTGCGAGACCATGATCTGCGTATAACGCTTGAACCATTCGTCCCAGCCGGCGGAGGGGTTGATTCGGCCGCGCCACTCGCTGCCGCGCGGGGCCGTGAGCAGGACGATCGGCATGACGCAAACGCGCAGGCCGCGATTCGTGGCATAGGTGCAGAGGGCCTGAATCTCGGCCATCGAGGGATTGCGCTGCGGGTCGAGGTGAAGGTCGGCAGTACCGGCGTGGGTTTGCCAGGCGTGATTGACGAAGAGGACGCTGTCGGCGCCCAACTCGACAAGCTCGTCACACATCTTGCGGTACTCGGCCATGTGTTCGCCGCCGCCGTGGAGCTGGATGCACATGCCGCGCATCTGGCGGGTCGGATCGAGCCGGGCGGTCGACATGGTGGTTGGACGCGGCGCGGCCGAATCGACCTTTGGCGGATGGGTCACCAGCCATGCGAGGACAATGGCGCCGGCGGCGACGACCAGTCGGGCGAGGTACGTCATTGCGCGGCGACCTCGCTTCGGACTTCGAGTTGGGGCACGAGACTCACTCCGTCGATTCCGGCGGGAATGGCGAGCTTGCGGGTGTTGTCGGAGAGCAGTTCGATGATCGTGGGCATAACGTCGCAGTTTCGAGCAACGGGAATTTGCCGCCCCGGCTGGATGCCCGGCCCGGCAATGATCAGCGGGACGAGCATTTCCTGCGGCAACACCGAACCGTGAGCCGCGGCTCGCTCATCACTGGAGAAGTCCCAGCCGGCCGAGGCGAAGAATACGATATCGCCGGCGCGGGGCGAGTCAAACATTTCGATGATCTGCGGCACGAGATCGGGGTACGGTGACTTTGCCGTGGCCGCGAGCCAGTCGCGCGACGAATGCCAGCCGGCCTGGACAAAGGATCGAAGCTGAGGGTCGGCGAGATAGCTCAGTGCGTCGGCCGGGGAGGGATCGTAGCGATAGAACTTCACGCCATCGCGGATCGTGCGCTGGACCGTGCCGCGTCCGTGGCGCGTCCGAACCCAGGCGGCATTTGGACCGGAGCGCCCGGCTGAGAGTTCGACGGCGGGGTGATCGATGAGGTTGCCACCCGGGCCGGCCAGCCAGCCGGCGAACTCCGGCGCCGACTCGGACTGCGTGAAATAGCGATTCTTCCAGTCGCCGCCTGCGCGAATGTGAACCGCCATCCAGCGCGAGCCCGAGTAGGAACAGACAGCGCTGGTGCGGTCGACCTTGCGGCGATCGTTGGCGAGCGGAAGCGTGAGCGACGCGAGCTTTCCGGCATTGCGCGTCAACACGGCGGGAACGTCGAGGACCTGCTGGGGTGATACCGGCGACAATCCGTGATCGGAGCCGAGGAGGAGGTAGGTTCGATCGTACATGCCGGCCTGCTTCAGGGCCGAACAGATATGGCCGATCTGGCGGTCAAGATTCTTCAGAATCTTCCGGTACTCGGGCGACGTGGGTCCGTGCTCATGGCAGACGTGATCGACGCCGGGGAAGTAGGCAAGGATGAAGGCGGGCCACTTTCCGCTGCGGCGGGCTTCGTCGCCGATTTCGCCGAAATTCTGGGCGACCATGCAATCGACGCCGCCATAGTTCCCGAAGAACCAGTTCACGCCGCCGGAGATCAGGTTGTCGAACGAGCGGTCGCAGCCGCGGCGCTGGGCGGCCTGAAGACTGACGGTGCCCCAGCCGTGCATGACATCGTGAATGGTCGGCGCGGAGTAGTCTTCATCGACCTGCTGAAATGTCTGCACGGTGCAGTAATCGCGGGCGGTTCCGGTCGTCGGATCGAACCAGCGGTTCGAGATGATTCCGTGGTGTCCGGGCACTTTTCCCGTCAGAAACGTGACGGCGTTGGCGTAGGTGATCGAGGGAACGGCGACAACGGCGCAATCGACGGAAGCGCCGCGTGCGAGCAGATTCTCCTTGATGTTTGGAAGGTCGCCCGCTGCCAATGCGCGGTCGAACGAGTCGCGGCCGAAGCCGTCCACAAAGAAGAAGACGACGGCGCGCGGCGGCCGGACGACATTCGCCGGAAGATCGATGCGGACGGGGCGATCCATCGTGCAGGCGGTGGACGCCGCGGTCAGCAGAGCCGCGACGAGCAAGACTTGCCGCGGACATACGGCCGCACTCGAAACCGTCCCGCGCTCGATCTGCGGCGCGGGACGTTGCTTCATATCCGGCATGTTTCCTCACCTTCCAGCCGACCGCACGACGGCGATCGATGGTCTAGACACCATCACAATAGGTTGGTCAGTCGAAGGCCGCCAGTCCGACCCCCATCATTCGGAGGGTGCCGCTCCGCCCCAACGCCGCCGCCACCAGTCGCCCATCTCACGCGGATCGCGGTTGTGGAGTGATTCGCGGAGCCGCGCCAGATGCGGCGTCAAATCGATTTCGCGCCGCAGGCTCTTTACCAGACCGATGTCGGCTCCGAAGAGATGCAGGGTGAGAATCGTATCGCCGCCCGGGCCGTGCGTGCCCAGGACGCGCATGCGGTTGTCCTCCACCCGCAGTCGAACGCCAAAGTGGGCATATTCGACCTGTTCGGGCAGGAGGGACTGGGGGAGACTGGCCGGCCAGGTGAAGTCCAACACTTTCTTGAGCCCGTTGATGAGCAGGTCGCGGTGAATACTGCCGGCGGCCTCCCCGGGGGCGGGCACGGCATCGATCTCGATGTCGGCCCACTCAATGTTGTCGTCGATGACGCGGAGTGCGTTGATACTGACCTGAAGTTGTCCTGTGACGGTTCCCTGGCCGATCATTCGGGTCAGCGGCTCAAGTGGGACGTTTCGAATGGTGCCATCGAGGACGAGCCGGTTGACGTGGCCGAGGGCCAGGTCGATCGATCGGATGTTGAGGTCGGCTTGCCCGGTGATTCCCGGCCGGCCGGCCAGCCGGGCGAGGTCGGCAATCTCCAGATCTTGAACTTCGCCGCGGCCCACGAGATGGGTGACGAGCCGGTCAATAACGCGGGCGCGGTCGACGGCAATGTTCAGCCGACCACGAATCGGGCCGCCGTTCAGACCGCGCGTCAATTCGGCAAGGGCCGCGTCGGTGAGGCGTCCGGCCAGGTTGAGACTAGGGTCTTCGCTTGCGGTTGCATACTCGATGCGCCCGGCGAAGCGGCCACGGGTTGTCTTTGTGCGGAGGGCGGCGTCGAATCCCAGCGTGCTCAACGGCGTCTCGGGAACGCTGAGGACGACCTCGCGGACATCCACGCCGCCGCCCGGAATCGGAATGAACCGGGCGCTGACCTGGACGGGCTCGGTTGTTCGCACGCCGTTCAACTCTGCGGCCGACAGACGCACGGTGCCCTCTTCTTTGTTGCCGAGCGAGACGACGCCGTTCGCACGGCCGCAGGTGAGTTTCGTTCCCGAGGCGCCGGGATCGAACTCGACCGCGAAGTCGTGGAGCCGGACTTCGCCCAGGCGGATCGATTCGAAGTCGTGTGCGAGGCCGCCGCGCAAGACGTGGGTGTAGTCGTCGCGCTGCCAGGCCTTTGACGCGATCGAGAGTCGTCCGGAATAAAGGTCGAGACTGTGCGACGTCTCGTCGCCGGATGCTTCGTGCCAGACGGCCTGCTTGCAGCGAAACACTTCGGCCCGGCGATCGTGGAGCCAGACGGTAACGTCCTCAAAGAGCCGCGACGCAAAGGTCTGCGGCCGGATGCGATGGATGTCGCACGGCAGGTCGAAAAAGGCAGACAGAGACTCCTCCATGTGGCGTCGATAGCGATCACTGCGGAGGTGGAATCCGTAGCCGGCCGTGGCGGCGAGGGATCCTCCGACGAGGACGATCGAGGCGAAGAGCAGCCATCGGCGATGTCGGAGCATGGTGAAAGTGCCCGTGTAGAGCCAGCATCGCCGCGGCGGCGACGCTACATCTTGACGCGACGACCAACGGGCCGCCAGCGTGAGAAGATGGCAGTAGAAACGGAATCGTTCGAGGATCGGTTCGCCCGGGGCGGCTCGCTCAGCGTGACCCGCGTGTCGCGGCGTCGGCACGGAGGCGGGCAATCTTGGTTTCGACTGCCGACTTGAGTGATTCGGGCAGGTTTGGCATGGCGCCTTCGTAGAGTTCGAGCGCTTTGGCCAGATCGCCTTCGCCCAGCGCGCGATCGGCCTTCTCTACGTCGGAGACGGCCGTGATCGTCGGGCGGGCGCGTTCGAGCTCCTGTTCGGCGCCGGCCGACGGATCGCGCCAGGCGGCGGCGCGGAACTTGTTTTCGGCTTCCCGGGCTTTTCCGGCTTCGAGCAGGTCCCGCCCTTCATTGACGAGCGAAAGGGCGAGCGCGCGGCGCAGTTTTTTCTCGACTTCAGGATTCGCGTCGCGGCGCTGGGCCTCACGGTAGTGCTTGGCTGCCAGGTCGTAGTCGCCGGACGCCATCGAGGCCTCTGCGGCGTTCAATTCCTGTCGCCGCTCGCGGGCCAGCAGGACGCGGCCGGCCAACTCGTCTACTTCAAGCGTTTGTTTCAGTGCGGATGCCTGGCGGAGCGCCTCGAACGCCTCGTCGTAGTTTTCGCGCTGCAGTTCGTCGCGCGCATGTTCGACGAGACGGCGGTAGGTCTTTTCGGTGTTTTCAGCGGTGATCGAGTTCTTTTCGGTCTTGAACTTGATCGGCCGCGGCTTGCTGGGCTCGGGGGGCGTCGGAACCGGAGCGGCCTCGGCGGGCGGCGCGGTAGCGCC
The DNA here is from genome assembly GCA_964549445.1 of uncultured Planctomycetaceae bacterium. Classification (GTDB taxonomy): domain Bacteria; phylum Planctomycetota; class Phycisphaerae; order UBA1845; family UTPLA1; genus SpSt-539. Next base: position 29,095 of record CAZJVS010000046.1, read on the forward strand.
CGGCTCGGCATTTCCGTTTCCATTGCCGAATTGCTTCTTGAGGCGTGCGCCGGACTGGGCTCGGATCAACTCGCGATGGAGGTCGGCAACGAGGTCCGGGTTGATTCCGAGTTCGACGGCGTCGCGGAGCCGATCTTCGGCTCGCTCGAGGTGTCCGTCGCGCATCGACTCGCGCGCCTCGGAGAGGGCGAGCCAGCGCGCGGCCTCGTCACGCAATTCGAAGCCCTTGGCACCGTGGAGGTCCTTGCCGGCGGCCTGTCGGAGGAGATCGACTGCCCGACGGAATTCGTCGGCGGAATAGGCCGAGCGGGCCTCGTTGATCAATCGCTCCACGGACTCGACCGGGCTGAGATAGACGAGTGGCACGAGTTTCCACGCACCGTAAGCCACACCGGAGATTGCGATCAGGACTGCGAGCGTCGCGCCGAGCCGGCGGCGCTGACGGCGCGTGCGCGGTCGCGAGGTGCTGCTCGACGGGGCCGACTCGGAGCGTACGACCCACGTCGGAGGAACGACCGTCTTGCGCGACTCGACGTGCTGCCACGGCGACGGAGCGACCGCACTGCTCGCGGCGACCTCCACGTTGGAAAGCGGTATCGAGATTGTCTGGGTCTGCCGCGGTGCTTCGCGCGGGGCGGAGGCCGGCGGCATCCAGTCGCTGCGAGGCGGCGGCGCCTGGGGTGCATAGGCCGGGGCGACGGCCGCGGGCTGCGCGGGTACGTAGGGCAGGGCCGGCGGTGTTGGAGCAGAGTAGGACGGCTGAATGCCCGGCAGCGAGCGCGAGTCGTCCACGACGGGCGAACTCGAGATTGCGGGGCGCGGCGTTCGCGAGAAGTGCCGCACAAGGAGCGTCAGCACGTCATCGACGCAGGCGAAGCGATCTTCGACCGAGGCGGACATCATTCGAGCCACGATGGCCGAGAGAATTGGCGGGACCTGCGAATTGAGTTCGTGTGCTTCGGGCCATGTGGCGTCGTTACTCGCATGCCAGGCCAGCCAGCGGATCGGATCGTTGCCGGGGCCGACGCGCTCCTCGACCAGTTTCTTGAACGCCACGCGGCCGACAAGCATTTCGTAGGCGATGACGCCGGCTGAATAGATGTCGACGCTGTCGTCGTAGGCCTCGCGGAGGAAGATCTCCGGGGCCGTGTAGGGCGGCGTTGCGATGGTGTAGTCGGGCTCGGAGCCGAGGTTGGTCGCCAAGCTGAAGTCGGTGATCTTCGGGCGGCAGCGGACGTCGGCGATGATGTGCCGTGGGGCGAGGTCGCGATGGATGAAACCGGCCGCGTGAATACTTCGCAGGCCGAGCAGGATGCGGGCCATGAGCTCGAGGATGGCCTGCAACGAAAGCTGTCTCTTGGCGATCAGCGTTTCGAGCGTCCAGCCCGGCACGTATTCGGTGACGATGAAGAGGCCGCGCTGATGCTCAATCAGCTCGTGGATGGCGATGACGTAGCGGGCTTCCTGGCCGATCTGGGCGAGGATGTAGGCCTCGCGGCGGAAGCGGCCGCAGGCGCTGGGGTCGTCGGCGAGCTGGGGTGACAGGTGCTTGATGACGACCGGTCGGTCGAGCAGATGGTCGCGGGCCTTGTAGATCGTCGCGGTGGGGCCGGATGAGATTCGTTCGAGGATGCGGTACTTGCCGAGGCCGGTTCCCGACGGGAGCGAGTCGGCGTCGGCCGAAGCGCTGCCGCTATTGAAGTCGGGCATCGCGTCGCGCGCGCGATCGCCGTCGCGCGGATCGTCCGTGCGTGCCGCGGCCTTGCGACGCTTGGGGTCATTCGGGTCGTGATGCTCCGGCATGGCTGCTTCCGCTGCGGGAATGGCTCCTATTGCGGTCCGGTGATAACCGGGACTAACCGTTCCGACTGAAACACAAGCTGCGGTCGACGAGCCCCTGAGGCCGGAACAATCCCGTCGAACTCCGCCGGCGAGGCCAAGGTCAGTCGGTTCTATGACTGCCCCAAACTGCTAACGTCCGATATCGGGAAGCAAGCGTGGCCTTCGGAAAAATAATATGCAAGCGGAGTGTGTCCGTCTACAAAAGACCAATGATTCCGGAGGAGGATTGCGGATCGTTTTGGGCCCAAAATCGGGGCCGTTGGCAACGTCAGGCCGACGGACGTCATACACGCGGAACAGGCGGAATAATCCGCACACTGAATGAAGCCGACGGGGCTGACAGGCGTCGTACTGCTACCATGCCAACGGATGGCGCCGCGGAGACGGCACACCTTCCATTTGCGACGCGAGCACACCGATCGCCGCCCGAGCAACAGCCATGCGTAACGTCGATGCGATCGACACCGATCTGCCGTGCGTGACGTGCGGCTACAACCTGCGGACGCGCGGGCTGGATTCGGTTTGTCCGGAGTGCGGAAGAGAAGTCTGGAAGTCGCTTCCAAACGACAGATTCGTATTTCGAACATCTCGAGACGCGTCGCGGTTTCGCGCAGGTATGGCGTGGATACTGCTGTTTATTGTTCTCGAAGCACTCTTCGTCATTCAGCTCCAAGTCGCAATGTGGAACTGGCACAGCATCTCACGGAGCGCGCAATATTATTCACTCCGCATTCGCTGGGATGGCCATGCGATGATCCGATTCCTTGTCGTCATCGCCGCGATTGCCGCGTGGCGTTCGCTTCGAGGAGAGACTGCGCGAAAGGCTCGACGTGCAGCGGCGGTACTGGTATTGCTGTCGATGACTTCCGCCCTATCACTGGCTGCGATGTTTTACTGGTTCGACGGACGAGCGTGGTCGCTCTCTCGGCCCGTGCACATGTTTCCAGAAGACGCGCTTTACGTCCTTTCCGGAGCGTCCTGGCTTTCGACTTGGTGGGTCGTCATGGCGCTCGTCATTCGCGTGCAAATCAGGCCTCGGCATGCGCGCGCGACGTGCCTGATCGGCGCGACATGTGCGTTGGTTGTTACGTTTCCGGAGCTCTCAAATGCAATCTCGATGGCACTGGAAAGCGAATTCGGAGATAACTTTGAGTGGCCGGCGACGCTGGGAAGCTGGGTGAGTACGAGCTATCCGTCGGAGTTCAAAGCGACGATTGCCGCATGGAGCATCTGGTTGCTGGCTTTTTGGTATCAACTGCGTCGGCTCGCCGCCGCTTAGCATCTCGCGCGTTGTCGATGATGGAGAGTCTTCTCGAATGCAATCGAAGCCAAACCCGACGTCGCGGCTGCCAAAGTCGGTCGATCGAATCCAACCACCCAATATCGTGGCGATTGGATTGAACTATCGGAAGCACGCCGAGGAGCAGGGGCTGACGAAACTGCCGGCGGAGCCGCTCATCTTTCTCAAGGCCACGACTTCGGTCATCGGGCCGGGGGAGGCGATCGTGTTGCCGCATTCCGCGCCGAGCGAGGTCGACTTTGAGGCGGAGCTTGCCGTCGTCATCGGCAAGAAAGCTCGCAACGTGTCCGAAGACGACGCGATGGGGTATGTGCTGGGCTTTACCTGCGCC
>CAZJVS010000047.1:0-32375 GCA_964549445.1 uncultured Planctomycetaceae bacterium
GGTTGGTTGGAGTCGGCCGGCGGCAGTGTTGGCCGGTAGGGGGGCCGCTACGGGGGCGGGGGCAGACCCCTCTGAGTCCCCCGTTGCCGAGTCTGGACCCCCCCGTCCCCCCCTTGCTAAGGGGGGGAGTTGGGCGGCCGTTACGCGCTGGGCGGATTCGAGGGTTTTGATGCGGGCGTGTTCGGAGGCGGTTATCTGGCGGCGGATGAGGGAGATGCGGTGCAGCTCGCGGAAGTCGGGGTTGTCGTGGTCGATGAGTTCGAACATGCGTTCGTCGAGGTAATTGCAGAGGAGGTCGACGGGCTGGACGCCGGGGGGCGGGGCGAGGAGATCGAAGTCGTTGAGGGCGGCGTGGAAGCGGAGCCGGCGGGCGTAGCGGTAGAAGGCGGCCATGCTGATGCCGCGGGACTTGAGGTCGAAGGATTCGTAGGCCTTGTAGTCGGGGAGCTGGGCGTGCTCGAGGATGGACTGGTCGAGCTTGTCGAGTTCTTCGGGCTCGAGGCGGGTGACGACGGACGAGATCGGTCCGCGGGCGGGCTTGCGGTGGCGTTTTGCGTTCAACATGAGAGAACCCCCTTTTTGAAATACGCGCCAAAACCCGAAAGAACGCAGAAGAAGCCGTCGGGACGCAGAGAGGGCGGGGCCGGGACGCGGAAGCCGGACCGAAGTACGAGGTCGGCGCGGCCGCGACGGGCGCAGAGTCTCTGCGTCGCCGCGGGCGACGCTCTGAGAGCCGGGGTCGCACGCGGTTGATTCAGATTTTTGTGCGAGGGCTACGCTGCCTTCGCTGATTCACCCCGTATACGCGCCCGCCGTGCCACATCCTTGCGAAAGGCACGGAGGGACGAAGGCACGCAGGCACGAAGGGCAGGAGCGAGGCGGCGAAGCCGCGTTGGGCGGGCGAAGTTCAGATTCCCTGACGGGACAAAATGCGGGCGCGCCGCAGCGGGTTAGAATGTTGGCGTGGGCACACGCGGGCGAGTTTGGCGGGTGGGGAAGTGGGTGGGGCTTGTGACGGCCTCGTTCCTCGTACTGCTCCTTCCGGTCGCGGTGAATTACGACATCGGATATGTGACGTCGGGCCTGACGATCGTCTGGCTCAACGGCGGTGAGATAAGAATCGAGCGGTTGGTCGGTCCAGCGGATCAGGTCGCGATGGTCACGTCCTCGATCAAGGTCAACCCATTTTTTCGAGGCGTGCGGTGGGGATGGCATGCTGACAGGCGGTCGCCCGCCGGGATCAGTGAGTACTGGGAAGCGCTTCGGAACATGGTCGCGCTTCCGCGCGTCAACCCCACGTCTGCAACGAACTTCAGTATTGGGCCGACACGAGATGTTGGCGGAGAGGTGATCTTCATTCCGCTCGGGTTGCCAATTCTTGCGCTCATATCGATCACGGGGCTTCTCTGGTACGGCGATCGGGGGCGAGGTCCGGCGGGGCATTGTCGGCGGTGCGGGTATGACTTGACGAAGAATGAGAGCGGGCGGTGTCCGGAGTGCGGGGTGACGATTCCGGCGAGCAGAGTGGAGCCGCCGACATGTCCGCCTTGAAGGGCGGACATGCCACCCATCGCATTGAAGGGCTGGCATGCCACCCGACGATTGTCGCATACAAGCAGCGATCAGGGGGCGATTGGGGGGAAGCGGAAGGGGACGTCGTATTCCCACTTTGCGCTCTGGAAATTGTGTTCGGGGTGGGCGGTCCAGACGAAGGTCATTATGCCGGTGGTGGAGACGAGGTTGACGCCGAGCTTGACGTGGAGCGGCGGCTTGGCGGCGCGAACCGCGGGGGACACGCGCCAGATCCATTGATTGAGGGGCTGGAAGGTGGTCGTGGCCAGCCGGGGCGGGTCGGTCAGGTGGGCATAGCCGATCTCGGCCCAGGTGTCGCATTTCTTGAACTCGTAGGACCAAGCGGCGTTGTTGCCGCGGCTGGCGCTCTTGTTGATGATCTCGCAATCCTGGACGTTGAAGGTGGTCGAGTTGCTGATGGTGACGCCGCCGCTGAGCGATATCGCGGGGCCGTCCTTGCTGTAGGAAACGTCGCCGCCGATGTTCCAGCTTACGCCGGTGGTGACCTGGGCGACATTGTTTGCAGTTTCGGGGCTGGCCTGCTGAAGACCGACGCTTGAGGTGTCGCCATCGTAGCCGGTCAGGCCGGTGTCGAGGTCGATGTTGCCCAGGTACCAGAGGACGGTTTCGCCGGCTTGGTTGTTGGGGTAGCGCTGGAGCCGGCCGCGGTAGGCGCCGCCGGCGTAGAAGATGCTTCGCTGCTGAACGTAGATCCAATCATCGCCGGTGTCCTGCGAGTGACAGCCGTAGACGTAGTGGGAGATCTGGTAGTTGTTGCCGGAGTTCGAGAAATTGTCCTGCTTGATGAAGGCGGAGGCGAGTTCGGTCAGCTCCTGGCCGGCCTCGGCGGCGGCGCGCTGGAGACTGGATTGGGCGATGGTGCGGGCGGTGGCGCTGCCGTGGTCGCGGTGGCCGTTGGCGGCGAGCCATTCGACGAGGAGGTTGACGCGGCCCTGCTGGTCACCGGGGCCGTCGGGGTCGGCGGCGGAGTCGTCGGGCTGGTACATCGACCAGTGGTAGATATCGCCGCTGGGTTCGGTGTCGATGGCGAAGACGTCGGCGAATTGGACGCCGTCGGGCATGACGAAGTCGAATTGGGGGTCCTGGAGCAGATCGATCAGGGCGTTGATGTCGGCGGCGCCGGCGTGGACGAGGAGGATCGGGTTGCGGGCCGCAAGGGTGGCGATGATGCCGGCCTCCTGGGGGTCGGTCAGGCCGGCGAGGGCGGTGTCGGCGATGAAGATGGGGGCGTCGGTGGATGAGCCGTCGTAGGGCGTGAAGGTGAAGGAAGCGGTCAGCTCCTGTGTCAGCGGGCCGGCGAGGGTGCCGATGAGGTAGAACTTGCCGGTGGCGAAGTCGGGGATGTTGACGGTGTCGCGGGTGAGGACCTCTTTGGTCGCGGCTTCGGTTTCTTCGGAGGTGGGTTGAGGTATGCAACCGGCCAGCAGCAATAGAACTGAAGCGGCAGCGATTTTGAGCGTGTCATTCATTGATCGGTCCTCTTGCGTGTTGAAAAGCCTCCGGGCCAGGGAGGAGAAATGAGCGGCCGTGGGCGATGATCCTGTTACCGAGTCGCGAGCCAAACATTGTACTTGTGCGTCGCGGGACATTCAATCTGGCGGATCGGAGCAAGGAGGGGGATTGGGGCGGCGGAGTAAACTGTTGCCGAGCCGGCACACGGGCGAGTTTGGCGAGCGGGGAACCGGGAGCGGGGGCGCGTCACGCTTCGTAATTATCATGGCTAGTTGGCGCCGGTTCCGGTTGGGTTGCGTTTCTGGGGGTTGTTGCCGGTCGGCAAGGTGCCGCCGCGGGCGACGTAGGGGGCGCTGTGCTTGAGGTGCGCGTCGAACGAGCGGAGGTAGAGGTCGGCGACGTTCGGGGCGTTGCGGATGATGACAAGGTTTTCAGCGTTCGCGTTCTCGGCGTCGGAGGTGAATCCGAATCCGCCGGTGATGATGACTCTTCGGTCGATGATGATGATGTTACTGCGGGCGATGTTGTGCCGGGTGTCGACTTGGACGGCTACGCCGGCATTCGCGAGGTCGGCGGCGAGACTGCGTTGCTTTTTGGCGTGGGCCTTGTCGAGGATGACGATCACCCGGTGGCAGCTCGCGAGCTTTTCGACGAGCTTTTGCGCGATGGGGGTGGATGTGAGCACTTCGGCCTGGACCAGGATGGATTCGCGGGCCGTGCTGATTTCCTTGAGGATGGCTGCAGTGCAGCCACCGCCCGGGGAGAAACCGACGTTGACCTGGACTGGCGGCGGTGGGTTCGGCGGCTCGGCGAGCGCGCGGCCGGCGTCGCGGGATTGAACGAGGTTTACAAGGGCCGCGAAGGCGATGGCCGACGCGGCGGAGAACCCGAGGAGCGAGAACGAACGAGGCATGGCACGTCTCCTTTCGTCTGGCGTGGATCGGCGGCAGTGCGTGATTGAGTGGGCAATGCCGCTGCAAGTGTAGTCTGAGGGAGGCGGGGCAGCGAATTCAGCTTCGTGGGGAGTCGCGCGGCGCTACCAACGATGTGACGCCGTGAAGCTCTCGTTTGCTACGGCCGCTCGGGAACTGGCGCGGACTTGGCGCGGAGTAGGGCGGCGACGTCGGCGGGGTAGGCCTTTTCTTCGAAGTCGCGGAGTTCGAGGTTGTCGCGGCGGGCGCGGAAGTCGCCGTCGGCGGTGGAGCCGTCGGCGCACTTCAAGTGGAACGTGCCGGAGCGCATCGCGCCGCGCGAGGATTCGATCTGGCCGGAGACGAATTCGGTGAGGCCTTTGTTGCGGCCGACGGTCTGGATGAGGAAGCCGCCGACGAAGGTGTTGTCGGGGAGGGGGGAGCCAATGTCGCAGTGGCCGCCGTCGGCGGGGAGGCGGAGGTAAATGTAGTAGCTGTTGCCGACGGTTGCGCCGGGGAGCGGGTAAGTGATCTTGTAGCGGGCGATGCCTTCGGGCGAGACGGCGTACTCGGCCTTGACGGATTCGAGGGTGAGGTCCTGCTGGGCCTTGTCGAGGCGCGGCTGGTGGAGGTGGATGGAGGCGGAGGAGGAGCAGCCGACGGCCAGGAGAAGGGCGGCGAATGATGCGAGGCGGTTGACGGGTGTGGCAATGTTCATTGGGGGGCGGATTATAGTGACAGGCGGGCGGCGAAATAAGGCCGGCGCGATGGCGTTTAGCCTTACAATCTTTGGACGCGTTCTGCGTCGGCCGCGCGGCGGATTGGACCAACCAAGTCGTGCCGGGCGGGTCAGGACAGTGAGAGGTGATGACTATGCAGCAAGCCGTGTTTTTCGCCGCAATCGCCTTCGGGTTGTTGGGACAGGCGCCGGCCACGAATGAACCAGGGCCGACGCAGACGCCGCCGGCAGTGGAGGGCGCGACGGGCGGGCAGCCGGCACGCGCGGAGGGTGAGCGGCGCGTGGCTCGGCGGGATCGGATGCAGGAGTATGTGAACGCGACGCCGGAGCAGCGGCGCGATATGCGGTTGCAGCGACTGGTGGGGATGCTGGCGCGGACGTACGACCTGGATGATTCGCAAAAGCAGGCGGTGGCGGCCGAGGCGAAAAAGATGCAGGTTGAGTATTACGAGAAACTGGGGCCGGCGGCGGCGGAGATGGATCAGCTCGAGGGGGACATGGCGAAGTATTGGGCGGAGCGGCGGCCGGGAGGTAGGGGGCGCGGGCAGCGGCCGCGCGGAGGACCTCCGGGCGCGGGCGCGATGGGGCCGGGCGGAATGGGGATGGGTGGACCGGGGCGCGATCCGGAGTTTGCGAAGCCGCGGGATCGGCTGCGCGAGCTCAGGCAGGCGCATCCGTTTGACATTGAGGCGGCGTTCAAGCGGATCGAGACGATCTTACCGGCGGACAAGGTGGCGATCGGTCAGCAGCGGCGGGCGGAGTGGCAGCAGCAGATGCAGAACTGGCGCGAGGGTCGCGATGCGCGGCGCGGGGCGGATGGCGGACAGGGTCCGCGGCGGCGCGAGCGGCCGCCGACGGCGGCGGGTCCGGAGGCGGGCGGCGGAGATGCGCCGCTCGGGGGACCGACTGAGGCAACGGTGGCGCGGTCGGCGGCGCCGGAGCATGCGTGGGAGGCGTTTGCGAGGAAGTTTGCGGCGCAGCACGAGCTGACGGCGCCGCAGTTGGCGGCGTCGCGGTCGATCGTGAAGGAGATGATCGGGCGGGAGACGGCGTATCGGGCGAGCAAGAAGGCGGACTTTGCGGAGGCGGAGAAAATTGCGTCGCCGGGGGAGCGGGCGGCGCGGGTGAAGCAATTGGAGCAGCCGGTCGAGGAGATGTTTGGGGAGCTGAAGACGCGGCTGGATGAGTTGTTGACGGCGGAGCAGCGGGGGACGCCGTAGGGGCGGCGTTGCGCGGTTGGGCGGGTTTCACTTCGGGTAAGGGCGGCTATCCTTTGCGGGATGAGTGCGCCTGAGATACGGCCGATTATCGGGATGGAGATCCACGTCCAGCTTGGGACGCGGACGAAGATGTTTTGCGGGTGTCCGGTCGATCCGGGGGCGGGGCCGAACGAGCGGGTTTGCGCGGTGTGCGCGGGGATGCCGGGGTCGCTGCCGGTGATCAATCGGCGGGCGGTGGAGTTCGCGGTGCGGACGGCGCTGGCGCTGGGGTGCGAGGTGTCGCCGACGACGAAGTGGGACCGCAAGAGCTATTTCTATCCGGACCTGCCGAAGAATTACCAGATCAGCCAGTATGACATGCCGATCGGGCTGCGCGGGAGCTTTACGATTCCGACGAAGGAGGGGCCTCGGACGATTCGGATCCGGCGGGCGCACCTGGAGGAGGACGCGGGGAAGAACCTGCACGAGGGGCTGGACCACACGCGGGTCGATCTGAACCGGGCGGGGACGCCGCTGCTGGAGATCGTGACGGAGCCGGACATCGCGAGCGCGGAGGAGGCGTATGCGTTCGCGACGGAGCTGCAGCGGCTGGTGGTGTGGCTGGGCGTGAGCGAGGCGGTGATGCAAAAGGGGCAGATGCGGTTCGAGCCGAACGTGAACGTGGCGATTCGCGAGGGCGGGCGCGAGTATCGCACGCCGATCGCGGAGATCAAGAATCTCAACAGCTTCAAGGCGGTGCGGGGGGCGATTGCATTCGAGGTGGAGCGGCAGGTGGGCGAGTGGAACGCGGACCACGCGTACACGCTCGAGAAGCATGGGAAGATGAACTTCGGGTGGGATGATGGGCGCGGGGTGACGGAGTTTCAGCGCGGCAAGGAGGAGGCGCACGACTATCGGTATTTTCCCGATCCGGACCTGGTGCCGGTGGTGTTTGACGCGGCGTGGCTGGCGAGCGAGCGGGCGGCGCTGGGCGAGCTGCCGCTGGCGCGGCAGGGACGGCTGCGCGAGGCGTTTGGGTTGTCGGAGGTGGATGCGGCGACGATCACGACGGACCGGGCGACGAGCGATTTGTTCGAGCAGGCGGTGGCGGCGGGCGGAGACGGCAAAACGCTGGGGAAGCAGTTCATCAGTTTCTGGGCGGCGCAGGCGAATGCGCGCGGCGTGACGATCGCGGGGTTAGGGGTGACGGCCGGGCGGATCGCGGAGCTGGCGAAGCTGGCGGCGGCGGGGACGGTGAGCGCGACGGCGGCGGCGCAGATCGCGGAGAAGATGATCGGGAACGAGCAGGGGCCGCTAGAGATCGCGAAGGGGGCGGGGCTGGTGCAGGTGCGCGACGAGTCGGCCACGCTGGCGTGGGTGGAGCAGGCGCTGGCGGCGAACGCGCAGGCGGTGGCGGACGCAAAGGGGAACCCGAAGAAGAAGCAGCCGGCGATCGGGTTTCTGCGGGGGCAGGTGATGAAGATTTCGGGAGGGAAGGCGGATCCGAAGATGGTGGGCGAGTTGATTGAGAAGCGGCTGGGGGAGTAGTCCGCGTTTCGGCTTCGTGGGTCGTGTTGGTACAATCCGAAGCGGCAGGCTGCACTTGGGGCGGGGAACAGGAGCAATCTGGTGACTCACAAGCCCGGGCGGCGGTGGTCAGGGTTTTTTTCACTTTTGTTCGTTTCAATCGCGGTGGGAAGCGCGGCGGGCGGGACGCCGCAACCGGTCGGCCCGCTCGAACGGCCGGGCGATCCGTATTTGCCGCCGGGGGTGCGGCCGGCTCAGCCGGGCGGGATGCGTTCGTCCGGCGTGGGCGTACAGGTCAACGTCGATTCGCTGGGCGGGAACATCGTCGGCGACGCGGCGAACGAACCGTCGCTGGCGATCGATCCGACGAATCCGCTGCGGATGGCGATCGGTTGGCGGCAGTTTGACACGATTGCGTCGAACTTCCGGCAGGCCGGCTACGCGTACAGCAGCGACGGCGGCGCGACGTGGACTTTTCCCGGCGTGCTGCAACCGGGGGTGTTTCGGAGCGATCCGATCCTGGCGGCGGACGCGGATGGGCGGTTTTTCTACTGCAGCTTGCAGGGCAACTTCTGCATGGACGTGTACCAGTCGGCCAACGGCGGTCAGACGTGGCCGACGGCGGTGGCGGCGTTCGGCGGCGACAAGGCGTGGATGGATATCGACCGCACGGCGGGGATCGGGCGCGGGCACATCTACGCGGCGTGGCAGGCGGCGGCGACGTGTTCGGGGACCGGGCTGTTCACGCGGTCGACCAACCACGGCAGCACATGGATGACACCGATCGCGATTCCGAATAGTCCGCGGTTCGGGACGGTGGCGGTTGGGCCGGACGGGGCGGTGTACGTGGCCGGGATCACGTCGACGTCGTTCTCGACGTTTGTCGTGGCGAAATCGACGAATGCTCAGAACTCGGCGGTGACGCCGACGTGGGCCTTTTCGGTGACGGGGAGCTTTCTGGGCGGGTCGCTGGTGGTGGGCGGCGGGCCGAATCCGGGCGGATTGCTGGGGCAGGTGTGGATCGCGGTGAATCCGACCAATGCGGCGAAGGTTTACATGCTTTCGTCGGTCGACCCGGCTGGGGCCGATCCGCTCGACATCATGTTCACGCGCAGCACGAACGGCGGGCAGAACTGGAGCGCACCGACGCGCGTCAATGATGACTCGACGACGAACGGGGCGTACCAGTGGTTTGGGACTCTGTCGGTTGCGCCGAACGGGCGACTGGACGCGGTGTGGTATGACACGCGCGACGATCCGAGCAACGCGCTGTCGCGACTGTATTACAGCTATTCGAACGACGAGGGTACGACGTGGGCGCCGAGCTTTGCGGTGACGCCGCCCTTTGATTCGCAGGTCGGCTTTCCGAATCAGAACAAGATCGGCGACTACATCCAGATGATCTCGGACAACACGAAGGCGAGCCTGACGTATGCGGCGACGTTCAACGGCGAGCAGGATGTCTATTTCATCCAGATGACGCCGAACGACTGCAACTCGAACGGTGTGCCGGACGGCACAGACATCGCCGGCGGGACGAGCCAGGATTGCAACAGCAACGGACTGCCGGACGAGTGCGAGAACGACTGCAACCAGGACGGGATCGCGGATGTGTGCCAGCTGGCGGGGAACGACTGCAATTCGAACGGTGTGCCGGACGATTGCGAGCCGGGGCACGAGGACTGCAACACGAACGGCGTGCTGGACCAGTGCGAGGGCTTCGTCGATTGCAATGCGAACGGGCATCTGGATGCGTGCGACATTGCGTCGCAGTCGTCGGCGGACTGCAATTCGAACGGCGTGCCGGATGACTGCGAAGTGCCTTCCGGGGCAGCGGCGGCCGATGTGTGCGGCAACGCGGCGTTCATTTCGCCCGGGCTTGTGTATCGCGGTGAGACAACCGCAGCGACGACGACCGATCCGGGCAGCGGGGCCACGTGCGGGGCGAGCGGGCGCGACGTCTACTATCGTTACCGGCCGGTGGTGAGCGGGACGCTGAGCGTGAGTGTGTGCGGCATTACGACGTTTGACACGGTGCTGTCGGTGCACACCGGCTGTCCCGGCACGACGGCGAACCAGGTTGCGGGGGCGTGCGACGACGACGGCTGCGGCGCGGGCGGCGGGCCTTCGATCGTGAACAATGTCGCGGTGACGGCCGGGACGACGTACCTGATCCGGATCGCGGGGTTCAACAACGGCGGCGGCGGGGGAGACACGGGCCGGTTCGGGCTGACGCTGGCGGGTCCGGCGGGGGTGGGCGACTGCGACTCGGACGGCGTGCCGGACACGTGCGAGATCGCGAGCGGGGGCGACGCGGACGGGGACGGGATACCGGATATCTGCGAGCCGTTCCCGGTGTGCGGGACGTGCAATGGCGACCTGACCGGCGACAGTCGGGTTGACGGCGCGGACGTCCAGAAGTTTGCGGGGTGCGTGATGGCGTTTCCGACGCTGCTACCCGGGTGCGCGTGCGCCGATTTGAACGCGAGCCATCAGCTCAACGGCGCGGACATGAGCCTGTTCGTGGACAAGGTGCTCGGGGTGGGTGATCCGAACCCGGCGTGTCCGTAGGCGGCGGTGCGGTTCCCGGAGGCACGAGGCGGCGATCGGGTTTCTGCGGGGGCAGGTGACGAAGATTTCGGGAGGGAAGGCGGATCCGAGGATGGTGGGCGAGTTGATTGAGAAGCGGCTGGGGGAGTGACGACTCGGGCGCATTCACCGTGGAGTCAGATGTCTGTTGAACCTCGAAACCGCAATGAACGCGACTGCGTGCGCATCGAGTCGCCGTTGATGTTCGCGGCCGTTGCAGGATCTGTACTTGTTCTGCTCTGTGTGGGAGTTCGCCCCTCGGCGCCGCCGGCTGTGCTCAACCTGTCCCCCCCTACCACGCAAATCGATGAGTCGGCGCTGGAAGCCGAAACGGGCGGCGGATTGGTCGTACTCGACGGGGCCAGGAAGATCACGCGTGAAGGGGGATATGGTGGATCGTATCAAGTCGGATACGCCCTGGTCGAGAAGCATCCGGCAACCAACGCGATCCAACAAATCGCCATGCGATTGCAGGCGCTCGGCTGGAAGCCGCTCAAGGATGATTGGCTGAACCCGGGTAGTCCATCATCGCATGTGCGGGGTTGGAGTGATTACAAGGATGCGTCCGTCAATCCCGCGCGACATGTACACCTCTGGCTTGCGCAGTGGACCGACGCGGCGGGCAACGTCGCGGTGTATTCACTGCGGTATTCCTATCGGTGGGATGGCAAGCCAGACCTGCAATCGCTGCGGGTCAGTGGGTCCTGGTATCCGGCAGAGACCGCCCGGTCCATGCAACGCCACACTCGGCGGCGCACTCGCTGACAGGCGACTTCTATTGTCGGTGCGGCTGAAGCGGCCCGATTTAATTCGTCATCGACCTGCGCCCTGCGGCATCCGGACGTAGAGGGGGACTTCGCTGACGTCGGTGAAGCCGAGCTTGCGGTAGACGGAGTGGCCGGCGGGGGTGGATTGAAGGACGCCGACGCGGTAACCGAGCGGGCGGACCTGGCGGAGGGCTTCGGCGGTGACGTGGGCGGCGAGGCCTTTGCCGCGCTCTTCGGGGATGGTTGCGACAGCGTAGATTCCGGCGACGCCGTGGCTGAGGGCGGCGAGCGAGGTGCAGACCATGCGGCCGGACTTGCTGATTGCGAAGAAGTGGGTCGGCGCGTCAGCGGCCAGCGAAGCGCCGGTGGCGTCGGGGGCGAAGAGCGCGCCGACGGCGCGGGGGAGCTCGTAACCGACTGAGAAGGCGTGGGCCCATTCTTCACTTTCGCGGCCGAGGCCGACGCGTGCGAACGAGTAGCCGGGCGGGAGGGTTGTCTTCGCGAGGGCGTCGAGCTCGACGACCATGCCGAAGAGCGCGCCGTGGGACTCGAAGCCGGCGGCGAGGAGCTTGTCGCGGACGGGCGCGGAGGCGGGGGCGTTGAGCAAGACGGCCGCGGGGGCGGCGCAATGGAGCAGCGGTTCGATCGCGGCCTCGACGGCTGAGGGGTCGTTTGGATCGGAGATGAGGGCGAGGTTTCCGAATGGGTGGGGCTCGCCGGTGATGAGGCGGAGGAAGCGGGGGTCGTTCACGACGGCGGGACCGCGGAGCATGCGACGGAAGGTGTGCTCAAGGTGCTGCGCGGCGATGCCGGCGGTGTGAGCACCCATTGCGGCGATCGTCGAGTTGGCGGCGTTGTGGCTCATCGGGTTCAGTTTGCATCGATCGGCGTTGGGCTGTGACGATAATCCGTGGTGTTGGCCGTGTCCATGCGGGAGAGACATGCATCGTTCGCCCACTATCGAGTGCCTGGCCAAAGTGCCAAGCGCGACAGATACAGCCGCGCAATCAGGGTTTTGAAAACGTGAACGTGTACCAACCGTCTCCAAGCGGGCGAGTGTAAACGTCACGAATCTCGGCGTTTTGATTTAGTGGATTGTAAAGATACCCCCAGCCGGATCGGAACACCCCATCGGTCATGAAAAAGACCAAGCGTTCGTTTGGAAATACGGAGACGCTGTCCACGTCGTAGCTGCCGACACGCTTCGAGTAGCGATCAAACATCAGCCAACCATCGCCGGCGTGCATGGCCGCCAGGCTTTCGTCGGCGCTGGGCTTTCCTTGGAGCAGTTGCAATGCTGCCGTCTCAAACTCGGAGTGGCTTCGCGTGAAACGCGCGCGGATCAGCGATTCTGTACTTGACGCCCAGAAGGCCAGCAGCGCCAGCGCCGGCACGACGTACCATCGAATGTTTCGCGGGGTGAATCGCCGGCGAGCCAGGCAGCCGATCAATCGAACTGCGTAATCGACCGCGATTAGAACCGTCACCGGCCAGATGAGGCACATGACGGGCGGTGATCCGTACGGCTGCGGGTATGGCGCGCTCCGCAGCCATGCGAATCGTCCAACGAGAAGTCCGGAGATGAGCAGCACCCAATCCGGCGGCGGACTCGACGTCCACCGATCGATTCTACGATTTGATGTGGAAGTCACAGCGGCGTTCCATTGCAAACGCCATGGATCACTCATGAATCAGGCAAACGGATTCACGATTTCCAAACCTGGCGGCTTCTGCCCCGGTACGTCTTCTGAGTACAGTCGAGTTACACCGGCTTCGCGGCACGCAGCGACAAGGACCGCATCCCAGAACGACCATTTCCGATCCGCGTGGAGCTCTCGCGCGTGCGCCAACACCGCGGCGGAAGGCAGCGTCAGTCTGAACAAACGCAATAACTGGTCGAGTTGCTCCCATGCATCGCGCGGGCTGAACCCCTGCGATTCGAGCTTCCGCGAGACGGCAATGAATTCGCAGGCGACCTGCCACGGCAGCACACCGCCGGCTGCGTTCGCGATCACCTGGCGGGCCTTAGCTTGCTTGACGGGATCTGAACGATCACAGCCGTAGACGAGGACGTTTGTGTCAACGGCGTTCATGCAACTCGTCGCGGGAGGGCAGCGGCGTGGAAAGTCGAAGATTGGTGCGGTCCATCAACTCGAACAGGCGAGCGAGGGCCGCTTCTCGCTGAGAAGGGTCGGGCTGAGTCTGGACGACGAGTGTGACCCGTTCGCGTTCGGCGAGATCGAGTTGTTCCAGCGGCTCCAAGTGGCCATTCGTGTAGATGGCTTCGACCACTCTTGTCATAGCTCATCATTTTAGGCGGGCGGTCTTCGGGGAACAATGCACGCGGCTGTGATTGGCTGATGGCTTTCAGTGTTTTCGGCCGATATCGATGTGGGTCGGTATATCCGCGCGCCGATCTGAAGGAGCTTGGTTGCATGGACGCATTGGTACCGAAGAGCCGCCGGTCGCTGGTTTTGTTTGTCGCCCTTGGGGCGGCGATTGTGTATTCGCTGGGGTGTCTGCAGAAGGAAGATCCGAACACGTTTCACACGGAGGGGCGGCCGGACTCGTCTCCGCCGCGGCCGGTGATCGGGGCGTATGCGTATCCGCCGGAGCCGCCGGTGACGGACTCGCTGATGCTGAAGGATTTCACGGATCGGTATCGCGACCACGTGGTGCTGCTGGATTTCTGGGCGGGGTGGTGTGCGCAGTGCCGGAGCGATATGCCGCGGATCGTGCAGATGCAGAACGAGCTGCGGGCGTCGGGATTCCAGGTGATTTCGTGCAACCTCGACGAGACGTCGGCGTGGTCGATGCAGACGGTGCCGTTTCTCAAGAGCGTGAGCGCGAGCTTCCCATGCGTGGTGGTGCCGCGATCGGCGAAGGCGCCGCTGCGGTCGTGGCTGGGCGAGGACTGGAACTACACGCTTCCGGCGCGGTTTTTGATCGGCACGGACGGGACGGTGATTGCGCGGCTGACCGAGGGAACGACGACCGAGCAGCTTGCGATGGAGGTCGATCGGGCGGTGCGCGGGGCCACGGGCGAGACGACGCGCGTGGCGCGGGGCGGGGCTCAGTTGCGGCTGAAGGTGATCGACACGGCGACGGGCGAGGTGCACTCGTATCCGACGATCTACTCGAATCCGCCGAACAGCGGAGCGCTCGGGACGCGGATCGCCGACGCGGTGGCCGGTCGCGTGAGCAATCGGACGCGGCGGATCGCGGTGTTGCCGATTTGCGGCACGGGATCGCCGACGCAGGCGACGCCGTTCGGCACGCAGGTGGCAGACCAGACGCTGTCGGCGCTGCGGCGATCGGGGTACATGGACCTGGTGGAGCCGGGCGATGCGCTGCGACAGCTCGACGAGCACAAGCTGTCGGTGGCGTCGATCGAGTTCGACCCGGGCGTGGTTCGCGGATATGTCGAGGCCGACTACGTGGTCTTGGGGTGGCTGGGCGGTAAGGAAGACCGGGTTTCGTCGAGCGAGGAGCGGCGGCGCGACGAGCAATGATCGACACGATTCACTCGCTATAAACAATTGAAACATAGCTAGTTACGGCGTCTTCGCTCGCACGATGCGCGACGAAGTTTCGGCTGCGCGTGCGATCGTTGGCATGCTGACGTTTGAATATTATGTTATGTATTCAATCGTAAACATGAGCACGAACACAAGCGAGAGGCGAGCGAACGTGACTGACGAGACCACGATCCGGTCGCCGGCGCAGGTGCGGGCACTGATCGCACCGGCGCGGCAGGAGATTGTCGACGTGCTGGAGTCGGCCGGGCCGTGCTCGGTGTCGACGCTGGCGGCGCTGGTCGGGCGGCCGGCGGATGCGCTGTATCACCACCTGCGGCGGCTGGTGCGAGTGGGGCTCGTGCGGGAGACGGAGCGGCGGAAGCAGGGGCGGCAGGTGTTCGCGATGTACGACCTGTGCATGCGGCCGATGCGGATCAGTTATGACGCGCCGGTGCGGCGGCGGGACATCGCGCGGGTTTTCGCCGCGGCGCAGCGGATGTCGTGGCGGGAGTTCAGCCGGGCGCTGGAGGCGGAGACGGGCGTGACGGAGGGACCGCGGCGGACGTTGTGGGGATCGCGGGCGAAGGGTTGGGCGACGCCGGAGCGGCTGACGCGGATCAATCGACTGCTGGCGGAAGTGAACGAGATCGTGCGAACGGGCGGGCCAATTGCGGGAGCCGTGCCAATCGCGATGAGCTTCGTGCTGTCGCCGTCGCCGCCGGCGGATCGGGCGGAGGAGCGGCCGGCGGAGCGACGGAGGACCGGGAATCGAAAGTCAACGAACGACGAAAATTGAAAGGAGATTTCTCATGCGTGGAAACCTGATGATTGCAGCGGCGGTGGGCGCGATTGCGATAGGCGGTGCGGCGGCTCATGCGTATCAACACATCCCCGGGCTGGAGGGGGGCGAGGCGACGTTTGATGCGAAGGCGCCGGCCGAGCTGGAGGTGAAGCGGGTGAAGACGGGGCACCTGCTGGTGCGGCCGGTGATCAACGGGCACGAGGCGGGGTGGTTCATCTTCGACACGGGGGCGGGGATCTGCGTGGTGTCGACGCCGCACGCGAAGGAGCTGGAGCTGACGGCGGCGGGCGACATCGACGCGGTGGGGACGGGCGGCGGGAAGAAGGCGGAGTTGTACAAAGCGAGGACGATGAAGCTGGGGCCGATTTCGCTGACGGATCATCCGATCATGACGACGGATCTGTCGTTCCTGAAGGCGCATCTTGGCGAGGAGATCGCGGGGGTGATCGGGTTTGGCGTGCTGTCGCGGTGCGTGGCGGAGATTGATCTGGAGACGCCGCGGGTGGCGCTGCACGACCCCGAGGGGTTCAAGCTGCCGGACGGCAAGTGGTCGAAGATGTCGCTCGACGGCCGGACGCCGGGAGTGCCGGCGGAGGTCGAAGGTCACAAGGGGACGTTTACACTGGACTGCGGGGCGAACAGCGGGATTACGTTTTATCCGTCGGCGGTGAAGAAGTGGAACCTGCTCAAGGGGCGCGAGACGACGGAGGCGAAGATCGGCGGCGTGGGCGGGTTTGTGCCGGTGAAGAAGGGGACGCTGGAGTGGGTCGAGCTGGGCGGCGTGCGGCGAGAGAATATTCCGGCGGATTTTTCGTCGAAGGCGAAGGGCACAGGGGCGAAATCGGATCGGGATGGGACGATCGGGGTGGGGCTGCTCAAGTACTACGTGATGTATCTTGATTATGCGGGCGAACGAATTGCGCTGCGGCCGCATGGGGGGGCGGAGGGGAAGGTTTCGAAGGGGTCGTGAGGCGATTCTTGTAGAGCGCGACCCGGCGAATGACATGGCGTCGTTCGCCGGGTTATCATTCGCGGCGATGGCCGTACAAGTCAGTCTGCTCGACCGGATTCAGATCGCTGCGCCGTGCTCGGCGGATTGGGAGGGCATGAGTGGCGATGAGCGGGTGCGGCATTGCGGGGAGTGCAAGCTGAATGTTTACAACATCTCCGAGATGCGGCGCGAGGAGGCGGAGCGGCTGATTACGACGACCGAGGGGCGGCTTTGCGTGCGGCTGTATCGGCGGCGCGATGGGACGGTGATTACGAATAACTGTCCTGTAGCGTTGCGAAGGATTCAGAAGAAACTAACGCGACTTGTGGCGGGCATTGCGGCGGCGTTTGGAATTACGCTGACAAGCAACCCGGGCTGCGTGAAATACTACGGGATGATGAAATTCGATGAAACGGATCGGACCAACGAGCAGGTGAGTTCAACGTCGCAGCCGGCTCGCGGCGACTACGTGCCCCAGATGGGAGCGCGCGCCTACAACCGAAACACCGCGGTGCGTCCGAGCGACTCTTCGGCTCAGGTCGTCCGTCCGACGCCGGTTGACAGAAAATAATATTCGCAGGGCGGGCCTGTAAGCCGAATTCTGTGTCCGCCGTTTCGGGCGGCGACGGCCATCTATCTGGGCCGGCGATTGCTCGCCGGCTCGAGCGCCCTACCCGCGGCTGGTGCGATGCGGGCCGCATCGTGACTCACCTTTCGGCGAGGCTCGCCGCATATTTGGGCTTGCTGGCGGTGGGGTTTGCCTTGCCATCCGCCTCGCGGCGGACGCGGTGCGCTCTTACCGCACCATTTCACCCTTGCCTGAGAGCCGCACATCCGATCGGTCACGTGTGACGATCGGCGGGCGATTCCATCGGCGGTGTATTTTCTGTGGCACTTTCCCGGGCATTGCTGCCGGTGGCCGTTAGCCACCACCGTGCCCTGACCAGTTCGGACTTTCCTCCCGTCCGCGCCGAAGCGCGAGCGAGCGGCCGTCCGGCCCGCCCTGCGAACGCGAGTATTGTATCATCGCCAATGATGCGGGGCGCGGTACGATGGTCGGCATGGCGAAGCGCGTTAGACGATCGGAGCGGCGCGTGGTGCAAGAGCGACTGGCTCGTCGCAAGGACGCGGACCGGAGCTTTGATCGCGAATTCTGGCGCGCGGCGGGGACAGAGGCGAAATGGGCGGCCATGTGGGAAATGGTCCGCGAGTACCTTTTGCTGAAAGGCGGCAATGGACGCCAACCCCGATTACTGCGATCTGTTGAGCGAATTCAACGCGGCAAGCGTGCGGTATCTCGTCATCGGCGCCCACGCGCTGGCGTATCACGCCGAGCCGCGCTTCACTAAGGATTTCGACGTCTGGGTCGATGCGACAGCGGAAAACGCGCGGCGCGGCGCGGCGCGTCTGGGCGGCGTTGCGTGAATTTGGCGCGCCGCTCAAGGGGATCGGCGCGGGGGAATTCGCGGTTCCCGACATGGTGTACCAGATGGGGATCCCCCCGAATCGAGTGGACGTGCTCACATCCGTGGCCGGAGTTCGATTCGCGAACGCGTGGCGGCGACGTGTGCGGGTGTCGTACGGCGGGGTTGTCATCTCTGTGCTGAGCCGAGGGGATCTCATCCGAAACAAGCGCGCTTGCGGACGACCCCCGGACCTCCTGGATGTGAAGCAATTGGCCGCCGCAATGCGCGGTTCTGGCAACCGCGCTCGCAAGCGGACGCGGCGACCCAATCGGAAACCGCACGGAGCGGACGGGGGTCGTTGAAAGGCGGCGTGCGATTCTAATGGCGGCCGCATAGACACTGCGCTTCAATCGCCTCGATGAAAAGTAATCGAAATGACGAGTGGGGATTCGTGGAACTGTTGTTTGAGATCGGGATCGAAGGCGGGTTTGAGCTGGTCGGGAAAGCGATCATGTTGCTGCTGGAATCGCTGGGCTGAGGTGGGCGAGGCGGCGGGCGATGAGGCCCATTGAGATGCCGAAGACGGCGTGGGCGGCGACGGTAGCGGCCACGAATGCGGTCGTAACGTGGATGCCGAACATGCGCGGATAGGGCGTCAGGAGCATTGCGAGTTCGAGCCCAAGGGCGAAGGCGACGGCCCAGAGCCAGCTCCGGCGCTGCGGGTCGCCGATGAGGGCGAGATACATCACGCCGAAGGTCAGACCGTTACTGAAGTGGTAGGTCCAGCCGAGCAGGTGCGCGGCGACAGAGTAGGTGGGCTGTTCGATGGGCTGGTCGAGCAGCATCGCGCCGAAGCGGGGGAAGACTTTGAAGAGATTCATCGGGGGGACCACACCGGCGATTCCCCATGCATTGGCAAAGACGAACGGCAGACGAAAGAGGTCGTAGGCGACGGCGGCGAGCAGGCCGGCGAGCGAGCCGATGAGGACGGCACGGAAGAGACGGCGGTCACCGTGCTCGCGGTCGAGCCATGCGATCGCGAGGAGGAGGAGCGTGGCCGGGACGAGGATGGCGATGGCGAAGGTACGCATGGAGCAGAGACGGTAGAAATCGGCGAGAAGACAGGCGATGGATACTGCAGCAAGGAGGAAGACGAGGGCGCGGCCGGGGAGGTTCCAGCGAATGGGCGGCATGAGAGGTTCGGGCTCATTCGCTGCGGCCGATTCGGCGTCGGCGCGACGTGCGGATTCGGCAGATCGTCGCGGGTTCGGGCCAGTCGCCATTGTCGTGGGAGGCATTGGATCGCTCAATGCGCGGAGCGGCGATGTCAGATTTCCAAGACAGGGCCGGCCTTCGCGAACCGTCGTTCGTGAAGGCCGGCCAATCCAGATAACGTGCCTGGTCGGTGCGCTACGGCTTAGCCGACGCGGCCGCGGAATCGCCGTCTCCGGCGGCTGATCATCCAGGTTCCAAGCATCAGCGGCGCGGCGAGGCCGGCAGTCAGGCCGGTCGTACCGCAGTCGCCACCCGGACTGCTGGTGCAATCGTCGGAGTCCGGACTGGCGGTCAGGGGTTGTCCGGTCTCGGAGATTGAGCGGCCGGCGTCGTCGCAACGATCGCACTGATTGTGGGTCTTGGCGGCCACGTCACTCGGACCGCAGAACGGGCAGCCCGCCGAGTTGTACTGCTTGAACAGGTCCTTCAACTGGTTGTAATTGCCGCCGGGATAGACGTCGTTGAACATCTGGATGACCTGCTCTGGTGTGAGCGGGTAATCGACGCCGGGGGACGCAGCATTGAGCAAGGCGGCGACTGTCTCGCGACCCAGTGCGTTCAGTCCGGTACCGCTTTGGCGGATGACCTGGAAGAGGACCTTGCCGTTGAAGGCGTTTTCGAAGCACTTCGACGGATTGCCGGCGCAGGCGTTCTTGAACAGAGTTTGTGGCGTGTAGGGGGCCGGCCAGTTCCAAAGGTTGCGGCAATCCTTCCAGTAACAGGGCGTACAGCCGTCGTTGCCGCCGCAGTCTTCGACGGTCAGCGTCTTGCAGCACTTCGACGAGCAGCCGTTACTGGTGACGATGACGCAGTAGTCGCCGGCCACGCCGACGTTGACGCAGCGGCTGGTTTGACCGGTGACGCCGGGGCCGGTCCAGCTATAGGTGTAGTTGCTGCCGCCCGGAGCGCACCACTGCGTGGTCGAGCCGTCGCAGACAGTGCCCTCACCGGAGATCTCACAGTTCGGCTTGTTGCCGACGACGAGCGTCTTGCAGCACTTGGACGAACATCCGTTCTGAGTGACGATGACGCAGTAGTCGCCCGGCGCACTTACCTGAACGCAGCGGGTTGTGGCGCCGACGACACCGGGGCCATTCCAGAGATAGGTGTAACCGGCACCGCTTGGTGCACACCATTGCACGGTCGAGCCCTCGCAGACGGCGTCGTTGCCGAGGATGGTGCAGTTCGGATCCGGCGTGACGACGAGTGTCTTGCAGCAGCGCTTGCTGCAGCCGTCCTTGGTGACGGTGACACAATACTCGCCTCCGATGGAGACCGTAACGCAACGCGTGGTGGCACCGGCGATGCCCGGGCCCTCCCACAGGTAGGTGAAACCACTACCGCTCGGGGCGCACCATTGCACGGACGAACCTTCGCAGACGGCGTCCGCGCCCAGGATGGTGCAATTGGGTCCCGGGGTGTTGGTGAGGGTCTTGCAGCAGCGGGTGCTGCAGCCGTTCTTGGTGATGGTGACACAGTATTCGCCGGGGGCGGAGACGGTCACGCAACGCGTGGTCTGGCCGGCGACACCGGGGCCCTCCCAGACGTAGGTGTAGCCGCTGCCGCTGGTCGCACACCACTGGGTTGTCGAACCCTGGCAGATTGACGACGCGCCGGTGATTGCGCAGTCGGGGGCCTTTCGGATCTGGAGCGTCTTGCAGCACTTCTTGCTGCAGCCGTCCTTGGTGACGGTGACGCAGTATTCGCAGGCAGAGCTGACCGTGACGCAGCGCGTCGTTGCGCCGTTCACGCCTTCTCCCTCCCAGAGGTAGGTGTAGCCGGAACCTTCCGGTGCGCACCACTGGGTCGACTGGCCTTCGCAGACGTAATCGGCGCCAGAAATGGTGCAGTCGGGCTTCGGTTTGACCGTGAGGGTCTTGCAGCACCGTGTGCTACAGCCGTTCTTCGTGACGGTGACACAGTATTCGCCGGCGGTGTTGACGGTGACGCAGCGCGTGGTCTGGCCTGCTACGCCGGGGCCTTCCCAGAGGTAGGTCAGGCCGGTGCCGGTCGGGGCACACCATTGAGCGCTGGAACCCTGGCAGACTGAACTCGATCCCGAGATCGAGCATTCCGGACCGTTACCGTTGGTGAGGGTCTTGCAGCAGCGGCTGCTGCAGCCCTTGGAGTCGGTCACGGTCACGCAATACTCGCCCGGCGTCCCGACGGTCACGCAGCGCGTGGTCAGACCGTCGACGCCCGTGCCCTCCCAGAGGTAGGTGAATCCGGAACCAGCCGGCGCACACCACTCTGTCGTTTGGCCGGTGCAGACGCTGCCGGCTCCGGTGATCGAACAGGTCGGTCCGGTGCCGGTGGAGAGGGTCTTGCAGCAGCGCTTGCTGCAGCCGTTGGCGTCGGTGACGGTGACGCAGTACTCACCCGGCGTTCCGACGGTGACGCAGCGCGTCGTCAGTCCGGCGACGCCGGCGCCTTCCCAGACGTAGGTGTAGCCCTGGCCTTCGGGTGCGCACCACTGCGTGGTCTGTCCCGGGCAGACGGTGCTTGAGCCCGTGATGGTGCAATCGGGAAGCGTGTTGACGGTCAGGGTGCGGCAGCAGCGGCTGCTACAGCCGGACGCACTGTCCGTGATTGTGACGCAATATTCGCCGGCCGAGCCGACGGTGACACAGCGAGTGGTCTGGCCCGCGACGCCGGGGCCTTCCCAGAGATACGTGAGGCCGGCGCCTTCGGGTGCGCACCACTGAGTCGTCTGGCCGGTGCAAACACTGGCGGGCCCAGAGATCGAGCACTCGGGGCCGGAACCGCTCGTGAGCGTCTTACAGCAACGCTGACTGCAGCCGTTCGCATCGGTAACCGTGACGCAGTATTCACCCGGCGTTCCGACCGTGACGCAGCGGGTGGTAAAGCCGGCGACACCGGCGCCTTCCCAGACGTAGGTCAGGCCGACGCCCTCGGGGGCGCACCATTGCGTGGTTTGGCCGGAGCAGACACTGCCTGAACCGGTGATCGTGCAGTTCGGCAATTGATTAACGGTTAATGTGCGGCAGCAGCGCGAACTGCAGCCCGTCAGCGTGTTGGTGATGGTGACGCAGTATTCGCCGGCGGCACCTACGGTGACGCAGCGAGTGGTCAGGCCGGCGACGCCGGTGCCTTCCCACAGGTAGGTGAAGTTGGCGCCTTCGGGTGCGCACCACTGCGTCGTCTGACCGGTGCAAACGCTGGCGGGGCCCGAGATGGAGCACTCAGGGCCGGAATTGTTTGTCAAGGTTTTGCAACAACGAGAGCTGCAGCCGTTCGCGTCGGTAATGGTGACGCAATACTCACCCGGGGCTCCGACGGTGACGCAGCGGGTGGTCAGTCCGGCGACGCCGGGGCCTTCCCAGAGATAGGTGAAGCCGGCGCCGTCGGTCGCGCACCACTGCGTGGATTGACCTGCGCAGACTGCGTCGGAACCGGAAATACCGCAGAGCGGGAGCTCGAAATTGTTGAGCGTGCGGCAGCAGCGCTGGCTGCAGCCCGTCTGGGTGTCGGTGACTGTGACGCAATACTGGCCGGCAGTTCCGACGGTGACGCAGCGCGAAGTCGCGCCATCGACGCCGGGGCCCTCCCAGAGGTATGTGAGGTTCGCGCCTTCCGGAGCGCACCACTGCGTGGTCTGGCCGAAGCAAACGCTGCCGAGGCCGGTGATCGTGCAGTCGGGAAGCTGGTTGACTGAAAGAGTGCGGCAGCAACGTGTCGTGCAACCGGTGGTCGTGTCGGTGACAGTGACGCAGTACTCGCCGGCGGATCCGACATTGACGCAGCGCGTCGTCTGGCCGGCGACACCGGGGCCTTCCCAGAGATAGGTGAAGTTGGCGCCTTCGGGTGCACACCACGGTGTCGTCTGTCCCGTGCAGACGGAGGCATTGCCGGAGATGGAACAGGGCGGCGGCGCGGAGATGGTGATATCGACGGCGCGGGCGTTAACGATCGGTGTTCCGGTTGTGCTGGTGTTCGAGGTGCCGGTGATGCAGACGTAGGCCGTGACGAGTCCGGGGGCGGCGGGCGTATAGAGGAGTTGAGGCAGACCGGGGCCGCCGATGTAGGTCTGGGTCGCGGGCGGGAGCATGGTGATCGGGCCGCCGTTGACGACCGTCGTGAGGTTAATGGTCTCGTTTGTCGAGCCGCAAATGTCGGGGAAGTTGTTGGGTACGTTGCCGGGTGCCCAGAAGCGCACGACGACGTTGCTGGCCTGGCAGTTCTTGAAGGGTGGGTCGTTGGGGTTGAGAGGGTTTGTCAGATTGATGGCAAAGGTAAGCTGATTGCCGACGCAAGTACCACCCAGCACGGAGATCTGGGCATTGAAGGCGTTTGTGTTGCAGCCGGTCGGAATTTCGCCGACTCGGGGCTCGGGTTCGTCGACACCCTGAGCGAACGCCAAGGCGGCGTGACTCAGTGCGACCGTTGCGACGGCGAGGGCCCAGCCGCGGCGTCGGCCGAGCGAGCGATTTGAAGACAAAGACGATCCAGTACAACCATCGATTACCTGACTCATGATTCTCCTCCCGTCAGTTCCAAGCGGCTCACCGGGTCGGGCCGAACGATGCCGCGACACGAATGGACATCACGTCTGGGGCACGGATCCACGAGGAAATGCTGCCAGGACTAGCGATCCGTGCGGGCCCCTTCCTTCACTATTTCAGGGTAACCCAATCGGGTGAGTTTCGCAAGAGAAAGTCTTGCGTTGAAGCTGGGATTTGGTTGTCAGCGAGAGACTTAGCAGCGAAACGGGAGCGAACGATGTCCCCCAGGTGATGCCAGTGGTCCAAACTGAAGCCGCGTGGTTATCGGGCTTCGGTTTTTCCGGCGCAGCTAAAACGAGAATTGCCAGGGTTTGGTCAGCGGTTCAGGCGGGGAGGACATCGACTATTTCGACGCCGTTGTAGTTGGCGTAGCTGCGGGCGAGTTCCCATGCCTGGTGGAGGTCGTTGGCGTAGACGCGGTGCTGGACGACGGGGCCGAGGGCCTTGTCGCCGGGCTTTTTGAAGCGATACCAGATGATGTACATGTTCACGACTCTCGACTCAAACAGCGGGTTTCCGTCGGCGGAGGAAGTGGCATTATTACAAGGAAAACGGGTCGCTGCAAGGCGAGCGCAGCGCCGCGGAGCCGATCGGACTAGGGGGTGAAGGTGCGCTGGGGCAGCGGGCGGGGAAGTTCGATCAGCTCATAATGTCCGGCGAGCGGACGGCGGACAAGATTCGATTCCGGGTGCTCGCTGGCGAAGCGCTCGAACGCTGGTTTGAGGAGGCGCTGGGTCTCCGGCGGTGCATCGCCGGGGAGGCCACCCTGCAGCCACACTGCGTTCCAATCGATCGGATCGTTATTGAGGATGTGACAGGCCGGCGACGAGGATTCGGCCGGCGCGCGCTTTTTTTTGACACGCCTTGCGACCGGGCGTCGCGGCGTGGATAAGAACAATGGTATTGGCCGTTGCCTATGAAGTCGTTTGGAAAATGCGCACGTGGCTCCTGTGCCGGAAGGACTGCAACTCGACGACCGTTGGCGGTCGCGCTCTCGTTCGTGCTGGCCGGCACCTCGGGCTTCCGCTGCGATGACGGCTCAGATCGTCATCGTGCACTTCGAGGCGGCCCCACGTCGTCGCCGACGAATGCCTCGGCATTCGTTGACACCGCCGGCCTTCTTGCCTACGCCACGAAACGCGATGTTCGAGAAGTCAACACCATCCATCTAGGTTCGGGTACGGTTACCACGGTCTGCCAGGTGCCGACAGTTGGGCTGTTGCGGTACGCCATTCCGGTCAGTCGTGGCCAACTTCTGATGACCCTGGAGGATGCCAAACATCACCGGATGTCCATGTACGTCGTCAATTTGCGTCAGGGCTCCGACGGAATTGACCCCGTGGTCCAATGCGATGCGCTTGGAGTCCCCGTGCTGGATCCGACTGAGAAACGAGTTGCCTGGATCGAACAGAGAAACGGCGAAACCGACGCATTTCTCTGCATTGCCTCCGTCGGCGCATGGGATCGCGTTGTGCGCATCAAGGGTCCCTTTCGCATCGACAATTCGGGACCCCAGTGGATCGATCCGTCCGGCAGTTCCTTTCTCATCGCAAGCAAGAGTGGCCAAATACTCTGGATCGACGCGGAAACCCAGCAAGGAGTCTGTGGCGGCGAGACGCCGCAGGTCATTCCGGGGAAGCGGCGGTTTCTATACATTTCGGGCAGCGAGCTGCGGGAACACGATCTGACGAACGATTCAGATCGACTCGTAACCCGTATTCCCTATATCCACGAATACTACCGAGCGATGCGAATCTCGCCCGACGGTACGATTGTATGGATTCAGCTACTCTGGCCCATGAACGATTTGAGGCCGACAAAGCATATCCCGTACCTTGTCGCGATAACTGTCATCGACGGATCGATGCGAGGTGTGATGTCAATGGGAAGCAACAATGGTCCATGGGCTGTGGCCAGAGAGTGAATTTAAGCAACCGGCTTCCCAGCCACCCCTGGGGTGGGCTCCGGCGGAATCGGGCGGAATCGATCAGGGTGGCGCGGGGCGTTGGGGGAGCGGACGGTCGAGGATGACAGTTTCATAGGTGTCCGCCAGCGGTTCGCGGGATCGCAGCGCTGCGGGATTCGCCCGTAGGAACGCTTCCAGCGCCGGCCGGAGCAGTCGCTGCGTCTCCGGCGGCGCGTCGCCTGGCATGCCGCCGCGGGCCCAGGCAGCAATCCAGTCTGTCGCGTCATTGTTGACCAGATAGCGAACGCTCGGGCCGGCCTCGGCCTCGCCGCGAAAGTGGGCCAGCCTGGGCCAAAAGGGTTCGAACTCCGCGATGCGCGACTTTTGCTCTGTCAGGTAGGACAACAGGTGAGAATCGAACAACTCACCTGTTGCGTAGCGGACGTTTGCGGCGACGAGTGCGTCGGCGACGGGGCGTAGCGGGTGGGGATTTCCGAGGCGGCGATAGAGTCCGACTTGCCCGATAGACCAACTGGCCAACAAGACGGCCGTCGCGAGGCAGGCGGCGGTACGTCCGGTCGTCGGCGCGGCCGTATGGGGTGCGGCGACGGCTGCGGCGATGAGGCCGGGGATGAAAGCCCAGAGCGGTATGAGGTAGCGGACCGTATTGAAGTCGTGGGCGGCGCCGCTGAGGAGGTAGAGGGCGATGAGGCCGACGGCTCCGAAGGTGAGCAGAATCACGGGCGGCGGCGTACCGGGCTGAAGTCGAAGCGTTCGGACGATTGCGCCTCGGTAGCGAATGCCGGCTGCGACGGTCAGGGTCAGCGCGGCGCCGGCGACCCACCAGTTGCCCATGGCGAGCAGGGTTGACCAGGACGAGTCGAGCGGCTTCAACGCATTCTCCCGGCCAATGCAGACGAGATCGAGGAACTGGCGAGAATCGGCGCCAAACAACAACGGAAGTCCGCTGATGAAGAAGCCAAGCGTTTCGCCGGCGCGCCAGATCGGGCGCATGCCGAGGGGAAGGGTGGGCTCGATTTCGTGGCGACCGAGCAGGCCGGTGATGATGTAGAGAATGGCGGGCAGGGCGCCGACGATCATGCCGAACAGAATGACGCCGTTGGCGTCGAGTGCGCGACGGGCGGAGGCGAAGAAGTTTGTGCGGCGGTGAATCACGACGAGTGCGGCGATGCCTACGATGCCGAGGAGCGCGGCGGCGATCGGCGGCGGCGCGAGGCCGAGGAACATTTCGGTTCGGACGCGGCCGTGTTCGACGGTGGTGGAGCGGGCGACGTTGGCGAGCAGGGCGAACGCGAGCGTCATGAGCGGGAGTGCGAGCGGGCCGAGGCGATTCAAGGTGCGATCGATTCCAGGATTGGTGCGAACGGCCGCGAGCGGGCGACAGAAGAGCGCGTGCAACACGATCGGCACGACGAAGAGGATGATGCTGGGGTTGATCCAGATGCCGGAGCCGAGGATGAGTCCGAAGCAGAACTTGCGGCGCGAAGCGACCACGCCGCCAGGCGGTTCGACGAACCACTCGGCGTAGGACCAGAGCAGGAGCGTGCCCCAGAGGAGAATCTCGATGTAGCCGCCGCGGGCGGAGATGGACCATTGGGCGAACATGGGGGCGGCGGCGATGAGCGTAGCCGCACCGACGAGTCCTGCGAAGCGGCCGAACCAGCGGCGGAGCATGAGGAACTGTACGGCTGTCAGCGCTGCGAAGAAGAGGGCCGGGGCGAGGCGGAGGGCGGTGATAGGACGCGCGACGAAGGGGGTCAGCCCGGCGACGACATACGCTTCGAGCGCACCCATGTAGCGCTGGCCGTAGAAGAAGATCGGGTAGCGGCGGCCGGCGGCGATGTCTTGGGCCATGATGCCGACGATGGCCTCGTCGGAGTGCAGGAGGGTTTCGCCGCGGTCGATGAGCGGCCAGCGGGCGGCGATGGCGGTCGCGAAGATCACGACGGCGATGAGCAGATCAGCGCCGGCGATCGGCCGGTGCGGCCACGGCGTGTCAGCGAGCGTCGAAGGAGAAGATACGGTCGTCACGCTGGGGCCTCGGCAGTCGGACGGCGGTTCGCGGCGAGATCGTTCGATGAGCAGGAGCGATTCCACTCCTGTTATTCGGTCGGACGGGGCCGAATCAGGAGAGCTTTCCGCTCCGCAGAATGGCGATCACGAGCCAGACGGCCATGAAGAAGGAGACGACGTAGCCGGCCAGCCCGAAATATCGCAGCGGCAGCCGGAAGAGGGTTTCGGTGATGGGGCGACTGATGACGAGCGAGCTTCCGATAAATGTCGCGGCCATGAGGATGGAGAATGCGAGGCGGTTGCTTGAGCGATCGAGCTCGCTGGCAAGGTGGTCGAGGTTCTGGTGGCGGATGGTGACCTGAAGCTGTCCGCGGCTGCCGCGGCGCATCAGGTCGCGCAGCATGCGCGGCGCGTCGCGCAGGACGTTGAGCAGGTGCCAGGCGCCGAAGCCGAGTTCGCGGGTGATGCGTTTCGCGGAGAACTGGCGACGGAGTGTGGCGGTGAGGCGCGGCCGGATGATTTCGAGCAGATTCAGCTCGGGGTCGAGCTGGAGGGCGACGCCGGCGGCGGCGACGAGACTGCGACCGAGCTGGACGAATTCGCGCGGGAGCATGACATCGTTGCGGCGGGCGAGCTCCATCAGCTCGGTGAAGATGGCGCCCATTTCGAGGCGGCGGAGCGGCAGGCCGTAGTACTTTTCCAGCATTTCGCGGAGGTCGCGGCGGAGCATCGAGCGGTCGGTGTTCGTGCCGAGTGCGCCGCTGTCGGCGAGGGCGTCGATGACGAGATCGACCTCCTTGCGGATGGTGCCGACGAGGGCGATCACGAGGCGGCCCATCATGTCGTCGTCGATCTGGCCGACGTTGCCGAAGTCGATGAGGCCGATGGCGGCCGGGGCGATGAAGATCATGTTGCCGGCGTGGGGGTCGGCGTGGAAGAGGCCCATTTCGAAGAACTGGCGCATGAAGGCTTCGGCGAGATGACGGCCGGTCGCGGCGCGGTCGAAGCGCGTGGCGTCGTCGAGCACTTCGCGGAGTGGCGAGCCGGTGAGGAACTCCAGCGTCAGGACGTCTGACTCGGTCAGATCCCAGTGGACCTTGGGAATGCGGATGTTGGGGTCGTCGGCGAGGGCGGTCGCGAAGCGGGTTGTGACCGAGGCCTCGTTGACGAAGTCGAGCTCCTTGTCGATGGAGTGGGCGAACTCTTCGACGAGCACCATCGGGCGGGCGAAGTGAAGCTCGGGCACGTAGCGATCGATGGCGTGTGCGAGCCAGCGGAGGATCGTTACGTCGTTGTGAATGATGGATTCGCTTCCCGGGCGTCGCACTTTGACGACCACGGTCTGGCCGTCGGTCGTTTCGGCGGAATGAACCTGAGCGATGGAGCCGCTTGCAAACGGCGCGGCGTCGAATTTGCGGAACGCCTTCTCGACCGGTCCACCGACGGCTTCGGCGACGATTCGCCGTGCTTCGTCTTCGGGGAACGGAGCGACGTGATCCTGGAGGCGCGAGAGTTCGTCGATGATCGGCGCGGGGAGAATGTCGGGGCGGCCGGCGGCGAGCTGGCCGAGCTTGATGAAGGTCGGGCCGAGCTCCTCGCAGACGCGGACGAGTCGCTGGCCGACGCTGCGGACGGCGTCGGGTTCGGTGGCGTGCGGCGGCGGGCCGACGAGCCAGTTTGGCATCGGGATGTAGCGTCGAATCTGGACCCGCTCGACGACGTGGCCGAAACCGTGCTTGGTCAGCGTCTGGGCGATGACGCGGAGCCGGGCGAGACTGCGGACGGTTTGCGGGAGACTTGCGATCGACATTGGCGCCTACGATATCGCCGTCGCGCGGTGCGGGCCATGCGCCGTGAGCGCGAAGGCGGGGTTGCTGGCTGTTTGCGGAGAGGGAGTTAGGAATTCGGGGTGCGGCTGGACAGTCTGAGTCGCGCGCTCTATTCTACCGGTTCAATCTGTTGCCGGCGCGGACATGGTATAGCCCGGGGGGCCGTGTGACAGTCTGGAGCGATTCGTATGGGCCTCATGAGCGGTAAGAAGGGCCTCGTCATTGGCGTGGCCAACGATCGAAGCCTGGCGTGGTTTATCGCCGACCGGCTGCATCGCGAGGGGGCGGAGATGGGGTTTTCTCACCTGCCCGGTGAGAAGATGGAGCGCCGCGTCCGCAAGCTGGTGGAGCCGATCGGGGCCAAGATGATCGAGTCGCTCGACGTCACCAACGACGATCAGATCAAGCAATTCTTCAGCAAGGCGCGCGAGACGTTCGGACAGATCGATTTTCTCGTGCACGCGGTGGCGTATGCCAATCGCGATTCGCTGACGAACCGCTTTTACCAGACGCGGCGCGAGGACTTCAAGCAGGCCATGGACATCAGCGCGTATTCGCTGGTGTCGGTGTGCCAGCACGGGTTCGACCTGTTCCGCGAAGGGGCGTCGATCCTGGCGCTGACGTATCTCGGCAGCGTGCGCTTCGTGCCGGGCTACAACGTCATGGGCGTCTGCAAGGCGGCGCTCGAAAGCTGCGTGCGCTATCTCTCGGCGGACATGGGCGACCTGCGACGGGTGCGGGTCAATGCGTTGTCGGCCGGACCGTGCCGGACGCTGAGCTCGGCCGGCATCGACGGCTTTGACAAGATACTCGAACACTATCCCACCAAGAGCCCGCTTCGCCGCAACATCGATCCCGATGAAGTCGGCAAGTCCGGGCTGTACCTGCTCAGCGAGCTTTCCAGCGGCGTGACCGGCGAGGTCCACTACGTGGATGCCGGGTACAACATGGTCGGCTGGTAGCCGGCGAGCGGTCGGCTCGAATTCCCATTCTTGATTGAAGAGAAACAACGCGCGTGACTTCACGCGCGTTTTTTTTTCGCCGCGCTAGCAAGCGCTTGCGCGGCGGCGGGTGCGCGCAGAGCTTGCGCTGACAGTCACTTCGGCGCGGAAGAAGTTCGCCTGTCGCGTGTAGGTAAGGTTGGCCACGGGGTCGACGAAGCCAACACTCGGGCCTGGCCGGATGGCCGGGCCGCACTCCCCTGAGTCGACCTCACCGCCGCGGACGGACGCCGAGAGACACACGCTCGTGTCGAGGCCGTCCGGCCGGAGCCACAACCCCAGCGTGATCTGACGCGCGAAGTCGCATTGCACGGCGTCCGCAACGTCGCGGGCGTCGTGAGGGGTCCCGGTGCGCGCCCGTCCGGGCGGCACCCATTCGACAGGAGGCACACAATGAACCGAAACGCAACTCTCGCACTGGCAGCGGCATTGGCGGTCGCGACCGGGCTGGCGCGGCCGGCGGCGGCGCAGGAGCAGCCGCCCGATTACTCGCTGACGTTCACGCTGTACGCGACGCCGGGCGATCCGGAGAGCGACGTGAAGGCGGTCGTCACGGTGGACTTCAAGGAGATGGACCGGTCGGGGAGCGAGGTCCAGTGGGGCGTGCTGCGGATCCGCTTCCTGATTCCGGCCGGGGGCGGGGAGCCGGAGCGGGTGTGGCTCGACGCGACGCAGCGATTGAGCCCCGGCGAGCGGTTCTGGTTGACGCACGCGGACCCGGACAATCCTCAGCCGGGCGAGTTTGCGGAGCTGCCGGCGTTCGAGGGTGAGGCAGACGCAGTGTCGGGGACGAACACGAATCTGCTGTTCGTGTTCGACGTGGACGCGCCGCTGAACCCGGAGCTTTACGGCGGGAATGTCGCGGATACGAGCTTCTCGCTGGCGTTGGAGACGACGCCGGAGGTTCCGATCGTCAATGGGGACGAAGAGCCGGCGGAAACCGAGGGCGAAACGAATTAGTCGGCGTTACCGCGCGCAGATTTCTTAGTCGGCGTGGCGCACGGACTCGGCATGTGCCGCGCCGACCCTTTCGTTGCGGCTGGATGAACCGTCAGTGACGCTCGTGTGTCTTACTGCGGAGCCAAGGCGGTAAGCTGCCGCAGTGCGAGGGCATGATTCTTCCGAATGTACTCCAGCGCCCGCTCGGACTTGTCCAACCGAGTCGTGAGCTTTCCAGCGGCAGCCAGTTCGGCGATGACCTGCTCGGCGTCCAAGGTGAGTTCGATGGCGGTGCGGTAATCGGTCGGCGTCTTGCGCTTGATGTGCCACGCTGAGAGGTTGATCGCGTCGTCACACATGTCCAACCTCGTATCGACGTCTCCTGGGGCAACAAGATGAGCGACGAATGTATGCAGGTCCAGCGAGCCGCAGTATGCGTCGTACTGGTCGTCTACTTGGCCGAGGCCGCCCAGGCAAACGCCAAGGCTCGTCAAGACGGCTGCCATTCGCCGAGCGAAGAGATCGTTGCCGGGGTCTTGTTTCCTCAGTCGAGCGTAAGTGTCTCTCGCCTCGAGCAGCAAAGGTAAGCTGGCAGCAAAGGCCTTCCGCTGATTGCGCTCATATCCGCTCAGCCAGAGGACTTCGGCCCGCCAGCGGTGGGACATCGGATCATTCGGCACGAGCTGGAGGAGGTGCTCCGAAAGTGCCATCGCGCGTTGAATCGCTTCTTCCGCCTTGTTGAACTCGAGGTAATTGGTCTGAAGGTAGAGGGCGTGAATGTTACCCAGTTGGTAATACGCTTCGAGCGCCATTCGGACAACGACGGGGTCGTCCGTCGTACTGCGCGCGCCGATCTCGATGGCCTTCTCGTACAGGGCGATCGCGTCGTAGACTCGCTTTGAGTCCCGCGCAACGCTGGCCAGGCGGATGAACGAGCCCATGTTCAGGCCGTCGGTGGCGATCTGGGCGACTTTTTCCGATCTCTGCCAGGCGGCGTCCGACCGTCGCCAAGCCGCGTCCGCCCGGCGCCAGGCGAAGAACACGCCCACCCCGGCCGCCAGCAGCACGAGCGCGAACGCCCCGGCGACGATGACGTGGGTGCGATAGGCGCGGAGGGTGCGGCGGAGGAGGAACCAGCGGTCGTGCTGGCGGGCCTGGACCGGCTCGCCGGCCAGGCAGCGCTCCAGGTCGTCCGCCATTTCGCCGACCGACTGGTAGCGGCGATCTGGGTCTTTTTCGAGGGTGCGTAGCAGTACCGCCTCCAGCTCGGCCAGCAACGTAACGTCGCCGCGCGGGGCGACGATGGACATGTTGGCCATGGCGCGGCGGAGCGGGAGCGGGGCGCGGCCGATGATGTTGGACCGCACTTCGTCG
>CAZJVS010000048.1:0-32028 GCA_964549445.1 uncultured Planctomycetaceae bacterium
ATGTCCGTCGGCTTGATCCCAAATCGTCCATCAAGAACGCAGTCTTTGCAATAGTTAGTTTGAGGGCCTTATTGCGAGAGCCAGTGATTGAATTTCGCTATGAGGCGAGTCAAGACCCACGCGAAATAGCCGAGCAGCGTCAATCCCAAGATGGATGCCCAAGTGTACACGAAGGCTAGCCAGAGGCGCCGGCGAAGGGGAAGTTCAGACCAAGGTGGGTCTGTCAGAATCGGGCTAAACGAGGAGCAGCCGCAGTCCGGGCAGATCAAATGATCGGTCGCGATCGAACGTCCGCAGGTGGCGCACTGTTTGTTCGTTGCGTCGACACGTGGCTGAAGCATTGGTCGACCTCCGCCATCGGATGACCTGCTCGACCTAGCCGGTCTCGCGGATGACGGAATTATAGGTGGTTCGGAGGTAGCCGTACCAGGTGGTTTCGAGGAGGGAATTGTCGGACAGGAGTCGGACGTCGTACTTTTCGATGCGGTTGTAGTTGGTGCCGAAGAGTTGCGGATCGTCGATGTCGTAGAAGTAGGTGGTGCGGAGGCCGGCGAGACGGACTTCGCGGGACGGCCGCGAGTGATGGGTTGTCGGGTCGACATCGGGGCGTACGAGAATGCGGCGGGCGGGCCGCACTCGGCCGATCTGCACGGGGATGATGAGCAGACGGCGAATGACGAGGCTTCTGCACGGAGCAATGAAGTGGGATTTCAGACTTGAGGATTTGAGATTTCAGAGATCGGGGCGGCGGGTGGGTCGGCGCTTGCGCGGCCGACGGGAGTTGACCGAGGGGCCCGCTTGCCGGCGCGCGCGGCTCGTGCGGCGATTATTGAAGGGCCCGCGTGGTGTCGCGCTGCGTTGCGACGGGTATTTTGGGGGCGTAACATCGTGGCCGGTTGAGTGTCGCGGCATTTCTCGCGGCCCTGTTCGCCGGGCGAGGTGGTATGAGTCCCGTCGTTGAGACGATTCTGCTGGTCGGGTTCTGGGGGTGGTTTTTCGTACAGATCCTGGGTCGCTGGAAGCTGATGCGGGTCGGGGCCGATGAGAATCGGTTCGATCAGATCGGGCGGCGGCTGCGCGTCATGTATGACTATGCGTTTGCGCAGCGGCGGATGCGGCGGTACTGGTGGGCGGGGATCGCGCATCAGTTCATCTTCCTCGGGTTCGTGGTGCTGCTGCTGCGGACGCTGATCCTGTGGGGGCGGGGGTACAACGAGAACTTCGACGGCTGGATTTTCGGGGTCGACCAGCCGCTGGGGAAGGTCTATTCGGTTCTCAAAGACGTGTTTGCGGTGCTGGTGATCCTCGGGACGCTTGTGTTTTTCTACTACCGGCTGGTCTTAAAGCCGTGGCGGATCTCGAAGGGGTTTGAGGGGGTTCTGATCCTGATGATCATCGCGACGATGATGATCGCGGATATCACGTATGACGGGGCGGGGATGGTGCGGGCGGCGCGGGCGGCGGGCCCTTCGACAAGCTCAGGGACCGGGGTGCATTTCAGTTGGGTGGAGCCGGCGGGGTCGGTCGCGGCGATGGCGATGTCGGGCCTGTCGGATGGGCCGCTGAAGTTCCTGTGGCATGCGGGGTTCTGGGTGCATGGGACGCTGGTGCTGCTGTTTTTGAACCTGCTGCCGAACTCAAAGCATTTTCACGTCATCACCGGCATTCCAAACGTGTTTTTCTCCGACCTGACGCCGCGCGGGCGGCTGCGGCCGATCGTCGATATCGAGGGCAAGCTGGAGCGCGAGGAAACGCTGGGGATCAAGCGGATCGAGCAGTTCTCGTGGAAGGCGATCCTGGATTTCTACACGTGTACGGAGTGTGGGCGGTGCTCGGATCATTGTCCGGCGACGAAGACGGGGAAGTTGCTGTCGCCGAAGCACCTGACGCTGGACCTGCGCGATCATCTGTATTCGCGACAGAAGGAGCTGACGGGCGGGAGCGGGGAGCGGAAAGCGATCGAGCTGACGCCGGAGGTGATCCCGGCGGAGGTGCTGTGGGGGTGCACGACGTGCCGGGCGTGCGAGACGGAGTGCCCGGTGTTCATCACGTACGTCGACAAGATCGTCGATATGCGGCGGAACCTGGTGATGGAGAAGTCGGAGTTTCCGGCGGAGTTGCAGAACGCGTTTCGGGGAATGGAGTCGGCGGGGAATCCGTGGAGCTTTCCTGCGACGGATCGGGCGGCGTGGACGAGCGGGCTGGAGGTGCCGACGGTCGAGGAGAAGCCGGACGCGGAGATTCTGTTCTGGGTGGGGTGCTCGCCGAGCTTTGACGATCGGGCGCGGAAGATCGCGCGGGCGACGGCGCAGCTTTTTAAGGCGGCGGGGGTGAACTTCGCGATCCTGGGGACGTCGGAGACGTGCACGGGCGACCCGGCGCGGCGGGCGGGGAACGAGTTCCTGTTTCAGATGCTGGCGCAGACGAACGTCGAGACGATGAACGGGCTGGGGATCAAGAAGATCGTGACGACGTGCCCGCACTGCTTCAACACGCTGGCAAACGAGTATCCGGATTTCGGCGGGAAGTACGAAGTGATTCATCACTCGGAGTATTTGTCGCGGCTGGTGCGCGAGGGGCGGCTGAAGCCGGTCAATCGCGTGGATGGGCGGGTGGTGTTCCACGATTCGTGCTACCTGGGGCGGTACAACGATGTTTACGAGTCGCCGCGGGAGGTGCTGCGGTCGATTCCGGGGCTGACGGTGCTGGAACCGACGGCGACGCGCGACCGGGGGATGTGCTGCGGGGCGGGCGGGGCGCAGATGTTTAAGGAGGAGGAGCACGGGAACAAGCGGTTGGCGGTCGATGAGCGGGTGAACATCGCGCGGACGGAGCAGCTTCTGGAGACGCAGCCGGATCGGGTGGCGTCGGCGTGTCCGTTTTGTCAGCGGATGTTGATCGATGGGTTGGCGGCGAAGGGGAAGGAGAACGTCAAGCAGCAGGACATTGCGGAGCTGCTGTGGGAGGCGTGCGGAGAAGCGACGGCGACTGTGTGAACGCGTGTTGCGGTGTGTAACCATACACGGAACATGCAGTTGCAAAGATTTTTCGGTTGAAATGGGGCGTACCAATCTGCGATACTGGCGGAATGTGTAACGCGTTGGTCGGCGTTACCGATCGGCGTCACCGAACGGTTCAGAGGGAAAGAGATGAACGTACGCAAGAATCGCAACGGAGTTCTGGTTTCGCTGGCATGTTTGCTGATGGTCGGCGCAGTCAGCCCAGCGGCGCACGCGCAGGACATCCTCTACGGCGATATTCAAGAGACGATCAACCACGGGACGGCCGGGACGACAAACCCGACGATTCGGGCGTATTGCCTGGGGACGAAGACGTGCAACTTGTCGACGACGACGAGTCTGAACTGGATCAATAGCGGAACGCCGGCCGTGGCGTTCAACATGTTCCGCCTGGCCGACGGCCGGCTGACCCAGATCGGAATGTCGTGGGCGAAGCACGCCTGCTGCGTGTCGAACTCGACGGATGCGGTCTGCGGCGGAGTATCGTGTTCTGCGTCGGGATTTGGACTGCGTCCGGGGTGCCGCGATACGTACTCGGCAAGCTGGAATGCCGGGCAGAGTCGGCTTGGGGCTCGTTCGGGGATCAATGCATACACGTCGCAGTTTTCGGCCGTCAACTCCAGCAGCGGGAATGCGATTTTCAAGCGGCTGCAGGTGGTCGAGAGTGATTTGTCGACGGCGGGAGCACAATACTTTGTCGACGGGGTGTACGTTTGCAATGAAGAGTCGCAGCAGCCGACGCAGCGAAATAATGCGTCCTACCGGCGCGTGACAGTGGCGCCGACGACGTTCAATCTGACGCTACAGGGGACAACGCAGTCCGGGATTCCGGCGATTCAGGCCTGGCGCGATCACGGGCTTGGAGCAAACACCCCCGATCCGTCGGTGACGATCGGGACGCTCGATGTGCCGAGCGAGGGTCGGTTCTGGTACGCGTACAAGGTGACGGACGTGGGAGCGGGGAATTACCGTTACGACTATGCGGTTTACAACCTGAACTCGGATCGCAGCGGCGGGTCGTTCAGCGTGCAGATTCCGTCCGGGACCTTTGTGACAGACATGGGCTTCAACGCGCCGTTCTATCATTCGGGCGAGCCGTACTCGAACGCGGCATGGAATTCGTCGACGAGCAGTTGCGCGGTGACGTGGACGAGCCCGGAGAGCTTCACGCAGAACCCGAACTCCAACGCGCTGCGGTGGGGGACGATGTACAACTTCTGGTTTACGGCCAACCGGCCGCCGGTGGCGGGAACGGCGACGCTCGGCCTGTTCAAGCCGCATTCGCCGCAGAGCTTGAACGTCACCATGTCGGCGCCGGGCGGATGCGTTGCGACGCACGGCGATCTGAACGGGAACGGAATAATCGACGGTGACGATCTGCAGGCGTTCGTGAACTGCGTGGTGGTCGGAGCGACGCCGGGCGGCGACTGCGATTGTGCCAACGTGGACGGGATCTGCGGCGTTGATTCGGGCGACGTGGTTGCCTACGCAAACGTGTTGATCGGCTCCAAGTAATCCGGGATAGAGTCTTCGCGAACGTGAACCGACCGCTGGAAGCGGAGCGGCGGTCGTCCTATGCTCCGGCAGCGGTTCAAGAGAGTTTGGTTCAGCGCGGAGAATCACCATGAAGCGGAAATCGACGAATCACCGGGGCGTTCTGGACATGGCACGGCCGATGGTCGGCCAGAAGGCGAGAGAGACGCAGCCGTACGGCACGGTGGTAAAGCTGCCGATTGCCCTGTCGGAGCGGGTCTGCGCGCGGAGTACGGAGAATCTCAATCAGTTGCTTGCCGACACGATGGTGCTCCGCGACATGTACAAGAAGCACCACTGGCAAGTCGCGGGGCCGACGTTTTATCAATTGCACTTGCTGTTCGACAAGCACTTCGGCGAACAGGCCGAGCTGGTGGACGCGCTGGCGGAGCGGATTCAGATGCTGGGCGGCGTGTCGATCGCGATGGCGCACGACGTGGCGGAGACGACGCTGATACCCCGGGCGCCGAAGGGTCGCGAAGAGACGCCCGCCCAGATATCGCGACTATTGCACGCGCACGAGGTCATTCTCGAAGAAGCGCGGACGATGGCGCGCCAAGCGTCGCAGGACGGCGACGATGGGACGAACGATCTCATCGTCAGTGACGTGATTCGGACGAACGAGATGCAGGTCTGGTTTGTGTCGGAGCATGTGGTCGATGTGCCGCTGGTGAAAGCGCGATAGGTGGGCAACATCGCACAGAATGTGTGCAGGAGTGCACGCACTGGAATTGGCGCGAGTTTTGGGGCGCAGCGCGTGAGTCCGCGCAATTATTCCGTTTGAATGGGTAACGAGCTTACCCGAACGGAGTAATTTCCCGACTACCGACCTTCATAACCCTACATTTTTTCCCTGATTGAGGCATGCGATGATCCTTGACCTCCGCGCCCAGAGCGCGCGTGCGTCGCACTCCGCATCCGCGCGTGCCGGGCGAAACGCCGCTTTCGTCGTTGTTGCTGCATTCGTCGTTTCTCGAATTTGCTACGCCATCATGGGTGTGCGATTCGACGCATCGACGCTGAACCACTATCACCAATTGATCGATCCTGCGCTGCTGAAGGGCTCGTTGATCGAGAGCATCTTCTATTTGCGTGATCAGCCGCCATCGTTCAATCTGATGTGCGGCGTCGTGTTGAAGGCGTCCGGAGCGCACGCCGCAACGGTCTTTCACGCGGTATATCTGGGTTTGGGGCTGTGCGCGTCCATCGCCGCCCTGCAATTGATGTTGAGAATGGGTGTCGGTGCGATCACCGCGGCCGCCATCACGATCCTGCTGACGGTCAATCCGACGACCGTACTCTATGAGAACTGGCTGCTGTACGAATATCCGCTGATGACCGGGCTGATCATCGCCGCCTGGTTGCTGCACCGATATGCGTCCGATCGGAGACTCATCGACGGGGCGGCGCTCCTCGCCGTGCTCGCATTGATCGTGTTGACGCGGGGGACGTTTCACCCCTTCTGGCTTGTCATCGTGGTCGTGGGGGTTGTGTTGCTCGACCGGGCCGGCGCGCGGCGGACGCTGCGTCTGGCGGCGGCGCCGCTGGTTCTGGTCGCGGCCGTCACTCTTAAGAACTGGGTCATGTTTGGCGAGTGGGCCGGGAGTTCGGTCTATCGAGGGCTGAATCTGGCGGTGATGACCGTGGACCAACTGCCGAGGGAGCAGTGCGCCGAACTCGTTCGCAGCGGTGCGCTCTCGCAGGCGGCCGTGACGCCGCTCTACGACCGGCCGCCAAGCGCATTCGTGCATCTGGCCCCCATGGGCGAACCGGCCGGAATCGCCGTGCTGGACCAGGAACGCAAGAGCACCGGGGCAATCAACTGGCATCATCGGGCGATGCCGGCGATCGCGGCTGCGTACGAGCGCGATGCACTCTACGTACTGCGGCACCAGCCGGCTCTCTACTTCGGCGGTGTCTGGAAGAACCTGCGGCGCTATTTTGTCCCTTCCCACGACACCTATCCGTTCAATCTCGCCGCCAATGCAAATCATGCCCGACTGAAACCAGCGCTCGGATTCTTCGACCATTGGGTCGGCCTGCGATGGGGGAAAACTCCTTATTCATGGTCGGCTCTGGTTCTGTTGCCCGTTCTCATCGCCTTCGCGGCGCTTGCAGGCGTCGGACCGATCCGACTTCGGAAACGCTTGATGGTTACCAGCATGCCTGATCGAGCCGTGCTGGCGTTCTGTCTGTTCAACATCCTCTACGCCGCGGTGACCACAATCCTTCTTTCATACGGCGACCATCATCGCTACCGCTTCGCGCTGATGCCGCTGTATGGGGTCATCGCGGCGTTATTGGTCTCGCGCGTTGCCGCCGCGCTGGGGGGGCGGCGCAGCGCCGCGGAAAACGACCGCGTCGATCTCGAGGTTCCGGCCCCGTCGACCCGCGTCTGGCGTCGGAGCGTCGCCGTCGCGAATCATTGAGCCGGCGCCGCGCTGGTCAGACCACGTTGCGGCGACTAATCTGCGCGCGAAGAGTCCGTTGCGCTGGAGGAGTTGCAATGCCCACGCTGATCCAGGCCCCGACACGAATTCAGTCGGCGGGTAATAAGCCAAAGAACATTCAGGAGTTTGTGGGGCGGGTGAACAGCAAGACGGGGGCGCTGAGCGTCGCGCAGATGAAGAGCCCGTCGGGCTGGGTCGAACCGGGCCAGCGGCCTGAGTTTGATGAGTACACGATCGTCCTGAAGGGCACACTGCGCGTCGAGCACGAGGGCGATGCGATCGATGTTGGTGCGGGTCAGGCGGTCATCGCACGCGCGGGCGAGTGGGTGCGATACAGCACACCCGGGCCTGAAGGTGCGGAGTACATCGCGGTATGCCTGCCGGCGTTCTCGCCGGAAACGGTGCATCGCGACGCCGAGTAATTCCGCCGAAGTCTATCTGCGGCCGGCTGCCGGCCGCTCATGCCTTGACGAGCGTTGTGAAGCCGCCGAAAAGCATTCGCTTGCAGTCGAAGGGCATCTTCATGGTCTTCATTGCGTCGGCGATGCGCGGATCGGCCATGACGCGGGCATTGATCTTGTCGCGATGAGCCTTTGATCGATAGACGATAAAGGAAAAGACGACGGTCTCGCCGGGCTTGGTCTTGATGACCTTCGGGAAGGGCAAGCCGAACTTCACGTCCAGGTCGTCTCCGACGCACTCTTGATACTCGAGAGCGCCGTGGTCCTTCCAGACTTTCGCGCCCAGCTTGGCCATTCGCAGGTAGGTCGCCAAGTTCTTCTTGGGAACGGGGATAACGTAGCCGTCAACGTAGGTCGCCATAATCAAACTCCTGGGATCGTGGTCTTGAAAGGGTCACGAATTTGCCGGCGATCCACAATCGCCCTCACAGGAAACGCGACGCGCGTGCCCGCAAACTCCTAGACCGCCCGAACAATCAGCGTGTCGTTCTGTCCGCCGAACCCGAAAGAGTTCGATAAGCAGGTCTGAACCTTGGCCGGTCGCGCCCTATTCGGGATGTAGTCGAGATCGCAATTGGGATCCGGGTTCTGGTAGTTGCTCGTCGGCGGCAAAACCTGGTCGCGAATGGCCAGCACGCAGGTGATCAACTCGACCGCGCCGGCCGCCGCAATGAGGTGTCCCATCATGCTCTTGATGCTGCTGACCGGAACCTTGCTCGCAAAATCGCCGAAGACGCCGTGGATCGCCTTCGACTCGATCTTGTCGTTTTCCTGCGTCCCGGTGCCGTGGGCGGAAATGTAGTCGATCTCGGTCGGCTTGATGCCGGCGTCGTTCAGCGCGTTTCGCATGGCGGCGATGCCGCCGCGGCCGTCCTCGTGGATGTCGGTGATGCGAAAGGCGTCGGCCGTGGAGCCATAGCCGCAGACTTCGCAGAGGATCTTCG
Source organism: uncultured Planctomycetaceae bacterium (assembly GCA_964549445.1). Lineage (GTDB taxonomy): Bacteria > Planctomycetota > Phycisphaerae > UBA1845 > UTPLA1 > SpSt-539. The sequence goes on from CAZJVS010000048.1 coordinate 8,409, forward strand.
CGCCACGGCGCTTGGCGTGCTCGTACTCTTCGAGGATGAGCATGCCGGCGCCCTCGCCCAGCACGAAGCCGTCACGCGTGCGGTCAAAGGGCCGCGATGCGGTCAGGCACGAATCATTGCGCATCGACAGCGCGGTCAGGCGGTTGAAGCCCGTCACGCCGAGCGGGTGAATCATGCTGTGACAGCCGCCCGAGATCATGACGTCGGCGTCGCTGTAGCGGATCATCTGGGTCGCCTCGCCGATCGCCTGCGTACTGGCGGCGCATGCGGTGAGCGTATTGAGGCACGGCCCCTCGACGCCGAACAGGGCGGCCAGGTGGCTCGAGGCCATGTTCGGGTCCTGCTCGAGTTCGCTGGTGCGGCTGAGCCGGGCGTAGGCAACTTCGGCCCAGCGCTGGGTATCCACCGCGTTTTTCTCCGGTGACCAGCCCTCGACGCCGGCTGCCGCGAAATTGTCGAAATCGATCGGCCCTTCGCCTCCGCCGAGGTAGATGCCGATGCGGGTCTTGTCGAGCCCGGCGGCTTTTTCAACGTTAGAGGCGTCCCAGGCCATGCGGGCCGCAGCCAGTGCGAATGCGACCTGGCGCGAAGCGTGTTGATGGCGCTCGTAGTCAGCCGGCGACAGGAACTTCTTCAGGTCAAAATTCTTGACCTGGGCTGAAAACGTCGTGGGAAACGTCTCGGCGTCAAAGATTTCGGTGGGTGCGACGCCCGACTCGCCGTCGAGCAGCCGCTTCCAGACGGAGTCAATGTCCTGCCCCAGCGGGGTAATCCAGCCGATTCCAGTGATGACAACGCGGCGACTCATGCAGACTCCTTTGCTGTTCACCGGCCGGGAGCCGGCGCAATTGGAAACACCAGTTTAGTCGGTGTGCGGCTGGTTGGAAACCGCGGGCCGCCGAGGCCTCTAAACCAATGCCGTTCCACCGGTTGGAAAGCGGCACGACAGCCGCCACAATGGGGACGATGCAGTCCTTCGCGGAGTGGATCGATGGGCACGAACGGCCGGTCTTGATGGCGATGATTCACGTTCAGGCGCTGCCGGGAACTCCGCGCGGCGAGCTGTCGATCATCGAGATTTGCGCTCATGCGGTGAGCGAAGCTCGAATGCTCACCGAACTGGGCGTCGATGCGATCGTCCTCGAGAACATGCACGACCGGCCGTACCTGCGGCAGCACGTCGGGCCGGAAATCGTCGCGGCGATGACGGCCGTCTGCACGGCCGTGCGCGACGAAACGACGGTCCCGCTCGGCGTGCAGATACTGGCGGGCGCAAATGAGGCGGCACTGGCCGTCGCGCTCGCCTCCGGGTGCCAGTTCATTCGGGCAGAGAACTTTGTTTTCTCGCACGTGGCCGACGAGGGGCTGATGTCCGAGGCCAGTGCCGGTCCGCTGCTTCGCTACCGCAAGCAGATCGGGGCCCAGCGGATTGCCGTCATCGCCGACGTGAAGAAAAAGCACGCCGGCCACATGGTGACCGCCGACGTGAGTCTCGCCGATACGGCGAAGGCCGCCGAGTTCTTCGGGGCCGACGGAGTGATCGTGACCGGGACGGCCACGGGCGAGCCGACGGCGGTCAGCGACGTGCTCGACGTCAGCCGTGCGGTCGAGGTACCTGTTTTTGTCGGCTCCGGCACTACGCCGGAAAACCTCACCGGGCTCGCCCCGCACGCCGACGGCTTCATCGTCGGTTCGTCGCTGAAGCGGCACGGCCAGTGGCAGAACCCGCCCGACGCCGAGCGCGTCGAGGCGATGGTGCGAGCGGTGCATTCGCGTGGAAGGCGTTAGAATAAGTAATTGCACGGGCTTTGGCTCGTGCATGTTTGGAGAGATGGCCGAGCGGCTGATGGCACCGGTTTTGAAAACCGGCGTACGGTAAAACGTACCGGGGGTTCGAATCCCTCTCTCTCCGTTGTTTCTTGATAATTGCACAAGGGCCTCGAGTGGGGCCCGCCAATCAACCCACTCGCACGCACCAGCAAGTGGCGTTCATCTGGGCTCAATTCGGGTTCCACAGCGTCTTCAGCGTCTGGAATGCGGCGCGTGGCACGCGCTGATCCGGGACGAACGGGCTTGGGAAGCTTGTGGCGCTCGACCGCTTCAGGACGACGGCGTTGATGCCGAAGCCCTCCTCGTCCCAGCAGCCGCCGGGGAAAGCATCGTTCGCTCCGGGCGATACGTTGCGCGCTGCCGGGTTGCCGGCCTTGTACCATTCGTCCTGCCACTCGAAGACGATGCCGCCGGCACACACGTTCTGGTTGGCGACGATGTCTTTCCAATGGCCCTCGATGTATTGCGCGGCAAGCTGGCCCGAGTTGACGAGGTCCGTGAGCGTCCCCGTCTGGCAGAGCGGGACCACCGTGGCCGGATCGGTGCCGAGTGGGATGGGCACGCCCACTCCATCGACGATCTGTTGACGAGTCGTGGAAGGCGGACCGAACTCGGTCACGATGAGTGGTTTGGAGCTAACCGCGGCATAACTCGAGAACAAGATGTCGAAGTTGTTGGTGGTGTCACCGAGGCGGCCACGGTAGGAGTTGATGCCCCACATATCGATCTTCGAGACGTCCCAGCCGTTGTTCTTGACAAGGGTGAGCGAGTTCATCGAATCGTCGATCAGCGCGACCAGCGTCTCCTTCGTCGGCGCGATTGCCTTCAGGTCGCGAGCGAGGTCGTTCAGGTAGGCCCAGAAGCGCGGGTTCGCGCGGCTCTGGGGTGAGTTGATCTCGTTGCCGAGTACCCAGCCGAAGACGGCGGGATGATCCTTGTACTTCTCGGCCAGTGCCTTGTAGGCCTCGGCGTCGGTGGCGCGGCGCTGGGGCGCGGTCTGATTGCCGTTGAAGTGCCAGCCCGGCTCGGTCCGCGTCTCGTCCTCGACCCAGATCTGATCGGTGCCGTTCGGACCGGTCGGCAGGACGACAGACCACGAGCCGTCGTTGGGCGCCGACGGGACGACCTTGTAGCGAAAGATCCCGTTGCTGAGAGGGAACGCGAGAAAGGCGCGGATCGGCTGCCTGCCGCCGTTCCAGAGCATATCGAGGAAGCGCGTGTGATCGCGCGGCTCGTTCGGGCCGATCTGCGGTTGCCAGGGATAGGTGGCGTACACGCGAATGGTGTTGACACCCATCTCGCGCATGAGATCGAGATCCTGCTGCCATACGGGCTCGAAGTAGTTCCCCCAGAACACGTCACCGCCGTTGCCGCGCAGTTGCCCGTCATAATCGTCGAACGAGCCGCCGATCGGGATGGGGGAGTAATTGACGCCGCGGACCTCGTACTTACGTCCGATTAGCCCGCCGCCGCCGAGCCCACCCCCGGTGAGGAGGCCGTTCGTCGCGAGCCCGCGGCCGACGACCCGGGGATCAGACGGGGAGATTCCGCAGCCGCCGCTGGCGACGGCGAGAGCGCAGAGAAGGGCGACCGCGCGCCGGCCCTGCCGAAATGAACGTGAATGGATTTGCAGCATCATTTTCCCTCTCGATTTCGAACACCCATGGACATTTCGATCCCCAAGGGACCTCTGACGACCCCTCGGATCATCAAGCGATGTTACAAACAATCAGGAACATCTGGCAATGGACGCGTGAAGCTGTTCGACGGGCTTCACCTGTGACGACGAGGGATCCGGGGAGGCGGTGATAAGATTCGCTCCCGCTCCGTTAGACAACCGACGGCCCCGAGTTATCAAATGCAAGTCAAGAATCGCATGACTGCGAGGTTGGGTTTGCTTGATCTCCGCCGCTTCGAATGATCCATTTACTGGTGGTGGGACTATTCGGGGTTCCGCCTTAGCGACTATCCGCAATGCGCATTCATTCCTTAGGTTGATCTGGTCTTTCGCGCTCAGAAAAGCGCGGTTGCGATTGCCCCGATTGTACCAGCACCAACGACCAGCCATGCCGAGTTGAGTGCACACCGCCAGATCAGGCCGGCGGTGATGGCCGCGACAAAAACGGTTGGCACATCGCACACGGCAAAGCGTGCCAGTTGCCATGTCACCACCGTGAGCAGCGCGACTGATCCAACATTCACGCCATCGAGGAGCGCGGCGGCCATCTTCGAGCGGCGCAGCCGCGGCACAAACGGCCCGCTGATGGCAACAAAGAAGAATGCGGGCAGGAAAATGCCGACCGTCGCCACGAGCGCTCCCAGTGGTCCGCCGAGTAGGTACCCGATAAACGTAGCCGTCGTGAACACCGGCCCCGGAGTCACCTGGCCGACGGTAATGGCGTCCAGGAGTTGCGCCTCGGTGACCCAGCCCCAATGCTCGACCAGATCGGCCCGAAGGAATGCGAGCAGAACGTACCCGCTGCCGAACAATACGGAACCGACCTTGATGAAGAACAGGAACAGGTGCCAGAAACCGAAGGGCATTGCTGCGCCCAGCGCAATCGACGCGGTCGCCGGAACGCTTCCTGGGAGCGCCAGCATCAGACAAGGAGTCGCGGAAAAACCGCGCGGCGGAAGGACATTCCGTCCGATCGGCACGAGCGCGCCGGCAATCGCGAGTATCAGCAGCTCGTTGATGCCGGCGAATCCGGACGCGATCGCGAGCAACGCAACCGCAACGCAGACTCGGTCCTTCAGGGCGCTTTGTGCCAGACGCCAGAGGGCCTGAAGCACGATGACGAGGATGACCGGCTTCATCGCGTAGAGGGAGGAAGCGACCTGTGGCAATCCGCCGAACCGCACGTAGGCCCAGGCGATGAGCGTGACAATGATCACCGCCGGCAGAATGAAGCACATGCCGGCGACGAGCAGCCCAATAAATCCGGCGCGTCGGTGCCCGATGTGAATCGCCATTTCGGTCGAGTTCGGCCCGGGAATGAGGTTCGTTACCCCGAGGAGGTCGAGAAACTCCTGATGCGTCAGCCAGGCTCGTCGTGTAACGACCTCGTCCTCCATCATCGCAATATGGGCGGCTGGCCCGCCGAACGTGGTCGCACCGAGTTTTAGAAAAACGACACACAGTTCCCGGAGGTTGGCGGGACCGTGATTCGAGGACACCGGGTTGACGGTCGTTGGCATGGTCAGTATTATCCGTTATCGATATCGCTATACGATATCGTTTAACGAAAGCACTGGCAATGCGATTACGGCTCGATCAGGAATTGTTCGCGGGACTTATTCCGCTGCACATTCTTCATCATGCGGGTGAGAAACCGATCTACGGGCTTTGGATCATCGAGGAATTGGCCCGGCACGGATATCAGTTGAGCGCCGGCACGCTGTATCCGCTGCTGCATCGGCTTGAACGTCGCGGGTTGCTGCGCTCGGTGAAGGAGCCCGCCGGCCAAAGCACGCGCCGCGTTTATGCGATCACGCCGAGTGGACGCAGAACGCTGGTTGACGCGAAAGAGAAGGTCAAGGAGCTATTCCGCGAGTTGTTCGAGTCGGAGCTGCGCCGCGTGTTTGGCCATGGCCAGAGCAGACACGGTCAGCGGGTGCGCGAACCGCGTGGGCAGCACTCGCGAGTGAATACTGCAGGAAAACGGAGGTCATGAGCGTATGGACGGCTCGGAAAAGTCACGTCGAGATTTCATTCGCGTCGGCGCTTCGCTTGCAGGAGTCACGCTTCTTGGAACGGAGACGATTGTGGCGCAGACGCGGCCAGGTGGCGAGAACGGCCGGCAGCCGCCGAAGCATAACGACGAAAAACACGAAGAGGAGATCAGCCCCGGCGAGGATCTGATGCGCGAGCACGGCGTCCTCAAGCGCATTCTGCTCATCTACGAAGAGTCGGAGCGGCGGATTCTGGCGGGCGGCGCGGACGTATCGCCGGACGCCGTGCACAAATCGGCGACGCTGATTCGCACGTTCATCGAAGATTACCACGAGAAGCTGGAGGAGGATTTTCTCTTCCCGCGATATCGCAAGGCCAACAAGCTGGTGGACCTCGTTGACGTTCTCACGGCGCAGCATCAGGCGGGCCGCCGATTAACTGACCGCACGCTCCAGCTCGCGACGAGCAAGGCGGTGAAGGATGCGGCCAGCCGCAAGCAATTGGCAGCGGCGCTGCGGCAGTTCATCCGCATGTACGCGCCGCACGAGGCGCGCGAGGACACGGTGTTGTTTCCCGCGTTGCGGACAATCGTCACGCCGAATGAATACGACGCGCTCGGCGAAGACTTCGAGGAGAAAGAGCACAAGCTCTTCGGCGACGACGGGTTCGAGTCGATCGTGGACCAGGTCGCTCGGATCGAGAAGGAACTCGGAATCTACGACCTTGCGCAGTTCACCCCCCGACCCTGAGGAGGCAACGTGCTCAGACAACTGCTCCGCACGAACGCCCCCGCTGCCACGATCCTGATCCGGTTTGTCGTCGGTGGGATTTTCCTATCTGAGGGCGCACAGAAGTTTATCTACCCGGCGGCACTCGGTGCGGGCCGCTTCGCGCGCATCGGGATTCCGGCGCCGGAAGTCACGGGACCTTTCGTCGGCTGCGTCGAGATCGTGGGCGGGCTGCTGCTACTTGCCGGACTTCTGACGCGCCCTGCCTCGGCGGGCTTGCTCGTCACCATGTCCGTCGCCATCACTTCAACCAAAGGCCCGGTTCTTCTGGGCCGCTCATTCGCCGGCTTCGCGCTCCAGAAGCTTGATCGATACGGATTTCTGAGCTTTCTGCACGAGGCGCGGACGGACCTGCTCATGCTCTTCTCACTTGCTTTTCTCATCGTCGCAGGAGCCGGAAGGTGGTCTCTCGACGCGCGAATCCCCTTCCGGAACAGGTAAAGCTTGGATCCGACGGGGTCGGGCGCACAGGAAACCTCCCCGCGGCTGCCAGCCGGCCGCGCTTCACGGAACACCCGGTTCTGATGAGTTACCTGGAAGTACGCGGCTCGAGGATCAACAGGACGTCGGTCGGCGATGCTGCGTTCATTAATTCTTCCCGGGCCGTCAATTCCCGGCACACCGTTGCCACTTGCGACAGCAGCGCCAACTGCGCCTCCGGCTGCTCTGAAGGAGTGACAAGCAGAAAAATCAGATGCACAAGCTCCGACGACTCGGGAGTGAACAGCACACCTTCGGCCGAGCGGCCGAACACGACGATCGGCGCCGTCAGCCCGTGAACCCGCGCGTGCGGAACCGCGACTCCGTTCCCGAAGTCGGTGGAGACCTCTGATTCGCGCTCGATCACAAATCGGATGATCTCCGAGTTCTCACATCCGGGCGGCAGTCGGTCCGATGGGATCGCGCTCGCCAGCTCGGCGACGACCTGATCGCGGGCCGTGGCGGCCAGGTTCAGCACGATGCCGCCCCGGCCCAGCGCGTCCACGACTGAGACGAGCGGTTCGTGCGGATACTCGTCCTCGATCTGGCCGACAACCTGTTCGAGAATGTCCTCCTGCGTAATGAGGCCGAGCGGCCGACCGCCATCCTCCACCACGTACACCGAATCGCCGTCGCTTTGCATGCGCGACAGGACGGACTCCACGTTCTCGTCGGGATGAATCGTCTTGAGCGGTCGAACCAGCCGCGACCACACTTCGTCCGCCGCGCGCGCGACCAGGTCTTTCGTCAGCAGATAACCGGTCGCGCGCCCCGATCGAGGTTCAACAACCGGCCAGCGGGAGAATCGTTCCTGCGCAACGTTGGATAACACGGTCTTTCGATCCGCCGCCGCCGAAATCCAACGCACGCGCGCCCACGGCACCATCACGCTTCTCACGCGCTGCGTGCGGATGTTGGTGATGTTCTCCATAATGAGTTGAAGCCGCAGATCCTTGATCTTCCGGTCCGCCGCTGCGCGGTGCAGACCGGTGTCCGCGAGCACGAGTCGCGCCAGGCCCACGGCGGCTTCGGCCTCCTCAAAGACGGCCGCGTTCGCACCCGCCTGCTCCAGGTCCTCACGCTCGCGGAGGTATCTCGCCCGGACCAGGATTCGTGCGCTCGGATTCAGGCTTCGAGCCGCCATCACGATGGCCGCGCGTTCGGACGAATGAGGAAGCGTCACGATCACGTACGAGGCGCGTTTCGCACCGGCCTGCTCGAGGATGCTCTCATGCGACGCATCGCCGAAGATCGCCGTCTGTCCGTCGGCGGTGAGTGATGCGACCGTATCCATGTTCAGGTCGATTACCACCGTGGACAGATTCGCCTCGCGCAAGAGGCGGTGGACCGAGCGGCCGACGGGGCCGTAGCCGATCACGATCGCCAGTCGGGATTCGGGTCTCGCCGGGTGTTCCAGGGACTCCGCCGATGCGAGGTTGATTGTCGCGACTCGGGCTTCGGCGCGGCGGTTCAGCATGCGCCAGAGCTCTGGACGGGCCTTCAGCCATGCTTCCATCTTTGGAAGCGATCGGAACAGCATCGGATTGAGCGTGATCGAGATGATCGCCGATGCGACCAGCACATTGTGTCCGGCCTCCGGCATCAGCCCATGCCGCCCGGCCAGGTCGGACAGGATGAACGAGAATTCTCCGATCTGAGCCAGGCCGACGGCGACGGTCAACGCCGTTCGCGCCGAATGACCGAGCATTGCCACAATCGCAAGCGCCGCCAACGGCTTCACGAGGAGAATGATCCCCAGCGCGGCCAGCACCATCAGCGGCTCGTGCAGCAGGAACGCCGGATTAAAGAGCATTCCGACCGAGACGAAGAACAGGACGGCGAACGCGTCCCGCATCGGCAGCGCGTCCGCCGCGACCTGGTGACTGACAGGCGACTGCGCCACGACCATGCCGGCGAGAAACGCCCCCAGTGCCATCGACGCTCCAAAGAAAAAGTAGGAGCCCGCCGCGATGGCGATCGAGAACACAAGCACCGTAAGCGTGAACAATTCGCGCGAGCGGAGCTTGGCCACCTGCACGAGGACCCAGGGCACCACTCGCGCCCCGCCCAGCAGAACGATGCCGACGAGCGCCGACAGCTTCAGCAATGCCAGCCCGAGCGTCTGCCACAGCGCCGGTGAGCTTGCCGGGTTCGTCGTGGTCCCACCTCCATGACTGCTCCCGAGGACCGGGATCAGCACCAGCAGGACGACCGTGAAGATGTCCTCGACGATGAGCCAACCCACCGCCACATGCCCTTGCGGCGAATTCAACACGTCGGCGTCCATCAGGACACGCATCAGCACGACCGTGCTGGCGACGGCCATTGCCATGCCAAGGACGGCGCCGGTCGTCGGCGCGATGCCGAATACAGCGAAGACCGCCACAGCAAACAGGGTCGCGATCAAGCTCTGACCGATCGCGCCGGGAATGGCCACCGACTTCACCGCCAGCAGGTCTTTCAGGTGAAAGTGCAGACCGACGCCGAACATCAGGAGAATGACGCCGACCTCGGCCAGTTGCTGTGCGACGTGTACATCGCCGACAAAGCCCGGCGTGTGCGGACCGATCAGCACCCCGGCGATCAGGTAGCCCACGATCGGCGACAGTCCCAGGCGCTGCGTAATCAGCCCGAGCAGCCACGCTCCGGTGAAGGCCGCTGCAACCGTCGCGATGAGTGAGAGGTCGTGCATCTTCAAACGATAGCCGAATTGCGAGTTCAGTTCTAACGCTTGAGGGTTCCCGCGGCCGAAACGCCACGCCTCGCGATCTCGGCGGCGAGCTGCTTGCCGAGGGTGCTATGCTGCCGCCCATACCCGAAGTAGATGACGAGCCCGATCGCCAGCCAGCCGATCAGGCGATACCAGTTCGCCGCCGGCAATGAGAACATCAACATGAGGCAACTGACGATTCCCAGAATCGGCGTCAGCGGGACCAGCGGGCACCGAAATGGACGCTTCGCCGATGGGTTCGTCGAGCGCATGATGAGCACCGCGGCACAGACGATGACAAACGCAAACAGGGTCCCGATATTCGCCAGGTGCAGAAGCCATTCGATCGGAAAGAGGCCTGCCAATACACCGATGAACAGCCCGATGACAATCGTGCTCTTCCAGGGTGTTCGGAACTGCGGATGCACGTCGGCGAAGAATTGCTTCGGCACGAGTCCGTCACGCGCCATTGCCAGGAACACGCGCGGCGCGCTCAACATCATGACCAGCAGGACCGACGTGATCCCGGCCACCCCCGCCGCGGCGATGAGGAACTCGGCCCACGGCAGATTCACCTTCTTGAACGCAGCCGACACGCCGGCGTTCACGTCGATCTGATCGTACGGGACCATTCCGGTCAGCACCGCCACAACCGCGATGTAGAGAACGGTGCAAATGACCAGCGACACGACAATCCCGATTGGAACGTCCCGTTGCGGGTTGCGCGCCTCCTCCGCGTGGGTCGATACCGAGTCGAAACCGATATAGGCGAAGAAGATGATCGCCGCGCCGGCCATCATCCCGACCGGCTGGCCCGCTTGAGCATGACCAAGAATCGGCTTGCCGAAAAAGCTCATCCCGGTCCACCCGAACGGAGCAAACGGCTTCCAGTTCTCGGGATTGACGTAGAACGCACCGACCAGGATGACGAAGAGGACGGCCAGCACCTTGATTCCGACCATCGCCGCGTTGAAGTTGGCGCTCTCCTTGATGCCCTTCACGAGAACAACCGTGACGACCGCCACGATCAACACGGCCGGCAGGTTCACATACGAGCCAGTTGATTTCAGGTGCCCAGTAAGCGTGTCATACAGGTAAGGCGCGTCGCGGAATCCCTCCGGAAATCGAAGCCCGAACTTGGCGATCGTGCTCTGAAAGTACCCCGACCAGCCGTTGGCAACCGTCGCCGAGCTGACGACGTACTCAAGCACCAGGTCCCAGCCGATGATCCAGGCAAGCAACTCGCCCAGGGTCGTGTAGGCATAGGTGTACGCGCTCCCGGCCACCGGCGCCATCGAAGCAAACTCCGCGTAACACAGAGCCGCAAAGATGCACGCGAGCCCCGACACGGCGTAGGAGACCATGAGCGCGGGGCCCGCGACGTTGTGGGCGGCAGCGCCCGTGGCAACGAAGATGCCCGCGCCGATGACCGCTCCGACGCCCAGCGCCGTCAGCGTTACGGGGCCGAGCACTCGACGAAGCCGGTGGTCGCCCGCCATCTCATCGAGCAGTACGTCAAGCGATTTCTTCGCCCACAACTGGTTCTGACGCATTGAGTATCTCCCGTGGGTTGGGCGCGGCCGACGTGGGCCGTGAGCGCCTCTTGCGTTTCGTTGAGTTGTCGCTTCCGGCGGGACATTGCCTGCTGCATGGCCGCCGGGTTCGATCCGCGGGTCGGTTTGAGGGCCTTCATCGTTTCGCGCCGGCGAGACGCGAATCGGGTGCGTATGGCCGGGAACGCTGTTGCGATATCGCGAAACGAAAGCGGGTGAGAAGGGGAGGACAGGCGGCGCGGGTCAGATCAACCAGCGGCAGATCGTGACGCGCCGGTCGAGGGGGACCGTGGAAACCGGGCGCGGTTCGCCGTCGGCCATTGAGCGAAGGAGTGCGTGCACCGCGTCGCACGATGATGCCATCTGGACGATCGGTTGATAGCACTGGCGGTCGCGAAGCTCGCTGGCGGACGTCGACTTCGCCGGCGAGAGCGCTACAAGGTCGGTGGAATCGACGAATGCGAGCAGGGCATGCTCGTCCAATACGCTGCCGACGGCATGACAGTTGGGAATGTGCAGCCGCGTCAGGAGCACCAACGCCGCGCCCGCGACGGTGACCTGTGTGCAAATCGTTTTCAAAGCGGACGAGGACCTTCGCATCGCTCGACGATTCTAATCAGCCATTGAACCCACGCAACCGATTGGCGCCGCTCGCTCGGCAAGGATACCGCCCGCTACCGCCCTCCCGCGCCGACCGTGAGGATCGGTCCCGACGGTCCCGCGACGTCTGCTGCGCGTAACGAGAATAGATAAGTCAGAAGTGAAAGCGTTCGTTTCGAGTTGAAGTCGCTCTTGGGGATATAGGTCCAGCGGCCCTCGTACGGTACTCGCACGAATGCATCGCTTGGAGGAAGAAAACTCTCATCGACTCGCAGCCACACCCCCGGCCGTGAAGTTCGCCCCGTGGTCGCCTCCGCCGGCTTCTCGACCGGCCGATCGGCCGACGTGCCGCACTCCAATGCCAGCGCCTGAAATACCCCCAGGATGGATCGCGTTTGCAACGAGATTTCGTCCGGGTCGCTACGGGCGCCCTCGCCGGTCACTCGCAGGGCCAGCGCACCTTCCAGCGGGTATCCGAGCCGTTCCCGCAATTCGCGCATTTCGGCTTCCAAGCCGGAGATTGACGCCGGGAGATGCAGCACCGCACGCGCCTCGCCGCCGCTTTTCTCAAAGCTGAACGCGACCTGGCCCGTGTCTTCAAGCTGCTTCAGAAGTTGCACGGTCCGCGTGAAGCCCGGCTCCGGGCCGCGGGTCGCTCCGGCTTCGCCGATCGCCCGATTGTTGAGTCCATTGATGCGTTGCACGCAGCAGTCGAGCAGTCGATCGAGGCTCCAGCCGCACTCCGAGAGATACAAAATCACGACCGCCGGAATCGGAGTCATGACCCGTCGTGACAACTCGTCCGACGCGAGTGCGTGGTATGAAATGGTGGGCGTGTCAGAATACTGCAGGCTGCCGGCCGCGGTCGTCTGCCGGGTCGGATCGACCACGTCATCGCCGCGAACCGGATACGCTGAGCGAAGGGCGGGGCCGTAAATCCCGTGCTGATCGTTATGGAATGTCAGTGCCGAGCCGCTGGCCTGAAACGTCGGCTGGCTGATCACCGAGCCGATCTCGACGATGTACATCGGCTTGCCGTCGCGCACGCGGACGATGTTGAGCAGCATCTGCTCCTTCGCCGACTCCGACCCGGCTTCGTTGAAACCCATTCGATCGCCGCGCGCGACGCTCGCGCCCACCGTGCTGCAGCCGGCACAACAAAGCATCGCCCCGATCGAAATGCATGCCAGCGTCGCCCGATCGCCCCGCGTCGAGCGCGAGCTGTTCGCGCCGCCGACGCCCGACCGGACTGAACGACTCGCCCGCACCATTTACTTCCCGGTCGGCACGGTCACGACCGGCAGACTGGTCGCCACGTCCGACGCCTGCAGGGAGAACAGATACGTCAGCAACGCCAGCGTTCGCTTGGCCGTCCAGTCCGACTTCGAAATGTAGAACCAGTAACCGTTGTAGTAGATCTGCACGAACGGATCGATCTGCGGCACGCGGCTGTGCTCGATGCGCATCAGACTCAGCGCATCTTCGGCCGATTGGTGGGCCTGATTGTTGAAGACCTCGCCCTCCGTCAGATGTTCCACCGGCACGACGCACTCCTGCGCCAGCGCGTACATTGCCGCGAGCACCGATCGCGTCTCGATCGCCAGCTCATCCGACTTGCGATTAACCGGATTGGCCGTCACCTTCAGCCGCAATTCTCCATCGGGCGGGTAGCCCAACATCTTGCGCAGTTCCTGAACCTCGCTCTCGAGGCCGGGCAGCTTCGCCGGCACGTAGAGCACCGTCGTCGGCACGCCGTTCTCCGGCTCGATCGCGAACATTACACGACCGGCGTCCTGCAATCGCTTCATCAGCGTCGCGATCCGCGTGAACGGCTTCGTGTCGGGCGCGATCGCCTCGTCGGTGTCATGCAACTGCCGATTCGGAATGTCGTTTACCTGTTGCACGCAGCACGCCAGCAACCGGTCGATGCTCCAACCCGATTGGGACAGGTAGATGACCACCGTCGGCGGGATCGGCGACATGACCCGCTTCGAGAACTCCTCGCCCTGGACCGGCCGGTACGTGATCGTCGGAGTATCGGAGTATTGCAGGTTCCCGCCCAGCGTTGTCTGCTCTGTCGCGTCTCCCCGCAGCCCGTATGCCGCCCGCAGCGCCGGGCCGTACGTGCCGTGCAAATCGTTTTCCCATCCTGAGATCGATCCCGTCGCCTGGATGCTGAACTGGCTCAACATCGAGCCGATCTCGAGAAAGTAGATCGGCTCGCCGTATCGCAGCCGCACGATGTTCAGAAGAATCTGTTCCTTCGACGACTCGGCGCCGTTCTCGTTGTAGTTGAAACGATCGCCGCGAATCGTCTGTGGCCCCAGCGTGCGGCATCCCGCGCCGCATACGCAGAGCATAAGGCCGGCCGCCCAAGCGATGGTCTTCATGCAAGCTTCCTGAGTCCCGGCGAAGCCGACGACACCCGCCCCTAGAACAGCACCGCGAGGCTGCCCGCGGTGAACAAGGGCTGCAGAAGCCCCGCAACTCCCTGAACAACCCCGGCGACAACGGCCGTGATGATGCTCCCGAGCGTCGTCAGAAGCGTTTGCGCTGCCGGATCGAGCGTGCCGTCACTTGTCGTACACCCGCTGCTGAGGATCGCCGCCACGGATAGCAGCAACCATCCGGCAGTCTGCGCGCGACCTAATCCCGATCGGCCGCCGCCGCTCGAACGAATTTGCATTTCAAAGTCCCTTTGGCGAGCGTCCCAGAGTCCGACCTATGCATCGGCAATCTATGCCGATCGGCCATGCGCCGATTCTGCGGTCGGAGCCTAGAAACTGATTTGACCCCGTACCCCGTAGACGATGGCCGTCTTCTGATCGCCTGCCCCGGGGTCAACTATGACCTGAATATCCGGCGTGACATGAAACCACGGCGTGACTTCGATGTTATAGAACAACTCAACCCCCTGTTCGGTATTCAGATTGAACCGCGACGGAAGCTGATCGGACATGTTCAGGCAGTAGTATCCGAGTCCGAACTTATCCTTGTCGCGCTTCGGCAGAAGGCCCTTGCCACCCAGGCCGATGCTGTAAAACGTCGTGACCGGGTTGGTTTCATCCGAGGCCCACGCGAAGTTCCCGAAGACGCCCACCCCCTGAGTCTTGTCCTGCGGCTCGGTGTAGAAATACTGGTCAAAGTTGTACCAGATGCCCCATCCGTGATGGTCCTGCGACGGCGCCAGCGCATTGGACACGATGTTTCGTGCCAGTCGATTCCCGATTCGGTCCCGCCGATTCCGCCCCCCGATCGATGATCGCAGCGAACCGAACCGAGAGTCGGTGCCGTTTGCGATCCTGCGGCTTAGCGCCAGGTCCACGAGGTCGTCGTAGGCGTATCGCCCGCGAGTCGACCCGACGAAGTAGATTCTCTGGTTTCCCGGTAGATCCCATGGATTGACGTGGAACGTGAAGTTTTGAAGGATCGTCACGCCGTTCGGTGAATGGAACGCCGTATCGAAACCGGTCGTGTTCGGCTGCCCGTAGGAATCGATCACCAGCGTCGCCATGTCGAGCCACTTCGTCGGAATGAAGCCGACGCCGGCCGTCATGGCCGAATACGGAATCAGGTTCATGACTGCCGGCGGATACCAAAGTGCCGTGTTCAGAAATTGCGTGTAGCGATCGCCCTGAAATACGTTGCCGCCCGGCAACTGCGTCAGGTCCACCTTCCCGCCCAGCACGTACAGCTTCTCGCTCAGAAACTGCATCATCCAGAATTCCGTCAGCGTCGTCTCACCGGGGTCATTCGGAACCGGCAGCAGGGCGTCGAAGTTCGGCGACCCGATCGATCCCGTCCGCCCGTTGATGCTGTGACCGAACTCCGTCTCTCCGCGAACCTTGATGTACCCACCCTTCCACAGGCCCGCCCGCCACGTGTCGATCTGCATCAGGTAGATCGCCGTCCCGGAATAGGCCATGCCCCCGTTGGTGCTCCGCCCGCCGTAGGCGTTGCTCATCCCGTACTGAAGCACCTCGACATTGAGCGACAGGCCGTGCTCCGCCAGCTTGGTGCGCGCTCCGCCCCAGTCTCCCGTCAGGCCCGGCGAGGTCCAGAAGTCGCCGCTGTAATCCAGTCGAAAGAAGGGAGGCTGCGAGTAGGGCTTTTTCTCCGGCGTCTCGAGGAGGTCGGGCGCCGTCGTCGGAGCCATTGACCCGCGCGGGGTGGCGTGTTCGATGCCCGGCTCGTCCTCGGCCTGGACCGAGGCACACGCCAGAAGCGCCGCCAGACCACATGCCGCCAGCGATTTGAGCCGCCTCGACGAAGCCATAGCGATCTCCTTGATGATCTATCGGCTAATGGGCGGGACTCGTCGTCCGCGCCGGCGGCGACTTCGATTCGCTGAGAAGTTTCCAAGCGTCAGGCGTCATCACGCATCGAAAGCCGACGTGTGCCATCCCGGTGTCGGGCGTCAGGCCGCGCCGCGCGCTCGGACGATACGATTCGCAGTAACTCTTGTGACAAAGGTACGAACCGCCCCGGATCACCCGCTTGGGCGTCGATGCAATCGATTCATTCGGGTCCCAGCTGTCCGCCGGGCCGCTCGGATTGACCTCCGCAGCGCCGTGCTGCCGTGCCACGACGCGCGCATATTCATCGGCACGGAACTGGTCGCTGCACCACTCCCACACGTTGCCGGCCATGTCGTACAAACCGAACCCGTTCGGCGCGAACGACTTCACGGGTGCCGTCCGTGCAAACTTGTCCTTGAGCGTGTTCTTCCACGGAAATTCCCCCTGCCAGATGTTGCAGCGCGGGTTGTCGTCAGTGGTTTCCTCGTCGCCCCAGCAAAACTTCCGCCCCACCAGGCCGCCCCGCGCCGCGAACTCCCACTCCGCCTCGGTCGGCAGCCGCTTCCCCGCCCACGTCGCGTATGCAACCGCGTCGTCGAAGGAAACGTGCACGACGGGATGATTCTCTCGTCCCTCGATCGTACTGTTTGGCCCCTCCGGATGCCGCCAATCCGCACCGGTCGTCCACGCCCACCATTCGCCGACGTCGTTCAACCGCACGGCATGATCGGGGGGAGAAAATACCAGCGCGCCGGGCTTGAGCTGTTCATCCGGCGGCTTCGGCGTTCCCGGCGGAACCTGTTTCTTGAGCTCATTCCAATCGACCGGCCGCTCGGCAACGGTCTTGTATCCCGTCGCTTCGACAAACGCGCGATACTGGGCGTTGGTAACTTCGGTCGCGTCCATCCAGAAGCCGTCGACCTTTACGGCATGTGGCGGCTTCTCCGTATTCCAGGCGGCCGGGTCGCTGGTGCCCATCATGAACTCTCCGCCGCGAATCCAGACCATCCCCGGCGGTCCCGCGTCCGCCCCGATGCGAGCGACCACCATCGCGATCACAAACCCTGTCACGCTGAACACAACACCGATCCTCAGCGATGACGCTGCCTACAAAGCCGAGGGCCCGCCCGCTGACGCGCCCACTTCGACCATGTCAACCTGGCTGCAACGCCCGTTGGCGTCGTACTTCACCCGACAGAGTTTCGGTCCGCCCATGCCCGTCAGCGACGGAGCGTTGTAGAACTGGATCACCTGCCCGGTCATCTCGCTTCGCACGGTCGCCACCGGCGGCCCCATCCCGAGCGCCCCTTCGACCTCCGACGCGGTCTTGCCCTTCGCCTTCTCGTCGTATAAGAGCTTCTTCGCGAGTTCCATTCCCGACGAGTCGATCTCTTCTTTCGATACAGCCGTGATCTGTCCGCCCGAGACCTTCACGACGTACCGCTGATTCCCGAGCGGATCCATGGGCGCCGGATAGACCCGCCACGTCCGAAGGTCATTCACGTCGCGGAGGATGTCCTGCGGCGGCCCGAGTTTCGCGTCCGCCGCCGAGGCCGGCTGCCCCACCAGTTCCGATGCCAGCTTCGAAGTCTGCTCGTCGTCGACCACCTTGCCGACCACCTTCACCGCGTCGCTCGCTACGCTCACCGGCGAGCAGCCGAACCCGGTCGCCAGAAAGACCCCGCAGAAAATCGCCAGACCAAATCGCCGCAGGTCAATCATCATCGCTCCAATCAATCGGGCCGCCCTGTGAGTCGGCCATGCCTCTAAGACGGCGAAACCGCGCCCGCCGATGCATCCACCGAAATCAGTTTACATCCATTGCAGTGACCCGTCGTATCAAAGCTCAGGCGGCAGTATTGCGGCCGGGACATGCCCTGATACATCTTCGCCGCGTAGAGTTGAGCCGCAAAGCCGGTCTTCTCATCTCGCGCCGTGACGATCGGCGGCCCCAATCCGAGCGCCGCTTCGCATTCCGGCATCGTTTTGCCCATCACCTTCTGGTCGATCATCAGGTTGTGCGCCAGGGCGTCACCTGTGCGATCCAGCGAAACCATCTGGACCCCGACGATACGGCCGGAGGCCAGTTCGACGACGTACCGCTGGTCGCTTTGCACCTGCATCGTGTTGGGATACACCCAAACTGGGTACATGCGCCATTCGCGAGACCCCTTGGTATCGCGATACACGTCGTACGGCTGGCCCAGCTTTGCGTCCGCGCTGGCGGCATCCTTGCCGACCAGATTCTTGTCAAGCGTCCTCGCCTGTGCGCTGTCGACCGCCTGACCCGCGATCTGTGGCGTCGTCCTCGCGCCCGAACCGCACCCGCCCGCAGTGAGAAGTGCAATCACGCCAGCCGCTGAGAAAAAAGTGTTTCGCAGGTTCTTCATCGCCTCGTCCTCACTCGGTCCAGTCAGCAGATGCCGCGATCGAGCGCGCCGCTACGACGGCGGCGCTGCACCCGCGGACGCATTCACGTCCACCAGTCTGCACTCCGTGCAATGTCCGCCGGCGTCGAACAGCAGTCGGCAATACTGCATGCTCCCGACGCCTTGCACCATCTGCGCGTTGTAGAGCTGCGCGGTCATCCCGGTTTTTTCGCTCCGTGCCGTCGCGATCGGCGGGCCCATTCCGAGCGCCGACTGGCACTCCACCGGTGTTTTGCCCATGACCTTCTGATCCAGCATCATGTTGCGCGCCAGGTCAATTCCCGAATTGTCCTGCGTTACCAGCGCTACGCCCACAACTTTGCCGCCGGCCATCTGTGCCACATATCGCTGGTTCCCGAGTACATCCATGGGGGCCGGATACACGCGCCACGCCCGCGAGCCCTGCGTCTCGCGCCAGACGTCGATCGGCTGGCCCAGCTTCGCGTCTGCTGCCGCGGCGTTTTTCCCGATCAGCTCATTCCCGAGCTTCTGGGCGTCTGCGCTGTCAACCGCTTTGCCGACGACCTGAACCGCCAATCCAACCGGGGAGTTGCATCCACTTGCTGCGGCAAGTGCAAGACTACACAAAACTCCCGCGCCGATGCTTCCGAGACGAGTCATTTCAAATCTCCAATTCTGCGAGTTTGAGACTGACTTCATCGCTCTTCAACTAATCAAACGCAAAAATGCGCTTCCAGTCTTTTTTCACGCTGATCACCGTCCAGCCCTTCTGTTTCGCTTCGTCATACAGTTTCTGGCTGAATGTGCCAACCTTGGTATCAGGTAGCCCGGCCGCCGGGCCGTAAGCATACTCCCGTTCCGCGTCGTCGTGCAGCACCAGCATCATCAGCCGCGAGCCGTTTCCCGCTCCCGTGTAATCAAGCATCTGTCGGTCGCCGCCCGAGTTCCCGAACGCCGCGGAAGGCCGGCGTCCGATCATCAAGTGAATCCCCTCCGGCTTGCCGGCATTGTCATCGTTCAGCAGCAGCTTGGGCTCCTTGGTCAGCGTCGGCCGGCCGTTCTTGTCGTATCCGTACGCCGTGCCGCCCATGCTTCCGACGACCTGCTCGGGTGGTACGCCGTAGACGCGCTCCGCATAGGCCCGCACGAAGTCCTGTCCGCCCCCGGTGACGATGTACGTCTTGTAGCCGTTCGCGCGCAGATAGCGCATGACTTCGAGCATCGGCTCGTACACCAGCTCCGTGTACAGGCGGCCAAAGCGCGGATGCTTCGCCGTTACCATCCAGCGGCTGACCTCGGTATTGAACTCATCGACGCTCATGCCGGTAAGCGTCACGGCGAGAATCTTTTCCAGGTCCGGCATCGTCAGCCGCGCGATCGCCTCTCGATCACCCGACAGAACGGTCTTGAATGGCTCGACGTTTTTGATTTCGGGCCTCTGCTCTGCGACAACCCGCACGCGCTCCAGGCAATAGACCACCTGCGTGTAGATCGGATGCTCCACCCACGTCGTCCCGTCCTGATCAAACACCGCGATGCGCTGCTCGGGCGGCACGAACTTCGGGCTCGACTTGTCGGTCGTCTCCTTGACGAAGCGCACGATCGCCTGTTTGGCCGGTCCGTCGTTCCACGTCGGCAACGGATCCTGAGCGTGGGCGACGCCGACGATGAGCCAGAGCGTTACGACGCCGATTGTCTGTCTCGGACGTGTTGAAATCATGAACGATCCACCCTTTGAGATCTCAATCGATCCGCCCTTGCGGGGCCGCTGGTCGCAGCAGACAGCTAATACTTCTGCACCTTGCCCATGCGGGGCGGCTTTACCGGGGCTGCCACCCCGTAGATGACCGTCAAACCCGATCCGCCGCCCCAAGTCGAGATCCGGTTCGGCGGATCCGGCTCGGCCGCTGCCCGAGGATCGTTCCAGTTGTTCGCCGCCCAGACGTTACCCGCCGGATCGATGCTCACGTCGGTCAACAGTTGAATGCTGCCGCTCCGAAAAACGTGGATGACATCGCCGGGCTCCGTCCCGGCCGGGTGCCCCTTGGAGTCGACGCCGGCCATGAGGACCACACCGTTGTTGTGCGGACCTAGATTGCCGATCCAGACGTCATCGTTGCCATCGATGTTCAGGCCCCACGGGACGTCAATCGCGCCGTTGCCCGTGAACCCCTTCGGCTCCAATTGCGTGCCGTCCGGGCGGATCATGTGGATCACACCGGTGCTATTGGGGGATCGCATCATGGCGCCGGCCATGATCCGGAACTGCTCCATGATGGAGGCCCCCTCGGGAACCTTCGGGATGGGGAAATCAAGGGACGCGTTGCTTGCGACCCAGACATTCTCCTTCGAATCCAGCGCCAGCGCGCGGACGGCGATCCCGGCCCGAAACATTTCAACCTTGTCCGGGTCACTTGCCGAGAAGCGCACCACGGTCTCGGACTGGGAGTTGCTGACCCAGACGCGTTTCTGAGAATCGATCACGACGTCAAAGGGAGACTTGAGCCCCTTCACCTTGACGATCCGTCCGTCCTTGATTCGCCCGCCCGGGAAATGCAGCAACTGATCGCCCGAGCCGTCGGCAACCCACACGTCGCCATCAGCCGACACGCCGATGCCCATCAGGCCGTGGAGTTCTTCCTTGAACGGGAAATCATCCGCTTTGGCGATCGGGCGGCCGTTGAAGTCCATGACGAGGATCCTGCCGCTGAAGCTCGACGCCCAGACGTGCTCGCGCGTCACCGCGGTGCCCCAGCCAACGCCGTCCAGGCCCATGCCCCTGAAGCCGAAGATCGGCGGGGAGAGTGGTGTCCCGTCGGGTGCGATCTTGATGACCCCGCCGCCGAGACTTCGGACGACGCCGGACTGCGACCCCGGCATCCAGTTCTGCCCGCTCCACAGGTTGCCGTCGGCATCGAACATGAATCGACCGTTGGCGCACATTCCACCGCCCGCAAAACAGAGACTGAGCATGAAGTCGGGCGGCGTCCAGGCGAGGTAGGGCAGAAACGGCGCCGAGCGCGGAGCGCCGTCCTTCGGCTGAGGAAAAGCTTCGTCGAATAGGGTGTAGAGTTCCTTCGCGTTGGCCCACGGCCTGCGCGCGATGGCCGTTATGGCCTCCAGCGTCGTCTTGGGCTTGGCGCCACCGACCGGCGTTGTCGCCTGAAGAAAGCGGTCGCGCCAGGCATCGTCGCTGGCGCTGGCAAAGGCACTGATCAGCGAGCCGAGCGTATTTAAATTGGCGAGCGCCGTCGTCTGAGTGCTGTTCAGCGGATCCAGCAGCACCTTGCCCCAGCCACCGGTCGCAGGATCGACCAGGTTCGGTGCGTTCCGGGCGGCGATCCGCAGGCCGAGCGGATGGCCGGAGATGGACTCCCCATTGATGAAGCGCGCCGATGTGAATGCCGAAGCTACCGTCGTGAGCTCATTGATGACGATTGACCTCGGGGGACTCGAGCCGAGCACGCTCAGTAGCACGTTCGCATCGCTCGCATGCTTGCCGGCCGACGCTTTCGGTGTGCCCCCCTTGGCGGTTACGTAGAGGACGCCATCGCTCGCCGGCGGTTTGGCGTCGAGCTTGAACGCGCCTTCGTCGTTGGTCTTTCCCTCCGCAAGCTTCGTCGGCGTCGCTGCGCCGGCTGAAAACAAAGTCACCGAAGCTCCGACAACCGGCTTGCCTGCAATCTGAACGCTGCCGGAGAGCAAATCGGGCTCTGCGTGAGCGCGGGCGACACCGACAACAACCCCAAGTGTGACGACACCAACCAACTGCTTCGCTCTTAGTGAGATCATGGTTGACCTGCCTTTCGGATCTACGTCCATAATGCAACTTTTCAGATCCAGTCAGTCGATGAGATTACCCTTGACCAACGCCGGCAGCACCGGCGACACGGTGAACTGGAACAGATTTCGCGACCCGACGTCGTCGTTCGGATGGACCACGGAATACTGGTATTGGAACCCGAGCTTGATTGGAAGCTTGCCAATCCTCATCGTCCGCTGCACGCCGATGCCGATCGGCAGCGTGAATCCTTCGCCGGCAGACTTTGTCCAATCGACCGTTACGATCGGCGACGTGCCGACCTGCCAGCCCGGAAGGAACTGGTACCAGACAAAATACTGAAGCGACATTTGATTCGTGTGCGGATGCCCGCCGCCCTTTTCCGCGTACGACCACCATTGTTGCGCGAGCGCACCAAAGACCCACTTCTCGTCCATGTACAGTGCGACGCCGGCCGGGCCCGCCTGGAACTGTCCCTGTCCGAGTACATCCGGCGAGGCGGTTGGAAAGATCAAAGTCGGGCCGACGCCCCAGACAAAGCTTCCATTGCCGATCTTCGGGGGCTTCCGCGGACTGAGCAGACTCACAAGCGTAATATCGCCAATGCCGCACGCGCGATCGGTCTCGACGTCGATTCCGGCGGAGAGCGCGCCCGCGGTGCGGGCCGCTCGCCGGGCACGGAAGCCCGGTCCGATGCCGCGCCCGAAGACGTTGTTCCTCACACCGCCGTTCGACAACCGGTCCAGCCGCCTCGATAGCCCTAACGGACCGCCCGTCACCAGCCGCGGAAGCGCAGCTCGCGGGTTGAAGCTGAGATCGGGGTACGGCGAATAGAAATAAAGCGGGATGATCGGCCGATTGATCAAGTTCCATTTGTCCGTCAGGTGCAGCGGCAGGACCGGCTGAATGTTGAGGTTGTTCTGCCAGCGCGAACCGTTGAATGGCTTTCCGCGGAACTCGGTCACGTTGTATTGATTCGTAATGACCCACAGTTCCCCGACCGGATTGCTGAGCTTGGTGGCGATGTCGGAGACCGACATCTTGCTCGCGTCCGACTCGTCCCTCGGTTCCGATTCGTCCGGAGCGCTGGTCGGTTCTTCCTCGATCGGTTCGGCGCTGGAAAGCGAAATCGCACCGGGTGGGAATGCGAATCGGTCGGGTGCGACCGATGCGGGCTCCAGCCGTTCGGCAGCGTGTTGCCCATTGGCAGGACGTGCCAGGTAGCCGGCAACGAAGAGGACTGCCGCCGCGTACGACGGTGCTCCTGCGAGAAACGCGCGCGTTGCTGTCCTCATAGATCGTCCTGTGCCCATTGGGCTCCGGCCGAGTTTGGATGGGCCGCCCTTTCGGGCCGCCCGCCTTCGTATTCGGCCTCTAACTGCCTTGATGCTCCTTAATCAAGACCTCAATCTGCTCCTTGACCCCATCGAGGTTGAACGCCGCCGAGTCGTGCATTGGCGGCCTAGGCTCTGTCTGAAAACGCATCAAACGGTCGATAGGAAGAGCGTCGACAGGAG
>CAZJVS010000049.1:0-31524 GCA_964549445.1 uncultured Planctomycetaceae bacterium
ATGAACAAAAACGTGCCGCGTGACGTGCTTTCCCATTTGTGGGGAGCTATTTAGGCCCAACAAGCGCATACGCCCAAGTCGTCGTCAGTCAACCGCCAACACGCTCAACGGGCGGCGCTTCCGACACGGCATTCGTCGATTTCCTGGGCAGACCCAGCGCCCAACTTCTCGCCGACGACTTCACTCTGCCGCAGCCAACTTTGATTCGAACGATTCGATGGTGGGGCTTCTACAACGAGGACAATCCGCCCACGGGCGAGACGATGCGATTGCGATTCTTGGAAGCTCGCCTTGGGGATGGGCTGCCCGGAAACGTCCTTCGCGACGAAGCGTTCAGCGACGTGGCGCGTGTGCCCACTGGACGCACAATTCTTGAAAGCGGATTCCCTCGCGAATTTGAGTATCTGGCACACCTTACGCAGCCCTTGAGCCTCTCGGCCGGAATCGTCTACTGGATCGAGATCGCCCAAATCGGCGATCCATCGACGCTATTCCGCTGGGAGACCGGCTTGAACGGTAACCAGACTTCGGCCGCCTTAGTGCCACTAACGTCGGACTGGATTCGCATCCCAGGCACGGATCAAGCATTCGAACTGATCGTACCCGAACCGTTGAGCGCCGCGCTATTCACGATTTCCGCGTGCGGACTTCGCATCGCCGTCCGTCGGAAGCGAATCGGCGCGTGACGCCTGCCCCGGCGCGCCAGATTGGCTGCGCAGCGACGCCTGCCGGGCCGCCGCTATCACGCGCTGAAAATCATCGATCCGGATCGTCTTCGGCAGCTCCCCCACGTCGCTCAGCACAAACGCCGACGAATTCGCCAGATCGAGCGACCCGTGCGTGCTCGCGCAGACTCCGATCCCGATCTCAAACATCCACGACCCGTGACACCGGTTCCCCATCAGCGAGACGGCCACCTGCGGCGGATGCTTCATCAAACCGTGATAACATTGCCAAAGTCGATGCAGCGGATCGGGATACCCGTGCGTCGCCGTCGCGTCGAACAGCGCCCGGTCGTCGATGGTCCCATCCGCCGCGACCTTTCCCGCCGCCCGCAACCGCTCGACGATCGGCAGCAGCTTCAGCGGATCGCCCTGCGACGCTTCGTATCGATATCCGGCGCCCGACTTCGTCACCGCCGCTTCGCCCTCGCGCGACAGCACGATCACGCGTTCGCCATCGGCATACGTCGACAAATCAACCGCTTCATCGCCGAGCATCGTCCGCGCCAGCTTCGGCACGTCCTTCGCAAACAACGCCGAATATGTCACTAGTCCGTAGGCCGGCGCCACCACGTCATTCGGCCCATCAATTCGCTCGACGTCTCGATAGCCCGCCTTCTTCAACGTCTGCTCGAAGTTCACCCGCTTGCACTCCTGCAGCGAGTGCCCGTGATCGCTCGTCAGCGTCAGCTTCACCCGTCCGCGCTTGTCGTAGATCACCCGCTCGCAGAGCTGCTCCACCGTCAGCAGGTATTTCCGGATGGCCTCCTTGCCGTGGTCCGTCCCCAGTCCCGATGCCCCGATCGAGTACGCCGTCACCGTCCCGCTCTTCGCCTCGACAAACGTCTTCAACGTCCCGCGCATCTCCCGGTCAAACACCGATTGAGGCGTCAGGTACGCCCACGCCCCGATGTCCTGCGGCGCGTGGTAGGTCATGTATGACAGCCAGGGTGCGTTCTCCCCCTTCAGATACGACGATATCCCGCCGCGCATCTTGTTCGCCGCCGCGTCGAAGTAGAGCGCCTCCGGCCCCTCGCAGATCGGCGTCTGGAAAATCTGCGTCATCGCCAGGTCCGTCAGCGACGGAAAAACACTGATCATCCGCGTCGGTTCGGGAAACAACCGGAAGTGCCCCTCGCGCCACAGCTCATCGATCACCTCGTACGCAGCGCCGTCCAGAACGAGGATGCAATGCGGCCACTCCGGCGAGTCCTGCCGTCGATCGACCGTCTCGTCGCACGCGCCGTCTCCGTTCGTGTCGAAGCAAAGCTCCACCACGCGACCATCGACGACCTTCTGGAAGTAGTTCGGCTTCTTCGCCCCATCCACCCGGTACGCGAGCATCTCCGCCCCGCCCGGCCGATACTCGCGCTGCGACTGCGGCCACTTCGCGTCAAACCCGCACCCGCAGATCAGCACCGCCAGCGCGAGGCCGAAGCCAACGCTCAACGTGTAGCGGCTCAACGTGTAGCGGCCGGCGCCCCCGCCGGCCGTAGCGCCCGAGTATCGCGTCCGTATCCCACTGTCCGCTGCAACCTGCCAACTCATGCGCACCCGTCTTCCATTCCAGACTTGCAACCAAAGCACGGAAGGATAGCACGAACACGCCCGGCGGATAGCAGCAGGTCAAACTTCACCCGTCATTTGTGCGCAAAATCACCGCGCCGATCGTCCCCCCATTTTCGGCACGATCGGCGCGATATTCCCCCACCGGAAAGCACTCGCTGTGGGCGAGATGCGGTGCGGTCATGATTAAAATGAATGATGCCGCCCGGAAACCTCGGACTCGGTGGCGATTCAAACATACGATTCATCCCGCATCGGGCAAATCTCGCCCCACCGCCGACCTTCACACCTTTGTCCGACCCGCACCGCCTGCTAACATCCAACCCGGAGATCAACCGTGCCGGCCGCCGCGCAGGAAATCGAAAAGCTCCGGGCCCAGATCGCCCGCCATGACCGCCTCTACTACGCCGACAACAAGCCCGAAATCTCCGACCGCAACTACGACCGTCTCCTCGATCGCCTCCGCAAGCTCGAAGCCGACCATCCCGACCTCGTCACGCCGGACTCCCCCACCCAGCGAGTCGGCGATCGTCCCATCGACGGCTTCGCCCACGTCACCCACGCCGTCCCCATGCTCTCGATCGACAATACCTACAACGAAGCCGACCTTCGCGCCTTCGACGAGCGCGTCCGCAAGGGCCTCGACGGCGAAGAATACGACTACATCGTCGACCCCAAGATCGACGGCGTCTCCGCAACCCTTCGCTACGAATCCGGCCGCCTCGTTCAGGCCGCCACCCGCGGCGACGGCCGCACCGGCGACGACATCACCGCCAACGTCCGCACGCTCCGCAGCGTCCCGCTCGCACTCCACGGCAAGGGCTGGCCCCGGGTGCTCGAAGTCCGCGGCGAGGTCTACTGGCCCCGGGCCGCCTTCACAAAGTTCAACGCCGATCGCGAAGAGCGTGGCGAGGAGACCTTTGCCAACCCGCGCAACGCCACCGCCGGTACGCTCAAACTCCTCGACTCCCGCATCGTCGCCACCCGCGGCCTCCGCTTTTCCGCCCACGGCAACGGCGAGCTGCAGCCCTCAAAGTTCAAGCGCGCGTCCGATTTCTTTGACGCCGTCGACGAATGGGGTGTTCCCGTCAATCCCCACCGCCGCATCGCCAGGACCATCGACGACGTTCTAAGCTTCGTCCACGAATGGAAGGACAAGCGCGGCGCGCTCCCCTACGAAACCGACGGCCTCGTCATCAAGGTCGACCGCTTCGACCAGCGCGAAACGCTCGGCGCTACCAGCCGCTTCCCGCGCTGGTGCGTCGCCTTCAAATACGAACCCGAGCAGGCCGAAAGCATCCTCGAAAAAGTCGACTTCCAGGTCGGCAAGCTCGGCACGATCACACCCCGTGCCGTCATGAAGCCCGTTCAGCTCTCCGGCACGACCGTCAAGCACGCCTCGCTTCACAACTTCGACCAGGTTGAGCGTCTCGGTGAAGGACACGACGGCCTCCGCATCGGCGACACCGTCGTCGTGGAAAAGGCCGGTGAAATTATCCCCCAGGTCATCCGCATCGCTCGCGAAGGCAAGCCGCGCGGCGACCGAATCAAGCCCCCGAAAAAATGCCCCGTCTGCAACGGCGAAGTCGCAAAGGACGAAGGCGGTGTTTACCTCCGATGCGTCAACCCCGAGTGCGACGCCCAGCTCCGCGAACGCCTCATCTACTTCTGCGGCCGCGACCAGATGGACATCGAAGGCGCCGGCGAAGCGTTCGTCGATCAGGTCACCGGCGCCGGCCTCGTCCACCGCTTCGCCGATCTTTACTCGCTCAAGGACAAGCGTGCCAAGCTCCTCGAACTCGAACGAATGGGCGAAAAGTCCGCCGACAACCTTCTCGCGGGCATTGAAAAGAGCAAGTCTCAACCCCTCGGCCGCGTCCTCGCCGCCCTCAACATCCGCCACGTCGGCCGCGCCACCGCCGAACTACTCGCGGACCACTTCGGCACGATGGACAGGATCGCCGATGCCGCGCTCGACGAATTTCAGCACGTCGACGGTATCGGCCCCGAAACCGCCCAGTCCCTCCACGATTTCTTCCACTCCGACGCCGGCCGCAAGACCTGGGAAGCCCTCGCCTCCGCCGGCGTCAACATGAAGCAACCCAAGCGCCGCACCAGCGCAAACCAGCTTCTGGCCGGCAAGTCCCTCGTCGTCACCGGCACGCTCGAAAAGTTCTCACGCAAGGAAATCGAAGACTTGATCCGCGAACTCGGTGGCACGCCCGCAGGCAGCGTAAGCAAGAAAACCGACTTCGTCGTCGCCGGCGAGGAAGCCGGCAGCAAGCTCGACAAAGCCCGCGCCCTCGGCGTCAGAGTCCTTAACGAACGCGAGTTTCTGAAGCTGATTGGCCGCGCATAATCATTCAGCTGCCGATGGATCGCAAGGTCCCGCGGGTCGATACACGCTGGCCGCCCGAATCAGCGTTGCGATTGCCGGGTTTCGCAGGTCCCTTCGCGAATGGATGGCGATGTGGCGTTTCGACTTCGCCCGCCCTTTAAGCACGCCATCCGGATCCGGCAGGAATGCCCCGTGTAGAAATGAAAGATGCACTTCGTCCGGGCGGATCGTGATCATGCAGACGTTGCCGCCGATCGCGCCCCACGGCCGCCCGCCATGATAGTAGCAGATGCTGTTGAATTTGATGGCCTCGGATGCGTTCGGTGCCGCTCGCTGGACGACTTTTCGGAGGTCCAGCACGAGATCGCTCAGCTCGCCCGGGCAGTGTTCGAGGAATTGGCTGAGCTCCTCGATGCTGAGCCGCCTGACGTTCGACATGACAGTCCTCACGCCTGCGATCCTCAGATGAAGAGATTTACGTTTGCCATCGCCGCGGCATCGAGGTACGTCCCGACGCCCCCCACCTCGATCCCATCCATCAACTCCTCCCTCCGGATCCCCATCACATCCATCGACATCGCGCACGCCACAAACCGCACACCGCCGCGCCGCGCCGTCTCCATCAACTCCGGCAGTGTCGCCACTTGCTTCGCCCGCATGGTCCGCTTCATCATCGCCCGCCCAACGCCCGCCATGTCCATCTTCGACAGCGCCAGTCGCTCGGGTCCCTTCGGCATCATCCACCCGAACACCCGGTCCATCAGCGACTTTTCCACCCGCACCCCCTCCGACCGCCGCAACACGTTCAGCCCCCAGAACGTGAAGAACAGCGTCACCTTCTGCCCCATCGCCGCCGCCCCGTTCGCGATCACAAACGCCGCCATCACGCGATCCAGTTCGCTCGAAAACACGACGATCGTCTTGTCGCGAGCCGCCGGCACGTTCGCAGTCCCGCCCGCCGCCGCACCTGCATGTTTGCGGATCGTCGCCAGGTAATGCCCATTCTCGCGCCCGATCGAAATCAGTTCGTGACCCGTCTGCCGGCACCACGCCGGCACGTCCGCCGCGAACCCCGGATCCGTCGCCCGAACACTGAGCACCTCTCCGTCCGCCAGCCCATCCAACGTCGCCTTCATCGCCACGATCGGCCCCGGACACTGCTGCCCGCACACATCCAACTCGCGCGCCACCGGCGCGCACCGTGCCACCGCCGTGTTCGCCGCGCGATCGCTGGTCGGCGTGCCCGCCCCCACCGTTGGATGGAACGCCCGGTACGTCTTGAACCCGCCCGACAGATTCCGTGCGTCATACCCCATCTGCGACAGAATCCTCGCCGCCGTGTACCCGCGAATCCCCACCGCGCAGTACGCAATGATTGGCTTCTCCCGCGGCAGCTCCCGCGCCCGCCCGCGCAGCTCATCGATCGGAATCAGCGTGGCCCCGGGAATCGACCCCGCCGCGTGCTCCGCCTGCGTCCGCACATCCAGCAGCACCGCCTCTTCAAGTTGATCCGCATGTGCAATACGCACATCGCCGCGCAAGACGTTCGCCGCCGCGAACCCCGCCATGTTCACCGGGTCCTTCGCCGACCCATACGGCGGCGCATACGCCAGCTCCATCTCCTCGAGTTCAAACACCGTCATCCCGGCCTGAATCGCCGTCGCAATCACATCGATCCGCTTATCGACCCCCTCCGCACCCACGATCTGTGCCCCGAGCACCCGCCCGTCTGGCCGACCAAACAACAGCTTGATCGACATCGGCATCGCCCCCGGAAAATACCCCGCGTGCTGCATCGGGTGCACGTACACCTTCTCGTACTCGACCCCCGCCCGACGGAGGCTCTTCTCGCTCGCCCCCGTCATCGCCGCCGCCACGTCGAACACGCGCACGATGCTCGTCCCCTGCGACCCGCGAAACGTGCTCGCGCGCCCAAACACGTTGTCCGCCGCGATCCGCCCCTGCCGGTTCGCCGGCCCCGCCAGCGGAATCAGCACTGGTCCGCCCAACACCGCGTCCTTCGTCAATACCGAATCGCCCACCGCGTAAATATCCGGATCGCTCGTCTGCATCTGCTCATCGACGACGATCGCCCCGCGCTCGCCCAGAGTCAGTCCCGCCACCTGCGCCAGTTTCGTCTCCGGCCGCACCCCGATCGACAGCACCGCCAGGTCCGCCGTCACCTCCACACCGCTCTTGAGCTTCGCCCGCACGCCCCCGCCCGCGTCGCTGAATCCCTCCACCGCATCCCCGAGGCGCAGCTGGACCTCGTTTGCGCGCAGCACCTCCCCGATTGGCCCCGCCATCTCCCGATCCAGCGGAGGCATCACCTGGTCGAGCAGCTCAATCAGCGTCACGGCCAGCCCCCGCCGCCGCAGGTTCTCCGCCATCTCTAGCCCGATAAATCCCCCGCCCACGACGATCGCGCTCCGCGCCGACTCCGCCGCCGTCTTGATCCGATCCATGTCCGGAAGCGTCCGCAGTGTGAAGATTCGTGAATGGTCAATCCCCGCCAGCGGCGGCCGGATCGGCGATGCCCCGGTCGACAGGATCAACTTGTCGTACGCTTCGTCGTATGTTCCGCCGTCCTCCAGCCGGTGCACCGTCACCGTTTTCGCCGTCCGGTTGATCGCCGTCACCTCGCTCCGTACGCGCACGTCGAGGTTATGCCGCGATTTCAGTGACTCCGGTGTCTGCAGCAGCAGCGTATCGCGGTCCGCAATCTCGCCTCCGACGTGATATGGCAGCCCGCAATTCGCGAACGACACGTACGGCCCACGCTCAAACACGACAATCGTCGCCGTCTCGTTCAACCGTCGCGCCCGCGCCGCCGCCGTCGCCCCGCCCGCCACGCCGCCGACGATGACCAGCTTCTTGACTTCAGACATGGCACTTCCTCCTCTCAGCTCTCGTGACGCCGGATGCATTGAATCACGTTTCGTGCGCTCGGATTCGCAATCGCATAATAGACGGTTCGCCCCCGTCGAACGGCCCGCACTAATCCGTGCGCCCGCATCCGGTTCAAATGCTGGCTGCAAGCCGCCGGCGGCAAATCGAGCGCCCGGGCTAGCTCCCCCACGGACCATCGCCGCCCGTCCAGTAACTCGACCAACTTCAGACGGTGCGGATGAGCCAACACCCGCAGCGCCGCCGCCACACGCTCGAGCGTCTCCATCGGAATCTGATTTGCCGCATGTCGTTGCATATGACAGATTATTATATCATGATGTTATGATATTTCAACCTGACATGAATGCTCCACGCGCAACATCAATCCCTACCGCTGCTTGCATCCGCCCCACTCCTCGGCCACAGTAACACTCGATGCATACAACCCCCGCCCGCGTGCCGTCCCGCGCCCGCTCAGTTCTGGCGGTTCACGCCCTGCTCTGCTTCTCAGTATCTGGTTGCGGTGTGTCCCTCGATGCATCCTGCGGCGTCCCACCACTGCCGGCCGACGACGATGCGCTACCTCCTATCGCCAAGGCCCTGCAATTCCTCCGCCGATCCCAACTCGCCGCCGACCAGCCCGCCCTCTTCGGCCGCGACTTCGCCGGCGCATGGCGCCAATGCTTCTCCTTTGGCGGCCGCGCCCCGTTTTGGCGAGACGTTAGCCCCTTCATGGCCGCCTTCATCCGCCACTCCCTCACGCTTATCACCCCCGCCAACCGCAACGCCCTCGGCCTCACGGATGCCGACATCGACGTCGCCCGCGATCTTCGCAATGCCGCAGTCGACTTCATCCGCCGCTTCGAACTTCCCGCCGATCACCCCGCGGCCGGAACCATCGGCTTCTGGCCGCGGCGTCCCGCCGTGCTTCCGCCCACCGACATCGTGATCGCCGCGGTCCTCGACCAGTTCATGCCCGGCCCAAACTTCAACGGCATCCTCGGACCGCTCAACCTCCCCTGGTACCCCCCGCACCTCGGAATCCAGCCCGACGCCGACTGTACCGCAACCGCCTACGCCGTCTTCCTGGACGACGCCACACTCGACGCCGGCCGGCCAGTCTCAACCACATTCGAAAACTTTTTTGCCGACTGGCGAGATCTCGGCCAGGTCCCGCGCCGCGCCAACCCGCCGTGGCTCACTTCCAACAGCGGCGCGTTCCTCACATGGCTCGCCTACGCCGAGAATCCCGCCAACCCCGCCCCCAATGACATCGACCCTGTCGTGAATGCGAACGTCCTCATCACCCTGGGCCGCGCAAACAAGCTCGCAACTCCCGGGGTTTCGGACGCCGTAGCGATTTTGAAAGCCGCCGTCGCCGCATATCTCGGCGGCGAGCCCTTTGACCAGATCAGTCTCTACTACCCCGACAACGGCATGTTCCAATACTCAATCGCCCGCGCGATCCATCAGGGCGCTGTCCCCGGTCTCGACGCCACCGCCGATGCGCTGATGACCAACTTGCTCAATACGTCACAATCCGACTCTGCGGGCCGCACCTTCTGGGATCGCGGCGACCCAGCCCTCAACACGGCACTCGCCCTGCTCGCCCTACAAAACACGGGCCGGTCCGGTCAGGCCATCGACAGCGCGATCGACTACCTCATCGCCAACCAGTCCCCCGACGGCTCCTGGCCGACCGGTCTATTCTTCCTCGGCCGTCTCGACGACGGCACGGAGGTCCACTGGCAATCAACTTCACTCACGACCGCCTTCGCACTCGAAGCACTCTGCAAGCATCGCCTACCGGATTGACGTCACCTTCATCCGGTCTCGGACGCGCCGCAAATCGTCAAGGCCCAATCGACGCGCCACCCGCGCATCCGCTATTCTGTGCGATTCGACAAACCCGGGAACTGAATCGATGCGCATCGTCGCCATCACGATGGTCAAGAACGAGATCGACATCATCGAGGCGATGGTGCGCCACACGGCCGCCGTCGCCGATCATGTCGTCGTACTCGATCATGCCAGCGCCGACGGCACGCGCGACGTGCTGACATCCCTACGCAGCGAAGGACTCCCGATCAGCATCGTCGAGGAATCTACTCCCGCAAAGCGCCAGGGCGAGTGGATGACCCGCCTCTTGCACGATTACGCCCTCGACCGACACGCCGCCGACTGGGTACTTCCCCTCGACGCCGACGAATTCGTCCGGCCCGGACGAGACGGCCTCATCGCCGACGCCGGCGATGCCACTCAACCCGTCGGCCTGCAAATGAAGACCTACGTCCCGGAGCCCGACGGCGACCCGGCTCAGTTGAATCCCGCTGTGCGCATTACCATGCGCCGCAGATCCGAGCCCCAGTGGTACAAGGTATTTGTCCCGGCTGGCCTCGCCCGCCTGGCCGGCGCACGCCTCACCGAAGGCAATCACGAACTCGCTATCGGAGAAACAGTCCTGCAATCGCGCCCGGCGCGGTCCGCCAGCATCGCTCACTTCCCCGTCCGATCCCCGGGTCAATACATGGCCAAAATCGCTATCGGCCACCTCAGCCGCCAGGTGATTCCCGACCGTCGCTCCGATTGGGGCTTCCACTACCGGGCCCCGTTCGAGCAACTCAAGTCCGATCCGCAATCGCTCTCAGCGCACTTCGCCGAAGTCGATTCTGGAGATTCCGCGCGCGTTTCAGATCCGATCGACTACCGTGGCGGTCCATTGCGTTATACCGCGCACACCCCCGACCACTGGCGGCCGGCACAGTCGCTCGCCTGCTTTGCCGAGAACCTCGCGCAAAATTACGCCGCTCTCGCCCACGCCCATTCGCCCGACGAAAAGCTCTTCATCCAACGTTTCGCGGAACTCCTCACCCGCCTCCACCGACAACTGATTGAAAAAGACATCGCGCTCCTGTCACGTTCCGCAGAAATTGCACGGTTGCACGAAGACCATCGACTTCTCGATCAACGCTGCGAGTCGTTGCTCCGGGAAATTGTTGCGCGCGACCGCGATCTGCGTGTCCTGAGCAATTCCTGGACTTGGCGCGCCGGCCGCCTCCTGATCGCCCCGGTTGCCATCCTCAAACGCGCGCTCGGCCGCCGTCCCGGCGTCGAGCCCCCGGCCTGACCCTCAACGATCCTCGAACGCCGCCAGTCCCTTGGCCAAATCCGCCGACTTTCGGATACGCTCCGCGTCGATTGGGCCGCTCATTCCCGGCGTCCGGTTAACGTCCAGCAACACCGCCTCGCCCTCGTGAATCACGTAATCGATCTTGCCGAAGTCCAAGCCCAATCGATGCCGTGCCGCGACGATCGACTCTGGCGCAGTCACCGACTCACCCATTTCCGAATTCAACGCCTTCATCCACGGATCGGGTCCCCGAAAGATCCGTCCGTGCGAGCGATCTCCGAAAAACGTGTACGTGCGCATCGCATATTGCGCTCCCGCCCGCTCCGGCAAGAAACGCTCCACCACCAGCGCCTCGTTCCCCCAGACGCCGCGCGGCACCGCGTTGGCGCTTTTGAATATGTAGTACCGCGCCGGCACCCGCACCCGCCCCAGTCGTCGACGCTCGATCCACGGCAGCTCCACGATGCGGCGCGTGATTCGTCCAAGCCGCGCCTCTGGCGATCCGTTCTCCAGGAGCACGCGCTCCATCCATCCGCGACCGTTGTTGTTCGTCTTGACGATCACCGGGCCCTGCCAGCCGTCGCTCGGCCGCACGAGATTCGTGCTCACCGCAGTTTTGCGAATGTCGCGCACAGCTCGATTAGCCACCCGCGGATGGCTTTGGATGGTCTCCCAATACGCATCCGGTATGTAACTCAGATCGACGTGCGGAATCAGCAGATCGGCCTCGATCGTCCGCCCGATGCCCCATAACGGCTCGACCTTGATCCCCCGTTCGCGCCAGTGCGGCGCCATGGCCCACACGCGATACCACGCCGTCAGCGCGTGCCGGTCGCGCTCGTGAAACAGAACAGCTATGCTCCGAATCCCGCCCATCCCAACCGCCCGCCGTCAGTCCGAGCTCACGCGCGCTGGCGACAACCTTGTACCCGAGGCGTACACCCGGTTAACGATTGTCCCCGCCGTCAGGTCGGCCGTCACGTTCACGAGCGTCTTGAAAACGTCCGGCAGTACGTCCACGGCGTACACAAGCGCAATCCCCTCCATCGGTATCCCCATCGCGAGCAGCGGCGCCGTCGACGAATGAACGCCCCCGCTCGGCGTCCCCGGCGTCGCGAAGCTCAGCAACACCAGCAGCCCCGCATACGTCGCCATCATTCCCGGCCCCAGCTCGATCCCGTACACCATCGTCAGGAAAATCAGTTTCAACATGCCGCTGATCGTCCGGTTCGCCTTGAATACCGAAACCGCCAGCGGCATCACGAATGCGTTCACTTCGGGTGCCAAGCCTGCCCGATCCCCGCTCTCCAGCAGCGCCGGCAATGACGCAATCGACGACCGAGTGCTCACCGCCACGGCCTGCGCCGGCGCAGCCGCCGCCGCGAAGCGCCGCATCGGTATCCGCCCCAACACCGCCGCCGTCGGATAGAGGGCCGCCCAGAAAATCACCAGCAGCAAAATACCCACCAGCACAAACCAGCCCAGTGCCTGCGCCGCCGAAGCCCCGCCCTTGACGCTCATGGAGTATGCCAGCGCAAACACCGCGACCGGCGCCGCAATCAGGATCCACGACAGCA
The DNA here is from genome assembly GCA_964549445.1 of uncultured Planctomycetaceae bacterium. Taxonomy (GTDB): domain Bacteria; phylum Planctomycetota; class Phycisphaerae; order UBA1845; family UTPLA1; genus SpSt-539. The sequence continues at coordinate 12,223 of CAZJVS010000049.1, forward strand.
CCACCAGGATCACGGCCAGCGCGGCCCCGAACAAATCCAGCAAGCGCCGCCTCGGTTCGTCCGGAATCTGCGTCAGTGCAACAGCAAAAACCACCGACGCCAGGATGATCGGCAGCAATCCGCCGCCGCTCATCGACCGGATCACGTCCTCCAACCCCACGCTCCCCAGCCACTCGCCAGGCGTCCGCGCCCCGTCGCTTGGCATCGTCGCCGCCGTCTCAACCCGCATCCCGTGCAGCGCGCCCGCCCGCAGGCCCAGCGCCCGAAACAGCGCCGGCGCCGTCGCCGCCGTCATCACCGCCCCCGTCACGAGGATTGCCACGAATACCCCGACCGACGCCGCCCCCAGCCGCCCCACCATCTTCGCCCCGGCCCCTGCCAGTCCCGTCACCAGCAGGCAAACCACGAGCGGAATGGCGAGGGTACGCAGCGCGTCAGCCCATAGACTCCCGATCGGCCCAAGTACGTCCGCCGCCCCCACCAGCCAGCGCTCCCCGGAAAAATGTCCGACGACGCCAAGGCCGAGCCCGAGAAACAATCCCACCAGTGTTGCCTTGGTATTAAGTGGAAACCGCCCGGCCGTGTTTAGCGCAATCGAGTGTGACATCCCCCGCAGGATACCCCATGCCCACCCCGCGCGAAACGAGCGCAGTCCCGAGCCGCGCGCTTGCCCCCACGGCGGTCACTACGCCCGCGCAAACTCCATCACGCGCGGCCTTGCCAGCCGCTCGTAATCCGTTCGCGCGATTTTCACCGCCTCCGAGTGCCGCCCCGACTGGAACACGACATAATCATCCGCCTTCAGCGAAGCGTCCATCCATGTCGGCACACCGTAAGGTTCGCCGAACGGCGGCTCCGCCCCTAGTTCGCAATCGTCGAAGATCTCCAGCATCTCCGCCTCGCTGGCCAGCGCCGCGTTCCGATGCCCCGACAGCCGCGCAATCCGATCCAGATCGACTCGCGCCGACGCCGGCAGCACGCACAATATGTACTCGTCATCTGCCCGCACCAGCACCGGCTTCGCCACCTTCATCCCAGGCACATGCTCGCGCTCCGCGAGTTCCTGCGACGTATAAACCTCGCCGTGCACCATGCGCACAAACGGAACGCGTTGATCCGAAAGTAGTCTCTCGACGTTCATGGCGGGCTCCTTTTTCTTGCGCCCGGCGTTTGTAGGCGTGGCCGGACTCGTTCGTCGGGCGGCCGTTTGGCTTGGCGCCTGTTGGCGCACGACCGCCTTGCGTCGGGGGATTGTAGTCCGCTCAGGGGCGGACTTTTTCAGCCGCCTGCGTCGCGGCGTTTTTCACACCCGTTGCCGCGGTCTTCGCCGCTTCCGCTACATCTTTTGCCGCCTGCGTAGCCGTCGCCTTCGCCCGTTGCAACGCCGGCTTCGCCGCGTCGATCGCCTGCGTGGCCACCGCCGCCGCCGCGTCCACCACCGGCTGCACGTCCTCGCTCACCCGGTGCGCCGACTCAGCCGCTTGTGTCGCAACCGCCTTGGCCTTGGCCTTGGTTTTCTCGACGTCTTCCGGGTCGCAACCTGCAGCCAGCACGATGACCGCCGTTAGTCCGAGATACAGTGAGATGCTTCTCATCTGATGGGCCTCGCCATGTTGACCGATGAGATCATAGAGACCGCCGGCCGTCACGCCAACCGCCGGGCAGGTGCCACCGACGGACGCCCTCGGTTAGACTCCCGTCCTGGAAGTCGGTCACGGACGCAAATCTGATGCCGATACTCGTGCGTTGTCCTTCATGCCGCAAGCCCGCAGAGGTCTCGCGCGGCGCCGTCGGCATGAACGTCCAGTGCCGCGCCTGCAAAGGCGTCTTTCCGGTCCCGCTTGGCAGCGGCCATCTCACCATTGAATGGGGCCTCCCGCTCGTCGGCACCCAGGTCGCCCTCGTCCCGCCTAACGAAATCAAGATCGGTCGCGGCGACGATAATGATCTCGTCCTTCCCGGCGCAAAGGTCTCGCGACACCACACGCGAATATTCTGGCGCGACGACGAATGGATCGTGCAGGACCTGGGCAGCGGCAACGGCACATTCATCAACGGCGCCAAGATCAGGGAAACTCGTCTCGAGAACCACGTCGGGCTCGCAATCGGCGACTTCCTCATCCGCGTCACGGTCGCCTACACTGCGCTCCCCGGCCACGACACCGCAACTCCAGCTGCCGGCCCGCCGCCCGGAACCGCCCAGCCGCCGATGGTCCACGATGCCGACGCTCGCGCATCCACCGTCGTCGGCGTCGCCGCTTCAGCAAATAACAACGCCGCAAGGCCGCCGGCCCCGCGCGCGCCGATCGTCGCGGTACCGCCGCGCCCACCGCAGGCGCCGCACCATCCCCCGCCTCGCACACCGTCCAAGGCCGCGGACAAATGGCTGCGCGGACTCATCGCATTTGTCGCGGTCGTACTCGCTGGCGTCGTACTCTACATGCTGTTCTTCAAGAAGTGATCGGAATCGGGCCGCTCAATCCGCCGAAGCCGTCTTCCCGCCCTTCGCCGTCCGAATCTCAAAATCGACGGCGGTGAGCTGCACGTCCGTCAGGACGTCCTCGTACAAGTACATTGCATCGAGCTTCCCGTCCGGAAGTCGCATGTACGCCCCCGACGGCAATTCCGTCTGCTGATCAATGAACAGTTCCATCTGCTTGTTGGTGTACGGGTCGCTCTTCGGCAATGAAATCGAAAATCGGTGCGCCGGTCGCTTCTCCGTACCCGCCGGCTCCACGCCCCGATACACAACGATCGCTCCGCCTCCGGATTCCGCGTCTTCAATCCGCTTCAGCGTCCGCTCCATCATTCGCGCCAACCCGAAATCCGTAATCGGATTCCGCGACTTTTGAAACGTCACCGCGTCCTGCGGGTTGAACTTCCCCACCGACGGTGGAAGCCCCAGCAGTCCGTTCCGTGGCAACAGAAGGACTTTGTCCTGGTTCTCGCCGCGGACAAACGCCGCCTGCGAATACTCGCTGTCCGTCTCCAGCCACCCGAAATGAACGCTGAACGGTTCCGCGCGGAATGCCGCCGCGATCCGCTCCTGCTTCCTCAATGCCGGCACAACGCCGAGCCGCTCCTGCCGGATGAATGTCACGCGGTACTGCTTCAGCCCTTTCGTCTTCTCCCCCACGTACTTCAGGTAGCCCACTGCGCTCGCTTGCGGGTCACTGTTCGGAGGAGTCTCCGCCACGCCCGCCGCCTTCACCGGTTTCGCCGGAGCCGTCGTCGTCACGATCGCGGGCTTAGCCGGTACCGCCGGATGCTCCTCGATCTTCACCGCCTCCGGCTGCGAGCAGCCGCTCACGATTGCGATCAGAATCAGTCCCGCGGCGCGCGGCGCGCTCGCCCGAACGAGTTTGTTGTTCATAGCCGGAATAATAGGCGCATCTCTCTCATTCGGCGACGACCGAGCCGTTGTCCGGGATCACAACCGGCCGAACTTTCCAGATCTTCTCGCCATACTCACGCACCGACCGATCGCTCGAGAAATACCCCATCCCCGCGACATTCAGGATCGCCGCCCGCGCCCACGCCGCCGGATTCTGCCAGAGCGACTCGACCTCGTGCTGGGCCGCAACATACGATCCGATGTCCGCCAGCAACATGTAATAATCGCCGTGCATCAGCGAATCGACGATCGGCCGATACAGTCCCGGTTCACCCGGGCTGAACTCCTCCGACCCGATCGCGTTCAGCGCCCGCCGCACCCCCGCGTCGTTATCGATGACCTTTCGCGGATCGTATTGCCCGCGACGCTTTGCCACTTCGTCCGCCGTCAACCCGAACAGGAAGAAGTTCTGCTTGCCGACCGCATCGCGAATCTCGATGTTTGCCCCGTCCAGCGTCCCGATCGTCAGTGCCCCGTTGAGCGCCAGCTTCATGTTCCCTGTCCCGGATGCCTCCATCCCCGCCGTCGAGATCTGCTCCGACAGGTCGGCAGCCGGAATGATCACTTCCGCCAGCGACACCCGGTAATTCGGCAAAAACGCCACGCGCAGCCGCTCTCCGATCCTCGTATCGCGATTAACCCTCGCCGCCACGTCGTGAATCAGCTTGATGATCAGCTTCGCCCGGTGATACCCCGGCGCGGCCTTTGCCGCGAACAGCACCACCCGCAACGCACGCGCGCCCGGGTTCTCCAATAGCTCGTGATACGTCATCACTATGTGAAGCACGCTCAAGAGTTGCCGCTTGTACTCGTGCAGCCGTTTCACCTGCACGTCGAAAAGCGACCCGGTCGGCAGCTTGATCCCCAGTAAGCGATCGACCCTCTCCGCCAGCCGCTCCTTGTTCGCCCGCTTGATCGCCAGGAATTCGCGTTGTGCCGCCGGATCATCCGCACTCGGGACCAGCTCGTGTAGTCGCTCCGGCTTTGCCAGCCATCCGTCTCCGATGCGCCCCGTGATCCACTCTGCCAGCGCCGGGTTGCACGTCGCCAGCCAGCGCCGAAACGTCACGCCATTCGTGACATTCGTGAACCGCTCCGGCCACAACTCCGCAAATTCCGGAACCAGCGTCGACCGGATCAAATCGCTGTGCAGCTTCGCGACTCCGTTCACGTGCCCGCTCCCCACGATTGCCAGGTGCGCCATCCGGGCCGCCTTCGTTCCATCCTCGCGAATGAGTGACATCCGCCGCTTTCGCCCGTCGTCCCCCGGCCAGCGCACCTCAACCTCCTCAAGGAACCGCCGGTTGATCTCGTAGATGATCTCCAAGTGCCGCGGAACCGTCTGCTCCAGCAGCCATATCGGCCACGTCTCCAGCGCCTCGGGCAGCAACGTGTGGTTGGTGTAATTGAACACACCGCGCGTGAGGTTCCACGCCGCATCCCACGGCACCCGCCGCTCGTCCACCAGGACGCGCATCAACTCCGCAATCGCCAGCGTCGGATGCGTATCGTTGAGCTGTACGGCCACCTTGTCCGCCAGCTTGTCGAGCGTCTCGTTCTCGCGGTCGTACCGTCGAAGCATGTCGCTGACCGTGCACGCCACGAAGAAGTACTGCTGCACCAAGCGCAGCCGTTTCCCCTGCTCCGTCTCGTCGGCCGGATAGAGAACCTTTGAAATCGTCTCGCTCAGCGCCTTGTCGCGCACCGCCTCGATATAGCCGCCACGATTGAACTTCTCGAGATCAAGATCCGACGACGCCCGCGACGACCACAGCCGCAGGATGTTCACCGTGTTGTTGGCGTGGCCCACGATCGGTATGTCATACGGAACCCCGATGACCGTGTTGAAGTCCCGCCACTGCGCCGCGAACTGCCCCTTTGCGTCCTGCGTGTGAATCACCCGCCCGCCGATCCGCACTTGCTGCGAAAACTCCGGCCGAACGATCTCCCACGGCGATCCGAACTGCAGCCAGTACTCCGGTCGCTCCACCTGCCACCCATTCTTGATCTGCTGCTCGAAGATGCCGTACTCATAACGAATGCTGTAGCCATAGACCGGATATTGCAGCGCCGCCGCCGAATCGAGATAGCACGCCGCCAGCCGACCCAATCCACCGTTGCCGAGCCCGGCGTCCGGCTCGATCTCGCAGAGCTCATCAAGGTCCGCCCCGAGCGCCGACACCCCGTCCCGCGCTGCATCGAGCAGCCCGAGGTTCGACAGGTTCGCCCGCAACAGCCGACCCAGTAAAAACTCCAGCGAAAGGTAATACACCCGCTTCACTCGCTCGCTGCCGTACACCGCCTGCGTCGCGAGCATCTTCTCGATCGCAAAATCGCGAACCGCATATGCAAGACTGACATAGCGGTCGTACGCCGTCGCCCCGTCCCAGTGCTTCGCCTGTGTGTACAGAAGATGGCGCAGCGCTCGCTCAATCAGCGGGTGATTCTTGTTCCCGCGTCCTACCGCTGACTTCGCGCCGGAAGTGCTACGAACGCCGACATCGTTTGCGATTCGCGTCATGGTGGGGCCTCCTGTGTAGCTGCGGATCGTGGATCGGCATGATACCCGTCCAGTCACATATCTGCTGCACCGACATTTGCTATTGCGCCGCGCCGGTCGCTTCCGCGATCGCTGTCCGCCCGGTCAACCGGCGAATCGCGACGAAAAACACCGGCGTAAAGAACAGTCCCATGAACGTGACACCCAGCATCCCGAAGAACACGACCGTCCCGAGCGCCTGCCGCATCTCCGCCCCCGCCCCCTTCGCCACGATCAGAGGAACTACACCCAGAATGAATGCAAAGCTCGTCATCAGGATCGGCCGCAGCCGCAGCCGCGCCGCCTCGATCGCCGCGTCGAACGCGTTCGCCCCGTGCTCTTGCTGCTGCTTCGCGAACTCGACAATTAAGACCGCGTTCTTCGCGCTCAAACCCGCCAGCACCACCAGGCCGATCTGCGTGAAGATGTTGTTATCCATCCCGCGCAGCCACACACCGGCGATCCCGCACAGCACGCACAACGGCACGATCAGGATGATCGATGTCGACAGGGCAAAACTCTCGTACTCCGCTGAGTGGGTCAGCCACACGAACAGCACGCATAGCGGAAAGATGAACAGCGCCGTATTGCCCGCGAGCTGTTCCTGGTACGCCAGCTCCGTCCACTCAAAGTCATACCCCCGTGGCAAGTTCTCCCGCGCCAGCCGCTCCATCGAAGCAATCGCCTCGCCGCTGCTGCTGCCCACCGCATTGTTACCGTTGATCTCGGCCGACTGATACAGGTTGTACCGGTTGATCCGGTCCGGGCCCGTGATGTCGTCCAGCGTCATGACCGACCCCAGCGGCATCATGCTCCCGGCCCGATTCCGCGTCTTTAGCTGGCTCACCGCAGTCGCCGTCGCTCGAAACGGCGAGTCTGCCTGAGCCATGACCCGGTACGTCCGCCCGAACAGGTTGAAATCATTCACGTACAAACTGCCGAGATACACCTGCAGCGCCTCAAAGACATCCGTAATCCGCACATCCTGCGTCTTCACTCGCGCCCGGTCGATATTCGCATACAACTGCGGCACATTCGCCCGAAACGTCGACAGCAATCCCGTGATCTTCGGGTCCTTCCGCGCTTCGCCGATCAGCTTGTCGGTCGCCGCCTGGAGCTCCTGCGGCGTCGATCGCCCCGTCCGATCCTCGACCTGCAACTTGAATCCGCCCGCGGTTCCGAGCCCCCGCACCGGCGGCGGTGGAATCACCAGCGCAAAGCCCTCTTGGATCTTGGCATACTTGCGCATGAGCCGTCGCGTAATCGCCGTCCCCGCCTGCTCGGCATGCTCCGCCCGCTCGTCGAAATTCTTCAGCGTGATGAACATCGTTCCGGAATTCGTCTGATTCGTCCGCGTCAGAATCGATAATCCCGAGATTGCCACTGTATGCGCGACCCCCGGCTCCGCCCGCGCGAGTTCCGCCAGCCGGCCCATCACCCGCTCCGTCCGGTCGATCGTTGCCGCATTCGGCATCTGCAGATTCGCCAGCAGGTATCCCTGGTCCTGCGCCGGAATGAAGCCCGTCGGCACGCGCGTCAACCCGGTATGCGTAAGCAGAAGCATGACGAAATACACAGCCAGCCCCAGCGCGACCATGCGCAATACACGCCGCAACGCCACCACGTACGCCGACGTCAATCCGGATAGGCTGCGATTGAACAACCCAAAGAACCACCCCAGCAGCCAATTCAACAAGCGCGAAAACCAGTCCGGCCGCGTCCCGCGCGGTTTCAGCAGCAGCGCCGACAGCGCCGGGCTCAGCGTCAGGGAATTAAACGCCGACAGCAGCGTCGAAAACGCAATCGTCAGTGCGAATTGCCGATAGAACTGTCCCGTGATTCCGCTGATGAACGCCACCGGGATGAACACCGCCGACAGTCCGAACGCAATCGCGATGACCGCCGGCGTCACTTCCTCCATCGCCTTGAACGCCGCCTCGCGCGGCGCCAACCCGTGCTCGATCCACCGCTCGATGTTTTCCACCACCACAATCGCATCGTCCACAACGATGCCGATCGCCAGCACCATTCCGAACAGCGACAGGTTGTTGATCGAGAATCCCGCGGCCGCCATGATCGCAAACGTTCCGATCAGCGACACCGGGATCGCCAACAGCGCCACCAAGGATGCCCGCCAGTTCTGCAGGAACGCCAGCACGACGATCACTACCAGCCCCACCGCCTCGAACAGCGTCTTCACGACGTCGCGAATGCTGTTGCGAACAAAGATGGTCGTGTCATACGGAATCGTGTAGTCGATTCCCTCGGGAAAGTTCCGCTTCAACTCCTTCATGCGGGCGTAGATCGCGTTCGCCGTTGCTAGGGCGTTTGAGCCCGGAAGCTGAAACACGCCGATTCCGACCGACGGCTTCCCGTCAAACGAAAACGCAACCGTGTAGTCCGCAGCTCCAAGCTCAACCCGACCAATGTCTCGAATCCGAGTCGTCCGGCCATCGCCTCCGGTCTTGACGACGATGTCGCGAAACTGCTCCTCGTCCTGCAAGCGCCCCATCGCGCTGACTGTGTACTGGAACTTCGTCGTCCCCGCCGGAAGCGGCGGCCCGCCGACAATCCCTGCCGCCACCTGCACGTTCTGCTCACGGATCGCGCTCACCACGTCCCCGGCGGTCATATCCCGCGCTGCCAGCTTCTCCGGATCAAGCCACACCCGCATCGCGTAGTCGCGCGCCCCGAAGATCGTCAGATCGCCCACCCCCGGCAGCCGCGCCAGCTCATCCCGAATCTGCAGCGTCGCGTAATTGCTGATGAACAGCGTGTCCCGGCTGTTGTCCGGCGAGAAGAGACTGACTGCCAGCGTCAGGTCCGGCGACGCCTTCTTCACCGTCACGCCGAATCGCCGCACCTCCTCCGGCAACTGCGGCAGCGCGATCGCCACTCGGTTCTGAACCTGCACCTGCGCAATGTCGAGATTCGTCCCCAGCTTAAACGTCACCGTCAGATTCAGGTTGCCGTCGTTTGTGCTCTGGCTCGACATGTAAAGCATGTTCTCGACACCGTTCACCTGCTCCTCGATCGGCGTCGCGACCGTATCAGCCACCACCTTCGCATTCGCCCCCGGGTATGTTGCTGTCACCACGACAGTCGGCGGCACGATTTCCGGGTACTGCGCGATCGGAAGTGTGAATATGGCGATCGTCCCCACGACGATCATCACGATCGACAGCACCGATGCGAACACCGGGCGGTCGATGAAGAAGTGCGCGAACTTCATGCCGCACCCTGAGACGTCGGCGCAGCCGCCGGCGCCGTCGTGGTCGGCGGGTTCGCAATAAGGTCCGCGGGTATCGTGGGCAGCGCCGTCTGCGGAATCGTCGTCTCTGTTACCTGCACTTTCGACCCCGGCCGAGCCGACAGCAGTCCCTTTACAATCACCCGATCCTGCGGAGTGATTCCCGACCCAATCGCCCGAAAGTCGCCGAAGACCGGCCCCAGCGTAACGGGCCGCGATACCACCACGTCGTCCGGCCCCACGACCAGTACCGACTTCGCGCTCTGCTCCGTTACCACGGCTTCATCAGGAATGAGCAGCGCTGAGTAAACGCCGCTCCCGGGCACGCGCAACCGCGCAAAAAACCCCGGCGTCAGCCACCCGTGCGGATTGGGAAACACGCCCCGCGCCAGGATCGTCCCCGTCGCCGGGTCCAGCCGGTTATCGACGAAGTCGATCACCCCGCGATGGGGAAACCCCGTCTCCGTCGAAAGCTGCGCAAAGCACGGAATCTGCGAATCGCGAGCGCTGATCCGCTTCCCCTCGCGCGCGAGCTTTTGATACTTCAACACCGACCGCTCATCCGCCTCCGCATAGCAATAGATGGGGTCAATTGACTGAATCGTCGTCAGCAGCGTCCCGGTCCCGCTCCCGCCCGTTACGAGATTTCCGGGCGTCACATACTTACGGCTGATCCGCCCCGCGATCGGCGCCACCACGTGGCACCACTCCACGTTCAACCGCGCCGCCTCAACGTTCGCCTTCGCCGCCGCCTGCTCCGCCTTCGACTGCGCCAGCGTCGCCTCTGCCGTCTGAAACTCGATGAACGACGCCGAGTTCTCCGGCATCAGTCGCTTCAGTCGCGTGTACTGAATGTCCGCCAGCTTCACCTTCGCCGCCGCCATCGCTTCCGCCGCGATTTTTGCGTCGAGGTCCGCCTGAAACGGTCGCACATCCAGCTCAACCAGCAACTCGCCCTGCTTGACGATCGACCCCTCGTGAAACGGCGTCGACATCACGAGCCCGCTCACCCGCGCCCTCACATCCACCGACTCCACCGCCTCGATGTGGCCCGTATAGTCATCCCACTCCAGCACGTCATGCTGGACCGGCCGCGCCACCGTCACGGCCGCGATCGGCGGCGCCGCCGCGTTGCGACTCGAATCGCATCCACCCCAACCGCCCGCCGCCAGCGCCGCCCAAAGCGCCGCGCGGCGCAATCGCCGAACGCCTGGCTCTTCATTCCGTTCTGCACGTACCGCGAGAATCGTCCGCGCCTGAAGTGCCATGAACTTCGAGCCCTCGAACACCGCTTTGAAGCGCCGGATGCCGCTCGGCCGCCCGGCGATTCGCGGATTCTAGCCCACACCGTCGTTTCTGCTCACGCGATCTCGAAAACCGCATGCTGAATCCGATTTCGCTTGGATCGAATCCGCAAAGCGGGCAAAATGATTGTGTGCCAGTCATGGGACGCTCGCTGCATACACGACCAAGCTGTCAATTGCTTTCGGTGCTGTTCGCGCTGCCGCTCGCCTGCACGCTCGAATCGCCCGCCCCGGAGCTGGCCACGTCGCGCGATTTCATCTATTTCGTCGATGGGGCGGGTGCAGGTCCGCTCAGTGCGCTCACCGCCGCCGCGACGCGAGGCCTCACCGCCACGAACGAACCGTCCGCCGTGCTACGCTTTCACTGGCAGACGGGCCTCGGTCTCGTCATCGATCATCTGGCCGATGTCGACTACAAACGGACCCGCGCCCGCCAACTCGCCGCCGAAATTGTCGCCTTCGCCGCGATTCACCCCGATGCCCCAATCGGCCTGATCGCACACTCCGCAGGCAGCGCCGTAGCCATCTTCGCCCTTGAAGAACTCCCCCCGAATATCAAACTCCACCGCATCGTGCTTCTCGGCGCGTCCATCAGCGCCGACTACGACCTCACCTCCGCACTCGCGCATGTCGGCGACAAGTTGTATGTCTTCGTCTCCCCCGCCGATCCCATGCTCTCCCTCGCAGTCCCGCTCGTCGGTACAGCCGACCGCAGCACCGAGCCCGCCCCCTCCGCCGGCCTGAATGGCTTCCGCCTCCCGAACGGCGCCTCCGCGCTGACTCGACAGCTCTACGCCGAGCGCATCGAGACCATCCCCTGGCGACCCGACTTCGCAACAAACGGCTATCGTGGCGGCCACTTCGACGTGTTGAACCCTGACTTCGTCAGCGCGCACATCGCGCCGCTTTTCGACGACGAACCATTCGACACCCCGGATTGAGCGGCAAAGATCGCCGTCGCCCGCGCAACCGTGATTTGCTACTGAGGGGTTCCGGGCGAACCTTGTCCCCCCTTCTGTTCCTCCATCCGCACCAGCAGTCGGTTTTCCGTCTTGTCCTTGCCGAAGTGAATCAGCGCCGGCGCGGTCTCCTGCGTTAAGTTGTAAATCCCCGTCTCCATAACGACGTCGTTGTTGTCGGCCACCTTCCACGCCGCGCGCTGGGATGATTTGTCGACCGACCCTGTAATCGGCAGCGTTTGGTCCTTGATCGAGTCATAGCACGTACCGGCGATATACCCGTCCTTGCTCACGGCCAGTTGCAGGTAGTATTTCGGAGGTACGTTGTCGTCCTGCTCGCTTGCCACGGCGAAGACTCCCAGCGCCATCCAGTCGTCGGCGAACGCCTGCATCGCCGCGTCCTGGTCCGGCGTCATGTTCGCCGGATCGCTCATGTCCGGCGGCGCCGGCACCGCGACATTCGCATACTGAATGGCCTGGCCAGCGTAGTCCTGCTCAGAGGCCAGCGGCTTGCCTTCCATATACATCGTGCCGCTATCGACGTAGTAGGTGTTGCCGTAATCGTAGTAGACGGGCTGGTCGGAGCCGCTTGAGGCGAGGCCAACGCACCAACTCGTCAGCGCCGCCGCCGAAGTCCCGACGCCCCACCAGAAGCCCGGCGCCCAGCCGCTCCACCCCCAGCAGCCACCCCAGCCGTGCCACGCATTGGACGCAGCCCAGCCATGCGCAAAGCCGTGCCCGTAGCCGCCATATCCGCCGCCCCACCAGCCGCCCGGCCGAGCCGCGACGCGGTTGAAATTGACGTTATTGCCCGAAATGTTGCGCACGCTGTTCGCGCGGTTGCTGCGATAGTTGTTCCAGCCACCTCGATCGCCGCGCGCCGGACGATTGGCGCCACGACCACCACGGTCTCCGATTCCGCCGCGATCGCCGACGCCACCGCGACCGCCGATGCCGTCGCGGCCGCCAATCCCATCGCGTCCCCCAACGCCATCGCGGCCTCCGATGCCGTCCCGGCCACCGCCGCCCGCTCGATCACCGCCGGGTCGCTGAATACCGCCTCCACCAGCGCCGGGTCTGTCACCGCCGGCGCCGGGACGTTGAATGCCGCCACCGCCTGCGCCGGGCCGATTCGCCGGTAGCTGCGATGGTCGATTCCCTCCCCCGGGTCCAAGCAGACTTCCACCGCCGCCAGGCCTTTGACCGCCGCCCCCTCCCGGACCTGGACGATTGCCTCCGATTCCAGCGCCGCCGCCGCCACCCTGCGTCGGCATGCCAAGAAAATTCCCGAGATCGCCCGACGACGGACGACCCCCGCCGCCACCTGGACGATTGCCGGCGCCACCTCCACCGGGACGATTGCCCATCCCACCACCTTGTCCGCCTCCGGGCCGGTTCATGCCACCGCCACTGCCACCCGGTCGATTCATCCCGCCGCCGCTTCCACCGGGGCTCGACGGCCGACTAAACGACGGCGTCCGGCCGCCTCCTGTCGAAGGTCTTTGCGAAGGACGCGCCGCCGACCGATTCCCACCTCCGCCACCCGAGCGGCTGAACGACGGCGATCGCCCGCCGCCACGCGAACCGCCGCGTCCTCCTCCGCCGCCGCGCCCACCGCCACCACCGCGACCGCCGCGCGCATCGGCTGAATCCGCCATGACCCACAAGAACGACAAAGCCAGCACAAGGATTAAGCGCTTCATTACTTGTTCCCTCCGCTCGATGCATGCGTCTCGGGAACCCGGACCATCTTGATGTCGCTGACGTCCGGAAGCATCTGGCCGTCGACATCACGGTTCGTCGACGACCACGTGTACGAGTTGTCATCGATGCGATGAATGATGTTGACCGCCGACCCGCGACCGCCATCGGCGAGAGTGCCCTTGGCTGAGATGATCCAATCGTCGCCCCGCTTGCTCCAGGTGTTCTGGCCGAAACCACCGTCGGAGTCGAACACCCACGACCTGATTATCTTGTCCGCGGCGTCCCAGGCGATGATCTCGTTGACCTGCAGCTCCTGGCGGCCGTCTTCCTTCATCACAAAAGTCCGGAGCAGGAATCGCCGATTACGGTCCCAGCGGCACGAGCTGTTGAGGTCCAAGTCCGTTTCGGTGTCTGCCCAGTTGCCGATCATCCACTCAAGTTCCTCCAACGGCCCCGCCGCCGTTGCGCCTTCGGCCGTCACATCCGGCCCCACGCTGGTCATGAGCCACTGACCATCCGGCTGCTTTGAATGAATCGCCCGGTACGCCACGACGACCGGCTCGCCCTTTGCCGGCGTCATCGTGGCCACGCCGATCTCGATGGCTCGATTCTTCGTGAATCGAATCGACTTGATCTCGATCGCCATCTTGGTGCCCGATGCTTCGGCGAAGTTTGCAGCGAGCGCCTTGCGGATCTCGTCGCGGCCGGCGATCACGGGTCCTTCGCCCTCGTCGTAGGTTGCGTCCTTGGCGTACATCGCCGCCAGCGCGTCGACGTCTCCCTTGTTGTACGCCTCGGCGTACTTCGCCGCGGCGTCGCGGATAGACTTCTCGTCCGCCGCGTTCGTCGATTGCGCAGCGGGCGCCGACAACAGTGCAAAAGACAGCGACAGCAGGATTTGTGAGATCTGGATCACGTTTGGCCTCCTGTTGATATCAGTTTGTCAGTAGATTGGCGGGGATAATCGGACCGCGTTCGCATCGTTCGGCCCTCGCACGGGGACACGGCTCGCGCCGCGCCGTGCACGTCGTTCGGTCAATTGCGAAATGGAATGCTACATCCACGTCCGAATATCCACAAGCGACTCCTCGCTCTTGCGCCCCCTCGCAATCAGTCGAAGTCGGGTACAATGCCGACCGAAATAGGACTCGGGCGCACATGGGCAAGAAAAAGAAAAAAGTCGCCGAAAAACTCGCCAAGATGGAGCGCAAGGAATACGAAGCGCTCCTCCGCGATCTTCAGATCGAACTGCTCAAGCTCCAGCGCTGGGTCGCCAAGAAAGGCCATCGCATTGTCGTCCTCTTCGAAGGACGCGACGGCGCGGGCAAGGGCGGGACCATCCTCCGCATCATGCAGCATCTCAACCCGCGCTCGGCGCGCGTCGTCGCCCTCCCCAAGCCCACCCCCGTCCAGCTCGGGCAGTGGTACTTTCAGCGCTACGTCGCCCACCTGCCCTCCTTTGGTGAAATCGTCCTGTTTGACCGCTCCTGGTACAACCGCGCCGGCGTCGAGAAGGTCATGGGCTTCTGCACCGACCAGCAATACGAAGAGTTCCTCCGCGAAGTCCCCCAGTTCGAAAACATGCTCGTCAACTCCGGCATCCACCTCATCAAGTTCTGGCTCGAAGTCGACAAGGCCGAGCAAAAGCGCCGCCTCAAGGCACGCCAGCAGGACGCACTCAAGCAGTGGAAGCTCAGCCCCATGGACGCCGAGGCGCAAAAACTCTGGAGCGACTATACCCGCGCCAAGCGCACCATGTTCCTCCGCACCCACATGCCCGTCGCACCGTGGATCGTCGCGCGCTCCGATGACAAGAAGCGCGCCCGCATCAACGTCATCCGCTACCTGCTGCGCCAATTCGACTACGGCGGCAAGAACAACAAGGTGGCCTGCACGCCCGACTACGACATCGTCGGCCACGCCCTGAACCCCGCCTTCGGGCTGTAACCGCCTCGTTTCCTCGTCAACCTCGCGCCGCTAGACTTCCGGCCCGGCCCTTTCGGAGGCGTTCGCATGCTGGCGGTTGCTTTCCAATACCTTCCTGCATGGATGGGCGACCTCCACCCTCTCCTCCCCATCGACATCCTCGGCGTCATCGTCACCATCTCCGCCGTCATTTGCGGCGCAGCAATCGGCTTCGAACGCGAGCGCCGTGAAAAAGCCGCCGGGATCCGAACCCTCGTCCTCGTCTGCCTCGGCTCCTGCATCTTCACCATCGCCGGAATCTTGATCGCCGGTGAAAAGAACGACCCCGGGCGAATCGCCGCCCAGGTCGTCACGGGCATCGGCTTTCTCGGCGCCGGCGCCATCGTCCACAGCCGCGGCCTCGTCATCGGCGTTACCACTGCCGCCGCCATCTGGACCGTTGCTGCCATCGGCGTCGTCCTCGGCGCCGGCTATGTCGTCGCCGGCTTTATTTTCACTCTCCTCGTCCTGGCGACTCTCACCGTGGAACGCATGTGCGACCGCTTCATCGATGGCCCATGCGACTGGGCCGTCCTCCATCTCGGCTTCGATCCCGACGCCGGGCGCACCCGCGCGCTTATTCAGGGCGTCCTCGACGACCACGCCATCCCCGATGCCCGAATCCGTTTCTCAACGGCCTCCGGCGGCGCGGAGTCCGTCGAGATCCGCTTCTGCCGCCGCCACCGATCCCATCGCAACTTCCTGCCGTTTCTGGCGGCCATTCCCGCGGTCCGAAAGCTCGAAACCAACGCGTCCACCGACCCGACCCGATAACGTCGCCCCCCTTTCCAGCCCTGCAAACTCGGCCCTCCCAGCCCAACAGAATTCTCGCAGGCTTACGATCGATTTCCTGTCGCGCCCCGACCGCTCCCGCCGATGCTTTCCTCGTCATCGCCGATCCCCAGTTCGCCGCCGCAAGGAACAGTCCTACCATGAACGGCTTCGAATTCTGGATCGTGCGATGCTCCCGTCGCCTCTCAGCCGGCTGCCGGCTGACGATGGGCCTGCTCAGCGGACTGCTCCTCGCCGCCCTCGGCCGCGCCGAGCCGACGCCGCTCAGCAAATTGACGCGTACCGTCCGCGACCGCGCGTCGCGGCCAGGGTCTCCGGACAACACGGTCGTGTTCGCCTCGCCCGATCGCCGCGCCAAGGATGGCAACGCGATCGGCGCGAACGGCGGCCTGGCCGGCGGCTCGCCGGGCGGCTCGACCATCGCCTGGCCCGCCCACCTCCGAAACCCCGAACGATTCCTGCACTTCTCAACGTCGCGCCGCGCAACGGCCGCGCGCCGCTTCATGAACCAGTTTCTCTTCGCCGCCGTAACCCGCCCCGCCAACCCCCGCGCCCCGCCTGAATTCCAACGATGGGGAACCTACTTCCCCCCCGCCTGCGTCGTCGCATGACACTTCTCTTCCGCCCGATGCACCGTCATCACCTCCTCATCAGGCAATCTCACCAGCACGCGACTCTCCTGCTCAAACGCTTCGTATGGCATGTAAAGGATCCGCGCCTTCAAGCTCGGCTTCAGCTCCATCACGCACGTCTCGCCCGTTGACTTCTTCCGAAACACAGTCCGCAACCCTTCCGGTGCGACCTCCTTCAGCTTGAGATTCAGCTTCCCCGCGCTCGCTCCCGTCGCCGCCTGGATCCCGTCCGCCATGCACGAGTACTGCACTTGCATCGGCGTCTCGTGAATTACTTCCAGGTCAAAACTCCCGCGCTTCAACCCGAGCTCCTTCAATGCTCGCAAACCCATCCGATACCCCGCCACCGCCCACGGCCCTGCTGCGCCGTGTATCGCACTCACCTCATCCAGCATCACCGCCACCGGTGGCTCCCCAGACACCCGAAACGTGATCGACGCCCACCAGCTCTCCCAATCCGCCGATTTCGCCGCCTCACCCTCCGCCGGTCGAATCAAATGCGTCCGCACAAACCACAACCCGGGCTGCTTGAAGTCCAACCGAGCCATTCCATTGGCGTCGGTGGTCACACTCTGCACGTACGAATGTCCCGTCATCCCCTCGCGCCCGCTCGACACGCGCAGGTAAGGCGTCGGCCGACCGTCAAAGAGCACCTGCACTTCAGTTTCGCATCCCGCGCTCCATAAGCACGGATCGCTTGTCGGCTGAATTTCCAGCTTGTGCCCCAATAGCGGCGGCAGCGCCGCCCGCTCGCCGGACTCAGGTAGCACCTCGACAAACGTCTTGCCGAACTTTGTGTACAACTCGCGCTGCGGTCCCCGCTTCGTCGCGTCCCCTCTGCGCAGTTTCCCAAGCGCCGACTCCGCCCGCTCGTCCGCAAGGTAGGTCTCGAATTTCTCGTACGACATCTCGATCGGGTGTGGCTTCAGCGCCGCGCCAATCGTGAACAGGCCGATCGGTTCAATCTGCGGATTCGCAACCAGCTCCTCGCCCTGTATTGCGTACTTTGAAATCCGTTGCCGCATGCCCGCGCCAACCGCCACCCACTCCGCCACGCGCTCCGGCTTCGTCGCATGCTCCGACTTCGGAAAGTTTTCCGACGTCACAAACGCCACCCGCACCGACCCGCAAGCCCCCGTCACGTTCTTCTCCGCCACCACCCACGAATCATGCCCCCAGGCAGGCGCAGCAAGAATCAGAACCGCGACCGCAAGGGAGCGCCGCGCAATCATCTCACTCATAGGAATCCTCCATCGCTGCGGATATGATACGCAAAAGCCATCCGCCTCGGCATGCAGCTTGGGCTGATGGCGTACGGCTATTCATTCCATGGACCACGCCCAACTCATCGCCCTCGCAGGAACCGCCGCCGTCATCGGCCTTACGCATACCCTCATGGGCCCCGACCACTACGTCCCGTTCGTCGCCATGTCCCGCGCCGGCCGCTGGTCGCCGTCAAAGACTCTCGTCATCACCATCCTGTGCGGCATCGGCCATGTCGGCAGTTCTATCGTCCTCGGCTTCATCGGCATCGCAATCGGCGCCGCTCTCCACAAGCTCGAGTGGATCGAGGGCTTCCGAGGAGACATCGCCGGCTGGCTGCTTCTCGGCTTCGGCCTGGCCTACATGGCCTGGGGTATCCGCCGCGCCATTCGCAACCGTCCGCACACCCACCTGCACGCCCACTCCGACGGCACGGTCCACGCCCACACTCACGTCCACTCCAACGCGCACGCCCACGTCCACGCCGACGCCGCTTCCCCGAACCTGACACCCTGGATCCTCTTCACCATCTTCGTCTTCGGACCATGCGAGCCGCTCATCCCGCTCATCATGTATCCCGCAGCCAAGCACAGCGTTCTCGGCGTCGTCCTCGTCGCCAGCATCTTCGGCCTCATCACCATCGCCACCATGACCGCCGTGGTCATGGCCATGACGGCCGGCCTCACGAAGATCGCCACCCACAATCTCGAGCGCTACTCACACGCAGCCGCCGGCTTCGCCATCGCCGCCTGTGGCGTTGCAGTCACCATGGGCCTGTAGCGTTCCCCAGACAACATCGCATAACGGAAATGTCATCTTCGTGTCATTTAGATTCCAATGATGGCGGTTATTCTTATTCGAGCTTTCAAAGCAAAGGAGGACAATCATGCCGCTGAAACCTCGCCGGAGCTTGATCGCCGTCGCCTGTGTCGTAGTCGGCACTGCCGCGGTATCCGCCGCCTGGCTAAACGACGACGATGAGCACGAACGCAAGGTCACCGAAAAGGAAGTCCCCAAGCCCGCCCTCGACGCCCTGAAGAAGCAGGCCGCGGGCGCCCCGCTCACCAAAATCGAGGAAGAAAAAGAGCACGGCACGACCTTCTACGAAGGCCAGTGGAAGGGCGAGCACGGCCGCGTCGAAGCTCTTGTCACAGCCGACGGCAATCTCGTTGAGATCGAAGAAGAAATCGCCTCCGACCGCCTCCCCGCCGCTGCCTTGGCCGCCGCCCAGAAACAAGCCGGCGCGGGAGCCAACATGCGCTGGGAAAAAAAGACGCAGATTCTCTACGAAGTGAAGTTCAAGAAGGGCAACACCTACCACGAACTCCTTCTGACGCCCGACGGCCGCGTCGTCGAACACGAAGACAAATCCAAGGACGAAGACTGACGATCAGTCGGGGAGAGTTGGGCGCGGCCGCTAGGGGCGGTGCCATTCCTCGCGCCGCACCTCGTACCGGCTGACCCCCTCCTCCCCGCCAAACCCAGTCATCACCCCCACAA